>NZ_JBVIRL010000007.1:0-227636 GCF_055576085.1 Kitasatospora sp. NPDC033851 | reverse complement strand
CGCGGCCCCCGCCCTCGGCGCCGGCGCCTTGCCGGGCGCCGGGGCCCCCCCCCCCACCCGCGCCCGCCGGGCCCCGGGGGGGGGGGGGCCGGCCCCCCCCCCCGGGGGGGCCCGGGCCCCCCCCGTCCCAGGCGAACACCCGCGCGTCATCCCGTCCACTGCGCACGTCCCCCACCGTTCCCCACCATCCACCCCCCACCCGCCTGCCGGCGGGTGCCCGCCCCCGCCCTCGGTGCGACAGGCGCCACCACACAACTCCTTCGACCGATGGAGAGGTTCGCTCGGCAGCAGGTTGACGGCCTCTACCCAATCAGGGCGAGCTCTGCCTCCACTGCCGTAGAGGTAGCACGCCGTGCTCCCGGTGCAGCCGGACGGCCGTACCCCCTCATTCGCCGCCCTCGGACCGCCCGGGACACACGGGCGGACCCTGTGGCGCCGGGGCCCCGACGACACCGAGTCGAACGGCGCGTCGGCTGTAACCGGTCCCGCCCGACGTCCACCGCTCGATCGACGAGGAAGCGGCCCACCAGCGGAGCATGCGCGACGACGGCGCTCCGTACCTCCTCAACTTCGGCTACAGCTACGGCTTCGCGTTCGTCAGCCCCGAACACCGCGAGGGCCGCTTATTCCGGGAGTGCCCGCAAGAGTCCGGCCAGTGCCGAGAAGAGGTCGGCACAGGAGTTCGGCCAGTTGCTGCGGCCCGTAGGCGGTGAGCGCGGCGACCGCGCTCATTCGGGACGCGCCGACCCACAAGCCGCCGTTCGGGACTGCGAAAGGCCGAAGCTCGATGGCGGCGCGGTCGAAAGCAGCAGGCTCGATGTAGCGCATTCCGCCCGTCCCGCAGAGATAGGTGCCGGCACCGACCGCCGAGCAGAGTTCTGCCAGGCGCTGGGAGCGGCCGGCACTCGCGTCAAGGTCGCTGCTGACCACTACCCGGCCGGTCCAGCCGACCATCGACAGGAGCAGAAGTGTGGATTCCTGCGCCACGATCCCCGTCCGGTCGGTGCGTTCGAAGACGTCGAAGAATCGATCCAGCCGTTCCTTGAACCCCGCCCAGTACGGAGCGGTCCGGTAGTGCTCGCGCAGCAGGTCCGCGGTTCGACGGCGGCTGCGCACCGGTTCGGTCATCCGGGCGTCCCGGATCAGGGTCGCCCGCCCTGCCGGAAGGTGAGTGGGGACACTCAGCCACCGGGTCGGGCCCGGCACGCCTACGGCCCGTGCGAGGCGGGCGCGGTGCTGGTAGTCGCGGCGGGCGAACTGCACGTCGTCCAGGACGATCCACACGTCCGCCGTGAACAGCTTGGCGAACGTGGACAGGCGGGGAAACAGGTTCGGCTGATGGACGGCACACACCAGCCCGTCAGATGATTCAGCCTCAGGTGAGCAACTTGCTGTCGAATCCGTCGGCCAGAAGCCGCTGATACGCGCCACGGACTGTCTCCGGAACATCCTGGGCGACGGCGAACCCGAGCCCCGGGTACTCGATCACCCGCTGGAGGTCGCCCACGAGGCCGTCGATCACGAGGGCGTCGTCGCCGATCGTCTTCACGTAGTCGTTCAAGTTCATCGGGGTCGAGGCGCACACCGCCTCGACCTGCGGCCACACTTGGCGGCACGTGGCGTACGCTCGGCGCTCCATGTACGGCATGCTCACCAGCAGTACCGAACGCACGTCGAGACCAGCAACCTCCAGAACCTCCCGGGAGAACTGGATGTTCTGCCCGGTGTTGCGGGCCCGCGGCTCCTGGAGGATCGCGTGACCGGGCACGCCGAGCGCGAGGGCGTGCTCGGTGAAGTGCGCGGCCTCCCCCCGGGGGAAGTGATCAGGCCGGGAGGGGTTCGGCCCGCCGGTGAACACGATCCTGGACACCAGACCGTCCAGGTACAGCGCGGCCGTCTCGGCGGCGACCCCGAGGTCGTGGCAGCCGAGGCCGATCGCCACATCGCACGGTTGCCGCCGGTGCCCCATCTGGTGGTACTCCCAGATCAGCGTGGCGTCCGCCCACTGCCGGTCGGTGATCTCGCGCTGCCGAGTGTCCGCCACGTCGTTCTCCTGCTCAATGGAGGCACGGTGCCCGCTGGAAGCCGGTCCGAATGCCTTGGATGCTCCTCTGCTGGTGGGTCATACCGTACTTGGCCGCCAATGCCTCGGCCCGGTCCAGCAGGGCGAGCCCCTCCCCGGCCGTCGCACGGTCGCTGAGCAGGATGTGCCCGTGAGCAGTGGTCAGCCGAACGTCCTGCATCGGAACCGCAGCGGTCGCGTTCAGCCGCGCGATCTCTATCTGTCGCACCGCCTCCCCCAGGTTCCCCGTCCCCCGGTGCGCAAGCGCAAGTTTCTGGTGCGCTGTCGCCCAGTCCTCCACTTCGCCGAGGTTCTCGAACGCCAGGATCGCCGACTCCGTGATGCCGACGGCCTGCTCGTGCCGCCCTTGCTTGTCCAACGCGGTGCCGACCCAAAGTGCCGCCCTCGCCCGGTCCCGCGGACTGAGCCGGAAATCGCCGGCCAATTCCGAGTACCGGGACGCCGCCGCATCGAGCTTCCCCGACATTTCCGTGACGACTGCCAGCGATAAGTCCAGCTGCGCGATCCGCCTCGGAATATCGAGTTGAGTGAACAACGACCGCGCCTGGCTGTACGACGTCGAGGCCGACAACGGGCCGAGCAGCACCCCTTGGTCGCGGCGCAGGTCACCCACGAGCGCGCTCGAACGGGCCAGCAGATAGAGACCTCGCTCGTCGAGCTCCCGCACGGCCCAGCGCGATCGCCAACGTTCCAGCAGGCTTCCGGCGAACACGAAGTCCTGCCGAGCCGCAGCAAGGACCGCTCGCTCGATGTCCTCCGTCCACGATTCGTACTCCCATGCCCGAGGCCCTGCCTGCATCTCCGCATGCATCGGAGCACCGGTCTGCTGTGCTACGAGAGTTTCGAAGCGTATCCGGGCTCCCGGATCGCACTGCCGCAGCACGGTGTCAAAAATCGCCTGAGTGTCCGGCCGGGGCTGGGTTCCCGCCCCCAGCCTCTCCCAGTTCGTCACCGCCCGCACCGACATGCCGAGGAGTGCAGCGAAGTCCCGCACGGACTTGCGGCATGCCACCCGCAGAGCCTTCGCTTCGAGCCCGGTCCACACGATCACTGCTGCCATCGCCACCTCCTGCTCCGGAAGTCATGGAAGCACCAGAAGCGGTGACTGTGCGCCAGAACTGCCACGGAACTGCCACGGCACGCGATTCCGTGACGTCCCGGGTTCGGGCAGCCTCAAAGCAGACACCCTCAGTGACCCGGAAGGAAGCGGATGCTGACCGAGCAACTCTCCGTCCCTCAGCCCGTGGTGGTCGGGCTCCTACGTGAAGCCGTCGCTGCGGGACTGCCGCGTCGGCGGGCGCTGGCCGGGGTCCTCGGCGACTTCTGTGAGCGGCGGGAGCTTCGTCTCGCCGAGGTGATCACGGATGACGGCACCGGGCCTGATGCCCTCCTCGCCCGCATCGAGGCGCGAGCCGACCTGTACGCCGTGGTCCTGCCCACGATCGCGCACCTGGGCAGCCACGCCGACGCCGACCGCCGACTCAGGTGCCTGGCCGACGCCGACATACGGCTCCTCGTCGCACGAGGCCCCAGGACCCTTTTCCGCCCCCGAGCAAGTGAGGCGCCCCATGGAACCACGAACCATCACGATGAGGTTTCCGGCCGACCGGGCGAGTATCGGCTCCCTCCGCCGCTGGGCGCAGCAAGTGATCGATGAACTCGGCCTGGGTGACGATGAGTTGGGTGACTTCGTGGGCGATGTGAAGGTCGTGCTGTCCGAGCTCGCCACCAATGCGGTCGTTCACGGCTGCGGGGGCGGACGGCCGGGTCTGGCGCTGAGTGCGGCACTGGGGCTCACCGAGGACGGTGCGCTGCGGGCGTGCGTCAGCGACCCCGGGCCCGGGCGGCCCGAATTGCGGGCGGCGGACGGGGAAGCCGTCGGCGGGCGTGGGCTCGCGCTCGTCCTCGCTCTGACGGACCGGTCCGGCGTCGACTCCCTTGCCGGGGGCGGGAAGTCGGTGTGGGCGGAATTCGACCTGTCCGCCCCGACCCGGGCCACGCCGTTCACTGTGGCCACTGCGGCTGCCACGCGGGCGGACCGGCGCCGGCGGGCGGTGTCGGCGCCGTTGCAGGGCCCGGTGGCGCTGGAGCGAATACCGGCGGCGTGACCGCATGACCCCAGTACCCCCGCCTCGGCAACCACCGCACGCCGGCCCGAGGCGGGACCGGCGGCTCCGGGTGAACCCCCGCAGCTGGAGCCGCCCACATTTCGCCGGCCTCGGCGACCCGCCAGGCCGGAAACCCGTCACGCCAAAGGGAGATTCGCCGTGCCGCGAACCGCCGCTCCGATCCTGGAGGCTCCCCAGCCTCCGCCGACCCCGCCGCCTCCGCCCCCGGCCCCGCCGACCCCGCAGCCGCCGTACCCGGGCCGTTAGCCCGATCCGGCTCTCGGCCGGGCGCCCCGCGGCGTCCGGCCGAGAGCCGCCAAGTGCCCCACCGTCGTTGTGCACCACCCGGAGGAAATCGTGTCCGTCTCCCCTGAGCACGACCCCACGTACGCCTCCGACGTCCGGGCCGCCGAGGCGGCCGAGCACGGCATCGTGCTCCTTCACGACGACGACCCGGTGATCGGCACTTCCCGAAGCCTCTCCCACGAGCGGCACGTCACCCCGGCCTACGCCGACTACCAGCGGCACCTCCACCTACAGATGCACCAGCTCGTTGCCGAGGGCAGGTGGGCGGAGACCGTCGTGGTCGGCGAGCACCGGGTCATGGCCGTCCAGGACGCCATCCGCCAACACCTGCACCCGATCGCCCCGCTCGTGCCGCCCCGAGCCCTGCCGGGGGTTCGGGTGGTCGCGCTCGGGGGCATGTCGGAGAGCGGCAAGAGCACGGCGGGCGAGTACCTGCGGGTCAGGCACGGATACGCCCGCCTCAAGATCGGCTACCTGATCGACGATGCCGCCCAGCGCGCGGGCATCGCCGACCCGTACGCGATCCCGGCCGTGGTGCGGGCCGAGCTGCTGGTCGACGGCCTCGACCGGTTCTGCGCGGCCCACCAGTTCCTCGAACACGTCACCATCGAGTCGCTGCACGACCAGGACGCGGCCGCCGAGTTGCGACGGATGCTCGGCGAGCAGCTGACCGTCGTGTATGTCGACGCGACGCCTGAGGTCCGCGCCGAACGCGGCACCGCCGGGCACGAGGACGTGGTCGAGCGCGACGCCGTGAAGGCCCGCCGTGGCGCGGCCGGGATCGCCTCGCTCGCGCAGGAGGTCATCGACAACAACCACAGCCGCTCGCACCTTGAACGTCGCCTCGACGGGATTGCCCTGGCTTGCCGATGGCCGCTGCGCAGGCCGTCCACGACGCCGGTGAACACCCTGGGCCTGCCCGTCCACCTGGAGTCCTACCTGTCCGAGTTGCTGGACCGCACCACCCTCCAGGTGCCGCCCGTCATCGACCTCCTCGCCGTGACAGGCAGCGGAGCCCGAGGCAAGTACCAGCACGGCTGGTCCGACCTGGACGTCTTCGTCATCGCCGAGCAGGACAGCCTTCCCGAGCTCCGACGGGCCCTCGCCGACCTCGAAGCCGAACTCGGTGGCGTCAAGCTCGGCCTGACCGTGCTGACACAGGAGGAGTGCTGCACCGGGGCGGTCACCTCCCGCCTGCTGCACGTCCTCATGCTGATCGGCTCCGGTGCCCTCGCGCCGCTGTGGTGCCGCCCCGGCCTGGGCCTGCCTGCTCCGGACGCGGCCGACGACGTCGCGGCCAGTGTCGAGGCCGGAGTGCAGGCCGCCATCGAGATCCGTCGCCAGCTCCTCAAGGGCGCTCCCGACCTCCGTGCCCTGTTCAAAGTCACCGCCCTGTTGGCCAAGGTGATGCTGCGCTTCGAGGACACCGAACGCGCTTCCGACGACGACGCGCTGGGCGTCTTCCTCGACCGCGAGCCCGACATCGACGCCGACCTACGCCCCCGGGCCCGCGAGGACCGCGAGAAGGCGGTGGAGCTGGCCAACACCGTCCTGGGCCACTGGCTGGCCACCATCTCCCTGCCGACGAGCCGCGCATGAACGGCCCCGCCGCCCCGGGTCCGGTCTTCCGCAAGATCCTCTCCCCCGCCGCAGCGGAGGCCGAGGTCCAGGGCTGGCAGGTCGCCGCCCGCACACTGCCGGTGCCCCGACTACTGGGCCGCAGCCAGGCGGCAGGAAAGCACGTCGTGGCCTACGAGGACGTGTTCGCCACCGGCCGGTGCAGCATGCTGCTCGGCGACGTCATCGCCACCGCCGACCGGCACCCGAGCGCCCTGCCCCGGGTCACCGCGCTGATCGACGCTGTCCGCGACAGCCTGCTGGCCGCAGTCGCCGACAGCGGCCGAACCGAGCCGCTCTCGTCCTGCGTGCCCGGCCTCTACCTGGACCGCATCCGCCCCGGCGGACGGATCGACAACTGGTACCTGTCCGGCGACCCCGCCGTCCCTGCCCCACGCACTGACCGGCCGATCCCCGTGCACGCCCTCACCGGCCACCTCTTCGTCGTCAACGGCATCCCGATGCGCCTCGACCTGCCCGCCATCATCTGGGAAGTCCGCGAAGCACTCTGCTCCGCCTGCACCTGGATCACCGCGCTCACCCAGGGCGACCCGACCGAACCGAACATCGCCGACCCGCTGTGCTGGCTCGACTTCCAGTACGCCGGCCGCAACACGCTCGCCGGGGAAATCGCCATCCTCCTCTGGTACTTGCTGGGCATGGGCGGCTGGCTCGTACCGACCTACCAGCCCGACGTGTACACCCGCACCCTGCCGCTCCACCTGCCACCGGTCACCACCCCGCACCTCGAACAGGTCGACCACGACGAGCGCCACCGCCGACTGGAAGTCCGCTACACCTGGCCCGTAGGCGCCGGACGCCAGGCCGCAATCACCCGCCTGTTGAAACGTGTTCGTGCTGACCTCGCCCCCGCCGCCGGGCTGGACCCGGACCGGTTCCTCACCCAGATCCGCCACTTCCTCACCCTACGAATCCTCGGTGTGATTCCGCCCGACCGCCTCAGCGGCCACGACCTCCTCCTGCTCCTGGCCAAACTCGCCGAAACCCAGCAGCCCGAGACCGTCTGCGAGACCTTCACCCGCGCCCAGCCTGTGCCGGCCACCAGCCCCGACGATCGGACCGACGATGACCACACCCACGCCGCTTGAACTGCCCATCGCCGCCCTGCTGCTCCAAGGCCGGGTGGCCCTGGTCACCGGCGGCGCCACCGGGATCGGAGCCGCGATCAGCCGAGCCCTGGCCGCCGCCGGAGCTGCCGTCGCCGTCAACCACCTCGCACAGATCCACCAGGCCCGCACCGTGCTCGCCGACGTACGACGCGAGGGCCGCAACGGCATCGAGGTCAGCGCCGACCTCACCGACGAACGCCGTCGCCGCGCTGGCCAGCCAGGTCGAGTCCGAACTCGGGCCGGTCGACGTTCTCGTCAACAACGCGGGCGCCTACCCGCGCATCCCATGGGGCAAGCTCGGCGAGGACGAGTGGGCGCGCGCCATCGAGTCCAACCTGACCATTCACTACCGCACTTGCCGGGCAATCAGCCCCGGTATGAGCTCCCGTCAATGGGGCCGGATCGTCAACATCGGCAGTGTCAACGCCCGCGCCGGCCGCGCCGGACTCACCGCCTACAGCACCGCCAAGGCCGGACTCCTCGGCCTCACCAGGTCGCTGGCCAGGGAACTTGGACCGGCCGGGATCTGCGTGAACACTGTCGTACCCGGGGCCATCCAGGTCGAGGCGGAGAACGACCTGCCCACCCACCACCGCGCCCGGCCCGAGGACCAGATCCGTCGCCAGTGCGTCCAGCGCCGAGGCCGACCCGAGAACGTCGCCGCAGCGGTCGCCTTCCTGGCCGGCCCCAGCGCGTCCTTCATCACCGGCCAGTCGTTGCACGTCGACGGCGGCTGGCTCCTCCACTGACCCGCCCATCCTACCGAACAGGAAGCAGGCCACCATGCAGCACCGCGTCCGCGCCGTCCTCCTCACCCCGAACGACACCATGCTGCTGATCAAGCGCATCCGCCCCGGCCTCGACCCGTACTGGGTGATCGTCGGCGGCAAGACCGAACCGACCGACGCCAGCCCCAAGGAGGCCCTGCTGCGCGAGGTCCGCGAGGAGATCGCGGGCGAGGCCGAGATCGTCAGCCTCCTCCACACCATCGAGACCGCCGACGAGCGCCAGGACTTCTACCTCGCCACCATCGAGAAGTGGAGCTTCGAGGACCGCACCGGGCCCGAGTTCACCCAGGAGGGCCGAGGCGAGTACCTCCTCGAAGAGATCCCCCTGACCGCCGACGCCCTCGACGCGGTCAACCTCCTGCCCCAGGGCTTCGCCACCGTCCTGCGCGCGGCCGTCGAGTACGGGGAACTCCTCCCGGCCCGGTAACCACGGGAGCGGCAGTAGGGAAGGCGTCAACACCGAGCGGGCGGCCCCCACCCCAGCAGGCCCGCGAATTCTGACGCCGCACCATCGCCTGGTCACGTTGCAACCGCGACCTGACCACCCGCGAGGTCGACCGACCCGGCCTACGAGGACTTCCGGGCGGGGAACGTCCTGGAGTGGAACATCGGCTCGATGCTGGACCGCGCCCATCCCAACAGGCCCTGGCCACCGCCCTGTCCGATACCGTCCGCGAGGAAAAGCCGCATGGCCCTGGGCGAACTGCTGGCCGCCAGCAACACGGCCGTCGTCGCCCATCTCACCGGCGTCGCCACCGTGACCGGCCCCACCGCCGGGCCGTTCGACAAACGGCCTGCCTGGGACAACTGGTCGAACAAGGGCAAGTAGCGCCACCCCCGAACACCCTGGGCCTGCACCAGCGGTGCAGGCCCGGCCCGACCATCGAGAGAGCGGAGCCCCTCATGGACAGCATCACCTTCGGCCGTATCACCGTGACCCTGCCCCACCTGGACGAGCCCGGCCTGTACCTGTCCAACGTCACTACCCTCGACTCCGCCCGCGGTATCGTCCAAGACTTCCAGTACGGCGACGCCGACCTGCGGGACCTGGATCTCGCCGAGACCCGTCTCATCACCGGCCGCGTCTCCAACCTGCGGGTCAACCGCATGCAGATCGACCAAGTCCGCCTCGACTCTGTCGAGTTCGACACCTGCGACCTCGCTGCCGCCCGCATCACCGACAGCAAACTCTCCCGGGTCGTCTTCCGTAACTGCAAGATCATGGGCGCCGGGCTCATCGACGTGACGCTGGACAACGTCCTCTTCGACAACTGCAGGCTCGACTACGCGACCTTCGAGCAGACCCGCGCCACCGGCCCGGTCGCCTTCTCCAAGTGCGCGCTCACTGAGGCGTCGTTCACCGGTTGCGACCTCGGCGGCGCAGTCCTCGACACCTGCAACCTGCGGCTGACCGAGTTCGGCCGGGGTAAGTACCAGGACCTGGATCTGCGGGGCAACGACCTCACCACACTGCGGGGCGTCGCCAACCTCGGCAAGGTCCTCATCGACCGCACCCAGCAGGCCGAACTCGCCGAAGCCCTGGTCGCCGAGCTGGATGTGACCTTCGCCGACGACCTCGACGACCTGTGAGCCCAGCCCGGGAGGAATGGAGGCAGCAGGCTCGAATCCCGGGGCCGGCCCAGCCGGGTTTCCCCGCACTGGCCACGCACGGAATGTCGCGAACGGCTCACACTGTGTCAAATGCCGTGGTACGTTTCGTAATCCAACCAAAAACAGGTGACCCCGGCAGCGCGCCAACGCTCCGGGGTCCGGCAACAGGAGTCCACCTCCCGATGCGAGTACATCGTAGCGCCCACGTGCGCAACTTCACCGTGCTACCCAACGCCCTACTCCAGTACCGGCGGCTGTCCTACACCGCTCGCGGCCTGCTCGCCGACCTCCTCTCCCGCCCCGACGGCTGGCGCGAGGACGGGCGGCACATGGCCGATACCAGCCCCCAGGGGCGCGGCGCGGTCCGTAAGGCGCTCAAGGAGTTGACCGACGCCGGGTACTACCGGGTCGAGAAGATCCGGTTGCCGGACGGCACGATCATCACCGAGACCCACGTCTACGACACCCCGCAACTCCCGCGACCGAGTGCCACCCCTCCGGCCTCCGGCGGAGGGGCCACCGGTCACGCTGACGGCCCTGTAGTAAAGAACCGGCAGCAAGAACCCACCCTCCCCGCACCTCCGGATTCCGAGAGCGAAGCGGTCACCACCCTGTTCCGGGCGATCCAGCCCGAGCCCCGACTGCGTCTCGGCGAGGCCGAAGCGCGCGAACTCGCGCCCCTCGTCGCGTAGTGGCTGCAACGCGGCGCGACCCGGGCCGACCTCGCCCACGCCCTGCTGCCGGGCCTGCCCGTCCCGATGCACTCAGCGGTGGCCGTGCTGCGCTACCGCCTGGAGCACAAGATGCCTCCCGTCCCGGGCGCAGCGGCACCCAGGTACTCCGAGTGCACCAGGTGCCACGATCCCGTGCCCCGGCCCGGCATCTGCCGCCCCTGCGCCGGTCTGACCACCCGACCCCCCACGGCCGGCCAGGGCGCGGACGTGGCAACCGCAGGCGCCGCCCGAGTCCGAACGGCCCTGCACACCGCACTTACCGGCAGCCGGCCCGCACACATCGCCGCCTGAGACACCCTGCCGTGTGCCGCCTGGCCCGGCGGCACACGGCCAGGCCCAGGGGTGGGGGGCGGATGGTGGGGAACGACGGTGAACCTAGTCAACGAAGCAGATCGAGCGCGGGTGGCCACCCGCCCGAGCAGTGCTCGGCGCCTACGGACTCCAGGGCTTCCAGGCGTCGGTGTCGATCTCGACGCCGAACGGCTCCGGCAGGCGGACGGATTCACCGAACTTCCATTCGCCCAGGGATTCGTACGTGCCCTTGGCCTTGTCAGGCGCGCCGAACAGGGTGACTCCGGGCTGCCGCGGGTCACGGTCGACCAGGAGGTAGTACGGCACTCCTGTCCTCGCGTACCCGCCCCACTTCGTGGGCTTGACCTGGCGACCGAACATGGGCCGACGGTCGTGACGGGCGTTGGATGCGGAGGTCACCTCGACGACGAGCGCCAGATCGTGCGGGTGCAGGTGCAGGACGTCGTCTGCACGCTTCTCCGCGTCGATGTCCTTCTGCACGACCACCAGGTCGGGGACGTAGCCGTCGCCGATCTCCAACAGATCCAGGTTGACGGCCTGCACGGCTCGCCACTGGAAGCTCGCATCGACGAACCACGCACGCTCGTAGCCTCGCTGGATGTCCGAGAGGATTCCTGCGTGGGCGTACACCGGCGCCGGTGACCCAACGATCTCCCCTCCGATGACCTCAGCCCGCGTGTCGTCGTCCGGGAGCCGGAGGTACTCCTCCAGTTCTCCCCGGACCCACATGGCGTACGGCGAGTCAGGCAGGAGCAACTGCGCAAACGCAATGACCGACATGACTTCGCTCCCTCCGAGGTCGCGGCACCAGCCTGGCCGCCCAGTCGCAGATATACCACTGCCGCACAAACCTTTCCCCCGAAGGAGAGGTTTGCGCGGCAGCAGTTGACGCGTCAGGTTGCCCTGCTACCCGGCCAGGACCAGCACGGACGTGCAACGCGTCACCGACGCCGTCCACCCGTTCGGACCTGACCGCGCTGGACCGGCCGTCAGAACACGGGCGGTCGGCCCAGCTTCGCCATCCGCCACACCGTGCTCCACCGCATCGGACGACGCGGAGGACACGCGGTGCGAACTCCCTCGAAGAAGCCGGACCACCACGCCTTGAGACCGGACAGCGGCGGCCGGCGGACCAGCGTGTACAGGGCCCAGGAAGTGAGGTAGACAGGCACGAGGACCGCAGGAAGGTGGCGCTTGGCCAGCCAGACCCGGTTCCGCGCCGTCATCCGGTAGTAGGCGGCGTGACGAGCCGGGTCGGTGCGAGGATGCTGCAGCACCATGTCAGCGCGGTAGTCGATGCGCCAGCCCGCGTCCAGCGCGCGCCAGGCGAAGTCGGTCTCCTCGTGCGCGTAGAAGAACTCGGCGGGGAAGAGCCCGACCTGGTCGATCACGTTCATGCGGATGGCGTGGCCGCCGCCCAGGAACGTGGTGACCGGTCCGGACTGCATCGGGTCGCTGGCGCCGAGGCGGGGCACGTGGCGGCGCTGGGTGCACCCGGTCTCGTCCGCGATCCGGAAGGACACGATCCCCAGCTGCGGGCCCTGCTCGAAGGCTTCCCGGATCAGCCGGAAGGTGTCGGTGCGAGGCAGCAGGCCGTCGTCGTCCAGGACGACCAGCACGTCCGTGCCGCCCAGCTCGCGCAGCCGCTCGACGCCGGCGTTGCGGCCCCCGGGGATTCCGAGGTTCTCCGGCAGTTCCACGGCGTCCACCCAGTCCGGCAGCTCGGGCAGCTTCACGCCTTGCCCAAGCACCACGGTCCGAACGCCGTTGTCGCCGCCGACCTGGGCCCGCACCGAGTCCAGCAGGGCCATCAGCTCCGCAGGCCGGTTCCCCATCGTCAGCACCACCACGCCCAGCGTGACGCCCATCGCACCCGACCTCATCAGGAATCGTTCATGATCTCGTCGACACCGCAGCCCGGGAAGACGCCGCTGCGCGTGCTGGCCGACGCAGGCCGACTCCCAGACCACCAGTACATGGACCGGACCACGCTGGCCTGGATCGCCGGCAACCGTCCCACCGGTCCGGGTGTCCGGGTGTCCGGGTGTCCGGGTGTCCGGGCCACCCTGCCACACCGTCCGCTCCTGCTGGTACCCGAAGGCTCTTGGTTCGCCCGCAGGGAGGCGGTCGACTGCATCCACGGCGTCCGGGTCGCGCTCCTGGTGCAGTTCATCGCCCACCACAACAGCATCGACCCCAGCCGCTTGCGGGCCCTCGCCGTTGCGGCGGCCTACCACGACTGCCGCCGCCACCACGACCGCGACGACCCGGGCCACGGACAGCGTGCGGCCCGCCGGCCCGCCGCGAACACCACCACCGTGGCGGCCCTGTCGCTTCCGGCAGGTACGTCGCCCTGCCCATCGCTCCGGCCAGTACGTAGCTCTGCCATCTCGCCGCGCGTGCCACCCGGTTGGCCGGGCAGCACGCGGCCACGCCCGGGGCGGGCACCCGCCGGCAGGCGGGTGGGGGGTGGACGGTGGGGAACGGCGGTGGACTTACCCAACGCACCAGATGACGCGCGGGTGTAAACGCCGCTGCCCGGGACTTCCGAAGAAGTCCCGGGCAGCGGCGTTCGTACGGACGGACCTCAGACGTTGAAGCCCAGCGCCCGCAACTGTTCGCGGCCGTCGTCGGTGATCTTGTCGGGGCCCCACGGCGGCATCCAGACCCAGTTGATGCGCAGGTCCTGCACCAGGCCGTCGGTGGCGGTCTTGGCCTGGTCCTCGATGACGTCGGTCAGCGGGCAGGCCGCCGAGGTGAGCGTCATGTCGATGGTGGCCACGTCGGACTCGTCGATGTGGATGCCGTAGATCAGGCCCAGGTTGACGACGTCGATGCCCAGTTCGGGGTCGACGACGTCCATCAGGGCCTCGGTCAGGTCCTCGACGGAGACGGTGCCGGCGGTGGTGCCGACGATGAGGCCGGTCGGCTGCTCCTCCGCAGCGGAGGGGGTTTCGTCAGTCATGGTCATTCCTCCTCTGCAGGATCAGTCGTTCACGACGGGGTGCTGGGCGAGCGCCTGGGCGGTCGCGTCCTTCCAGGCCATCCAGCTGAGCAGGGCGCACTTGACCCGGGCCGGGTACTTGGAGACGCCGGCGAACGCGACCGCGTCCTCCAGCACCTCCTCGTCGCCCTCGCCCTGGCCCTTGCTCTGCATCAGCTCCAGGAAGGCCTCCTGGACGGCCTGGGCCTCGCCGACGGTCTTGCCGACCACCAGGTCGTTGAGCACCGAGGCGCTGGCCTGGCTGATCGAACAGCCCTGGGACTCGTACGAGACGTCGGTGACCGTCGCGCCGTCGAGCTTCACCCGCAGGGTGATCTCGTCGCCGCACGTCGGGTTGACGTGGTGCACCTCGGCGTCGCCGTCCCGCAGCCCCTTGCCGTGCGGGTTGCGGTAGTGGTCCAGGATGATGTCCTGGTACATCGAGTCGAGCTTCATGGTCGTCCTGCCCTGTCCCGTCAGCCGAAGAAGTTCCGGACGTGGTGCAGGCCGTCGATCAGCGCGTCGACCTCGCCCGGCGTCGAGTACAGGTAGAAAGACGCCCGCGTGGTCGCCGGAATTCCGTACCGGAGGCAGACCGGCCGCGCGCAGTGGTGTCCGACGCGCACGGCGATGCCCTGCTCGTCCAGCACCTGACCCACGTCGTGCGGGTGGATGTCGCCGAGGGTGAAGGAGATCGCCGCACCGCGGTCCACGGCCGTGCGCGGGCCGATGATCCGCAGGTCCGGGACCTCCAGCAGCCGCTCGACGGCGTACTCGGTGATCGCGTGCTCGTGCGCCGCGATCTTCTCCATGCCGACGCCCTGCAGGTAGTCGATGGCCGCGCCGAGCCCGACCGCCTGGGCGATCGGCGGGGTGCCGGCCTCGAACTTGTGCGGTGCCGGGGCGTAGGTGGACGAGCCCATGGTGACGGTCTCGATCATCTCGCCGCCGCCGAGGAACGGCGGGAGGTCCTCCAGCAGCTCCTGGCGGCCCCAGAGCACGCCGATGCCGGTCGGGGCCAGCATCTTGTGGCCGGTGAAGGCGACGAAGTCGGCCTCCAGCGCCTGCACGTCCAGCACCATGTGCGGGGCGGCCTGCGAGGCGTCGATGACGACCAGCGCGCCGACCGACTGGGCCTTGCGGACGATCGTCTCGACCGGGTTCACCGTGCCGAGCAGGTTGGAGACCAGGGTGAAGGAGACCACCTTGGTCTTCTCGGTGATCAGCTCGTCGATGTTCGACAGGTCCAGCCGACCCTCGTCGCTCAGCCCGAACCACTTGAGCTTCGCACCGCTGCGCTGCGACAGCAGCTGCCACGGGACGATGTTGGAGTGGTGTTCCATCTCCGTGATGACGATCTCGGAGTCGGCGTCCACCCGGTACGGCTCATCCGCCCAGGCCAGCATGTTGGCCACGAGGTTGAGCGACTCGGAGGCGTTCTTGGTGAAGATCACCTCGTTGCGGCTCGGCGCGTTGACGAAGGCCGCGACCTTGTCCCGGGCGCCCTCGTACAGCGCGGTGGCCTCCTCGGCGAGCACGTGCACGCCGCGGTGGACGTTGGCGTTGTGCCGCTCGTAGTAGGCGGTCAGCGCCTCCAGCACCTGGCGCGGCTTCTGCGAGGTCGCCGCGTTGTCCAGGTAGACCAGGGGCTTGTCGTCGTGCAGCAGCCGCTGCAGGACCGGGAAGTCCTTGCGGATCGCGTCGGTGTCGAGCAGTCCCGTAAACGTATGGGTCACTCGGAAGCGCCCCCCTTCACGTACGCCTCGTAGCCCTCGTTCTCCAGCTTGTCGGCCAGCTCGGCACCGCCGGACTCGACGATGCGGCCGCCCGCGAAGACGTGGACGTAGTCGGGCTTGATGTACCGCAGGATGCGGGTGTAGTGGGTCACCAGCAGGGTGCCGACCTCGCCGGTCGAGCGGACCCGGTTGATGCCCTCGGAGACGATCCGCAGCGCGTCGACGTCCAGGCCGGAGTCGGTCTCGTCGAGGATCGCGATCTTCGGCTTGAGCAGCTCGAGCTGGAGGATCTCGTGGCGCTTCTTCTCGCCGCCGGAGAAGCCCTCGTTGACGTTGCGCTCGGCGAAGGCCGGGTCCATCTGGAGGGCGGCCATCGCCTCCTTGACCTCCTTCACCCACAGCCGCAGCTTCGGGGCCTCGCCGCGGACGGCGGTGGCGGCGGTGCGCAGGAAGTTGCTGACCGAGACGCCCGGGACCTCGACCGGGTACTGCATGGCCAGGAAGACACCGGCCTTGGCGCGCTCGTCGACGGACATCTCCAGGACGTCCTCGCCGTCCAGCAGCACCGAGCCGCCGGTGACGGTGTACTTGGGGTGGCCGGCCAGCGAGTAGGCCAGGGTGGACTTGCCGGAGCCGTTCGGACCCATGATGGCGTGGGTCTCGCCCTGCTTCACGGTCAGGTCGACGCCCTTCAGGATCTCGCGCGGGCCGTTCTCGGCCTCGACGGAGACGTGCAGGTCGCGGATTTCAAGGGTTGCCATGTGTACTCAGGACTCCTGGTTGACGGAGACGAGCACATCGTCCCCTTCGATCTTTACGGGGTAGACAGCGACCGGCTTGGTGGCGGGCAGGCCCGAGGGCTTGCCGGTGCGCAGGTCGAAGCTGGAGCCGTGCAGCCAGCACTCGATCATGCAGTCCTCGACCTCGCCCTCCGAGAGCGAGACGTTCGCGTGCGAGCAGATGTCGTTGACCGCGAACACCCCCTCGTCGGTGCGGACGACGGAGACCGGCACGCCGTTGAGGTCCACGCGCCTGGGCACGTCTTCCTGGAGGTCGCTCAGCGCGCAGGCACGGAGGAAGGTCATCGTGTTCAGACCGCCGCTTCCAGCTCGGCGTCGATCTTCTCCATGAGCTGCTCCTGGACCTCGGGCACGCCGATCTGCTGGAGCAGCTCGGCGAAGAAGCCGCGCACCACCAGGCGGCGGGCCTCGTCGGCCGGGATGCCGCGGGCCTGCAGGTAGAACAGCTGCTCGTCGTCGAAGCGGCCGGTCGCCGAGGCGTGGCCGGCGCCGACGATCTCGCCGGTCTCGATCTCCAGGTTCGGGATCGAGTCGACCCGGGCGCCGTCGGTGAGCACCAGGTTCCGGTTGAGCTCGTAGGTGTCGGTGCCGAGTGCGGCGGCGCGGATCAGCACGTCGCCGACCCAGACGGCGTGCGCGTCCTGGCCCTGCAGCGCGCCCTTGTACGCCACGTTCGACCGGCAGTGCGGCGTGTCGTGGTCGATCACCAGGCGGTGCTCCAGGTGCTGGCCGGCGTCGGCGAAGTAGAGGCCGAACAGCTCGGCCTCGCCGCCGGGGCCCGCGTAGTTGACCCGCGGGTGCAGGCGGACCAGGTCGCCGCCGAAGGTCACGACCACGGACTTGTACGTGGCGTCCCGGCCGACCAGCGCGTTGTGCTGGGCGACGTGGACGGCGTCGCGCTCCCAGTCCTGGACGGAGACGAAGGTGAGCTTGGCACCGTCGCCGACCAGCAGCTCGACGTTGGCGGCCCGGGTGCCGGTGCCCGTGTGGTTGAGCACCACGACGGCCTCGGCGAACGGCTTGACGTCGATCACCACGTGGGCGAAGCGGACGCCGCCCTCGCCGCGCACGTCGATCCTGACCGGCTCGGTCAGCACCGCGTCCTTGGGGACGGTGACCACCAGGGCCTGCTCGAAGGCGCTGAACGCCTGCGCGGCCACCCGGTCCACCGGCGTGCCGGCCTTGCCCAGGCGGGCGTCGTCGCGGCCGACGGTCTCGGCGGTGACGCCCTCCGGCAGCGTGAACTCGACCTTGTCCTCGCCCCGCTCGGCGGCGGCGGCGGTCCCGTCGTGCAGCCCGCCGAGGCGGTGCAGCGGGGTGAACCGCCAGTCCTCCTCGCGGCCGTGCGGCACCGGGAAGTCGTTCACGTCGAAGGACGGCTTGACCGCGACGCGCGCGTCGATGGGCTGCTGGACCGTGGCGCGGCCGGTGCCGGGGCCGGCGAGCTGCGCGCCCGCGCCGGCGGTGCCGACCTCGATCGAACCGGCGGTGGTCGAGCCGGTGGTGTTCTGAACGTCAGCCATGGCTGTCGTGTAGCTCTCTTCCTCGAAAGTCGGTTGGGCGGTCGGTGGCCGGGGTCAGCCGACCGCGCCCTCCATCTGCAGCTCGATCAGCCGGTTGAGCTCCAGCGCGTACTCCATCGGCAGTTCGCGCGCGATCGGCTCGACGAAGCCGCGGACGATCATCGCCATGGCCTCGAACTCGGTCAGACCGCGGCTCATCAGGTAGAACAGCTGGTCCTCGCTGACCTTGGAGACGGTCGCCTCGTGGCCCATGGACACGTCGTCCTCGCGGACGTCCACGTACGGGTAGGTGTCCGAGCGGGAGATCGTGTCGACCAGCAGCGCGTCGCACAGCACGTTCGACTTGGCGCCGTGCGAGCCCTCGCCGATCTCGATCAGACCGCGGTAGGAGGTCCGGCCGCCGCCGCGCGCCACCGACTTGGAGACGATGTTGGAGGAGGTGTTCGGCGCCATGTGCACCATCTTGGCGCCGGCGTCCTGGTGCTGGCCCTCGCCCGCGAAGGCGATCGACAGGGTCTCGCCCTTGGCGTGCTCGCCCATCAGGTAGACGGCCGGGTACTTCATGGTGACCTTGGAGCCGATGTTGCCGTCGACCCACTCCATGGTCGCGCCCTCGTACGCCACGGCGCGCTTGGTGACCAGGTTGTAGACGTTGTTCGACCAGTTCTGGATGGTCGTGTAGCGGCAGCGGCCGCCCTTCTTGACGATGATCTCCACGACCGCGGAGTGCAGCGAGTCGGAGGAGTAGATCGGCGCGGTGCAGCCCTCGACGTAGTGGACGTAGGCGTCCTCGTCGACGATGATCAGCGTCCGCTCGAACTGGCCCATGTTCTCGGTGTTGATCCGGAAGTAGGCCTGCAGCGGGATGTCGACGTGCACGCCCTTCGGCACGTAGATGAACGAGCCGCCGGACCACACCGCGGTGTTCAGCGCGGCGAACTTGTTGTCACCGGCCGGGATGACGGTGCCGAAGTACTCCTTGAACAGCTCCGGGTGCTCGCGCAGCGCGGTGTCGGTGTCCAGGAAGATGACGCCCTGCTCCTCCAGGTCCTCACGGATCTGGTGGTAGACGACCTCGGACTCGTACTGGGCGGCGACACCGGCGACCAGGCGCTGCTTCTCCGCCTCCGGGATGCCCAGCTTGTCGTAGGTGGCCTTGATGTCCGCCGGCAGGTCCTCCCAGGACTCGGCCTGCTTCTCGGTGGAGCGGACGAAGTACTTGATGTTGTCGAAGTCGATGCCGGTCAGGTCGGAGCCCCAGGTCGGCATGGGCTTCTTGCCGAACAGCTTCAGGCCCTTGAGACGCAGGTTGAGCATCCACTCGGACTCGCTCTTCTTCGCGGAGATGTCGCGCACGACCTCCTCGCTGAGCCCGCGCTTGGCCGTGGCGCCAGCGGCGTCCGGGTCGGCCCAGCCGTACTCGTAGTTGCCCAGGCCTTCGAGCTCGGGGTGCGAAACGGTGTCAGTCATGCGAGCTTCCTAACGCGCGGACGCAGAATCTTCGGTGGACGTACCGGCAGTCGGCGCTGCATCGGAGTCGCGGCCCGCGGAACCACGGGCGGACGACGATGCGGCACCGGGTGCCGGCACATAGGTGGTGCAGACCCCGTCGCCGTGGGCGATGGTGGCCAGCCGTTGCACATGGGTGCCCAGGAGCTGGGAGAAGACCTCGGTCTCCGCCTCGCAGAGCTGGGGGAACTGCTCGGCGATGTGCGCGACCGGGCAGTGGTGCTGGCAGAGCTGGGCGCCCGCCGGGGCCTTGGCCGCGGCCGACGGGACACGCCGCACCGTGGCAGCGTACCCGTCCACGCTGAGCGCCTGGGCGAGTGCCTCGGTGCGATCCTCCACCCCAGCCTCGCGCAGCGCCTCCCGGTACTTCTCGCCCTGCTTGCCGAAACGGGCCCGGGCGAAGGCGGCGACCGCCTCCTCGCCCGCCTTGCCGCCGCCCACCGCGTCCGAGATCCAGCGCAGCGCGTCGGCGGCGAGCTGGTCGTACGCCTGGTAGAAGGCGTCCCGGCCGCCGTCGGTGAGGGCGAAGACCTTGGCCGGACGGCCCCGGCCGCGGCTGCCGTAGACCCGCTGTTCGCGGGACTCGACCAGGCCGGCGGCGGCCAGGCCGTCGAGGTGGCGGCGGACGGCGGCGGAGGTGAGGCCGAGCCGGTTCGCCAGGTCGGCGGCGGAGGAGGGGCCGTGGTCCAGGATCGAGCGGGCGACCCGGTCCCGGGTGGCACGGTGGCCGTCCAGCAGTACCTCGGCCGCCGTCACGGGCACGTCGCAGTGGGAGGCCGACTCGGCCTCCTGCTGCTGGGCGTGCTCGCGCATGTTTTTCACAACACCAGTGTTGCGTAATTACTTCCGTTGGGACAACCCGTGATCCAGGCCTCACCGGTGTCATCGATCACGCAGGTAAGCCTTACCTGACCTGGGGAAACGATCACCGAGGCGCCGTCCGCTCGAAACGTGAGGCCCTCTTACACTCGCCGGTATGCACTCCGAACCCGCGGTCCAGGTCGCCGGGCTGGTCAAGCGCTACGGCGACAAGCAGGCCGTGGACGGTCTCGACCTCACCATCGCGACCGGCGCGATCACCGCCGTCCTCGGCCCCAACGGCGCCGGCAAGACCACCACCATCGAGACCTGCGAGGGCTACCGCCGCCCCGACGCCGGCACCGTCCGCGTCCTCGGCCTCGACCCGGTCACCCAGAGCGCCGCCCTGCGCCCCCGGATCGGCGTCATGCTGCAGTCCGGCGGCGTGTACGCGGGCGCCCGCGCCGTCGAGATGCTGCGGCACACCGCCAAGCTGCACGCCCACCCGCTGGACGTGGACGCCCTGGTCGAGCGCCTCGGCCTCGGCTCCTGCGGCCGCACCACCTACCGGCGGCTGTCCGGCGGCCAGCAGCAGCGGCTCGCCCTGGCCATGGCCGTGGTCGGCCGCCCCGAGCTGGTCTTCCTGGACGAGCCCACCGCCGGCCTCGACCCGCAGGCCCGCCGCGCCACCTGGGAGCTGGTCCGCGACCTGCGCCGGGACGGCGTCACCGTGGTCGTCACCACCCACCACATGGACGAGGCCGAGCAGCTCGCCGACCGCGTCGCCATCGTGGACCGCGGCAAGGTGATCGCCGACGGCACCACCGAGGAGCTGTGCCGCGGCGGCGCCGAGAACGCCCTGCGCTTCGACGCCCCGCCCGGGCTCGACCTCGGCCCGCTGCTCAAGGAGCTGCCCGAGGGCGCCACCGCCGTCGAGACCGCCCCCGGCAGCTACCGCGTCGAGGCGCCGGTGGACCCGCAGCTGCCGGCCACCGTCACCGGCTGGTGCGCGGCCGTCGGCGTCCTGCCCGAACGGCTGTCCGTGCAGCGCCGCAGCCTCGAAGACGTCTTCCTCGACCTGACCGGACGGGAGCTCCGCGCATGAGTGAGCGAAGCGAGCGGGACTACTCGCCCGAGCCCGGTGCCGCCCCCGTCGGCCGGATGCTGCTCGCCCAGACCGCGTTCGAGACCCGGATGCTGCTGCGCAACGGTGAGCAGCTGCTGCTCACCGTCGTCATCCCGACCGTGCTGCTGGTGCTGTTCTCCGCCGTCGACATCGTCACGGTCGAGGGCCCCGGCAAGCGGGTCGACTTCCTCGCCCCCGGCCTGCTCGCGCTGGCCGTGATGTCCACCGCCTTCACCGGGCAGGCCATCGCCACGGGCTTCGAGCGCCGCTACGGCGTGCTGAAACGGCTCGGCGCCAGCCCGCTGCCGCGCTGGACGCTGCTGACGGCCAAGACCGGCTGCGTCCTGGTGACGGAGGCGCTGCAGGTCGCGCTGCTGTCGGTGATCGCGCTGGCGCTCGGCTGGTCGCCGCACGGCAACCCGCTGGCCGTCGTCGCGCTGCTGGTCCTCGGCACCGCCGCCTTCTCCGGGCTCGGCCTGCTGATGGCCGGCACGCTGAAGGCCGAGGCCACGCTGGCCGCCGCCAACCTGGTGTTCATCCTGCTGCTGCTCGCGGGCGGGGTGATCGTGCCGCTGAGCAAGTTCCCCGACGCGGTGCGGTCGGTGCTGGAACTGCTGCCGATCTCGGCGCTCTCGGACGGCCTGCGGTCGGTGCTGCAGACCGGCGCCGGGGTGCCCTGGGCTGACCTCGGGATCCTGGCCGGCTGGGCCGTGCTCGGCCTGGCCGCGGCCGCCCGCTTCTTCCGCTGGGAGTAGCCGCCGAGGTGGCCGCACTTGCGAGCAGCCACCCCCGTACGAACGTCGAACGCCCCCCGGCCTCAACCGGCCGGGGGGCGTTCGGCGTTCGTACCGCCCTGCGTCAGCTCTCGCTGCCGCCACGGCGCTTGCGGGCGAGCAGGACGAGCGCGCCACCGACCAGCAGCACGCCGCCGCCGGCCGCCGCGATCATCGGGGTGGCGTCGTTGCTACCGGTCTGGGCGAGCGCCGGCGCGCTGGTGGCGGGCGCCGGGGCGGGCGGGCTGACCGGGGCCGGCGTGGTCGGCGGGGGCGTGGTCGGCGCCACGGTGGGCGTCGTCGGCACGGGGGTCGGGGTCTTCGTCGGCGTCGGGATGGGCGTCGGCGTCGAGGTGGGGGTGGGCGTGGGGGTGGGGGTCTTGGTGGGAGTCGGGGTCGGGGTCGGAGTCGGCGTGTGGCACGGCTCGATGGTCTTGGTCTCGTTGATGTTCCAGCCCTTGTCGTTCGGGTTCTCCGTGGTGGTGACCACCAGGTTCGCCTTGATCGGGGCCGTGTGGTCCTTCACCGGAAAGGTGCCGTGGAACTCGGCGGGAAAGGCCTTGGCATCCAGGACCTTGTCGCCGTCGATGGTGAGGCTGACGGTGTTCTTCACGTCGGCCTTGGGGCTGTAGTTGATCAGGTCGATCACGACCTTGTCGCAGGTCACCGACCAACTCGGCACGTGCGCCGAGGCGTTGGTGGCCAGCGCCAAGGGCAGTAGAAAACCGGCCGCTGCCGTGCCTGCCAGTGCCGCCGCGCCGATCCCGATGTGCCGCTGCTGTCGCGCCATTACGCTGTTCCCCTCCGAACGGTCTTGTGCAGCAGGCGTGTTGAGTGGTTCGCGGTGGCCCGCTACGACTGTCCGGGGGACTCTACCGGCACTCCCGCATCCCGCCACACCCCGCCGTACGACCGGATTTCGTCTGTGCGTCCGTTCTCTGATGTGCATGACCAGCCCATCACAGCTGCCACCTCGCAGAACGCGGATTCGGCAAACTTGAATGAACTTCGTCACCTTCAAGACAGAACGGCGCCCCCGGCGATCCGGTTCAATCGCCGGGGGCGCCGCTTCCATCACCTGACGAGCACGTCGCTTCACCGCGTGACGTCAGGCCTTCCCGGCCGCCTTGCGCCGGGCGGCCACCACGATCGCACCAGGCGCGGCGAGCCAGCCCCGCCCCAAGATCGCCCGTAAAGCCACCTACCATGGACGTCGTGCTGAAGACCACCCCCTTCTCCCTGCTCGCCGAGCGCTGGCAGCCCTCCGCCGTCATGGTCCGGCGCGCCGCGTTCGCCGCGCTGGTGATGAGCGTGGTGATCGTCGTCACCGGCGGCGCCGTCCGGCTCACCGCCTCCGGCCTCGGCTGTACGACCTGGCCCCGCTGCACCGACGAGAGTCTGACGCCCACCGCCGAGATGGGCTTCCACGGCGTCATCGAGTTCACCAACCGGATGCTCACCTACGTGCTCAGCGCCGCGGTGGGCTGGGCGATCCTGGCCGCCCGCTGCCACCGGCCCTGGCGGCGCGGCCTGACCAAGCTCGGCTGGGCGCAGTTCTGGCTGGTGATGAGCAACGCCGTGCTCGGCGGCATCACCGTGCTGACCGGCCTCAACCCGTACACCGTCGCGCTGCACATGATCGCCGCGATGGCCCTGGTCTGGGTCGCCCTGCTGATGTGGGAGCGCAGCAAGGAGGGCGACGGCCCGGCGAAGCTGTCCGTGGCCCGCCCGATCCACCAGCTCTCGTACGTCCTCGTCGCCGTGATCGGGCTGCTCGTCGCAGCCGGCACCCTGGTGACCGGCGCCGGCCACCACCCGGGCACGCCCAAGGACAACAAGATCGTCCCGCGGATCCCGATCGACTACGACAGGTTGGCCCAGTTCCACGCCGACTTCGCCTTCATCTCCGTCGGCCTCACCATCGCCCTGATCTTCGTCTTCACTGCGATCAAGGCCCCGCAGGCAGCCAAGTCCCGCACCAAGGAACTCCTCGCAGTCCTGTTGCTCCAGGGCGTCCTCGGCTTCATCCAGTACTTCACCGACGCCCCCGAGCTGATGGTCGGCCTCCACATGCTCGGCGCCTCGCTGACCTGGATCGCCGCCCTGCGCATCCCCCTCGCCCTCCGTACCCGCGAGGACGCACAGGCCTCCGAGCACCTGCCCGCGCAGACCCCGCAGACCGCCACCGTCTGAGCGCAAGCCCAACGTACGGCGAAGGCCCCCATCCCGCGATGGGGGCCTTCGTCATGCGGTCACAGCAGTTGTCGGCCGTCGTGGGTCCGGATGCTCGGTACCGTTTCGTCCTGAAGCGCGTCCAGGACACGTACGGCATAGACCTCAGCCATGCGGTCGGAGACCCCGGCCGGCGTGAGCCAGTCGACTTCGACCGACTCGTCAGAGAGCCGGCCGGTCCCGCCCTCAGGTCGACAGCGGAAAACAAGAGCGACAACCCCTCGGCTCATGTTCTTGTAGACGCCGGTCAGCCGCTCCACGCCGACCACGATCCCGGTCTCCTCGTAGACCTCCCGGCGCACGCCGGCCTCGACACCCTCGCCCAGCTCCAGCACGCCCCCCGGAGGCTCCCAAGCCCCGCTGTCAGCCCGCCGGATCGTCAGCACCCGCCCGTCCTCCCGCACCACCACCCCCGCGACGGACACGGAGTGGAGTGGCAGCAGCGTTGCCTCCTGCGGCGTACCACCTCTCACGCTGCCGGCTCCGAACGGTTAGTGCGGGCAGGCCGAAGCAGGTCGAGGACATGGGTCCAGCTGTACTTGTCGCGCCCTCCGCCGGACTTGGGCTTGTGGGGCACGTAGTCGCCGATCAGAACGCCCATCGAGCGCAGTCGGGCCAAGCTGTCCGAATAGGCCGGGTGGGAAGCCTGGGCTGAGTTGACATAGGGCTGGACCGCAACGGGGATGCCGAGCCCGTAGGCCTCGCAGAGGATGCCGAGCGCCAGCGTGTCGGAGATGCCGGCGGCCCACTTGTTGATGGTGTTGAACGTCGCGGGAGCGACCGCAATGGCGTCTGCCGGAGGCAGCGGTTGCGGGATGCTCGGCGTGCGCCACGCGGAGCGGAGCGGATAGCCGGTCTGGGCTTCGATGGCTTCCTGGTCTATGAAGCCGAGAGCGCTGGGAGTAGCAATCACACCGACCTTCCAGCCCTCGGCACGGGCTGCGGCGATCAGCTCAGCCACGCCGTCAGCGATTCCCGAAGCGCAGACGATGACGTGAAGGAACGGCTCGTGGTTCTCAGTCAAATCCGAACTCCCAACTCATGGCAGAAACGGCGGAGTTCCGGGACACTGCCACGTCGGTCCCGCGCGGCCATGTCACCGACCAGTTCCAGCACGCTGGGGCGGCGTCGAATGTCCTCAGAAGCACAGCTCTCCGCGATCCTGAGTGCTTGGTACCCCTCAGCCAGTCTGCCTTGTTGGCTGTAGGCCCGTGCAGCATCCACCCACAGTGCGGCCCGCCGCTCCGGAACGGGGATGCGCCGCCGCATCAGGGGTTGAGCAGCTTCCAAGGCCGCGCCGGCGTCACCGAGAACCGCCGGGTAGCCGACGAAGGACACCTACCGCAATGACGACCCCTACAACCGCAGCACACATCCTCCGTCACGCTCTGGCACAGGCGGCGGTCACCGGCGCCGATACGATCACGAACGACGCACGACTGCAGCACGATCTCGGGATCGACAGCCTCGCCCTCCACGAGCTCGTCGTCACCCTGGAGACGCGCCTGAACACGGTCATCCCGGACGAGGAGGTCGGCCGCCTGCACACCGTCGGCGACCTCAGCGACCTGCTCGCCCGGCACGGCCACCCCACCGGAGAGGGCACCACCGCGTGAGCACGCAGCAGATCACCCCCAAGCAGCGGGGCTACCTGATCGTCAACTCCCACCCCAAGGGCAGCCAGGCCACCGTGCACCAGCTGTGGCAGTCCATCACCCCCGCCACCCCCACCGGGCGGGCCCCGGTCGCCCTGGTGCTGGGCTCCAGCGCGGGGTACGGTCTGGCGATCCTGCTGGCCGGGCTGCGCCGCCACGGCATCCGCGGCATCGGCGTCGCCTACGAGACACCGGCCGGCGAGCGGCGCACCGCCACCGCCGGCTGGTACCGAACCGCCGCGACCGCCGCCCTGCTCGAAGAGGCCGGAGGCGACTTCACCTTCGTCAACGCCGACGCCTACGCGGACGCCACCCGTGCCGAGGTGCTCAAACTCCTCGCCGACCGGTACGGCCCCGTCGACTACCTCGTCTACTCCCTCGCCTCGCCCAGGCGTACCGACCCGGCCACCGGCGAGGTCCACCACTCGGTGATCAAGCCGATCGGCCGCCCCTACACCTCACCGTCCCTCGTCTTCGAGGACGGCGTCCCGCAGATCGGCAGCATCGACCTCACCCCGGCCGACGAGGCCGAGCGCGCCGCGACCGTCAAGGTCATGGGTGGTGAGGACTGGCGGCTGTGGGTGCAGTCCCTGGCCGACAACGACCTCCTGGGCCCCGACTTCACGACTGCCGCGCTGTCCTATGTGGGCTCCGAGATCACCGCGCCGGTCTACCGGCAGGGCACCATCGGCGCCGCCAAGGAACACCTGGAGGCGACCGCCGGCCAGTTGCAGAGCGGGGTACTGGCCGGGCGGGGCCGGGCGTTCACCGTCGTCGCCGGCGCCGCCGTCACCCAGGCGTCCACCGCCATCCCGTCCATCGCCCTCTACACCTCGCTGCTGCGCAAAGCCCTCAGCGAGGACGGCTGGCGTACCACCGCCGACCAGGCCGTGGACCTGTGGGAGCAACTGAGCGGCGCGAAGTCGCTCGTGCTGGACGGGCAGGGTCGCATCCGTCTGGACGGCTGGGAACTCGACCCCGCCGTGCAGGACCTGGTGCGGGAGCTGTGGACGGACCCCGAGGCAGCGCTCGACGCCGACCCGGCCGCGTCGGCCTGGTTCTACGGCCAGTTCCGGCAGCTGTACGGCTGGGACGTCCCCGGCGTCGACTACACGATCGAGGCTGAGACGTCGATCCCCTGGCCCGCCCAACCGCGGTAGCAACGCTGGTGGCCGGTGAAAAGGCCCGGCTCCCCCGTACGAGGGGAGCCGGGCCTTCGCGGTGTCCGGAGGGTGCTCAGCCGCCGAGCTGGATCCCGGCCATCCGCTTCCACTCGTACGGGCCGGTCTTCACCCGGAGGCCCAGCTCGCCCTCGAAGTCGTCGTGCAGGGTCAGCCCGGCCAGCTCCGCGGCCCGGCGGCCGACGGCGTAGCTGGGGGCCACCTGGTCGCCCCAGGCGCCGTCCGCGCCGACCACGACGATCCGGGTGGCCACGGCGCCGACGTACTCGACGACCGCGTCGGCGCTGCCCCCGTGCTGCCGGGCGAAGCTGGTGAGGTTTTTGGCGATGCGCTTGGCGCGGCGCTCGGTGCGGGCGTCCGGCGCGGCGGTGGCGGTCTCTGCGCTGCTCATGCCCGCATGCTACCCACCGGTAAGCGCGCTGGCGACGGGAGCACCCTGTGCACCGGGACACATACTGGACGTGTGACCTTCTCCGGCTGGCCGACCGAGGCGCTCGACTTCTACGAGCACCTGGAGGCCGACAACTCGAAGACCTTCTGGCAGGCCCACAAGGGGCGGTACGAGGACGCCGTGCGCGCGCCGATGGAGCAGCTCCTCGCCGATCTGGAACCGGAGTTCGGGCCGGGGAAGATCTTCCGCCCGAACCGCGACGTCCGCTTCAGCGCCGACAAGTCCCCGTACAAGACGCACATCGGCGCGCACCTGGAGAGCGGCGGCTACATCCAGCTCTCCGCCGACGGCCTGGCCTGCGGCAACGGCATGTACCAGCTCGCCCCGGACCAGTTGGAGCGCTACCGCGCCGCCGTCGCCGAGGACGTCACCGGCGCCGAGCTGGAGCGGGTGATCACCCGGGTGGAGAAGGACGGCCCGCAGGTGGTCGGCCGGGACTCCCTGAAGTCGGCCCCGCGCGGCTACCCGAAGGACCACCCCAGGATCGAGCTGCTGCGCCACAAGGGCCTGGTGGCCTGGCAGGAGTGGGAGCCCGCGAAGTGGCTGGGCACCCGCGCCGCCTACACCCGGATCACCGGCTTCCTGCACGCCTCCCGGCCGCTGCGGGACTGGCTGGACGGCCACGTCGGCCCCTCCGAGCTGCCCGCCCGCTGAGCCGCCGGCCGAGCGGTCGGCCGAGCGGCCCGCCCCGAACGCGAAAAGCCCCCGAATGCGGGAGAGCCCCGGTCCACCGGACCGGGGCTCTCTCAGCGAGTCTGCCTACTTCACGAACGGGTCGACCGCGCACACCACCATCAGCAGCGACAGGTAGGTGATCGACCAGTGGAACAGCCGCATCTCCTTGAGCTTCGCGCCCACGACGCCAGCCTTGGCCCGCGCGTACAGCGCGTGCGCCTCGCGCAGCCAGGCGGCGCCCAGCACCACCGCGGCGACCGGGTACAGCCAGCTCATGTGCCCGAGCGGCCAGAGCGCCAGCGAGACGGCGACCATCACCCAGGAGTAGATGACGACCTGCTTGCCGACCGCCACGTTGCCCTTGATGACCGGCAGCATCGGCACGCCGGCCCGCAGGTAGTCGTCGCGCACCTTCATCGACAGCACCCAGGTGTGCGGCGGCGTCCAGAAGAACACCACCAGGAACAGCACCACGGCCGCCCAGGACATCGAGTTGGTGACCGAGGACCAGCCGACCAGCACCGGCATGCAGCCGGCGATGCCGCCCCAGACGATGTTCTGCGAGGTGCGCCGCTTGAGCCCCAGCGTGTAGACGAACACGTAGAACAGCAGCGCGCCCAGCGCCAGTCCGGAGGAGAGCCAGTTGACGCCGAAGCCCAGCACCAGCGTCGACACCACGGCGAGCACGATGCCGAACACCAGCGCCTCGCGCGGCGACACCATCCCGGTGACGATCGGCCGCCGCTCGGTGCGGGACATCACCGCGTCGATGTCGCGGTCGATGTACATGTTGAGGGCGTTGGCGCCGCCCGCCGAGAGGTAGCCGCCGACCACGACCTTCAGCACCAGCAGCATGTTCGGCACGCCCTGCTGGGCCAGGAACATCACCGGCACGGTGCTCATCAGCAGCAGCTCGATGATCCGAGGCTTGGTCAGTGCGACGAACGCGCCGACACGGGCCCCGATCGGCCGGTGCGCAGGAGTCGCCCCGGTGACCCCGGCGGGACGGGTTTCGACGGCGGTCACTAACACCCCAACTGAAGATGAATCTTCGCAGGCGTCCACAGGAACGAAGGGTCCCGAATCGTCCGCTCTGCGCGTACCACGACACCATAGACGCTCCATATATCCCATCCGGCTTCGGGGTCCCCCGGCGAGGCGGAACCGCACACCCCCGGGTGAACCGCCTGGGTGATGCCACGAACCGCCTCCGGCGGGTCCTGCTAGCCCGTCCTGACCACCCCGGCGGCGGGCGGGCGCGAATCGGGAGAACCTGGGACAAAAGCACTCACACCGGCCTAGTGGGAATCACCATGCGGAAATCCCGGTTGTCTCAGCACGGAGGGTGAGCCCCGGCCCAAACGGTAGGCTCGCACGCAGAAGCGGGATCTACCCTCCGTGACCGGCACCACCCAGCGTCGGGACCACAGCGCCGTGGCCGACCCGGTCCCCATTCACGGGGTCACTCTTCAATGGAAGGAGCCCTGAGACAGGGTGAGCACTGCGCCGACGAACGCATTCGAGTGGACCGATATGGACGAGCGCACGGTTGACACCGCGCGAGTCCTCGCCATGGACGCTGTCCAGAAGGTCGGCAACGGACACCCCGGGACGGCCATGACGCTGGCCCCGGCCGCGTACCTGATCTTCCAGCGGTTCCTGCGCCACGACCCGACCGACCCGGCCTGGGTCGGCCGCGACCGCTTCGTCCTCTCCCCCGGGCACACCAGCCTGACCCTCTACACCCAGCTGTACCTCTCGGGTTACGGCCTGGAGCTGGACGACCTCAAGGCCTTCCGCGTCGCGGGCAGCCGCACCCCCGGCCACCCCGAGCACGGCCACACGGCCGGCGTGGAGACCACCACCGGCCCGCTCGGCCAGGGCATCGCCAACGCGGTCGGCATGGCGATGGCCGCCCGCTACGAGCGCGGCCTCTTCGACCCCGAGGCCCCGGCCGGCGAGTCCCCCTTCGACCACACCATCTGGGCCATCGTCTCCGACGGCGACCTGGAGGAGGGCATCTCCGCCGAGGCCTCCTCGCTGGCCGGCCACCAGAAGCTGGGCAACCTGGTCGCCCTGTACGACGACAACCACATCTCGATCGAGGGCGACACCGAGACCGCCTTCTCCGAGGACGTCCTCAAGCGCTACGAGGCGTACGGCTGGCACGTCCAGCGGGTGACCCCGAAGTCCAACGGCGACATCGACGTGGCCGTCCTCGCGGACGCGCTGGCCGCGGCCAAGGCCGAGACCTCCCGCCCGTCGATCATCGCGATGCGCACCATCATCGCCTGGCCGGCCCCGGACGCCCAGAACACCGCCAAGGCGCACGGCTCCGCGCTCGGCGCCGCCGAGATCGCCGCCACCAAGAAGGTCCTGGGCTTCGACCCGGAGAAGACCTTCGAGGTCAGCGACCAGGTCATCGAGCACGCCCGGCTGGTCATCAAGCGCGGCAAGGCCGCCCGCGACCAGTGGCAGCAGTCCTTCGAGGCCTGGCGCGCCGCCAACCCGCACCGCGCCGCCGACTTCGACCGGATCCAGGCCGGCGAGCTGCCCGAGGGTTGGAAGAAGGCCGTCCCCTCCTTCCCGGCCGGCAAGGACGTCGCCACCCGCAAGGCCTCCGGCGACACCCTCAAGGCGATCGGCGCGGTGATCCCGGAGCTGTGGGGCGGCTCGGCCGACCTCGCGGAGTCCAACCTCACCACCATCGACGAGGACAGCTCCTTCCTCCCCGAGGGCAACCCGCTGAAGTCGGCGAGCCCGTACGGCCGGACGATCCACTTCGGCATCCGCGAGCACGCCATGGGCTCGATCATGAACGGCATCGCGCTGCACGGCAGGACCCGCGTGTACGGCGGCACCTTCCTGGTCTTCGCCGACTACATGCGCCCGGCCGTCCGCCTGGCCGCGCTGATGAAGCTGCCGGTCACCTACGTCTGGACGCACGACTCGATCGGCCTGGGCGAGGACGGCCCGACCCACCAGCCGGTCGAGCACATGGCCTCGCTGCGCGCCATCCCGGGCCTGGCCATGGTCCGCCCGGCCGACGCCAACGAGACCGCCGTCGCCTGGCGCACCATCATCGAGCGCCAGACCAGCCACCCCGGCCCGGTCGGCCTGGCCCTCACCCGCCAGGGCGTCCCGACCTTCGACCGTGAGGTCTTCGGCTCCGCCGAGGGCACCGCGAAGGGCGGCTACATCCTGGCCGAGGCCTCGAACGGCGACCCGCAGCTGATCCTGCTCGGCACCGGCTCCGAGGTCCAGCTGGCCGTCAAGGCCCGCGAGGTGCTCGAGGCGGAGGGCATCGCGACCCGCGTGGTCTCGCTGCCGTCCTTCGAGTGGTTCCAGGAGCAGGACCAGGCCTACCGCGACAGTGTGCTGCCGCCGTCGGTGAAGGCCCGCGTCTCGGTCGAGGCCGGCATCGCCCAGGGCTGGCGCGAGCTGGTCGGCGACCACGGCCGGATCGTCTCGCTGGAGCACTTCGGCGCCTCCGCCGACTACAAGGTGCTCTTCGAGGAGTTCGGCATCACCGCCGAGCGCGTGGTGGCCGAGGCCCACAACGCCCTGCGCTCCCTCGAAGCCGTCAACCGCTAGCGGCCCCGAGCACGAGCCAAAGGGAGCGCCGATGCCGAAAGCGACGAGCGACAAGCGAGCGCTGGAGCGAGGAACGTCGGCATCGGGTACGAGCTCCCGGCGGCGAGTGCGGGACAACGGGCCGGGGCGGCCGACCGCACATCGGCGCCCCGGCCCCTCTGACTACCCCACGAAGCAGAAGAACAAGGGACTGAAGCACCATGACTGACGCACTGAAGCGCCTCAGCGACGAAGGCGTTGCGATCTGGCTGGACGACCTCAGCCGCAAGCGGCTCAACTCCGGCAACCTGGCCGAGCTGGTGCAGAACAAGCACGTGGTGGGTGTGACCACCAACCCGACCATCTTCCAGAAGGCCATCGCCGGCAGCGGCGACGACTCCTACGACAGCCAGCTGCGCGACCTCGCCGTCCGCAAGGTCACCACCGAGGAGGCGATCCGCATGATCACCACCTCCGACGTGCGCGACGCGGCCGACGTGCTGCGCCCGGTCTACGACGCCTCCAACGGCCGCGACGGCCGGGTCTCCATCGAGGTCGACCCGCGCCTGGCGCACGAGACCGCCCCCACCGTGGCCGAGGCCAAGCAGCTGTGGTGGCTGGTGGACCGCCCGAACGTCTTCATCAAGATCCCCGCCACCAAGGCCGGCCTGCCCGCGATCAGCGAGGTCATCGGCAAGGGCATCAGCGTCAACGTCACGCTGATCTTCTCGCTGGAGCGCTACAAGGCCGTCATCGACGCCTACCTGAGCGGCCTGGAGGCCGCCAAGGGCAAGGGCCTGGACCTCTCCCAGATCGAGTCGGTCGCCTCCTTCTTCGTCTCCCGCGTGGACACCGAGATCGACAAGCGCCTGGACAAGGTCGGCGGCGACGCCAAGAACCTGCGCTCCAAGGCCGCGCTGGCCAACGCCCGCCTCGCCTACCAGGCGTACGAGGAGGTCTTCGGCAGCGTCGACGGCAAGACCGCCGGCAACGCCCGTTGGCTCTCCCTGGAGGCCGCCGGCGCCAAGCCGCAGCGCCCGCTGTGGGCCTCCACCGGCGTCAAGGACCCGGCCCTGCCGGACACCCTGTACGTCACCGAGCTGGTCGCCCCCGGCACCGTCAACACCATGCCCGAGGCGACCCTGGACGCCACCGGCGACCACGGCGTGGTCACCGGCAACACCATCGTCCCCAACTACGCGGACGCCAAGGCCGTGCTGGACGCGATCGCGGCAGCCGGCGTGGACTACGACGACGTGGTCCAGGTCCTGGAAGACGAGGGCGTCGAGAAGTTCGAGCAGTCCTGGAACGAGCTGCTCGACACCGTCACCGCCTCGCTCGCTTCCTTCGCCGACGAGAAGTGACCCCCGCTCACAGCCAGCGCACGAAAGCGGAGCCCATCAAGTGAGCACTGATTACCCCGAGTTGACGTCGGAATCGGACGCGGACGACCTCCCGCCCGCCCCGGTCAACCCGCTTCGTGACCCCTCCGACCGACGGCTCCCGCGCATCGCGGGGCCGTCCGGTCTGGTCATCTTCGGGGTCACCGGCGACCTGTCCCGCAAGAAGCTGATGCCGGCCATCTACGACCTGGCCAACCGCGGTCTGCTTCCGCCGGGCTTCTCCCTCGTCGGCTTCGCTCGCCGCGAGTGGGACGACGAGGACTTCGCCAAGGAGGTCCACGACGCCGTCCGGGACCACGCCCGCACCCCCTTCCGGGAGGAGGTCTGGCAGCAGCTCGCCAAGGGCATGCGCTTCGTCCACGGCACCTTCGACGACGACGAGGCCTTCGACAAGCTGCGCGAGACGATCGTGGAGCTGGACAAGGCCCAGGGCACCGGCGGCAACTTCGCCTTCTACCTGTCCGTCCCGCCGAAGTTCTTCCCGACGGTCGTCCAGCAGCTCAAGAAGCACGGCCTGGCCGACCCGCCGCAGGGCTCCTGGCGCCGCGCGGTCATCGAGAAGCCCTTCGGTCACGACCTGGAGAGCGCGCAGGAGCTCAACAAGGTCGTCCACGAGGTCTTCCCCCGGGACGAGGTCTTCCGGATCGACCACTACCTGGGCAAGGAGACGGTCCAGAACATCCTGGCGCTGCGCTTCGCCAACCAGATGTTCGAGCCGATCTGGAACCGGTCGTACGTCGACCACGTACAGATCACCATGGCCGAGGACATCGGCATCGGCGGCCGGGCCGGCTACTACGACGGCATCGGCTCCGCCCGTGACGTCATCCAGAACCACCTGCTCCAGCTGATGGCGCTCACCGCCATCGAGGAGCCGGCGTCCTTCCACCCGAAGGCGCTGGTGGCCGAGAAGCTCAAGGTGCTCAGCGCCGTCAAGCTCCCGGCCGACCTCGGCCGGCACACCGTGCGCGGCCAGTACGCCTCCGGCTGGCAGGGCGGCGAGGAGGTCGTCGGCTACCTCGACGAGGACGGCATCGACCCGGACTCCAAGACCGACACCTACGCGGCCATCAAGCTGGAGATCAACAACCGCCGCTGGGCGGGCGTCCCGTTCTACCTGCGCACCGGCAAGCGCCTGGGCCGCCGGGTCACCGAGATCGCGGTCGTCTTCCAGCGCGCCCCGTACCTGCCCTTCGACTCCTACGCGACCGAGGAGCTGGGGCAGAACGCCCTGGTCATCCGGGTCCAGCCGGACGAGGGCGTGACGGTGCGGTTCGGCTCCAAGGTGCCGGGCACCTCCTTCGAGGTCCGGGACGTCACGATGGACTTCGCCTACGGCGAGTCCTTCACCGAGTCCAGCCCGGAGGCGTACGAGCGGCTCATCCTCGATGTGCTGCTCGGCGACGCCAACCTGTTCCCGCGCCACCAGGAGGTCGAGCTGTCCTGGCAGATCCTCGACCCGATCGAGAAGTACTGGGACACCCACGGCAAGCCCGCCCAGTACGCGGCGGGGACCTGGGGCCCGGTCGAGGCGGACGAGATGCTCGCACGAGACGGCAGGAGCTGGCGCCGACCATGAAGATCGACCTCACCAACACGACGTCCAGCAAGATCAACGCCGCGCTCATGGAGGCGCGCCGGGCCAGCGGCTCCACCGCCGCCGGCATGGTGCTCACCCTGGTGATCGTGACCGACGAGGGCAGCGCCTACGACGCCCTCAAGGCCGCCAACGACGCCTCCCGCGAGCACCCGATGCGCACCCTCGCGGTGATCAAGCGCGCCGGGCGCTCGCCACGGGCCCGCGCGGAGACCCGGCTGGACGCCGAGATCCTGGTCGGCTCGGACGCCGGCTCCGGCGAGACCGTCGTCCTGCGCATGCACGGCGAGCTCGCCGCGCACGCCCAGTCGGTGGTCCTGCCGCTGCTGCTGCCGGACGCCCCGGTCGTGGTCTGGTGGCCGGACAACGCGCCGCTGCACCCGGCGCAGGACCCGCTGGGCTCGCTCGCCCAGCGCCGGATCACCGACGCCGTCACCGCCGAGTCCCCGGTCGGCCAGCTCGCCCAGCGGGCCCAGAGCTACACCCCGGGCGACACCGACCTGGCCTGGAGCCGGATCACCGGCTGGCGCTCGATGCTGGCCGCCGCGCTGGACCAGCGGCCGTCCGCCATCGTCTCCGCGGTGGTCGAGGGCGAGTCCTACAACCCCAGCGTCGAGCTGCTCGGCCTGTGGCTGACCAACCGGCTGCACGTGCCGGTCGAGCGGGTCGTCACGGGTGGCCCCGGCATCACCGCGGTGCACCTGCGCACCAAGGACGGGGACATCACCCTGGACCGCCCGGACGGCCTGCTGGGCACGCTCTCCATGCCCGGCTCGCCGGACCGCCAGGTGGCGCTCAAGCGGCGCGAGACCTCGGAGCTGATCGCCGAGGAGCTGCGCCGCCTGGACCCGGACGACATCTACGCGACGGCCGTGCGCACGCCCGTCGACCGGCTGCACGAGCCGGCCAACGCCGAGACGGCGGCGGCCGAGCGGGTCGCCCGCGCGGTCGAGGACGCCGCCGAGGAGGCCGTGGCCGACCCGGAGGCGGTCACGGCCGACGTGTCGGAGAGGAAGCCCGCGAAGAGGGCCGCCGGCAAGCGCACCACCAAGGAAGGCGCATGACCAACGCGACCCCGCAGCTGGTCGTCCACCGGGACAAGGAGCTGATGGCCCAGGCGGCCGCGGCCCGGCTGATCACCCGGATCGTGGACGCCCAGGCCGCCCGCGGCGCCGCCTCGGTGGTGCTCACCGGCGGCCGCAACGGGAACGCCCTGCTGGCCGCGATCGCCGCCTCCCCGGCGCGCGACGCGGTCGACTGGGGGCGGCTGGACCTCTGGTGGGGCGACGAGCGCTTCGTGGCCGCCGCCGATCCGGACCGCAACGCCGTCCAGGCCCGCGCCGAGCTGCTGGACTCCGTCCCGCTCGACCCGGCGCGGGTGCACGAGATGCCCGCCTCGGACGGGGTGGACGGCTCGGACGTGGAGGCCGCCGCGGCCCGCTACGCGCAGGAGCTGGCGAAGGCGGCCGGGCCGGGCGACCGGTTCGGCGTCCCCGCCTTCGACGTGTTGCTGCTCGGCGTCGGCCCGGACACCCACGTCGCCTCGCTCTTCCCCGAGCACCCGGGCGTCCGGGAGACCGAGCGGACCGTGGTCGGCGTGCGCGGGGCCCCCAAGCCCCCGCCGACCCGGATCTCGCTCACCCTTCCGGCCATCCGGGCCGCCCGCGAGGTCTGGCTGCTGGCCGCCGGCGAGGACAAGGCGGGCGCGGTCGCGCTGGCCCTGTCCGGTCCCGGCGAGCTCCAGGCGCCCGCGTCCGGCGCGTACGGCCGCAGCCGCACCCTGTGGCTGCTGGACCGCGCCGCCGCGGAGCGGATCCCGCCGCAGCTCTACCCGCCGGCCTCGGCGTAACGGCCGGACGGGCCCTGCGGTCCGCAACGCCGAAGGGCGCCACCGTCGTTCGACGGTGGCGCCCTTCTCGTTCGGGTCGCCTCAGAGGTCGGGTCGCCTCGGATCTCGCCTCGGATCTCGCCTCAGATCTCGCCTCGGAGCTTCGCCAGCGCCTCGGCCAGGATCGCCTCGCCGTCGGCGTCGGTGCGCCGCTCACGGACGTAGGCGAGGTGCGTCTTGTAGGGCTCGTTGCGCGAGGGCGCGGGCGGGTTGTGCTGGTCCTGCCCGGCCGGGAAGCCGCAGCGCGGGCAGTCCCAGGTGTCCGGGATCGCCGCCTCGGCGGCGAAGCTGGGCCGGGTCTCGTGCTTGTTGGCGCACCAGAAGGAGATCCGGTTGCGCGGGGCGGACTCGCCGCGCTCCGCCTCGCCCATCGGGCCGGCCCCAACCCTGCTGCCACGGATGGCATTGCCACTTGCCACGGTCTGACTCCCTGCGTACTGGTGCGCCGACCCGCCGCGGTGCGCGTCGGTGGCGAAAGTCGTCCTAGTGTAAGCAGGAGTTAAGCCTCCGCCACCACTGCCTCCGCACCCGACCGTCCCAGGATAGGCGCTCGGGCGACGGGCCGTCAGGGTTGTGTCAGCCCTTGTACTTCAGCAGCAGGCCGAGCACGATGATGCTCGCGAACCAGCCCAGGCCGACCACGACGGTGATGCGGTCCAGGTTGCGCTCGGCCACCGCCGAGCCGCCGCCGGTGGACATCGCGCCACCGCCGAACATGTCCGACAGGCCGCCGCCCTTCCCCTTGTGCAGCAGCACCAGGAGGATCATCAGCAGACTGAAGATGATCAGGGCAATCGAGAACCCGAGAACCACGGCGGGACCAACTCTCTCGTATCTTCGGCGAAGGGGCCGGACCGCGTACGGCGGTCCGACCCCAAAGCCTACGTTGCTGCGGCGGCGTTAGCCTACTGCCTGCTCACGGTAGCGCACGATCTTGACGAACTCCTCGGCGTCCAGCGAGGCACCGCCGATCAGGCCGCCGTCGATGTCGGGCTTGGCCATCAGGCCGGCCGCGCTCGACGACTTGACCGAACCGCCGTACAGCACGCGGACCTTGCCGGCCAGCTCGGCGTCGTACAGCTCGGCGATCCGCTTGCGGATGGCGGCGCAGACCTCCTGCGCGTCCTCCGGGGTGGCCATCTCGCCGGTGCCGATCGCCCAGACCGGCTCGTAGGCGACGACGACGGTCTCGGCCTGGTGGGCCGGGACGTCCGCGAGGGCACCGTCCAGCTGGGCCAGGGTGTACTCGACGTGGGTGCCGGCCTTGCGGATGTCCAGCGGCTCGCCGATGCACAGGATCGGGGTGATCCCGGCGCGGTAGGCGGCCTTCACCTTGGCGTTGACGATCTCCTCGTCCTCGCCGTGGTACTGGCGGCGCTCGGAGTGGCCGATCACCGCGTAGGTGCACTTGAGCTTGGCCAGCATCGGGCCGGAGACCTCGCCGGTGTAGGCACCGGAGTCGTGCCGCGAGATGTCCTGCGAGCCGTACTTGATCTTCAGCTTGTCGCCGTCGACCAGGGTCTGCACCGAGCGCAGGTCGGTGAACGGCACCAGGACCGCGACCTCGACGGCCTCGTAGTCCTTGTCGGCCAGCGCGAAGGCCAGCTTCTGGGTGTGCTGGATGGCCTCGAGGTGGTTGAGGTTCATCTTCCAGTTGCCCGCCATGAGCGGGAGACGGTCGGTCATGCTGTCAGCCTTCCAGGGCGGCGAGACCGGGAAGGGTCTTGCCCTCCAGGTACTCGAGGCTCGCGCCACCGCCGGTCGAGATGTGTCCAAAGGCGTTCTCGTCGAAGCCCAGGATGCGGACGGCCGCGGCGGAGTCCCCGCCGCCGACCACGGTGAACGCGTCGCTGTCCAGCAGGCCCTGCGCGACGGCCTTGGTGCCGTTCGCGTAGTCCGGGTGCTCGAAGACGCCCATCGGGCCGTTCCAGAACACCGTGCCGGCGTCGGCCAGCTTGGCCGCGTACAGCTCGCGGGTCTTCGGGCCGATGTCCAGGCCCTCCTTGTCGGCCGGGATCGCGTCCGAGGCGACGACCTCGAAGCTCGCCGGGGCCTTGGTCTTGAGGTCCGGGAACTCGGCGGAGACCAGGACGTCCTTCGGCAGCACGAACTCGACGCCGCGCTGCTCGGCCTCGGCCAGGTAGCCCAGGACGGTCGGGATCTGGTCCTCCTGCAGCAGCGAGATGCCGACCTCGTGGCCCTTGGCCTTGAGGAAGGTGTACGCCATGCCGCCGCCGATCAGGATCCGGTCGGCCTTCTTCAGCAGGTTGTCGATCACGGCGAGCTTGTCGGAGACCTTGGCGCCGCCGAGCACCACCACGTACGGACGCTTGACGTCCTCGGTGAGCTTCTTCAGGACGCCGACCTCGGTGGCGATCAGGTCGCCCGCGGCGTGCGGCAGCAGGCCGGGCAGGTCGAACACCGAGGCGTGCTTGCGGTGCACGGCGCCGAAGCCGTCGCCGACGTACAGGTCGGCCAGCGCGGCGAGCTGCTCGGCGAAGGCCTTGCGCTCGGCGTCGTCCTTGCTGGTCTCGCCCGCGTTGAAGCGCAGGTTCTCCAGCAGCGCGACCTCGCCGTCGCCGAGCGCGGCGACGGTGGCCGCGGCGCTGTCACCGACGGTGTCGGTGGCGAAGGCGACGCCCTTGCCGATGATTTCGCCGAGCCGCTCGGCCGCCGGCGCGAGCGAGAACTGCGGGTCCGGCGCGCCCTTGGGGCGGCCGAGGTGCGAGGCGACGACGACCTTCGCGCCGGCCGCCGCCAGCTTGGCGATGGTCGGGGCGACGGCGCGGATCCGGCCGTCGTCGGTGATCGTCGTGCCGTCCAGCGGGACGTTCAGGTCGGCGCGCACGAACACGCGCTTTCCTTCGACACCGGCTTCGATGAGCTCTTCGATGGTCTTCACGGGGATTCGGTTCTCCTGGGGAGATGGTTGATGCGCAGTGAGGCGGCACGGCGCAGGGGCCGCCTGGGAAGTACTGGAAGCGCGGAACGAGGGCCCGGTCGGCATGGTGCGCCGTCCGGGCCCTCGCCCCTACATCACGTCAGCTCCCGCAAGGTCAGAGCTGCTCACCGACGAGGGTGGTCAGGTTGACGAGGCGGTTCGAGTAGCCCCACTCGTTGTCGTACCAGCCGAGCACCTTGACCTGGTTGCCCTGGACCATGGTGAGCTGGCTGTCGAAGATGCAGGAGGCCGGGTCGTTGACGATGTCCGAGGAGACGATCGGGTCCTCGGTGTAGGCCAGGATGCCCTTGAGCGGGCCCTCCGCGGCCTTCTGGAACGCGGCGTTGACCTCGTCCTTGGTGACCTCGCGCTCCAGGGTGACGACCAGGTCCGTGATCGAGCCGGTCGGGACCGGGACGCGCAGCGAGGTGCCGTCCAGCTTGCCCTTCAGCTCCGGCAGGACCAGGGCGGTCGCCTTGGCGGCACCGGTCGAGGTCGGGATGATGTTCTGCGACGCGGCGCGGGCGCGGCGCAGGTCCTTGTGCGGGAAGTCCAGGGTGACCTGGTCGTTGGTGAACGCGTGGACGGTGGTCATCAGACCCTTGACGATGCCGAAGCTCTCGTTCAGCACCTTGGCCATCGGCGCCACGCAGTTGGTGGTGCAGGAGGCGTTGGAGATGATGGTGTGCTTGGCGGCGTCGTACTTGTCGTCGTTGACGCCCATGACGATGGTGACGTCCTCGTCGGTGGCGGGCGCCGAGATGATGACCTTCTTCGCGCCGGCGGCGAGGTGCTTCTTCGCGGCCTCGGCCTTGGTGAAGATGCCGGTGGACTCGACGACGATGTCGGCGCCCAGGGCGGCCCACGGCAGGTTCGCGGGGTCACGCTCGGCAGTCACCTGGAAGGTCTTGCCGTCGACGGTGATGCTGTCCTCGGTGTGCGAGACCGTACCCGGGAAAGTGCCCAGCGTGGTGTCGTACTTGAGCAGGTGAGCCAGGGTCTTCGTGTCGGTGAGGTCGTTGACACCGACGATCTCGATGTCCGCGCCCTGGGCCTTGACCGCCCGGAAGAAGTTGCGGCCGATGCGGCCGAAGCCGTTGATGCCTACCCGGATCGTCACGAACCGATCTCCTCGTTAGGTACGCCGGGCCGGAGCCCGACGGGGGTGAGATTTGGGAAGTCCCCGACCGCCTATGACCCTACCCCTCCGGGGCGCGGGAGGGCACATCGCGCCGCCTGGTGAGACTGGGCGTGGCGCCCCTCAAACCCCATTTCAGGCCGTCCGGCCTTGGTCCGGCGGGCAGTTGCTCTCGGGCCAATGGTCTCTACCAATTGGGGAGTCTCGCGGACGCCCGGAAACGCCGACGGCCGGTGCCCGGAATTCCGGGCACCGGCCGTGTCGCGATCACGGACCGCGAGGGTCAGTTCATCGCCATCTCGTCGGTCAGGCTGGCCTCGGTGCTCGGCAGGCCGAGCTCGGAGGCGCGCTTGTCGGCCATCGCCAGCAGACGGCGGATCCGGCCGGCCACCGCGTCCTTGGTCAGCGGCGGATCGGCGAGCGCGCCCAGTTCCTCCAGCGAGGCCTGCTTGTGCTGCATCCGCAGCTGGCCGGCCGCGGCCAGGTGCTCGGGCACCTCCTCGCCGAGGATCTCCAGCGCGCGCTGCACCCGGGCGCCGGCCGCCACCGCGGCGCGGGCCGAGCGGCGCAGGTTGGCGTCGTCGAAGTTGGCGAGGCGGTTGGCGGTGGCCCGCACCTCGCGCCGCATCCGGCGCTCCTCCCAGGCGAGCACCGACTCGTGCGCGCCCAGCCGCGTCAGCAGCGCGCCGATCGCGTCACCGTCGCGGATGACCACCCGGTCCACGCCGCGGACCTCGCGGGCCTTGGCCGGGATGCCGAGCCGGCGGGCGGCGCCGACAAGGGCCAGCGCCGCCTCGGAGCCGGGGCAGGTGATCTCCAGCGAGGAGGAGCGGCCCGGCTCGGTGAGCGACCCGTGCGCGAGGAAGGCTCCGCGCCAGGCCGCCTCGGCATCGCAGGTGGCGCCGGAGACGACCGCCGGGGGCAGGCCCCGGATCGGGCGCCCGCGCCCGTCCACCAGACCGGTCTGGCGCGCGAGCAGCTCGCCGTCCTTGACCACGCGCACCACGAAGCGGCTGCCGCGGCGCAGCCCGCCGGGGGCCATCACCACGAGGTCGGAGGAGTGCCCGAAGATCTCCAGCAGGTCCTTGCGCAGCCGCCGTGCCGCCGCTCCGGTGTCCAGCTCCGCCTCGATCACGATGCGGCCGCTCACGATGTGCAGCCCGCCCGCGAACCGCAGGATCGCCGACACCTCCGCCTTGCGACAGCAGGCCCGGGTGACCGGGAGCCGGCTGATCTCGTCCTTCACCGCTGGAGTCATCGCCATGGCCCGATCCTTCCATGTGTCCGGAAAATCCGGTCGTACGCTGCCGCCAACAGCTCCGGGTCGTGTCGCGGCGTACCGTCGGTGCGGGCCACCGAACCGAGCACCAGGGCGGCGCCCATCCGCTCGGCGGCCTTCTCCAGACCGTCGAGGTCAGCCTGGCCGAAGGCGCCGCCGGTGACGGCGCGCTCGTCCACCAGGATCGCATCCACCGCGAGCTCCGGGGCGTGGTCGGCGATGACCTCCAGGTGACGCTGCGGGGTGAAGCCCTCGGTCTCGCCGGGCTGGGGGGCCAGGTTCAGGGTGAGCAGGCGGCGGGCGCGGGTCTCGGTGAGCGCCTTGGCCAGCTCGGGCACCAGCAGGTGCGGCAGCACGCTGGTGAACCAGGAGCCGGGGCCGAGCACCACCCAGTCCGCCTCGCGCACGGCGGTGACCGCCTCCGGGACGGCCGGCGGCCCGTCCGGCAGCAGCCGGATCGACTGCACGGTGCCGGGGGTGACCGCGACGTTCGCCTGGCCCCGGACCGCCGACACCTCGCCGGGCAGCGCCGGGTCGTGGCCGCGGACGGTCGCCTCGATGTCCAGCGGCACCGCCGACATCGGCAGCACCCGGCCCTGGACGTTGAGCAGTCGGCCGACCCAGTCCAGGGCCGCCACCGGGTCGCCCAGCTTCTCCCAGAGCGCGACGATCAGCAGGTTGCCGACGGCGTGGCCGCCGAGCTCGCCGTTCCCGGTGAAGCGCTGCTGGATCACCTCGGACCAGGTGCGGCCCCAGTCGTCGTCCCCGCACAGCGCGGCCAGCGCCTTGCGCAGGTCGCCCGGGGGCAGCACGCCCAGCTCGGTGCGCAGCCGTCCGCTGGAGCCGCCGTCGTCGGCGACGGTGACCACGGCGGTGAGGTCGCTGGTGAGGCGGCGCAGCGCGGACAGCGAGGCGGACAGGCCCTGGCCGCCGCCGAGCGCGGTGATCCGCGGGGCCGGGTTGGTCCGGGCGGGACCGCTGCGCGGACGGCTCGGCGCCGGGAGCCGGGCCGGGCTGCCCGCCCGGTCACCGGTCCTGCTCTGCGGCTGCCGCCCGGGCACGTATCCCGCCACACATCACCTCGCGTTCCTCTGCCCCGCCACCGGTTCCGCCGGCGGCCCGGCAGGGAAAGCGGCGGTTACTCCCGTCCCATGTCACGGTGAACGAGCACCGTCTCGACTCCGTCGGCGATGAGACGCTTGGTCAGTCGCTCGGACATGGCGACGCTGCGGTGCTTGCCACCGGTGCAGCCTACGGCAAGCGTCATGTAGCGCTTCCCCTCGCGTCGGTACCCCTCGGTCACGATGCGCAGCAGCTCGGTGTAACCGTCCAGGAACTCGTTGGCGCCGGGCTGCTGGAACACGTAGTCGGCGACGTCCGGGTCGGTGCCGGTACGGGCACGAAGCTCGGGCACCCAGTGCGGGTTGGGCAGGAAGCGGCAGTCCACCACGAGGTCGGCGTCGACCGGCAGGCCGTACTTGAAGCCGAAGGACATCACGGTGGCGCGCAGCTCGGGCTCGTCGTGGTCGGCGAACTGGGCGTCCAGCTTGGCGCGCAGCTGGTGCACGTTGAGGTTGGAGGTGTCGATCACCAGGTCGGCCTCGCCGCGCAGGTCGCGCAGCAGGTCGCGTTCCTGGGCGATGCCGTCCACGATCCGGCCGTCGGCCTGCAGCGGGTGCGGGCGGCGGACGCTCTCGAAGCGGCGCACCAGCGCGTCGTCGGAGGAGTCCAGGAAGACGACCCGGAGCCGGACGCCGCGCTTCTCCAGCTCGTCCAGCGAGGTCAGCAGGTCGTCGAAGAACTGGCGGCCGCGGACGTCCACGACCACGCCGATCCGGGCGACGTTGCCCTGGGACCGGGCGCCCAGGTCGACCATGGTCGGGATCAGGGCCGGCGGCAGGTTGTCCACCACGAACCAGCCGAGGTCCTCCAGGCACTTGGCGGCGGTGGAGCGGCCGGCTCCGGACATGCCGGAGATGATCACCAGCTCCGGCGCGTTCTCGGCCACGTCTGACACGGTCACTTCGGTTCCCCGTTCTCGGTCTTTCTGCTGGGGAGAACGCGCACGGCGCGGCCGCCCTTCCCCGACCCGGGCAGGCGGGCGGGGTCGGGGCACACCGGCTGACGGGCGGCGTCGGCCGTCATGGCGTCTCCTGGGATGGTGCGGTCTGGGGTGCTGCTGCCACCGGCTCGGTGGCGTGGTCGGCCCCGTCCTCGATGATCTCGCCGGTCGCGGTGTTGACCGCGGGTGCGGCGGGTGTACGGGACGACAACGCCGCCGCAACAGTCTCCGCGGTGCGGCGTCCGATGCCGGGTACCGCGCAGAGCTCGTCCACGGTGGCGGCCCGGAGCTTCTTCAGCGAGCCGAAGTGCTTGAGCAGCGCCTGGCGGCGAGTCTCGCCGAGGCCCGGGACGGAGTCCAGTTCCCCTGCGGTGAGTCGCTTGGAACGCTTGGTGCGCTGGTAGCCGATCGCGAAGCGGTGGGCCTCGTCGCGCACCCGCTGGAGCAGGTAGAGGCCCTCGCTGGAGCGGGGCAGCACCACCGGGTCGTCCTCGCCGGGCAGCCAGACCTCCTCCAGGCGCTTGGCCAGGCCGCACAGCGCGACGTCGTCGATGCCGAGTTCGTCCAGGGCGCGCCTGGCGGCGGCGACCTGCGGCTGGCCGCCGTCGACCACCAGCAGCTGGGGCGGGTAGGCGAACCGCTTGGGGCGGCCCTCCTCGTCCCGGACGGCGCTGCCGGGTTCGCCGTTGCCGGGTTCGGTGGCGCCGGGCTCGTCCTCCTCGGGGACGGCCCACTCGCCGGTCTGCTCGCGCTCCCGGAGGTAGCGGCGGAAGCGGCGGCTGATCACCTCGTGCATCGAGCGGACGTCGTCCTGGCCCTCGAACCCCTTGATCTGGAAGCGCCGGTACTCGCTCTTGCGGGCCAGGCCGTCCTCGAAGACGACCATGGAGGCGACCACGTCCTCGCCCTGCAGGTGGGAGATGTCGTAGCACTCGATCCGCAGCGGGACGGAGTCCAGCTCCAGCGCGTCGGCGATCTCCTGCAGGGCGCGACTGCGGGTGGTGAGGTCGGAGGCGCGCTTGGTCTTGTGCAGCGCGAGCGCCTGCTGGGCGTTGCGCTGCACGGTGGCCATCAGGTCCTTCTTGTCGCCGCGCTGCGGGATGCGCAGATCGACCTGGCTGCCGCGCAGGCCGCTCAGCCACTCCCGCACCGGCTCGACCGGGTCGGGCAGGGCGGGGACCAGCACCTCGCGCGGGACGGACTCGTTCCGTTCGTCCGCGGTGGCGCCGCCGTAGAGCTGCTGGAGGGCGTGCTCGACCAGCCCGGCCGTGTCGACGTCCTCGACCTTGTCGGTGACCCAGCCGCGCTGGCCGCGCACCCGGCCGCCGCGGACGTGGAAGATCTGCACGGCGGCCTCGAGTTCGTCCTCGGCGACGGCCAGCAGGTCGGCGTCGGTGGCGTCCGCGAGCACGATGGCGTTCTTCTCCATCGCGCGCTTCAGGGCGCCGATGTCGTCCCGCAGCCGGGCCGCCTTCTCGTACTCCAGCTCGTCCGCGGCCTCCTGCATCTGCTCTTCCAGCCGGCGCAGGTAGTTGCCGGTGCGCCCGGCCATGAAGTCGCAGAAGTCCTCGGCCAGCGCCCGGTGTTCGTCCGCCGAGACCTTGCCGACGCAGGGCGCGGCGCACTTGCCGATGTAGCCGAGCAGACAGGGCCGGCCGACCTGCCGGGCGCGCTTGAAGACGCCGTTGGAGCAGGTGCGGACGGGGAAGACGCGCAGCAGCAGGTCGACCGTCTCGCGGATCGCCCAGGCGTGCCCGTACGGGCCGAAGTAGCGCACGCCCTTCTTGTGCGCCCCGCGCATCACCTGGACCCGCGGGTACTCCTCGTTGAGGGTGACGGCGAGTTCCGGATAGCTCTTGTCGTCGCGGTACTTGACGTTGAACCGCGGGTCGTACTCCTTGATCCAGGAGTACTCCAGCTGGAGCGCCTCGACCTCGGTGCCGACCACGGTCCACTCCACCGAGGCGGCGGTGGTGACCATGGTCGCGGTGCGCGGGTGCAGACCGGCCAGGTCCTGGAAGTAGGACGACAGGCGCGGCCGCAGGCTCTTGGCCTTGCCGACGTAGATGACCCGGCCGTGGGCGTCACGGAACCGGTAGACGCCCGGGGAGGTCGGGATCGCGCCGGGCGCCGGGCGGTAGGTGCTCGGGTCAGCCATGGGTCCACCGTACCGACAGCGGGTGGGGGTGCGAAGGGGAGATCAACTCGGCGGGGCTCAACTGCTTCAGCTCGGGGTCACCTTGAGGTTTCCGCCCTCGACCGTGACGGTGTAGGCGGGCAGCGGGGAGGGGGCCGGGCCGTCCTGCACGGCGCCGTCGGCGATGCCGAACCGGCTGCCGTGGCAGGGGCACTGGATCTGCTGGTTCTTCACCTGGTCCACGATGCAGCCGGCGTGGGTGCACTTGGCACTGAACGCCTTGTACTGGCCGGCAGCCGGCTGGGTCACCACGATCTTCTGCTCGCGGAACACCTTGCCGCCGCCCTCCGGCACGTCCGAGGCCGGGCCGAGGTCCACCGGGCCCTTGGGGGCGCCGCTCGAACCGGAGGAGCCGGAGGAGCCGGAGGAGCCGGAGGAGGAGCTGCAGCCGCTGACCGCCACGGTGCCGCCGGCCGCGAGGACGGCCGCGGCCCCGCAGAGCAGGGTGCGGCGGGTCGCGGTGGGGCTGGTCTCGAGGGCCTCGGACATCGGTGCGCTCCTACGGTTGCTGCTGCTGCGAGGGACCACGGAAGTCTATGCCGCACCCGCCCCGCCGTTCCCGGGAGTCCCGGGAACGGCGGGGCGGACAGGACTACTTCTTCGCCGCGGCGGCCCGCTTGCGCGGCGCCGCCTTCTTCGCCACCGGGGCGGCCGGGGCGTCCGCGAAGTCGCTCGGCAGGATGTCCCGCAGGAACTTGCCGGTGTGGCTCTCCGCGACGGCGGCGATCTGCTCGGGGGTGCCCTCGGCGACCACCATGCCACCGCCGGAGCCGCCCTCGGGTCCCATGTCGACGACCCAGTCGGCGGTCTTGATCACATCGAGGTTGTGCTCGATGACGATCACCGTGTTGCCCTTGTCGACCAGCCCGCTGAGCACCTTGATCAGCTTGCTGATGTCCTCGAAGTGCAGGCCGGTGGTCGGCTCGTCCAGCACGTACACCGTCCGCCCGGTGGAGCGCTTCTGCAGCTCCGAGGCCAGCTTGACGCGCTGCGCCTCGCCGCCGGAGAGCGTGGGCGCGGACTGGCCGAGCCGGACGTAGCCGAGGCCGACGTCGTTGAGCGTCCTGAGGTGCCGGGCGATCGCCGGGACGGCCTCGAAGAAGGCCAGCCCCTCCTCGATCGGCATGTCCAGCACCTCGGCGATGGACTTGCCCTTGTAGTGCACCTCCAGCGTCTCCCGGTTGTACCGGGCGCCGTGGCAGACCTCGCACGGCACGTAGACGTCCGGCAGGAAGTTCATCTCGATCTTGATGGTGCCGTCGCCCGAGCAGTTCTCGCAGCGGCCGCCCTTGACGTTGAACGAGAACCGGCCGGGCAGGTAGCCGCGGACCTTGGCCTCCTGGGTCTCCGCGAAGAGCCGGCGGACGTGGTCGAACACCCCGGTGTAGGTGGCCGGGTTGGAGCGCGGGGTGCGGCCGATCGGCGACTGGTCGACGTGCACCACCTTGTCCACCTGGTCGGTGCCGGTGATCCGGGTGTGCCGGCCGGGCACGCTGCGGGCGCCGTTCAGCTCCCGCGCGAGGTGGGTGTAGAGGATGTCGTTGACCAGGGTCGACTTGCCGGAGCCGGAGACACCGGTGATCGCGGTGAAGGTGCCGAGCGGGAAGCCGACCGTGACGTCCTTGAGGTTGTGCTCGCGGGCGCCGTGGACCGTCAACTGGCGCTTCTTGTCCCGCTCGCGGCGGCCCGCCGGGACCGGGATGGACCGCTTGCCGGAGAGGTACTGCCCGGTCAGCGACTCCTTGTTGGTGAGCAGCTGCTTCAGCGACCCGGAGTGCACCACCTTGCCGCCGTGCTCGCCGGCGCCCGGGCCGATGTCGACCACCCAGTCCGCGGTCTTGATGGTGTCCTCGTCGTGCTCGACCACGATCAGGGTGTTGCCGATGTCGCGCAGCCGCACCAGCGTCTCGATCAGCCGGTGGTTGTCCCGCTGGTGCAGGCCGATGGACGGCTCGTCCAGCACGTAGAGCACGCCGACCAGGCCGGAGCCGATCTGGGTGGCCAGCCGGATGCGCTGGGCCTCGCCGCCGGACAGGGTGCCGGCCGCGCGGTCGAGCGAGAGGTAGTCCAGGCCGACGTCGACCAGGAAGCGCAGCCGCTCGTTGACCTCCTTGAGGACCCGCTCGGCGATCTGCTTGTCCCGGGCGTTGAGCTTCATCGCGCCCAGGAACTCGGAGCAGTCGCTGATCGACATCGAGGAGACGTCGGCGATCGACTTGTCCTGGACGGTGACCGCGAGCACCACCGGCTTGAGCCGGGTGCCCTGGCAGGTCGGGCAGGGCACCTCGCGCATGTAGCCCTCGAAGCGCTCGCGGCTGCTGTCGCTCTCCGCCTCGGTGTGCCGGCGCTGGATGAACGGGACGGCGCCCTCGAAGCCGGTGCTGTACGAGCGCTCGCGGCCGAAGCGGTTGCGGTAGCGGACCTCCACCTGGTGCTTGTGCCCGTACAGCAGCGCCTTCTTGGCGCGGGCGGGCAGCCCGGCCCAGGGGATGTCGGTGCGGAAGCCGAGCTCCCCGGCGAGCGCGTCGATCAGGCGCTGGAAGTACTCCTTGGCGTGCCCGGCCGACCACGGGTGGATCGCGCCCTCGTCGAGCGAGCGCTCGACGTCCGGCACCACCAGCTCCGGGTCGACCTCCATCCGGTTGCCCAGGCCCGAGCAGTCCGGGCAGGCGCCGAACGGCGAGTTGAAGGAGAACGAGCGCGGCTCCAGCTCCTCGAACGACACGTCGTCGTACGGGCAGTAGAGGTGCTCGGAGTACATCCGCTCGCGCTCGGGGTCGTCCTCGGGGAGGTCGACGAAATCGAGCACGACCATGCCGCCGGACAGTCGCAGGGCCGTCTCCACCGAGTCGGTGAGCCGCCGCTTGGCGCTGTCCTTGACGGTCAGGCGGTCGATCACCACCTCGATGGTGTGCTTCTCCTGCTTCTTGAGCTTCGGCGGCTCGGCGAGCTGGATCGTCCCGCCGTCCACCCGGGCGCGGGAGTAGCCCTTGGACTGCAGGTCGGCGAAGAGGTCGACGAACTCGCCCTTGCGCTCGCGCACCACCGGGCTCAGCACCTGGAAGCGGGTGCCCTCGGCGAGCTCCAGCACCTTGTCCACGATCGCCTGCGGCGACTGCTTGGCGATCGGGCGGCCGCAGTGCGGACAGTGCGGCTTGCCGATCCGGGCGAACAGCAGACGCAGGTAGTCGTAGACCTCGGTGATCGTGCCGACGGTCGAACGGGGGTTGCGGTTGGTGGACTTCTGGTCGATCGAGACGGCCGGGGAGAGGCCCTCGATGAAGTCCACGTCGGGCTTGTCCATCTGCCCGAGGAACTGACGGGCGTAGGAGGACAGCGACTCGACGTAGCGGCGCTGGCCCTCGGCGAAGATCGTGTCGAAGGCGAGCGAGGACTTGCCGGAGCCGGAGAGGCCCGTGAAGACGATGAGGGAGTCGCGGGGCAGGTCGAGCGAGACGTTCTTGAGGTTGTGCTCGCGAGCACCGCGGACGATGAGGCGGTCGGCCACTGCTTCTGGCGCCTTTCTCCGGGGCGAGATGGCTTGCGGTGAGATTCGGTACTTCTTCCAGGATGCGGCAGCCAGCCTATAGCTCAGACGTTCGAATCTCGACTCTGTCCAGTGGAGACCACCCGAACGAGTGAGGACCACCCCGGGACCGTCCGTACCCACACTGTCCGCGTACCGAAAAACGCCCTGCTCAGGGCCCGGATTCGGCGATAGCGTCGCCTGGTCAACGAGCGAAGCCCCCCGCGGGCAACGCGCCGTCCCTACCGAAGGCAGATTCGATGACCGACCCGCAGTCCGCCGCCGCCTCCGCCGCCTCCTGGCTGAGCCAGGTCGAGGAGAGCACCCAGCGCCTGCTGCAGACCGTCTCCGCACTGAAGCCCGAGGCCGTCACCGAACCCTCCGCCCTCCCCGGCTGGACCCGCGGCCACGTACTGGCCCACCTCGCCCGCAACGCCGACTCCCTGGTCAACCTGCTGACCGGCGCCCGCACCGGCACCGACATCCCGCAGTACGCGAGCAACGAGGCCCGCGACCAGGACATCGAGCGCGACGCGCCCCGCCCGCTCGACGTCCACCTCGCCGACCTGCGCGCCTCGCACGCCCGCTTCGCCGAGGCTGCCGCGCTGATGACCCCCGAGGCCTGGGCCGCGACGGTCAAGCACCGCTCCGGCTACCTCTTCCCGGCCTCCGACATCCCGCACAAGCGCCTGCTGGAGCTCGAGTACCACCACGTCGACCTCGACGCCGGCCACACCCCCGCACAGTGGCCGCAGGACTTCGCCGTCGCCCAGTTCCGCAAGCTCGCCGGAAACCTGGCCGACGAGGCCGACCTGCCCGCCGTCGAGCTGGTCGCCGCCGACACCGAGGACCGCGCCGTGATCGGCTCGGGCGCCCCGCAGCTCGCCGTCGAGGGCCCCGTCCGCGCCCTCACCGCCTGGCTCTCCGGCCGCTCCGCCGGTGCCGGCCTGAGCCGCACCCCCGACACCGCCCTCCCCCAGCTTCCCCCCATGGGCTGACGGCGCGAGGATGATCCTGAACCCTGTTGCCGGGCCCGGACTAGGACGAGGAGCGGACGGATGACGTACCACGGAGCGGTCAAGGTCGGCGGGCCGCCGGACGTGCGGGAGCTGGCGCACCTGATCATCACCAAGGTGGCCGTCGGCCCGTACGACAACAACGCCTACCTGCTGCGCTGCCGGGCCACCGACGAGCAGCTGCTGATCGACGCCGCCGCCGACGCCCCGGTGCTGCTGGAGACCGTCGGCGACGACCTCGAAACCGTGGTCACCACCCACCGGCACCACGACCACTGGGGCGCGCTGGCCGAGGTGGTCGCCACCACCGGTGCCCGCACCGCCGCCGGCGAGCACGACGCCGAGGGCATCGACGTGCCCACCGAGCTGCGACTCGCCGACGGTGACAAGCTGCGGGTCGGCGACGTCGAGCTCACCGTCCGCCACCTGGTCGGGCACACCCCGGGCGCCATCGTCCTGATCTACGACGACCCCCAGGGCCACCAGCACGTCTTCACCGGCGACTGCCTCTTCCCCGGCGGCGTCGGCAACACCTGGGGCGACCCGGAGGCCTTCAAGAGCCTCTTCCGGGACGTCAACGAGAAGATCTTCGACGTCCTCCCGGACGAGGCCTGGGTCTACCCCGGCCACGGCAACGACACCACCCTCGGCGCCGAACGCCCGCACCTCGACGAGTGGCGCGACCGCGGCTGGTAGCCGGGGCGCCCCGCACACGGCCGAGGCCCCCGCGACCGGATGGCGGTCACGGGGGCCTCGGCTGTTCCGGGCGTCGAGCCTCAGGCGTCGAGCCTCAGGCGTCCAGCTTCGCGGGCTCGGCCTGCTCGGCCTCGGCGGCCTTCTTCGAGGCTCGCAGGCTGGTGAACGTCGTGACGGCCAGCACGACCACGATGAAGCCGAGCGAGAACGGGATGCCGATCTCCGGGACGTTCGCCCCGGCCTCGTGGGCGGCGTGCAGCACCAGCTTCACGCCGATGAAGCCGAGGATCACCGACAGGCCGTAGGACAGGTGGACCAGCTTCTTCAGCAGGCCGCCGATCAGGAAGTACAGCTGGCGCAGGCCCATCAGGGCGAAGGCGTTGGCAGTGAAGACGATGTACGGGTCCTGGGTGAGGCCGAAGATGGCCGGGATCGAGTCCAGGGCGAACAGCACGTCCGTCGTCCCGATCGCCAGCATGACGATCAGCATCGGGGTGATCAGCCGGCGGCCGTTCTCCCTGATGAACAGCTTGGTGCCACGGTAGTCGTCGGTGGACGGGAAGCGCCGCGTGATCGACTTGAGCAGGCGGTTCTCCTCGAACTCCTCGTCCTCCTCCTCGTCGGCCCGGGCCTCCTTGACCAGCTTCCAGGCGGTCCAGATCAGGAAGCCGCCGAAGATGAAGAACACCCAGGAGAACTCGGAGACCAGCGCCGCGCCGCCGGCGATGAACGCCGCCCGGAGCACCAGCGCGATGATCACGCCGAACATCAGCACGCGCTGCTGGTAGATCCTGGGCACCGCGAACTTGCCCATGATCAGGATGAACACGAAGAGGTTGTCGACACTGAGCGACTTCTCGGTGATGTAGCCGGCGAAGAACTCACCCGCGGGCTGCCCGCCGGAGTGCCACCAGAGGAAACCGCCGAAGAGCAGCGCCAGCACGACCCAGACGGCCGTCCAGATCCCGGCCTCCTTGATCGAGACCTCGTGCGGCTTGCGGCCACCGATGAAGAAATCGGCCACGATCAGGGCGATCAGCACACCGATCGTGGTGACCCACATGGTTACGGAAACGTCCACTACTGCTCCTCCGGCAGGTAGGCGCGACAGACATCGTCACTGCCGGAGGTCTCTTCCGCCCATCGGGCCGGCCGCCCCGGGGCGCCGCGATGGGCACCCGTGATGACGGGGTCGGCTGTCGAGGAATACTCCCCTCCGCTGCTCTCGAGAGTAACAGGGAAGACAAAGAAAGGTAAAGAAGGTAAAGAACCGTCAGAGATAGGGCTCGATCGCCGGCAGCAGGTCCTGGAAGGTGCGCCCCTTGGCCGGCGCGCCGATCGCCTGCATCTCCCAACCGCCGTCGCCGTCCCGGACCACCTTCGCCATGATCTGCCCGGTGTGCGGCCCGCCGCCCGCGAGCTCGTAGCGGGCCAGCTCCAGCCCGGTGGTCTCGTCCACCAGCCGGCAGTGCGCCCGCTGCACCTCGGCGAAGGTCTGCCCGGTGTACGAGCTCACCGTGAACACCACCTGGGTGATGTGCGCCGGCACGTGCAGCAGGTCCACCAGGATCGCCTCGTCGTCCTCGGCGCCGGAGCCGCCCTGAAGGTTGTCCCCGGTGTGCCGGACGGAGCCGTCGTTGCTCTCCAGGTGCTGGAAGAACACCACGTCGGACGGGGTCGTCTCGGCGTACAGCAGCGCCGAGGCGTCCAGGTCGATCGTCCGGGTACGGCTGCCGAACAGGCCCCGCTTGGGGGCGGCCTGCCAGCCGAGGCCCATCCGGACCACGGTCAGGGCGCTGCCCGGCCCCTTCTGGAGGCTGACCCGCTGCCCCTTGGCCAGGTTCACCGACACGACGTTGTCCTCTCTGCCGGCCGCGCGGTCGCTGCCGCCCGGCACCACGGTGGAACACCCCGTCGCCGTCCCCCGGCTGAGGCCCCCTCTGCGTAGGCCCGCGCCCGTCCCTTGAGCACGATGCCGCAGGCCAGCCTAGGCCCTGCGGCGCCCCCGTCTCCTCAGGGTTTCCCCGTTTGTGGCAAGGCTGAGACACCTCGGAGCTTGACCGGTGTCATTCCGGCCAAGCCCCGACCGTCCCGTCAGGCCACGCCGGCCTCGCGCATCTGCCGCAGTTCCTTCTTCAGTTCCTTGACCTCGTCGCGGAGCCGGGCCGCGACCTCGAACTGCAGGTCGGCGGCGGCCGTGTGCATCCGGTCGGTCATCTCCTGGATCAGGTCCGCGAGTTCGGCGGCCGGCAGGGACTTGGCGGGCTTGCGGTCCGCGCCCAGCGACGGCACCGGGGCCTTGCCCTTCCCCTGGTTCCGGTACCCGGTGGACAGCAGCTCGTCGGTGTCCACGTCCTCGCGGGCGAGGGTGTCCAGGATGTCGCCGATCTTCTTCCGCAGCGGCTGCGGGTCGATCCCGTGCTTCTTGTTGTAGGCCTGCTGCACCTCCCGGCGGCGGTTGGTCTCGTCGATCGCCTTCTCCATCGACGGCGTGATCCGGTCCGCGTACATGTGGACCTGGCCGGAGACGTTGCGGGCGGCACGGCCGATCGTCTGGATCAGCGAGGTGCCGGAGCGCAGGAAGCCCTCCTTGTCCGCGTCCAGGATCGCCACCAGCGACACCTCGGGCAGGTCCAGGCCCTCGCGCAGCAGGTTGATGCCGACCAGCACGTCGAACCGGCCCGCCCGCAGCTCGCGCAGCAGCTCCACCCGGCGCAGGGTGTCCACGTCGCTGTGCAGGTACCGGACCCGGATGTCCAGGCCGAGCATGTAGTCGGTGAGGTCCTCGGCCATCTTCTTGGTCAGCGTGGTGACCAGCACGCGCTCGTCCCGCTCGACCCGCGTGCGGACCTCGTGCACCAGGTCGTCGATCTGGCCCTCGGTGGGCTTGACGATCACCTCGGGGTCGATCAGGCCGGTCGGGCGGATGATCTGCTCGACCTGGCCGTCGCCGCGCGACAGCTCGTACGGGCCCGGCGTCGCCGACAGGTACACCGTCTGGCCGATCCGGCCCAGGAACTCCTCCCACTTCAGCGGGCGGTTGTCCATCGCGGACGGCAGCCGGAAGCCGTGCTCGACCAGCGTGCGCTTGCGCGAGGCGTCGCCCTCGTACATCGCGCCGATCTGCGGGACGGTGACGTGCGACTCGTCGATGACCAGGAGGAAGTCCTCCGGGAAGTAGTCGAGCAGGGTGTTCGGCGGGGAGCCGGGCTCGCGGCCGTCGAAGTGCATCGAGTAGTTCTCGACGCCCGAGCAGGTGCCGATCTGGCGCAGCATCTCGATGTCGTAGGTGGTGCGCATCCGCAGCCGCTGGGCCTCCAGCAGCTTGCCCTGCTTCTCCAGCCTGGCGAGCGTCCCCTCCAGCTCCTTCTCGATGCCGGTGATCGCGCGCTCCATGCGCTCGGGGCCGGCCACGTAGTGCGAGGCGGGGAAGACGTAGACCGACTCGTCCTGGCTGATGATCTCGCCGGTGAGGGGGTGCAGGGTGTAGAGCGCCTCGATCTCGTCGCCGAACATCTCGATCCGGACGGCGAGCTCCTCGTAGACCGGGAAGATCTCGATGGTGTCGCCGCGCACCCGGAAGGTGCCGCGGGAGAAGGCGACGTCGTTGCGGGCGTACTGGATGTCCACGAAGCGGCGCAGCAGGACGTCACGGTCGATCTCCTGGCCGACCTTGAGCGGCACCATCCGGTCCACGTACTCCTGCGGTGTGCCGAGGCCGTAGATGCAGGAGACGGACGCGACCACGATCACGTCCCGGCGGGTGAGCAGCGAGTTGGTCGCCGAGTGGCGCAGCCGCTCGACCTCCTCGTTGATCGAGGAGTCCTTCTCGATGTAGGTGTCCGTCTGCGGGACGTACGCCTCGGGCTGGTAGTAGTCGTAGTACGAGACGAAGTACTCGACCGCGTTGTTCGGCAGCAGCTCGCGGAACTCGTTCGCCAGCTGCGCGGCCAGCGTCTTGTTCGGCGCCATCACCAGGGTGGGCCGCTGCAGCTTCTCGATCATCCAGGCCGTGGTGGCCGACTTGCCGGTACCGGTGGCACCGAGCAGCACGACGTCCTTCTCCCCTCCCCTGATCCGCCGCTCCAGCTCGGCGATCGCCGCCGGCTGGTCGCCGTTCGGCTGGAAGGGGCTGACGACCTCGAAGGGCGCCACGGACCGCTCAATACTCGTGATGGGACGCACGAGTCCACCGTACGACCCGCCACTGACAAGCGGGACCGCTTCGCTCAGCCCCGGCCGCAGAACACGCAGGCCGGGTACCAGGCGAGCGGGGTGAGGACCCGGTGGCGGACGCAGCAGGCGGCGGTGACCTCGGCCGGGCCGGCCGCGGCTCCGGAGGCCGGCACGGCGGTGGGGCGGGTGTCCTCGACCATCCGGCGGAGGGTGCGCAGGTGGCCCTCGGTGTACGGGGGGTGGTAGCCGAGCTCGTCCCAGCGGTGCCGGGTGAGGGCCAGGTCGACGACGGCGAGGGCGAAGGCGCGGCCCTGTTCCGGGTCGGGGCCCCAGTCGAGGTCCTCCAGGCGCAGTCCCACCGTGCCGCGGCCCATCAGGTGCTGGTCCTGGCGGGCGAGCTCGGCGGCGAAGCCGTACTCCCAGCCCTGGCGGGCCAGGGCGGTGACCGCGAGCATCAGGACCTCGACCAGCACCTCGGTGGCGCCGTTGCGCAGGTCGAGCTCGTGGCCCCCGCCCTCGAAGAGGTTCACCCCCGGGTCAGCTGCTCGCTGTCGTTCAGCTTCTCGCTGTCGCGGGCGAGGGCGACCAGGCGGGAGACGGCGCGCAGGTACTTCTTGCGGTAGCCGCCGCGGAGCAGTTCCTCGGGGAAGACCTGGTCGAAGGGGATCCCGGAAGCGGTGATGGGCAGTTCGCGGTCGTACATGCGGTCGGCCAGGACGACCAGGCGCAGGGCGGTGGACTGGTCGTCGACCCGGTGCACGCCGCGCAGGCAGACGGCGGTGACGTCGTCCAGCAGCGCGCCGTAGCGGCTGGGGTGGACGGCGGAGAGGTGGGCGAGCAGGGCGTCGAAGCCGTCCAGGGAGGCGCCGGGGGTGCGGGCGGCGGTGGCCTCGACGGCCTCGTCGGAGTACGGCGGCGGGGCGTCGGGCAGGCCGCGGTGGCGGTAGTCCTGGCCGTCGATCCGCAGCGGGCGGAAGTGCGCGGACAGGCCCTGGATCTCGCGCAGGAAGTCGGCGGCGGCGAAGCGGCCCTCGCCGAGCTTCTCCGGCAGGGTGTTCGAGGTGGCGCACAGCTTGACGCCGTTGTCGACCAGGCGGCCGAGCAGGGTGGAGACCAGCACGGTGTCGCCCGGGTCGTCGAGCTCGAACTCGTCGATGCAGAGCAGCGTGTGCCCGGAGAGGGTCCGGACGGCCTGCTGGAAGCCGAGCGCGCCGACCAGGTTGGTCAGCTCGACGAAGGTGCCGAAGGCCTTGGGGCCGGGCGCGGCGTGCCACAGCGAGGCGAGCAGGTGGGTCTTGCCGACGCCGTAGCCGCCGTCGAGGTAGACCCCGGCCGGGCCGGTGGGCGCGGGGGCGGAGCGGCGGAACCAGCTGCGCTTGGGCGCGGAACCGTTTCCTCCCGCGAGGGTGGCCGCGAACTGCTCCAGGACCTGGACGGCCTCGTACTGGCTCGGCTGGCTCTGGTCCGGGATGTACGACCCGAAGCTCACGCCGGCGAACCGGGGCGGCGGAACCATCTCGGCGACCAGCCGCTCGGCGGGCACGACGGGGCGGCGGTCGGTGAGCGCGATCGGGGAGCCGGCCGCGCTCGCGGTGGCTATGGACTCGGTCGCGGTGTCGGGGCGGGAGGCTGCGGGCACGGTAGTAGAGGGTACGCCTGGTCCCGGCCGCCTCCGAACCGCCCGGGGACGGCCTGCGGTGGAACACTGAGGACATGCAACAGTTGATCAGCCCGCTGGGTCGGCCGGTCGCCGATCCGGCCGCTCTGGAGTCGCTCGCCGCCGTGTACGCGTACCCCGAACAGGTGAATCGGGGTCGCCCCTGGCTGCGCGCCAACATGGTGGCCGGCCTGGACGGCGGGGCACGGCTCGACGGCCTGTCCGAGGGGCTCTCCGGCGACGCCGACAAGCGGATCTTCGGGGTGCTGCGGGCGCTGTCGGACGTGGTGCTGGTGGGCGCGGAGACGGTCCGCGCCGAGGGCTACCGGCCGGCCCGGGCCCGCAAGGAGTTCGCGGCGGCCCGGACCGCGGCGGGGCAGGCGCCGGCCCCGGTGATCGCGGTCGTGACCCGCTCGCTGCAGCTGGACCTGACCGCGCCACTGTTCACGGAACCGCTGGTCAGAACGGTGGTGATCACCACCGAGGACGCCTCCGCGGAGCGTCGCCGGGCGGTCGCCGAGGTGGCCGACCTGGTGCTCGCCGGCACCGGTTCGGTGGACCTGCGGGCGGGCGTCGCGGCGCTGGCCGAGCGGGGCTGGACCCGGCTGCTGGCCGAGGGCGGCCCGCGCCTGCTGGGGCAGCTCGCGGCGGCGGACCTGGTGGACGAACTGTGCCTGTCGCTGGCCCCGCTGCTCACCGGCGGCGACGCGCCGCGCATCCTCCACGATGCGGAAATGCCTGACGTGCAGCGGATGCGGCTGGTCTCATTGATCGAGCAGAAAGGATTCCTCTTCACCCGTTACCTGCGTCACCTGGGTTCGGAATGACCCCGTGACCCCCCGATCGTGATCCCGTTATGCGATGCCGGGGCCCGGGGGCCGGCCACTGGAAGGGACTCACGTGTTCAAGACGGTACTGATGATCGAAAAGGCTCTCTCCGCCGCGGACGTGGAGCTCGTCACCACGCTCCACAGCGACGAGAAGGTCTCCTTCGTCGTCCTGATGCAGCCGCGCGGCAAGCAGGACGAACTGCTGCGGGCGCTGGACGACGTCGCCCTCGGCCACCTCGACAAGGTGGTGCGCGAGCACGACGAGTCCGAGAGCGGGCCCACCGTGGCCACCGAGTCGCTGGAGCACAGCCTGCGCCACCTGCGCTCGGCCGGAGCCGAGGCGGTGGGCGAGCTGGTCGAGGAGAAACCCCTGGAACGGCTGCGCGCGGTCGTCGAGGCGCACCGGGCGGACGAGGTGGTGGTGCTCACCTCCCCGCACTTCGTGGAGGAGTTCTTCCACCGCGACTGGGCCTCCCAGGCCCGGCACAAGGTGGGGGTGCCGGTGCTGAGGCTGTTCGCCAGCGACTCCTGACTCCGCGCGCCGGTGGTGCAGAATCGTCCTTGCGGTCCGCCCGCGAGGACGGTTCCGGCGCCTGTGACGTCCGCGACGTTTCCGACGTTTCCGATGTTTCCGACGTCGGTGACGTGGGTGACGTCGATACGCACCGACCCGTCCGCTTGACCTGTCTGCCCCCGCCCGTACGGAGCCACGCCTTGAACGACGCCGCGCACGACCTGCACGCCCCGCACTTCATCGGCATCGGCGGCGCCGGGATGTCCGGCCTGGCGAAGATCCTCGCAGTGCGCGGTGCCAGCGTCTCCGGCAGCGACTCCAAGGAGTCCGAGACCGTCCTCGCGCTGCGCGCCCTCGGTGCCACCGTGCACGTCGGCCACGCCGCCGAGCACGTGCCGGACGGCACCAGCAGCGTGGTCGTCTCCAGCGCGATCCGCACCGACAACCCGGAGCTGGCCGCCGCCCGCGAGCGCGGCATCCCGGTGGTGCACCGCTCCGACGCGCTGGCCGCGCTGATGGGCGGCCGCCGCGCGCTCGCGGTGGCCGGCACCCACGGCAAGACCACCACCACCAGCATGCTCGCCGTCGCCCTCGGCGAGCTGGGCGTCGACCCGTCCTACGCGATCGGCGGCGACCTCGACGCGCCCGGCTCCAACGCCCACCACGGCACCGGCGAGATCTTCGTCGCCGAGGCCGACGAGAGCGACCGCAGCTTCCACAAGTACGCGCCCGAGGTGGCGATCGTGCTCAACGTGGAGCTGGACCACCACGCCAACTACGCCTCGATCGACGAGATCTACGAGTCCTTCGAGACCTTCGTCGGCCGGATCGTCCCCGGCGGCACCCTGGTGGTCTCGGCCGACCACGACGGCGCCCGCGAGCTGACCTCCCGGGTGGCCGGCCGCGAGGGCCTGAACGTGGTCACCGTCGGCGCCGCCGAGGACGCCGACGTCCGGGTCCTCTCGGTGGTCGCCCACGGCATGACCAGCGAGGTCACCGTCGTCCTGGACGGCACCGAGCTGACCTTCACCGTCTCGGTGCCCGGCCGCCACTACGCCCACAACGCCGTCGCCGCGCTCGCCGCCGGCGTCGCGCTGGGCGTCCCGGCCGCCGACCTGGCCAAGGCGCTCGGCGCCTACACCGGCGTGCGCCGCCGCCTGCAGCTCAAGGGCGAGGCCGCCGGCGTCCAGGTGATCGACTCCTACGCCCACCACCCCACCGAGATGGCCGCCGACCTGGAGGCGATCCGCGAGGGCCTGGACGGCGCGGGCCGGGTGCTGGTGGTCTTCCAGCCGCACCTGTTCAGCCGCACCCAGCAGCTCGCCGAGGAGATGGGCCAGGCCCTGGCGCTGGCCGACGCCTCCGTGGTGCTGGACATCTACCCGGCCCGCGAGGACCCGATCCCGGGCGTGACCAGCGAGCTGATCATCGACGCGGCCCACCGGGCCGGCGCCGAGGTGACCGCCGAGCACTCCTTCGCCGCCGCCCCCGCCCTGCTGGCCGGCCTCGCCCGCCCCGGCGACCTGCTGCTCACCATGGGCGCGGGCGACGTCACCAACCTCGGGCCGGAAATTCTGGAGCAGCTCGCGAACGTTGCTTCCAACGTCTGACGTACGTCCACCGCGACCGGGAGCCGTGATGAGCTACGAGATCGAGAAGTCCGAGGCCGAGTGGCGCGCCCAGCTCAGCCCGGAGGAGTACCACGTGCTCCGCGAGGCGGGCACCGAGCGCCCGTTCGCCGGTGAGTACACCGACACCAAGACGGTCGGCGTGTACGGCTGCCGGGCCTGCGGCGCGGAGCTGTTCAGCTCCGAGACCAAGTTCGACAGCCACTGCGGCTGGCCGTCGTACTACGCGCCGCTGGCGGAGGACCGGGTCCAGTACATCGAGGACACCACGCTCGGCATGCGCCGGGTCGAGGTGCGGTGCGCGCGCTGCGGCGGGCACCTTGGGCACGTCTTCGACGGCGAGGGCTACGGCACGCCGACGGACCAGCGGTACTGCATCAACAGCATCTCGCTGACGCTCAGGCCCGCCGAGTAGGACGGGCGGCAGGAGGCCCGGACACCGCACGGTGTCCGGGCCTCCGTGCTGTCCGGGTCCGTGCCGTCCCGGCTTTCGTGCCGTCCCGGCTTTCGTGCCGTCCGGGCGCTACCCCGCCGTCGGCTCGAAGCGGACCGGGAGGTGCACCAGGGCGCGGTGGAACGGGCCCGGGCGCCAAAGCAACTCCTCGGCCGGGGTGGCCAGTTCGAGGTCGCTGAGGCGGCTGCCCAGCTGCTCGATCGCGGTGATCGCGATCAGCAGGGCCGGATCGCGGGCCGGGCAGGCGTGCGGGCCGGCCGCCCAGGCCAGGTGGGCGCTCTCACCGCTGCGCAGTTCGCCGCCGTCGGTGGGCGGCGCGGCCTGGGAGTTGGCGGCCGCGTAGGAGACCAGCAGGAGGGTGCCGGCCTTGATCTCGCGGCCGTGGAAGACGATGTCGTAGCGCGGGTAGTGGGCCGAGAGGTTGGCCAGCGGCGGTTCGTGCCAGAGCACCTCGTCGATCGCCTGGTAGGCGGTCATCGCGCCGCCGAACAGCGAGCCGGCGTAGCGGGCGTCGGTGAGCAGGCGCAGCAGGGCGTTGCCGATCAGGTTGGTGGTCGGCTCGTGCCCGGCGATCATGGTCAGGCTGATCTGCCGGATCGCCTCGTCGTCGTCCAGCCCGACCGGGTGGGTGACGAACCAGGAGGTGAGGTCGTGCCGGGGGCGTTCGCGGCGCTCGGCGACCATGGCGGTGACCACCGCGAGGAGCTTCCCGTACGCGGCGCCGGCCTGCGCGGTGGACTCGATCAGTCCGGTGATCGCGGCGACCACCTCGGCGTGCTGCTCCTCGGGCACCCCGAACCAGGTGGTGAGCACGAAGGCGGGCAGCTGGCGGGCGTACTCGGCGATCAGGTCGGCGCGGCCGACCGCGGCGAAGCGGTCGATCAGCCGGTGGGCGGTCTCGGCGACCTGGCGCTGCAGCCGGTGCGGTTCGAACAGCGCGAGGGCGTCGGTGATCGCCGCGCGGTAGCGCGCGTGCGTCTCGCCGTCGGTGAACAGGGCGGTCGGGCGGTAGCCGAGGACCGGCAGCAGCGGGGAGTCCGGCGGGACGGTCTGCTGCCAGGCGCGGGAGTCCTTGGAGAAGGTGTCGGAGTCGCGCAGCAGGTCCAGGGCGGCCTGGTAGTCGGTGACCAGCAGGGCCTCCACGCCGGGCGCGATCTCCACCGGGGCGACCGGGCCGTGCCGGCGCAGCCGCTCGTACACGAGTTGGGGGTCGGCGGCGAAGACCGGGCCGTGGATCGGGGTCGGGCGGGTCTCGACGGTCACGGGCGCTCCTGGGAGGCGGTGGAGGCGGCTGGCAGGGCCTCGAGCACGTGCTCGGCCAGCGCGATCAGCGCGTCCAGGCTGGCCTCGCGCTCGCGGGCGTCGCAGAGCAGCAGCGGGGTGGCGGGGTGCAGGTCCAGGTGGGCGCGGAGCACCGCGACCGGGTGGACCGGCGCGTCCGGGAAGCAGTTGACGGCGACGGCGTACGGCAGGCCCTGCTCCTCGACCATGTCCATGATCTCGAAGGAGTCGGACAGCCGACGGGTGTCGGCGAGCACCAGGGCGCCCAGGGCGCCGCGGGCGATGTCCTGCCAGAGCGGGAAGAAGCGGCGCTGGCCGGGGGTGCCGAACATGTAGAGCACGACGTTGCCGGGCAGGGTGAGCCGGCCGAAGTCCACGGCGACGGTGGTGGTGGTCTTCTCGGGCAGGCCGGCCAGGTCGTCCACCGGCCGTCCGGTCTCCGTCATCGCCTCCTCGGTGTGCAGGGTGGCGATCTCGGAGAGGGTGCGGATGAGGGTGGTCTTGCCGACCCCGAACGGGCCGGCGACCACCAGCTTCATCAGCGTCTGGTCCCGGTCGGGCAGGTAGCCCACCCCGGCCGGCCGACCGGCCGGCTGCCCGACCGGGTCACCGACGGCCCGGCCTACGGGGTCACCGGCCCAATCACCGGCCCGGTCACCGGAGCGCACGGAGTCCAACGAGGAGCCTCTCGACGATGGAGCGGTCGGTCTGCTGGGCGCGCGGGATCGGCGCGCGGGCGTGCAGACAGCCCGCCGCGACCAGATCGGCCGCGAGGAAGACGGTGGCGCTGACCGGCAGGCGCAGGTGCGCGGCGGCCTCCACCACGGTCAGCGCGCCGGGGCGCAGCAGTTCCCAGAGCCGGCGGTGTTCGGGTTCGAGCCCGGTCGGCGGGTCGGCACGGTCGGCGAACAGGACGGTGAGCCGCTCGAAGCCCTCGGTGCCGGGACGGCTGCGGCCGCCGGTGGCCAGGTAGGCGGGCACCATCCGCCTGCGGGGGGCGGCGGTCATGACCGGGCGGTGTCGTCCTGCCGCCGGGGCGGGCTCGCGAGCGCGCGGCCCAGGGCGGCGACCTGCACCTGCATCTGGTATGACACGTTGCCGAGTTGAGCGTCCGGGGCGGTGAACACGGCGAGCGAGGTGTTCTCCCCGGCCGGGACGACGATGGCGTAGCCGAGGTCGGACTCCACCACGGTCTGGGCCAGTCGCGGCCGCTCGGTGTCGGTGAACGCGGTGGTGAACGCGCGGGCGGCGGCGTGCACCGTGGCGGTCATCGCGGCGACCCGCTCGGCGGAGGCCCGCCCCAGGCCGCCCGAGGCGCCTTCGACCAGGCCGTCCCCGGTGGCGATGACCGCGTGCAGCACACCCGGCAGCTCCAGCAGCGGGGTCAGCACCCACGAGATCTCGTCGGTGGCGGTCGGGCTCGGCGAGCTGCTCACTGCTCGGCTCCTTCTAAGGTCGTCGGGCCGGTGGTGTGGTCACCGGTGGGGCGGGCGGCGACGGGGTCGCCGGGGGTGGCGGGGTTGCCGGCGGTGCTCGTGCTGTCCTCGGTCGGCGCGCTCTCGCGGGCGGCGCTCTCACGGGCGGCACGCTCCCCTGCGGCGCTCTCGCGGGCGGCCTGCGCCACGGCGGCGCGGCCGGAGTCGGTGCCCTGCTGCAGCGCCTGCCAGTGGGCGGCGGCCTGCTCGGGGGACCGGCCGGGGGCGGCGGTGGCGGTGGCGGTGGCGGTGGGCGTACCGGCCTCCTCGGCGGCCAGCGGACGGCGGCGGCGCCGGGTGGGCAGGCCGGTGCCGTCATCGGCCGGAGAGTCCGGAGAAGTCGGGAACTCCGGAGCGGCCGGAGAGTCCGGAGAAGTCGGGAACTCCGGAGCGGCCGGAGAGCCCTGGGAGGCCGGAGAGCCCTGGGAGGCCCCGGAGTCCGCAGCCGGCGCGTCCGCAGCCGGGCCGGCCACCGGGCCGTTCGCGCCCGGGTCGGGTACCACGTGGATGGCCGGTGCCGGGTGCGGCCCGGGCTGGTGGTGGCGGTCGGCGAGCTGCGGGCCGTCCTGCTCGTCGGCGGCGCGCATCGGCGGGACGGCGGCGACGGTGGGCGCGGGGGCGGGCCCGGCGCCGGCCCGCAGCGGCAGCGGGGTGAGCACCGACAGCGGCCGCCCGTCGTCGACGACGGTCACCAGCCCGGCCGGGATGCGCAGGATGGTCCGCATGCCGCCGTACGGCGAGGGCTCGATGTGGCAGGAGAAGCCGTACTGGCGGGCCAGTTTGCCGATCACCGCGAAGCCGGTCTTGGGCGGGTTGCCGAGTTCGGTGAGCAGGAGGTCCGGCGGGCCGGCGAGCAGTCGGCGGGCGCGGTGCAGCTGGTCCTCGTCCATGCCGATGCCGCTGTCGTCGATGATCACCAGCGCGCCGCGGCCGACCTGCTGGACGGTGACCGGGACGTCGGTCTCCGGGTGGGAGTAGGCGGTGGCGTTGGCGAGCAGTTCGGCGATGGTGACGGCGATCGGCTCGGCGGCCCGGGCGACCACCGCGAGCCGGTGCTCCCGCAGGTGGTTGGCGACCTTGATCCGGCCGTAGCCGGGCACCCGGGAGAGCGCGCCGACGACGACCTCGGCGAGCGGCGAGTCGGTGCGGGCCAGGCCCGGCCAGGCCTCGCAGAGCACGCCGACGGTCTGGATCCGGCGCAGCGCGATCTCGTTGCGGAAGTCGACCTCCAGCAGCCGGGGGTCGTCGTTGTCGTGCTGGAGGTGCTGGACCAGGCTCTGGATCTGGTAGAGCAGGGTCTGGATCCGGGAGGTGGCGCCGCGCATGGCGGCGCGGGCGGCGGCGTCCACCCGTTCGCGCTCGTCGGCGAGGGCGGCGGCGGTGGCGTCCAGGACGGACTGCAGGGCCCGGACGGCCTCCGGGCCGGCGGCCTGCGGGTCCAGCGGGCCGACCAGCGGGGCGTTGGCGTGGGTGAGCCGTACGGCGGTGGCGGCGACCCGTTCGCGGGCGAGGTGGCCGATCTCGGCGAGCAGCGCGGCGGCGCGGGCCTCGGCGGCGGCGCGGCGGTGGTCGGCCTCCTCGGCGCGGGTGGTCGCGGCGGCGCCCTGCTGGGCGGCGTCCCGGACGGCTTCCTGCGCTTCCCGGGCCGTGTCCTGCGCCTCGTGGACGGCGTCCTCGGCGGCGCGGGTGCGGCCCTCCGCCCGCCGGGCCTCCTCGGTGGCGCGCCGGGCGGTGTCCTGCGCCTCGCGCAGTTGCTGCTCGGCGCGGGCGAGCCGGCCCTCGGCGACGCGGGCGCGCTCCTCGGCCCGGGTGAGCGCGGTCTCGGCGGCCGCCGCGCGGGCGACGGCCCCCGCCCGGCCGCGGGCGAGCACGGCCGCGGCCACGGCGGCGACCAGCGCCAGGGCGATCAGCGCGATCTGCGTCATCGGAGTCCTCGGGGGTGCTTGCGGGTCGGGCCGGACGGGGCGGGGCGGGGCGGGCGGGTCAGGCCAGGAGGCCGGGGCGGGGCCGGTTTCCGAGCGGGGCCGGTTTCCGGGCGGGGCCGGACTTGGGCGGGCGGGGGGCTCAGCCCCGGTCGGAGCGCGGGCGCGAGATCCGGGCGACGGCGTCCTCGGCCAGCTCCCGGGCGACCAGGGCGACCTGTCCCATGGCGTCCAGCGCGCCCGGCGCCGCCGAGCCGTCCAGGTGCCGGTACTCGGCCGCGACGGTGAGCACCAGCCGCTCGGGCAGGCCGAGTTCGGGGTGGCGCTGCTCGGCGATCACCCGCCGGGCGGCGTCCAGCGCGGGTATGCCGGCGGCGTGCAGGGTGTGGGCGCGCTCGCGGACGTACGCGAGGTAGCCGATGTGCTCCCGGACGCCCTCGCGGTCGAGCACCGGGCCGTGGCCGGGGACGAAGATCTCCGCGCCGGTGGCCAGGGCCTGCTCGCAGGCGCCGACGATGTTCTCCAGTGGGCCGGCCCAGTGCGAGGGGTGGTCGCCGGGCTGCTCGGGCGTCGAGGCGAAGATCACGTCGCCGGTGAACACCGCGCGCTGGTGCGGGAGGTGGACCATCAGGTCGCCGCCGGTGTGGGCGGCGGGCAGGCTGGTGATCTGCACGGGGTAGCGGCCGACCCGCAGCTCCAGCTCGCCGGTGAAGACGGTGTCCGGGTGCACCGGGTCGGTGCCGGACCAGTCGAACCGCCCGAAGTGCTCCCTGAGGTAGCCGCCGAGCAGGGAGTCCGGGTCGCTGTTGGTGACGAGGGCGTGCTGCTGCTGCGGGGTGGGCTCCCAGTGGATGTGCTCCAGCGCCTCGCGGGTGGCGATCACCTCGGCGTCCGGTAGCACCCCGGCGCCCCACAGGTGGTCGCCGTTGGCGTGGGTGACGACCACCCGGTCGACCTCGACCCCGGCCGGCAGCAGCCGGCGGCTCGCGGCGAGGAACTCCCCGGCCATCGAGGGGTCGTAGGGGGTGTCGATCCAGAGCGCGGTCGTCTCGGAGGCCAGCAGGCCGCAGTTGGCCAGGCCCCAGCCCCGCTTCGGGGGGAGCCACACGTACAGGTCCTCGGCAATCGCGCTCACGTTCGCACGGTTGATCGTCATGTGCGCGATTATGCCCATGATGCGCCAGGAGTGGGGCAAAACCTGTACGTCCACCAGGAGTTCATGACCCGGTCTCGCCCGTGCTGTCCGGATTCGCACCACGTGGTCGAGACCAATTATCTCACTGTTCGGGACGACTGACGGGCACCTCGCCCCGGAAGCCCGACGGGACCTCCGACCGGGGCGCGGGCAGGACGCGGCAGACCTCGACCGTGACGTCCACGGTGTCCAGCCCGATCACCCGGCCCTCCACCGCGACGAATCCTTTCTCCCCCGAGCGGAAGAGCGCCGCCAGCGGGGAGGTCCGGCTCGCCGTGGTCAGCGCCTCCACCGCCATCGCCGAGCCGAACGCGAACACCCCGCAGAGCACCACGCAGGGCGCGTGCCGGGGCGTGCGGGTCACGAAGATGAAGCCGTGGTCGCGGATCAGCTCCCCGGTCGGGTTGAACAGCGCCTCGAAGGTCATTCCGCCCCACCGGGCGCGGGCCGCCTCCGGGTACTCGATCGCGAAGTCGGGGAACACCGCGTCCAGCACGCCGCCGGAGTAGGCGTTGACGCTCGGGCCACCGATCGAGAAGGTCGGCATCCGCGGGTCCTGCGCGCCCGCCACCACCAGCTCGATCGTCGCCTTCCGGTTGACCTTGCGCAGCAGGTCGGTGAGTTCCGCTATGGCCCTCGCCTCGGCCATCGGCATGAACAGCACGTTCTTAGGCCCGCGGCTGGTCAGCTGGCAGCCGTCCGTGGTGAAGGCGAACTCCGCGACCTCGATGCTCGGCGTGATGATCTGCACCCGGCTGTACGGCGCCAGCAGCGCCCGCAGGAAGCCGTAGCGCAGGAACAGTCTGGTCCGGGCGAGGGAGTGGGCCGCGAGGAAGCCGATCACGGCCGGAACCGATGCGACCAACACCTGGAGCAGAAGGTCCATATCATCCCCTCGGAGGAAGACTCGACCACGAACTGTGTGCCCTGGTTAAGTCCCCGCCCGTGGCCGAAATACCCCCTCGCGGCAATTCCGAGCGTCAGAATCACCGCACCGAGGGTCACTTCAGGCGCTTGATGCCCTTGCGCTCCCCCGCGCAGCGCTCGTACCCGAGCCATGCGTTGATCGCGAGCATCGGCGCGTTGGTCTCGTCGTTGGAGGTGTACGCGCGCCGGTAGCCCGCCGCGGCCGCCAGGCGCAGCGACTCCAGCTTGGCCAGCTTGACCAGGCCGCGCCCGCGGAAGGCCCGGCGGCTGGCGCTGAACGCGGACCAGTAGCGGTCCACGCCGTCGGTCTGCGCCATGGTGAACGCGGCCGGTTCGCCGTCCATCACGGCGACGACGGTCAGCGCCCGGTCCAGGTCCGGTCGGGCCCAGAAGCTGCGCAGCCAGTCCTCGTACTCCAGGGCGTCCATCGGCACCTCGCCGGGCTCGTCCCGGAGGGCGTCCGCATCGACCAGGAACAGCGGGCGCGGGTCGTCCGCCCAGTCGGTGGCCGGGCGCAGCTCGACGCCGGCCGGCCGTACGGGCGCCTGCGGCAGCGGCAGCGCCAGGTCCCGCCCGCCGAACTGGGCCGCGCGCCCGATCTCGTAGCCCCGGGCTGCGCCGAAGGCCAGCGAGGCGGGCTCGTCGTCCAGCCAGGTGTGCAGTTCGGTCACCCCGTGCTCGGCCAGGTGCCGTTCGGCCGCGGCCAGCAGCGCGGTGGCCGCGCCGCGCCGCCGGAACTCCGGCAGCACACTGCCGTTGGCGTACCCGACGCCGGCGGCCGTCGTCCCGAGCACCAGCGCGCAGCGCACCGCGCCGACCACCCGGCCGTCGCACTCGGCGACGAAGGTGCGGAAGTGCTCGTCGGGGTTGGGCTGGTCGTTCAGCCAGAGCAGGGCCTCGGCGGACATCACCAGGTGCTCGCGCCCGGCCCGGTGGGCGGCCGCCACCGCATCGGCGTCTTCGGGGCGGAATTCACGGATGGTCAGGGAAGTCGAAGAAGTCAAAGAAATCATGGGTTCCCACGCTAGCCGGGCACGCCCCCGCACCGCCTCCGATTTACCGCCGGAACGGCGCCTCACCTGCGGGGACGGCCTCGGCCGGGGATCGAAGTCCATTATCATCAGAACGGCAAGCTCAAATAATGCTCTGAGAAGACCGGGTGAGGCTTGGCAGCCACCCCGCTCGGGGACATCCTCAGCAACAACGGCCGCGTGGTCCTGCCGACGACGCCCGCACCACCCGACGGCCCTTCCCACCCCGGCCCTCAGAAGGGGGCGAACCGATGACTTCCCCTGCCCTGGCCCTGCCCGTACGGACCACCGGCGACCCCTCCGCCCCCACCCGCCTGGGCGTCGGCCTCGGCTGGCGCGGCGAGATCGACACCGTGGTCGAGCGCCAACCCGGCCTGGACTGGGTCGAGGTGGTCGCCGAGAACATCTGCGCCGACCACCTGCCCCACTCGCTGACGGTGCTGCGCGAACGCGGCGTCACCGTCGTCCCGCACGGCGTCGGCCTCGGCCTCGGCGGCGCCGACCTGCCCGATCCCGGCCGCCTCGCCCAACTCGCCGACACCGCCCTGGCACTCGGCTCCCCGCTGGTCACCGAGCACCTGGCCTTCGTCCGGGCCGGCGGCCTGGAGGCCGGCCACCTGCTGCCCGTACCCCGGACCCGGGACTCGCTGCGGGTGATCGCCGAGAACGTCCGGATCGCCCAGGACCAGCTCCCGGTGCCGCTCGCCCTGGAGAACATAGCCGCCCAGCTCGCCTGGCCGGACGACGAGTTCACCGAGGGTCAGTTCCTCGCCGAGCTGGTCGAGCGCACCGGCGTCCGGCTGCTGATCGACGTCGCCAACCTGCACACCAACCGGGTCAACCTCGGCGTCGACCCGGCCGCAGAACTCGACCGCCTGCCGCTGGAGGCGCTCGCCTACGTCCACGTCGCGGGCGGCACCCTGGTCGACGGGATCTGGCACGACACGCACGCCCACCCCGTCACCGAACCCGTGCTGGAGGTGCTGGCCGAGCTCTGCGCCCGGATCGCACCGCCCGGCGTCCTGCTGGAGCGGGACGCCAACTTCCCGCCGCCCAGCGAGCTGGCCGGTGAACTGGACGCCATCCGCCGGGTGCTGGAGGGGAGCACCCGGCGGATGGGCAACCTCACCACGGCCACCGGCCCCACCGGGGCGACCGATCCGACCACGACGGCCGGCCCGACCGCGCCCCGGGACGCCACCGCCGCCCGGGAGCGCCTGGCCCGGCGCCAGGAGGAGCTGCTGGCCGCCCTGGTGGCCGGCGGGCCCGTCCCGCCCGGCTTCGACCCGGCCCAGGTCGGCGCCCAGGCCACCGGCCTCGCCGCCAAGCGGCGCGACACCACCGCCAAGGTGGCCCCGGAGCTGCCCCGCCTGCTCGGGGAGCAGTACGGGCCGCTCTTCCTCCGCTACGCCCGCACCCACCCGCAGAACGGCGGCTACCGCGCCGACGCCCGGGCCTTCGCCCAGTGGGTGCTCACCGACGGCGGCCAGCCCGCCACCGACCACCGCCGGGCCCTGGAGCAGTGGCTCCACCCGGCACCCGTACGGCCGTCCGGCCCGCTCGCGCGTCTGCGCCGGGCCCTGCACGGCTAGCGACCCATCGTCATTCCGGGGGAACCGCCCATGTGGCACGACAGTTACTTCATCATCCCGGCCGCCCTGCTGGTGGCCGCCGCCCTGTACGCCGCCCACACCCGGCAGCGGATCGGCCACGTCCCGTACGCCAAGGGCCTGCCCGGCCGCGGTCTGCCGCTGCTCGACACCGCGTTCCTGTCCGGCGGACCGGGCCGGGTCTTCGACACCGCCCTCGTCCGGATGCACCTGGGCGAACAGGTCGTGATCAGCCGCTCCGGCCTGGTCACGCTCACCGGCGGCAAGCCGTACGACGCCGTCGACCAGGCGATCCAGGAGGCCGCCGGGCCCACCGGCAGCCGTGAACTCGCCCCGCTGCGCCGCATGGTGATGCGCTCCGCGGCCGTCCAGGAGATCGGCGACCGGCTCGCCGACCGCGGGTTGATGCGCCGCCCCGAACGGATGCACCGGGCCCGGACCGCCCGTCGGCTGCTCTGGCTCGCGATGCTCGTCGTCGTGGCCTTCGCCGTGGCCTCCGAGCTGATCGACGGCGTCTACGGGCCTGTCCACCCCAACCTCTGGATCCCGGGCTTCCTGCTGTTCGCGGGCGCCGTCTCGCTACTCGCCACGAGGCCGGTCAAGGGCCGGATCACCCCGGCCGGGACGCGCCAGCTGACCCTGATGGACGGCTCGCCGTGGACGCCCAGCTCCGGTGTGTCGCCCAAGCTGGTGGGCGGCGCGCTGCTGGGCGCGCTCGCGCTGGGCGGGCTGGCCGCCGCCGGGCTGGAGAACCAGGAGCTGGAGGCCGCGATGCTGGCCGCGACAGCCGAGGAGGAGGCGATGCGGCAGGCTTCCGCGAGCTCGTCCTGGTTCGCCTCGTCGTCCTCGTCCTCCTCCTCGTGTTCGTCGTCCTCCACCTCGTGCTCCTCGAGCTCCTGGTGTGGTTCCTCCGGCTCCGGGTCGTCCAGCTGCGGCTCGTCCAGCTGCAGCTCCGGCTCCAGCAGCTGCGGGTCGTCGTCCAGCTGCGGCTCCTCGTCCTCCAGCTGCGGATCCAGCTGCGGCTCGAGCTGCGGCGGCGGCTGCGGCGGCTCCTGACGCCCGCCCGGCCCGCGCCGAGGGGAAATCGCACGGTTTCGGCTCGTCGTACCGTCGCGGTTCGTCCCACGGCCGACGTCACAGTTCGGTATCGCGGACCGGGAAGGCGTTCCCCGCACCATCGGGCCAGGCATAGAACAAGGCCATGTGGTTGCTGTTCCTGATACCGGCCTGTGTCGCGGCGGTGCTCTCCTGCCTCCGGCTGGTCCGAATGACCGCCACCGCCGACGCCCTGGCCGAACAGGACGGGCTGCGCCCACCGGAAGCCGTCGGCATCGGGCTCTACGAGACCGCCTACCTGGCCGGCGGCCCGGACCGGGTGGTCGAACTGGCCCTCGTCCTGATGGCCGGCCGGGGCCGGCTGCACCTGGCGCACACCGGCTGGACCACCGTGGTCGACCCCAGGGGCCGCAGCCGCCTGGAACGGGCCGTCATCGCCACCGTCGGCCCCGAGGGCCAGTGCCGCACGGACGAGCTGCGCCGGGCGATGGCCGAGCACCCCACCGTGCTGGAGATCGGCGCCCGGCTCTCGCTGGCCGGCCTGGCCACCCCGGCCCTGGTGCAGCGCAACACCGTCGTGGTGGTCCGGCAGGTCCGGCACGCGCTGCTGCTGTCGCTGCTCCTGCTGGCCGTCTCGCTGGCCGTCAGCGGCTTCACCGGCGGTGACACCCTCGCCCCGCTCGCCTGGTTCTCGCTGCCGCTGGTGCTCACCTCGGGCACCCTGCTGATGGCCCGGGTCGACGTCTACCCCTACACCCGCTGGGCCTCCCCGATCGGCCAGGAGGTGCTGCGCGAGGTCCGCCCGGCCCGCCAGCGCGGCCTCGCCGACGACGAGGAGCGCGAACTGCTCACCGCCGTCGCCATGAACGGCCCGGCCGTCCTCCCCGACGCCCGCCTGCGCGCCGCCCTGCGCCCCCACCGCACCTGAGCCCGCCGCCCGGGCCCGCCCGGGCGTCACCACGGCGCGTCACAACGGGCGTCACAACGGCGGAGGCCGGTTCCCCGTACGTAGGGGAACCGGCCTCCGAAGGAACCGCGGTCGCTCAGACCAGGCCGTTCAGCAGCTCGCTGACCGGCTTGCGGCGGCCGGTGAAGAACGGCACCTCCTCGCGGACGTGCAGCCGGGCCCGGGACGGGCGCAGGTCGCGCATCAGGTCGACGATCCGGTGCAGCTCGTCCGCCTCGAAGGCGAGCAGCCACTCGTAGTCGCCGAGCGCGAACGAGGCGACCGTGTTGGCCCGCACGTCCGGGTAGCCGCGCGCCATCTTGCCGTGCTCGGCGAGCATCGCGCGCCGCTCCTCGTCCGGCAGCAGGTACCACTCGTAGGAGCGCACGAACGGGTACACGCAGACGTAGTCGCGCGCGCGCTCGTCGGCCAGGAAGGCCGGGATGTGCGACTTGTTGAACTCGGCCGGGCGGTGCAGCGCCATGTTCGACCAGACCGGCTCCAGGTGGCGGCCCAGGCCGGTGCGACGGAAGCGGTTGTACGCCTCCTGGAGGTCGTCCGAGTCCTCGGCGTGCCACCAGACCATGATGTCGGCGTCCGCGCGCAGAGCGGAGACGTCGTACGTGCCGCGCACGGTCACGTCCTTCGCGGCCAGCTGCTCGAACAGCTCGTCCACCTCGGCGGCCAGGGCGGCGCGGTCCTCGGGCAGGGCGCCCTTGAGCTTGAACACCGACCACATCGTGTAGCGGATGACCTGGTTCAGGTCGCGCGCCTTCTTCTTCTCGGGCCGCTGCTCCGGCTCCCGCTCAACGCTCTCAGTCATGCGCCCATTGTCCTCTCCGTGGAACCTTCCCCGGTCGCCGGGGTCAACAGTCTGTCGACGGCGGCCACCGCGGCGGCCGCCGATCCGATGCACGCCGGAATGCCCACCCCGTCGTACGCGGCGCCGCACAGCGCCAGCGCGCCCACCCGCTCGGCCGCCGCCCGGACCCTGGCCACCCGGTCCGGGTGACCCACCGGGTACTGCGGCAGGCCGGCCGTGAAGCGTGAGACGAAGGTGTCGTACGGCCGGGCGGTCAGCCCGATCGCCTCCCGCAGGTCCGCCAGCGAGCGGGCCACCAGCTCCTCGTCCGGCAGGCCCAGCGCCTCCTCCTCGCGGTGCCGGCCCAGCGAGGTGCGCAGCAGGAACGCGTCCGGCGCGGAGCGCTCCAGCCAGCCCCACTTGTTGGAGGAGAAGGTCGACGCCTTGATCCGCCGCCCGTCCACCGGCGGCACCAGGAACCCGCTGCCGCTGGGGAGTTCGGCCAGATCGGAACGCCGGAACGCCAGCGTCACCAGCGCCATGCCCGCGTACTCGACGGTGTCCAGCTCGACGGCGGCCGCCGGGGCGTCCGCGCGCAGCAGCCGGGCCGCGGCCGGGGCCGGGACCGCCAGCACCACGGCGTCCGCGTGCAGCACCTCGCCGCCGGTCACCACCCGCCAGCCGTCGGGGGTGCGGCGCAGCTCGTCCACCGGGGCGTCCGTGCGCAGGTCCACACCCGCCTTGACGCAGGCCGCGGCGACCGCCTCCGGCAGGGTGCCGAGGCCCCCGCGCAGACCGTTGAACACCGGGCTACCGACCACCTGCGGCCGGGACGCCAGCTCGTGCACCCCCTCGACCAGCGAACCACCGCCCCGGGCGATCGCCAGCAGCTGCGGTACGGCGGCGCGCAGCGAGATCTCGTCGGCGCGACCGGCGTAGACGCCGCCCAGCAGCGGCTCGACCAGCCGGTCCACCACCTCCCGGCCCAGCCGGTCGGCGACGTAGCGGCCGATCGCGACGTCCTCCCCCACCTCGGTCGGCTCCTCGTGCCGGGCCCGCTCCAGCCCCTCCGCGGTGAGCACCCCGGACGCCGCCAGCGCCTCCAGGTCGCCCGGCACCCCCATCACCTGCCCGCCCGGCAGCGGCCGCAGCGCCCCGCGCGTCCAGATCGCCGCCTTCGCGGTGGTCGGCGGCTCCAGCTCCTCCCCCAGCCCGACCGCCCGCGCCAGCTCCACCGCCTCCGGCCGCCGGGCCAGCACCGACTCGGCCCCGAGGTCCACCCGGACCCCGCCGACCTCCCCGCCCCACAGCTTCCCGCCGACCCGCCCCGACGCCTCCAGCACCGTCACCCGCGCCCGCGGCGCACCCCCGGCCGCTCCGCTCAGAAAAGCGGCCGCAGCCAGCCCCGCGATCCCACCACCGACGACGACGACCCGTGCATCCGACATGCCTCGCAGTCTCGCAGGTCCTTACACCGAACCCTCAATCCCCCGCTCGCTTCGACCGGGGCACAAGCCCAGCGAGATCGACGGCGACGGGGAACGGCACCGGCCGTTCCAGCGTGCCCCGGAAGATCCCGGCAGCCACGTACGTGGAGGTCGGGACGTCCAATTCATAGACGTGCACGACCGGCAAGCCGTCCTCCTCCTCGACGATCCAGTAGTGCGGGATACCCGCTTCGGCGTACTTGCGGACCTTTACAGTGCGGTCGCGATGGGCGGACTCAGGGGAGACGACCTCCACGACGAGCACCACGTCAGCGGGGGCGTACCAGGTCCGGTCCGGGTCGTACGCCGCGGTGGCTACCACCACGTCAGGCTCCGGCCGGTTGCGCGGGTCAAGCTTGATTGTCATCTCACGCTCGGCGACCGTTCCATCAGGAACCGAGTGCTCCAACACGGCGGTTAGCCGCGACACCACCTGACTGTGCCACGAGCGCTGCGGGGACATCATGAAGGCCAGGGCTCCATCGATCAGTTCGGTGTGCCGCGGCGCCTGCGGCAGGTGGTCGAGGTCGTCGGCGAACCAACCCTCGTCTCTGGGGGCGTACATCCAGTCCGGCAGCTCACTCATGACCCCAAGATAGCGAGTTCAAGGACACGAGGAACCGCCGCTTAGGGTGTGTGCTATGGAGCCGATCATGGTGAGTGCGTGTCTGGCCGGCGTGCCGTGCCGGTACGACGGGCGGGCGAAGACCTCCGAGGGTGCGCTGCGCCTGGTGGAGGAGGGGCGGGCCGTGGTGGTGTGCCCGGAGGGGGCGGGCGGGTTGCCGACGCCGCGGCCGCCGGCGGAGATCGTGGGCGGGGACGGCGCGGACGTGCTGGACGGGCGGGCGCGGGTGGTGGACGCGACCGGGGCGGACTGCACCGGGGAGTTCCTGGCCGGCGCCCGGGCGGCGCTCGCCGCCGCGGAGGCGGCGGGGGCGCGGCGGGCGGTGCTGATGGCGCGCAGCCCGTCGTGCGGCTGCGGGCAGGTGTACGACGGGACGTTCACCGGGGAGCTGCGCCCCGGAGACGGGGTGACGGCGGCGCTGCTGCGGCGCGCGGGGATCGAGGTCACCGCCGGGTAGCGGGCCCCCGGGATCCGGAGGCCCGCCACCGTGGAGGGGTCAGCGCGCGCTGGCCTCGTGGACGAAGGCAACGAGCCGGCTGAGCGCGTCCGGGTCCATGGACGGCATGACGCCGTGGCCGAGGTTGAAGATGTGGCCGCTGGTGCCGAGCGCCTCGGCGGCCTGCAGCACCTCGCGGGCCTTGGCCTCCACGACCTCGGTGGGCGCGAACAGCACCGCCGGGTCAAGGTTGCCCTGCAGGCCCTTGCCGGGGCCGACCCGCTCGGCGGCGACGTTCAGCGGCACCCGCCAGTCGACGCCGACGATGTCCGCGCCGGCCTGGCCCATCAGACCGAGCAGTTCGCCGGTGCCGACGCCGAAGTGGATGCGCGGCACGCCGTACCCGGCGACGGCGTCGAAGACCTTGGTGCTGGCCGGCATCACCGAGCGGCGGTAGTCCTCCGGCGCGAGCGAGCCGACCCAGGAGTCGAACAGCTGGACCGCCGAGGCGCCGGCCTCGATCTGCACCTTGAGGAAGGCCGAGGTGATGTCGGCGAGCCGGTCCACGAGGGCGGCCCACAGCTCGGGCTGCCCGTACATCATGGCCTTGGTGTTCTCGTGGTTCTTGGACGGGCCGCCCTCGACCAGGTAGCTGGCCAGCGTGTAGGGCGCGCCGGCGAAGCCGATCAGCGGGGTCTCGCCGAGTTCGTCCACCAGCAGGCCGATGGCCTCGGTGATGTAGGGGACGTCGTCCGGCTCGAGCGGGCGCAGCCGCTGGAGGTCGTCGAAGGTGCGGATCGGGTCGGCGATGACGGGGCCGATGCCGGGCTTGATGTCGACGTCGATGCCGACCGCCTTGAGCGGCACCACGATGTCGCTGAAGAAGATCGCGGCGTCCACCTTGTGCCGGCGCACCGGCTGCAGGGTGATCTCCTTGACCAGCTCGGGCCGCATGCAGGACTCCAGCATGGGGATGCCCTCGCGGACCTTCAGGTACTCGGGCAGCGAGCGGCCGGCCTGGCGCATGAACCAGACGGGCGTGTGCGGCACCGGCTCCTGCCGGCAGGCGCGCAGGAACGCGGAGTCGTACGCGGCGCCGCGGCGCGCGGGGGTGGTCCGGCCGTTGTTCGAGGCCGCCGTCGGGTCTGCCGTAGTCTCGCTCACGCGTCAAATCTTCGCACGCGTCCCGGGGACCCCTTCCCGGCCGGTCTCGTCGGTTCCTCCAAGATCTGCCCGGGTTTGCCGTTCCGGCACGCCGCTGGGAGAGAAGTTGCGGCGATAACCCGGGTTTTCGACCTAGTCTTCGGGTCATGGCAGCGGTCGGAGGGCACCCCGCACAGGGTGGCGGAGCAGGTGGCGGAACGGGTCGCGAGGGGGCGCCGAGCGAGTTCCGGGCTGCCGTGGCGGCCCTTGACGGGGCCCGGTTGCGGCCCGAGGTGCAGCTCTCCCCCGCGCCGGCGCCGCGTCGGCTGGCCCCGCACGCCTTCGCGGTGACCGCCGCGGTCGAGGTGGATGGCGAGGAGTTGGCGGACGGCCGTCTGGTGCTGCTGTACGACCCGGCCGGACAGGAGGCCTGGAACGGTGAGTTCCGGGTGGTCACGATGACCCGGGCCGAGCTGGAGCCGGAGATGGCCGGCGACCCGATGCTCTGCGAGGTCGGCTGGGCCTGGCTGCTGGACTCACTGCAGGCGCACGGCGCCGGGTACGCGGAGCCGTCCGGCACGGTGACCAGGTGCGCGTCCCAGTACTTCGGCGGTCTGGCGGACCGCCCGTCGTCGACCGAGATCGAGATCCGGGCGTCCTGGACCCCGGCCGACGGCCGTTTCGAGCGGCACCTGGCGGCCTGGGCGGACCTGCTCTGCATCAGCGCCGGCCTGCCGCCGGTCGCACCGGCGCCGCAGGGGCCCGCCGAGGTGCCGTCACTCGGTGGAGTGGTCCCGATGCCCGCCAGGCGACGCCCGCGGCCGCACTGACGGGTGGCGTCGGGGCTCGTCGACCGCGGGCGGCCGGACGCCACTCCCAGGACTGACGGAGTGTGACTTCGGACCCGCTCTGTGTCAATTAACCGGTCGATACCGACCGATCAGCATCGAATCTGATCGATTTTGTGCGAATACCAAGCATGTCGCATCAATCATTTGCGCGATTTGTCCGTATTGTTACTCACTAGATCGTGATCTTTTGCTAAAGCCGGGCACGGTTGCTGCCGAAGCAGACTGTGACCCTTTCCGAACGCGGAACACTCCGACCGCCCCCATCGGGGTTCCGTCCGCCACTCCCCGCAGGAGGCCTGGTGTCGGTCCTTCTTGAGCACCCCGCAAACGTGGTCGCCTACCGCCCGACCAAGCCCACCGCCATGGTGGTCATCGCCGATCCCCGCGTCCGAAACACCGTCACCCGTCACCTGTGGGCGCTCGGCGTCCGGGACGTGATCGAGGTGTCCTCGATCGCCGAGGCCCGCCCCCGGGTCTCCACCCCACGCGACATCTGCGTCGCCGACGTACACCTGCCCGACGGCTCCGGGCTGACCATCCTCGCCGAGACCCGCGCCGCGGGCTGGCCCAACGGCCTGGCACTGTCCGCCGCCGACGACATCGGCGCGGTCCGCAGCGCGCTGGCCGGCGGCGTCAAGGGCTACGTGGTCACCGGCACCCGGACGAACGTCGCGATGCCGGGCCGCCCGGGCATGCCGCTCGGCGCCGCCGGGCTGGCCGGCCGGATGCGCCGCCCCGGGATGCCGGGCATGCCGGGAGCCACCGGTGCACCGGGAGCCCCCGGAGCCCCCGGTGCGCCCGGTGCCCCGGGCCCCCAGCAGGCCGCCTACCGCGAACTGTCCGGCCGCGAGGTCGAGGTGCTGCGGCTGGTCGCCGAGGGGCAGTCGAACAAGGCGATCGGCGTGGCAATGGGCCTGTCGGCGCTCACGGTGAAGAGCCACCTCGCCCGGATCGCCCGCAAGCTGGGCACCGGCGACCGCGCCGGCATGGTCGCCGTCGCGCTGCGCACCGGGATCATCCACTGAGCCGAGCGCTCCGGACCGCCGCGGCGGCCGAGGAGGAACGTTTCCTCCTCGGCCGCCGCGCCGTTGCCTGGGCCCCCTCAGCAAGCGGGCGAGCACCCGACGCGAGCGGGTGAGTCCCCGCCCCGAGACACCCTTGAGGCGAGCGGGTGAGTCCCCGCCCCGAGACACCCTTGAGGCGAGCGGGTGAGTCACTGGGCGCCCCGGAGGCGAGCGGGCGACTAAGGGGTGAGTATCCGTCTGACCAGTCCGACAACACTCCCGGTCGCGAGGTCCGTCGTACCCTTGGGGGGTGACCGACGCCGTAGCAGCCATCCCAGAAGAAGCAGCCCCGGTCCCGCTCCTCGAGCCGAAGGAGGGGATCCCGCCCGTCGTGGCGGACGAGCAGGCGCTGGCCGCCACGATCGCGGCCTTCGCCGCGGGCACCGGGCCTGTCGCCGTCGACGCCGAGCGCGCCTCCGGCTACCGCTACGGGCAGCGCGCGTACCTCATCCAGCTGCGCCGCGCGGGCTCCGGCTCCGCCCTGATCGACCCGATCGCCTGCCCCGACCTCAGCGCGCTCAACGCCGCCCTCGAGGACGCCGAATGGGTGGTGCACGCCGCCACCCAGGACCTGCCCTGCCTGGCCGAGGTCGGCATGAGACCCCGGCGTCTCTTCGACACCGAGCTGGCCGGGCGGATCGCCGGCTTCGCCCGGGTCGGCCTCGGACCGATGACCGAGAACGTGCTCGGCCTGAGCCTGGCCAAGGAGCACTCGGCGGTCGACTGGTCCACCCGCCCGCTGCCCGAGCCGTGGCTTCGCTACGCCGCTCTGGACGTCGAGGTGCTGGTCGAGCTGCGCGACGCACTCGAACAGGAGCTGGACGCCCAGGGCAAGCTCGACTGGGCCCTGGAGGAGTTCGCGGCGATCGCCGCCGCGCCCCGCCCGGCCCCGCGCACCGACCCGTGGCGGCGCACCTCGCAGTTGCACAAGGTCCGGCGGCGCCGCCAGCTGGCCGTGGTGCGCGAGCTGTGGCTGGCGCGCGACCGGATGGCGCAGGAGCGCGACGTCTCCCCTGGCCGGGTGCTCTCGGACGCCGCGATCGTCAACGCCGCGCTGGCCATGCCGCTGAACATCGCCTCGCTGCAGGCTGTCCAGGGTTTCGGGCCGCGGGTGCACCGGCGCCAGCTGGAGCAGTGGCTGGCCGCCGTGCAGCGCGGCCGGGAGATCCCGGAGGGCCAGCTGCCGCCGGCCGCCGCGCCGCACGACGGACCGCCGCCGCCGCGCGCCTGGGCGGAGAAGGACCCGGTGGCCGCCGCCCGGCTCTCCGGTGCGCGCAGCGCGGTCAGCGAGCTGGCCGAGCGGCACCACCTGCCGGCCGAGAACCTGATCACCCCGGACCTGGTCCGGCGGGTCTCCTGGGAGCCGCCGGCCGACCGCGGCCCCGAGGGTGTGGCCGCCGCGCTGCGCCGGCTCGGTGCCCGGCAGTGGCAGGTGGACCTGGTGGCGCCCGCGATGGCCGCTGCGTTCGCCTCGGCCGCGACCCCGGCGGCGACCTCGGCGGCCGAGGCCTGACCCCGGCAGGACCCCGGAGGGGATGCCGTCCGTACGGGCGGCATCCCCTTCGTCGTCCCCGCTCGCGCGCCCGCTCGTTGTACCCGGGGCAGCGTTCCTGGTCGGACGTGTCGCGGGACACACGGTCAGAACCGTCCGAGGGGCCTGGGCAGGTTGGTTACCGACGGGTAGCATGACCGTGAAGCGGCGCCGCTCGGGTCTTTCGCCGGCGGCAGCCTGCCCACCTCAAATGTTGGTCCCTGGGAGGAGAGCCCCCGTGCCTCGTACCGCGAGGGACGTCGTCTTCGTCGATGGCGTCCGCACCCCGTTCGGCAAGGCCGGCCCGAAGGGCATCTACCACGAGACGCGCGCCGACGACCTCGTCGTCAAGTGCATCCGGGAGCTCGTGCGCCGTAACCCGAACCTGCCCGTCGAGCGCATCGACGAGGTCGCCGTGGCGGCCACCACGCAGATCGGCGACCAGGGTCTGACCATCGGGCGCACCGCCGCCCTGCTGGCCGGCCTGCCGAAGTCCGTCCCGGGCTACTCGATCGACCGCATGTGCGCCGGCGCGCTGACCGCGGTGACCGCCACGGCCGGCGGCATCGCCTTCGGCGCCTACGACGTGGTCGTGGCCGGCGGCGTCGAGCACATGGGCCGCCACCCGATGGGCGAGGGCGTCGACCCGAACCCGCGCTTCGTCTCCGAGAAGCTGGTCGACGAGTCCGCCCTGTTCATGGGCATGACCGCGGAGAACCTGCACGACCGCTTCCCGCACATCACCAAGGAGCGCTGCGACGCCTACGCCGTGCGCTCCCAGGAGAAGGCCGCCAAGGCGTACGCCAACGGCGACATCCAGCCGGACCTGGTGCCGATCTCGATCCGCAACACCAACCCCGAGGTCGGCGAGACCGGCTGGGGCCTGGCCACCGTGGACGAGCCGATGCGCCCGGGCACCACGATGGAGTCGCTGGCGAACCTCAAGACCCCGTTCCGCCCGCACGGCAACATCACCGCGGGCAACTCGGCCGGTCTGAACGACGGCGCCACCGCCTCGCTGCTGGCCGCCGAGGACGTCGCCGAGGAGCTCGGCCTCCCGGTCAAGATGCGCATGGTCTCCTACGCCTTCGCCGGCGTCGAGCCCGAGGTCATGGGCATCGGCCCGGTCCCGGCCACCGAGAAGGCCCTGGCCAAGGCCGGTCTGACCATCGACGACATCCAGGCCTTCGAGGTCAACGAGGCCTTCGCCGTCCAGGTGCTGTCCTTCCTCGACCACTACGGCATCGCGGACGACGACGAGCGGGTCAACCCGTTCGGCGGCGCGATCGCCTTCGGCCACCCCCTGGCCTCCTCCGGCGTGCGCCTGATGAACCAGCTGGCCCGCCGCTTCGAGCAGCGCCCGGACGTCCGCTACGGCCTCACCACGATGTGCATCGGGTTCGGCATGGGCGGCACCATCATCTGGGAGAACCCCCACTTCGAGGGTGGTAAGTGAGCATGAGCAACACCACTGAGCTGCTCCAGCACGGCGCCGAGCTGTTCCCGGGCGAGGTCGTCACGACCGCCCACGTGCGCCACCTGGACCTGCCGCTGCAGGCCGGCAAGCTGGCCCTGATCACCCTGGACAACGGCTTCGACCACACCAAGCCGACCACCTTCGGCCCGGGCTCGCTGCTCAAGCTGTCCGCCGCGCTGGACCAGGTCGAGGCCGAGGCCGCCGAGGGCAAGATCGTCGGCGCCGCGATCACCGGCAAGCCGTTCATCTTCGCGGTCGGCGCCGACCTCAAGGGCGTCGAGCTGCTCAAGGAGCACGCGGACGCGCTGGCCATCGGCAAGGGCGGCCACGAGGTCTTCAAGCGGATCGCCGCGCTGCCCGTCCCCACCTTCGCCTTCTACAACGGCGCGGCGATGGGCGGCGGCGTCGAGGTCGGCCTGCACGCCACCTACCGCACGGTCAGCGCGGGCGTCCCGGCGTTCTCGCTGCCGGAGGTCTTCCTGGGCCTCGTCCCGGGCTGGGGCGGCTGCAGCATCCTGCCGAACCTGATCGGCCCCTCGAAGGCGATCAAGGTCATCATCGAGAACTCGATGAACCAGAACAAGCAGCTCAAGGGCAAGGACGTGTTCGAGCTGGGGATCGCCGACGCGATCTTCGAGCCGGCCGACTTCCTGGAGCAGTCGCTGCTGTGGGCCGCCAAGGTCCTCAAGGGCGAGGTCGTCGTCGCCCGCGAGGAGATCGACCGCGGCAAGGCCTGGGACGACGCCGTCGCCTGGGGCCGTCTGGTCGCCGACGCCAAGGTGCACGGCGCCGCGCCGGCCGCCTACAAGGCGCTGGACATCATCGCCCAGGTCAAGGACGCCGACCTGCAGGCGGGCTTCGACGCCGAGGACGCGGCCCTGGCCGACCTCATCATGAGCGGCGAGCTGCGCAGCGGCATCTACGCCTTCAACCTGGTGCAGCGCCGGGCCAAGCGCCCGGTCGGCGCGCCGGACAAGTCGCTGGCCCGCCCGGTCTCCAAGGTGGGCGTCGTCGGCGCCGGCCTGATGGCCTCGCAGCTGGCGCTGCTGTTCGCCCGTCGTCTGGAGGTGCCGGTGGTCCTCACCGACATCGACCAGGAGCGCGTCGACAAGGGCGTCGGCTACGTCCACGCCGAGATCGACAAGCTGCTCTCCAAGGGCCGCATCGGCCAGGACAAGGCCAACCGTCTCAAGGGCCTGGTCTCCGGCTCGCTCGACAAGGCCGCCGCCTTCGGCGACGCGGACTTCGTCATCGAGGCCGTGTTCGAGGAGATGGGCGTCAAGCAGACCGTCTTCGCGGACCTGGAGAACGTGGTCTCGCCGACCTGCGTGCTGGCGACCAACACCTCCTCGCTGTCGGTCACCGAGATGGCCTCGAAGCTGAAGCACCCCGAGCGGGTCGTCGGCTTCCACTTCTTCAACCCGGTCGCGATCCTGCCGCTGCTGGAGATCGTCCGCGGCGACAACACCGACGACGCGTCGCTGGCCACCGCCTTCGCCGTGTCGAAGAAGCTGAAGAAGACCTCGGTGCTGTGCAAGGACGCCCCGGCGTTCGTGGTGAACCGGATCCTCACCCGCTTCATGGGCGAGATCCAGAGCATCATCGACGAGGGCACCCCGATCGCCGACGTCGAGAAGGCCGTCGAGCCGCTCGGCCTGCCGATGTCCCCGATCGTGCTGCTGGAGCTGGTCGGCCCGGCCATCGCCCTGCACGTCTCGGAGACCCTGCGCGGGGCCTTCCCGGAGCGGTTCACCGTCTCCGAGAACCTCGCCAAGGTCGTCAAGGCCGGCAAGCGCGGCTTCTACACCTGGACGGACGGCCAGCAGGTCCTCGACCCCGAGGTGCTGGAGCTGCTGACCTTCGGCGACTCGGTGCTCACCGAGGAGCAGGTCCGCGCCCGCGCCCTGGAGGCCGTGGCCCAGGAGATCGGCCTGATGCTGGAGGAGGGTGTCGTCGCCGAGGCGCAGGACATCGACCTCTGCATGATCACCGGTGCCGGCTGGCCCTTCCACCTGGGCGGGATCACCCCGTACCTGGACCGTGAGGGCATCTCGGAGCGCGTGAACGGCAAGCCGTTCCTGGCCCCCGGCGTGGCCTCGGTGCCCGCGTAAGGCCCGGCGATACGACGGAGCCCCGGTGACCTGGTGGTCACCGGGGCTCCGTCGTCGTGTGCGACTCCGTCGTCGCGTGCGGGCTCAGCCGTTGTGTGCGGGGGCTGCGGGCTCAGTGCTTGAGGCGGTAGACCACGGTGTCGGCGAAGACGCCGACCATCTCGTAGTGGGTGTCCAGCAGGTTCTCGATCCGCGGGACCATGACCGGCTGGTACGGGGCGACGCCGGAGTCGTCGACCACGACCTCGGGCAGGCCGTTGGCCAGCTCCTTGTCGAAGGTCTGCCAGGCGTTGGAGACGCTGAACTGCTCGCCGACGTTGGCGCTGCCGTCCTTGCCGCCGCTGTAGTTGGTGAGGAAGCCGGCCGTCAGGTAGCGGCTGGCGGGCTTGCGGTCGGCCAGCCAGTACAGCTCGGGGTGCATGCCCCAGACCAGCACGGTGTCCTTGGGGGTGGTCTGGGCGGCGACGGCGGTGGCGACCTCGGTGGTGCGGTTGAGCCGCTCCCCGGGCCAGGCCAGCGCGAGGCCCCAGAACACCGTGGCGGCGACCGTGGTGTACAGCAGGACGGGCTTCCAGCGGATCGCCGAGGTGGCGACCGCCCCGGTGCCCAGCAGCACCAGCGGCGGGATCAGCTGCAGGTAGTAGTGGCCGAAGAAGTGGAAGCCCACGCTGACCGCGACGACCGAGGAGACCAGCCAGACCCACAGGTCGGTGGTCGAGCCGTGCTCCTCGCCGGCCACCGGCAGCGGGCGGTGGCGGTACTTGAGCCAGAGCCGGCGCCCGACCGGGAGCAGGAAGCCCAGGCCGGCCACGGCCAGGATGGCCGAGTTGCCGAGCGCGCGGCCGGCCATCTGCAGCCAGGCGCCCCCGAAGGAGGCGTAGTCGCCGCTGCCGGTGACCACCCAGAAGAGGAAGCCCTTGGGCTTGGTGAGGATCACCGCGACCAGCGCTATCGGCAGGATGAAACCGAACCCGATCTTGAACAGCGCGGGCGGCCAGCGCACCCCGCGCCGACGGGTGTCCTGGAAGAGCATCCAGAGCACCGGCAGCAGCACCGCGCCGCCGGTCTGCTTGGTCAGCGAGCAGAGCGCCACCGCGATGCCCGCGGCCAGCCAGCGGCGCCGCTCGGCGTACCGGAAGGCGGCCACCATGGCCGGCAGCATGAAGACCTCGAAGGTCGCCGCCTGGGTGTCCTCCGGGGAGAGCCCGATGGAGACCAGCAGGTAGAGCAGGCCCGCGCCGGCGCCGGCCCGGTTGCCCCAGCGGCCGCGGGCGATCGAGGCCAGCAGGATCGCGGTGACCAGGTGGGCCACCACGGCCAGGGTGCGCTGCGGCCAGAGCGAGGCGGAGCCGAAGACCGCGAAGCAGGCCTGGTAGAGCCAGGGCAGCAGCGGGGGCTTGCGGTCCACCACGGTGTCGTACAGCACTCCGCCGTCCGCCAGCATCCGGGCCTGGGTGGCCAGGAAGCCCTCGTCCGGGCTCCAGACGGGCCGGGCGAAGGAGGGGATGTGGGTGACCAGCGCGACCAGCGCGAGAACCGGCACCAGCCTGGTCCAGTACCCGGTTCGGACGTGGGTACGGACGCGCTCGGGCAGGCGCTCGGCCAGTCCGGCGGGGCGGATGCGGGTGGGGGTCGGCACGGTTGACAACCTACCGGGCGGGATCGGCGCGGGCGGCGCCGGTCCCGCCTTTCAGTACGATTGTCAGCTTGTTCCGTGACGAACTGTTACAGAGTTAGGACGAACGGTCGTCGCCGGAACGGCCCATCACCTGTCGGAATCAGGCGGTCGTTCCTTGTGACGACCTCCGGTCAGGCGTCGACCGGCGCCGCGTCCAGGCTGGCGACCAGGGCCGTCACCTTGCGGGCGATGTCCGGGGCATTCAGGCCGATCTCGGCCAGGATCTCGTTCCGGCTCGCGTGGTCCAGGAACTCCTGCGGAATGCCGAAGTCGCGCACCGGCAGATCCACGTCCGCGTCCCGCAGCGCCTGCGACACGGCGGCGCCGACGCCGCCGACCCGGCCGTTGTCCTCGATTGTGACGACCACCCGGTGCTCGGCGGCCAGGCCCGGCAGGGCCCGGTCCACCGGCTTGACCCAGCGCGGGTCCACCACGGTGGCGGTGACGCCCTGGGCGGCCAGCAGGTCGGCGACCTCCAGGCTGGTGGGGGCCATCGCGCCGACCGAGACGATCAGCACGTCGGCGCGGTGGGTGCCCGAGGGCTCCTCGGCGGCGCGCAGCACGTCCATGCCGCCGATCCGGCCGACCGCGGCGACGGGCGCACCGACCGTGCCCTTGGAGTACCGGACGACCGTCGGGGCGTCCTTGACCTCGACGGCCTCGCGCAGCTGGGCGCGCAGCTGGTCGGCGTCGCGCGGGGCTGCCATCCGCAGGGTCGGGATGACCTGCAGGATCGACATGTCCCACATGCCGTTGTGCGAGGCGCCGTCGGTGCCGGTGACCCCGGCCCGGTCCAGCACGAAGGTGACGCCCAGCTTGTGCAGGGCGACGTCCATCAGGACCTGGTCGAAGGCCCGGTTCAGGAAGGTCGCGTAGACCGCGAAGACCGGGTGCAGCCCGTTGGTGGCCAGGCCGGCCGCGCTCGTCACGGCGTGCTGCTCGGCGATGCCGACGTCGAAGGTCCGGTCCGGGAAGGCCTCCGCGAACGGGGCCAGGCCCACCGGGTGCAGCATGGCGGCGGTGATGCCGACGATGTCCTCGCGCTCGTGGCCGAGCGCGACCATCTCCTCGCCGAAGACCGAGGTCCAGTCCTTGCCCGAGTTCTTGACCGGCAGGCCGGTGTCCGGGTGGATCACGCCGACGGCGTGGAAGCGGTCCTCGTCGTTGTTCTCGGCGGCGTGGTAGCCGCGGCCCTTCTCGGTGAGGCAGTGCACGATGACCGGGCCGCCGAAGCCGCGCGCCTTGGTCAGCGCGGACTCCAGGGCGGTCAGGTCGTGGCCGTCGATCGGGCCGATGTACTTGAGGCCGAGGTCCTCGAACATGCCCTGCGGGGCGATGAAGTCCTTGAGGCCCTTCTTGGCGCCGTGCAGCGTCTCGAAGAGCTGCTGGCCGACCACCGGGGTGCGCTGCAGGGCGTCCTTGCCCCAGGAGAGGAAGCGCTCGTAGCCCTGGGTGGTGCGCAGCGTGGCGAGGTGGTTGGCGAGGCCGCCGATGGTCGGCGAGTACGAGCGCTCGTTGTCGTTGACGACGATGACGACCGGCAGGTCCTTGGCGTCGGCGATGTTGTTGAGCGCCTCCCAGGCCATGCCGCCGGTGAGCGCGCCGTCACCGATGACGGCGACGACCGGGTCCGCCTTGCCCTGGATCTTGTTGGCCTTGGCCAGGCCGTCGGCGTACGAGAGGACCGTGGAGGCGTGCGAGTTCTCGATCACGTCGTGCTCGGACTCGGCGCGCGAGGGGTAGCCGGACAGGCCGCCGCTCATCTTCAGCCGGGAGAAGTCCTGGCGGCCGGTGAGCAGCTTGTGCACGTAGCTCTGGTGGCCGGTGTCGAAGAGGATGCGGTCGCGCGGCGAGTCGAAGACCCGGTGCAGCGCGATGGTGAGCTCCACCACGCCGAGGTTGGGCCCGAGGTGTCCGCCCGTCTTGGAGACCTCGGTCACCAGGAAGGTCCGGATCTCCTGGGCCAGTGCGGCCAGCTGTCCGGGCGTGAGCCGGTCGAGATCGCGCGGTCCCCGAATGCGGGTCAGCAGGGCCACCCGTTCCTCCTCGTTCAGTGTTCGCGGACCGCGGGCGGTCCGACGGGCGTCGCTGCCCGGTCCGGCGGCAGGCCGGCGGTCGCGGCCGGTACCGACCGGTCGAGTCTAATGTCCGCTTGCCGGACACCGAGCGGCGCGCCCGGTGCCACCGTTCGGTTATCGCCATTCCGGGAGGTCGGCCGGGGGGTGCGGGTCACGCCGCATTGACGGACAGGCGTTCGATCGCCTTTATGTCGGTCGCCTTCGGGTCGGTTTCGGGGCGGTCGCCTTCGGGTCCGCCTTCAGGTCGGTTTCGGGGCGGTGACCGGCAGCGCTAGGCGCGGCCCAGGGCTCCGGACTCGCCCATCTCGCTCATCACCAGCGCCAGCGCGCCAAGCACCTCGGCCCGGCCGCCGAGGGTGCCGGGGACCACCGACAGCTGCCGGGCGGCGCTGGGGATGGCGTAGCGGGCCACCGAGTCCCGGATCGGGGCGAGCACCAGCTCACCGGCCTCGGCGAGGTCGCCGCCGAGGATCACCCGGCGCGGGTTGAGCAGGTTGCACAGGGTCGCGACGCCGGTACCGATCTGCCGGCCGGCGTCGGCGATCACCCGGCGGCAGCCGAGGTCGCCCTGGTGGGCCAGCTCGACCACCCGGGGGAGCGAGAGGTCCGGGCCGAGGGTGGAGGCGAGCAGGGAGAGCAGGTAGCGGGAGCCGACGAAGGTCTCCAGGCAGCCCCGGTTGCCGCAGCGGCAGACCGGCCCGGCCTCGTCCAGGGTGATGTGCCCGATCTCACCCGCCGTACCGCCCGGGCCGCGGTAGATCTGGCCGTTCACCACCAGGCCGGCGCCGACACCGCTGGCGATCTTGATGTAGGCGAGGTCGCTCAGCCCGCGGCCGGCCCCCCAGACCAGCTCGCCGAGCGCACCGAGGTTGGCGTCGTTGTCCACGTGCACCGGCATGCCGAGCCGCTCGCCCAGCTCCCGGCCGGGGGCGATGCCCGTCCAGCCGGGCAGGATCGCGGTGGAGCCGAGCGCGCCGGTCTCCACGTCGATCGGGCCGGGCACGCCGAGGCCGACACCGATCACCTTGTCCGGACGGAACCCGGCCTGCGCCAGCAGCCGCTCGACCATCGCCTCGGCCCGGTCGAAGCCCTGCTGGGCGGAGACGTCCACGTCGATCGGGGCGCTCTCCTCGGCCAGCACCCGGTGCGCCAGGTTGCCGACCGCGACCCGCAGGTGGGTGTGGCCGAAGTCGATGCCGACCACGATGCCGGCGTCGCCGCTGAGCGAGACACTGCGGGCCCGGCGGCCGCCGGAGGAGGTGTCGGCGACCACGACGGTGCCGCTCGCCTTCAGTTCCCGCACGATGTTGGACACGGTGGCCGCGGAGAGGCCGGTGCTGCGGGCGATCTCGGCCTGGGTCAGCGAGCCGGCCATCCGCACCGCGCGCAGCACCCGCTCCAGGTTCGCCCGGTGCAGGGATGACTGCGAGCCCGGTGTGTCCGTCGACATGATCCACCCTCCCAGGGCGGGGAACCCTCCGCCGGGTGTCCCCTTCAACTCCTGAAGGGTACGGCCCAGGGGCGGGGGTGGGGGTGTCGACGGGGACGGTCGGGTGCGGGAAGTGACAGCCCGGGGAGCCGGGTGGGGGCGGGGTGGGGACGGACGTTCGGCCGGGTGGGGGCGGGGAGTGGGGTGGGGCGCCGGGCGTTCGGCCGGGTGGTGCCGGGGTGTGGGGGGGGCCGGGCCGTGGGGGGAGGGGCCCGGGGTCACGCCGCGGTGTCGGGGGTGGGGGCCGGGTGATCGGGGGGTGAAGGTGTTGCACGGCCGGGACCTGCGAGGACGGGGTTCGGCGGTCCTGGCGGCGGCCGAAAACCACACACCACTAGCATGGTGCCCAATTCTCACCCGTCCCACCGGAACCGGGAACGGTACCGGCGCGGGGACGCTTCCAGACATGACGGGGAATCAGATGGCAGGGGATCACCCTACGCCGGGGGCAGGCGAAACGCCCGGCAACGGTCCGCAGGACAACCGGGGCGTCTCGTTCGGACGGCCGCCAGGCGGTGGCGTCGATCCGGCCGCCGTCGCGGACCAGATGACTCAGCTCGACGGCTCGGCCATCCCGGGCCCGGCCGCGCCCGCCGGGCCGCCGCCCGCACAGCCGCCGGCACCGCCCGCGCAGCCGCCCGTCGGTGGCGCCGACTACGCGGCGTACGCGCCGACCGCGGCCGGCGGCTTCCCCGCGCAGGCCCCGCCGCCGGCCGGTGCGCCGGTCGGTCCGTACGACCCGCCGGTCGGTCCGTACGACCCGGTGGCCGGTGCCCCGTACGGCCAGGACGGCGGGCAGGGCTACACCACCGGCGGCTACGCCTTCCCGCAGCAGCAGCCCGGGTACACCTACCCCGGCGCTCCCGCCGCTCCCACCGCGCCCAAGCAGCGCAACCCCGTGATGCTGTGGGGCGGGATCATCGGCGGTGTGCTGGCGATCGCGATCGTGGCCGCCCTGGTCGTCCTGCTCAAGGACGACCCCACCCCCACGCCGGGCCCGAACCCGGGCCCCGTCGCCGACGGCGGCACCACCGACGGCGGCTCCGGTGGCACCAGCCCCGGTCCCGTCGTCAAGGGCGCCACCTTCAACGTCGCCTGGAGCGCCCCCAAGGGCGCCAACACGGACAGCTCGAACCAGATGCTCGGCGTCTGGGGCACCGACAAGCTCGCCATCCGCGTCGACAGCAGCGGCGTCAAGGCCTACAACCTGACGGACGGCAAGGAGGCCTGGACCATCCCCGTCCCGGCCGGCAGCAAGGAGATCTGCACCGCCTCGTACGGGGCCAACTCCAAGGGCATCGCCGCCATCGCCTTCAACACCGGTGACAGCGACTGCTCCACCATCGGCGCCGTCGACCTCAACCAGGGCAAGCTGCTCTGGAGCGTCAAGGCCTCGGCCGACCGGATGTCCTCGCCGACCCTGAGCGTCACCGACAACGTCGTCGCCATCGGCGGCAGCACGGTCGGCGCCCTGAACATCGCCAACGGCCTGGCGGCCTGGCAGTTCCAGCCGCGCGACAAGGACTGCAGCCTGCACGGCCGGGCGGCCGGCGCCCAGATCGCGGTCAGCGACCGCTGCTACGGCGGCAGCGGCCCGAAGTCCCAGCTCGTCATCGTGAACGCCGAGACGGGCAAGGCGGCCAGCACGCCGATCACCCTGACCGGCAGCATCGAAGAGGTCGACCAGGTCGTCCAGGACAAGCCGCTCGTCCTGCTGATGTCCAGCGGCCCGCAGGGCGACTACATCCTGCCGTTCGACAAGGACAACAAGCCGGGCAACCAGATGTCCGTCAAGGAGCCCGGCTCGGACAGCCTGCGCCTGTCCGGCCAGGGCGAGGCCCTCACCCGGAACGTGGTCAGCGGTTCCACGCTGTACGTCCAGGTCAGCGGAACCAAGCCGGGCATCAACGCCTACGACCTGAACACCGGCAAGCGCCTGTGGGCGGCCGCCGCCACCTCGGCCAGCAACGACATGCGCCTGGTCTCCGGCACCGACAAGGACGGCAAGGTCCGCGCCGTCGTCGAGCAGGGCTACGACAAGCCGGCCCGCCTGGTGACGCTCTCCCCGACCGACGGCTCGATGACCGACATCGGCACCATCGCGATGCCGAACGGCCTGGACATCGGCACCAGCACCTCCGAGTACCTCATCTCGGACGACGGCAGCGCGGTGTACGCCTTCCGTCGCTACAGCGCCACCGACGGTCCGCTGACCAAGTGGAAGAAGTGACGCCGGGGGCATGACCCCTCGTCGCGGCCCACGCGGGCGCGACGGACGCGGACGTGGCCGACGCGGGCGCGGCCGATGACGTAGTGACCGATGAGGCCGCGACCGCACACGGGCGGGGCGGGCACGGGCGAACAGCCCGGGCCCGTCCCGCCCGTGAATTTTCGGCGGTCCGATGCGTTGGACATGCGAGGATTCGGACCATCAGCCTGACAAAGGAGTGCAGCGAGTGCCCGGCACAAACCTGACCCGCGACGAGGCCCGCACCCGGGCCGATCTGCTCCGCGTGGACGCGTACGACATCGAGCTCGACCTGGGCTCGGCCCGCGACGGTGGCACCTTCCGGTCCACCACCGTGGTCCGGTTCACCGCCACCACGCCCGGCGCGGACACCTTCATCGACCTCGTCGCCCCGAGCGTCGAGGAGATCACCCTCAACGGCGTCTCGCTCGACCCGGCGAGCTTCGCCGACAGCCGCATCCCGCTGCCGAACCTGGCCGCCGAGAACGAGCTGCGGATCGTCGCCGACTGCGCGTACACCAACACCGGTGAGGGCCTGCACCGGTTCGTCGACCCGGTCGACGGCGAGACCTACCTGTACACCCAGTTCGAGGTGCCGGACGCCCGCCGGGTCTTCGCCACCTTCGAACAGCCCGACCTGAAGGCCACGTTCGCGTTCACCGTGACCGCTCCCAAGGGCTGGGTCGTGGTCTCCAACTCGCCGACCCCGACCCCGGTCGGCGACGGCGACACCCAGGTCTGGACGTTCGAGCCCACCGGCCGGATCTCCAGCTACATCACCGCACTGGTCGCCGGCCCGTACGTCGGCGTCTTCGACAGCTACGAGAACGGTGAGCAGAAGGTGCCGCTGGGCATCTACTGCCGGCCCTCGCTGCGCGAGTTCCTCGACCCGGAGGCCATCTTCGAGGTCACCAAGCAGGGCTTCGACTACTTCCAGGAGAAGTTCGACTTCCCGTACCCGTTCGCGAAGTACGACCAGCTGTTCGTCCCGGAGTTCAACGCCGGCGCGATGGAGAACGCGGGCGCCGTCACCCTCCGCGACCAGTACGTGTTCCGCTCCAAGGTCACCGACGCCGCGTACGAGTCCCGCGCCGCGACGATCCTGCACGAGCTCGCCCACATGTGGTTCGGCAACCTCGTCACCATGGAGTGGTGGAACGACCTCTGGCTGAACGAGTCCTTCGCCACCTTCGCCGAGGCCGTCTGCCAGGCCGAGGCCCCCGGCTCCAAGTGGCCGAACTCCTGGACCACCTTCGCCAACCAGATGAAGACCTGGGCCTACCGGCAGGACCAGCTGCCGTCCACCCACCCGATCATGGCCGACATCAACGACCTGGAGGACGTCCAGGTCAACTTCGACGGCATCACCTACGCCAAGGGCGCCTCGGTGCTCAAGCAGCTGGTGGCCTACGTCGGCCAGGACGCCTTCTTCCAGGGCGTGCAGGCCTACTTCAAGCGCCACGCCTGGGGCAACACCCGGCTCAGCGACCTGCTCGGCGCCCTCGAGGAGGCCAGCGGCCGCGACCTCAAGGCCTGGTCCAACTCCTGGCTGGAGACCGCCGGCATCAACGTGCTGCGCCCCGCCATCACGCTGAACACCGACGGCGAGATCGAGTCCTTCGCCGTGCTGCAGGAAGCCCCCGCGCTGCCCGCCGGCGCCAAGGGCGAGGCCGTGCTGCGGCCGCACCGCATCGCGGTCGGCCTGTACGAGCTGAACGGCGACGCGCTGGTGCGCACCGACCGGATCGAGCTGGACGTCGACGGCCCGCGCACCGAGGTGCCCGAGCTGGTCGGGCGTCACCGCCCGGCCGTCGTCCTGCTGAACGACGACGACCTCTCGTACGCCAAGATCCGGCTCGACGAGGACTCGCTGGCCGTCGTCACCGAGCACCTCGGCGGCTTCACCGACTCGCTCCCCCGCGCGCTGTGCTGGGCCTCCGCCTGGGACATGACCCGCGACGGCGAACTCGCCGCCCGCGACTACCTGGCGCTCGCGCTGTCCGGCATCGGCCGCGAGTCCGACATCGGCGTCGTGCAGTCCGTGCACCGCCAGGTCAAGCTCGCCCTCGACGGGTACACCGACCCGGACTGGCGCGAGGAAGGCCTCTCCCGCTGGGCCGCCGCCGCCGAGGAACACCTGCGCGCCGCCGAGCCCGGCAGCGACCACCAGCTGGCCTGGGCCCGCGCCCTCGCCTCGGTCGCCCGCACGGACGGTCAGCTCGAGCTGCTCGCCGGGCTGCTGGACGGCTCCGTCGAGATCAAGGGCCTCGCGGTCGACACCGAGCTGCGCTGGACGCTGCTCACCCGCCTCGCGGCCACCGGCCGCGCGGACGAGGCCCTCATCGCCGCCGAGCTGGAGCGCGACAACACCGCGGCCGGCCAGGAGCACGCGGCCACCTGCCGCGCCGCCCGGCCGACCGCCGAGGCCAAGGCGCAGGCCTGGGCGTCGGTGGTGGAGTCCGACACGCTGACCAACTACGTGCAGGAGGCCGTCATCGCCGGCTTCCAGCAGTCCGACCAGCGCGAACTGCTCGCGCCGTACGCGGAGAAGTACTTCGCGGCGGTGAAGGGCATCTGGGAGACCCGCAGCCACGAGATCTCGCAGCAGATCATCGTCGGGCTGTACCCGGCGCTGCAGGTCACGACCGCGACGCTGGAGACCACCGACGCCTGGCTGGCCTCGGCCGAGCCGGCGCCGGCGCTGCGACGCCAGGTCGTCGAGTCGCGGGCCGGGGTCGAGCGCGCGCTCAAGGCCCAGGCGGCGGACCGGGCGGCCGGGAGCCGCTGACCGGCTCTGCGCCTCTCGACTGAGGCTGGAACCGCCGAAGGGGCGCCGGACGGATCGTCCGGCGCCCCTTCGGGGTCGTGCGGGTCGTGCGGGTCGCGCGGGCCGTGCGGGTCCTGGTGGACCTTCGGGCGCGGTGGTTACTTCTTCTTGCCCTTGCCGTACGGCAGACCGGCCAGCGCCGCGATGACCACGAAGGCGACGATCGGGAGAAACACGTACAGGCCGAGGGTCTGGCCGACGCTCAGGCCGGAACCGGGGTCGTCACCGTCATCCCTGGTGAAGGCCATGGCGGGCGACGACAGCAGCATCATCAGCGTGACCGTTGCGGAGACCGCGCCGGCTCGCAAAGCGTTCCTCTTGTCCACGTTTCCAACTTACCCGCCGCTTATGGGAGGGCGCGCGTCGGGGTCGGCCTGGTGGGGTGGGGGCCGACCGGCGTCGGGCTCCGGCGGTCAACGGGACGGGTCGTGGGGCCTGGGCGGGGCGAGGAGGTGGGCGAGGAGGCGGGCCGTGGGGGTGGTGGCGAGGCGGTCGAGGGTGACCGGGTCGCCCGCGGCGTCCGCGACCGGGAGGCGCCAGTTCGGGTACTGGTCCCAGGTGCCCGGCAGGTTCTGCGGGCGCGGGTCCCCGACCAGGTCCGGCAGCCAGACGCCGACCAGCTCCGCCGGAGTCGCCCGCAGGAAGCGGTACAGCACGGGCATCGACAGCGGCTCGCCCGGGGTGATCAGCCCCAGCTCGGCCAGTTCCGCCCGCCAGTCCGCCAGCTCCCCGGCCGCCTCTTCCTGTTCCTCCCCCAGCGGGCGGGCCAGCAGGCCCAGCCGGTGACGCAGCTCGACGTGCTCACCGGAGAGCCGGGCCGCGGTACTCGGCAGGTCATGGGTGGTGAGAGTGGCCAGACAGCCCGGCCGCCAGCGCTCCGGGGCCAGGATGCCGCCGCCGGCCTGCCAGTCCCGCTCGAACCAGAGGACCGAGGTGCCGAGCACACCGCGCGCCGCCAGCTCCTCCCGTACACCCGGCTCGACCGTCCCCAGGTCCTCGCCGATCACCGCCGTCCCGGCCCGGTGCGCCTCCAGGGCCAGCACCCCGAGCATCGCCTCCGCGTCGTAGCGGACGTAGGCGCCCTCGGTGGGCGGGTGCCCGGCCGGTACCCACCAGAGGCGGAAGAAGCCCATGACGTGGTCGATGCGCAGCGCCCCGGCGTGCCGTGTCGTCGCTCGCAGCAGCTCCGCGTACGGGGCGTAGCCGGCCTCGGCGAGCGCGTCCGGGCGCCAGGGCGGCAGGCCCCAGTCCTGGCCGTGCGCGTTGAAGGCGTCCGGCGGGGCGCCCACCGAGATGCCCCCGGCGAGGACGTCCTGCAGCGCCCAGGCGTCCGCGCCGTCCGGGTGCACGCCGACCGCGAGGTCGTGGATCAGGCCGACCGGCATCCCGGCCTCGCGCGCGGCGCGCTGGGCGTCGGCGAGCTGCTGGTCGACCTGCCAGGCGAGCCATCCGTGGAACTCCACCCGCTCCTGGAGTTCCTTCTCCACCTGCTCGATCTGTGGGCCGTCCGGGTGACGCAGGCCCTTCGGCCAGTGGTGCCAGTCCGCGCCGTGCACCTCGGCCAGGGCACTCCACAGCGCGTGCCGGCGCAGCCACTCGTCCTCGCGACGCCGGAACGCCTCGTACGCGGCCTGCCGGCCGGGCCCACGCGGCACCTCGTGCAGCAGCTCCAGGGCCTCGCGCTTGAGCGCCCAGACGGCGTCGCGGTCGATCAGGCCGTCGTGCCCGAGGACCTCCTCACGCAGGCGGACGGCCCGGCGGGTCAGCTCCTCGGCCCTTTGTCGTTGCTCCGCAGTCAGGTACGCGTACTCGGGGACGGCCTCGATCCGCAGGTGCACCGGGTCGGCGAAGCGGCGGGAGGACGGGCGGTAGGGGGACGGATCGGACGGGGCGCCGGGAAGTCCCTGATGCAGCGGGTTGATCTGCACGAAGCCCGCACCGAGGTCCGCACCCGCCCACTGCGCCAACTCGGCGAGATCGCCGAGGTCACCCATGCCCCAGGAACGGTCGGACAGGACGGAGTACAGCTGGGCGAGGAAACCCCAGCTACGGCCCGGGAGTTGGGGGACCTGCTGCGGGGCGACGATCAGCCGTGCCTGGGCCTTTCCTTCACCAGTCTCCACCTTGAGCGTGTGCCGCCCGAGGGGCAGATCGGCGGGCAGCCAGTGCGAGTGCCCGCGCGGCAGCTCCCAACTCCCCCCGCCCTCCAGCTCCACCCGCAGCCGGGCGTCCGCCGGCACGTCCAGGGCGGTGCGCCGGCCCTGCCGGACCACCACGCATGGCGGCAGCAACCGCGCCTGCTGCTCCGCCCGGTGACGCTCCAGCGCCTTCCGCACCTCCCCCGGCGTCCCGGCCGCCACCCCCAACGCCGCGAGCACCGCCACCAGCGTCCGCGCCCCCACCCCCTGCCCGCCAGGCCCCGGATACCGGGCATCCACCCCGTACGCCTGCGCCAACGCCACCAGTTCGGCAGGCGGCGGCGGAGCATCCTGCGCCGGCACCTGCTCGGCTCCGTCACTGTCGTGGTAAGCGGCCACTCGCGGCTCCTGCGATGTCTCGGCAACGCCCGGTCAGGACTCCCCAAGTCCTACCCGGGTGACACCTCGATCACCCAGCGCGACACGAGGGCCAAGACCCCTGCGTCGAGCTGCGACCCTGTCGGCCGGGGATCGATCGAGAACTCCGGCCTCTCACCTCCGGAATTCGTCCGGAACAACGAACAGCAACAGCCTCATCCGCTGGGACGTGGGGTCCGGTACGCAGGGCTGAACTGGACCCCGCAGGCCTACGTCCGAGGGCCATCGAAACCGTAGAGTTGCACCGCGACACCCTGCTGACGGGCGAAATCCGCGATGCCCTCCACTGCCGCCGCCAGCGCAGTCACGAGCTTCTGGAGCTCCGAATTGCGCTGCTCCCTGCTGGACGCGGCCTCCACCGCCCGCCAGGTGGTCCGGTAGGCGTCTTCCAGTGGACCGATCATCTCGTCGTACTCGATGAGGCTGTCCAGCTCGCAACCAGGCCGACGGCCTTGTGCGGCCATGTCCAGCTGAGCGGTGACTGAAATGAGATCACCCACTAGCTTCACGTGCCTCGGACCGATCCTCCGACTCACCAGAATTCCAGCCAGCACGGCGTTCCAGTTCTCTTCCTCGTCCAGCATCAGTTCCCCATTTCCCTCAGCATCCGAGCGAGTCTCGCAGCTCCGGCCCTACCGGCAGGTATGTCGACCCCACCCGCTCTCAGAATGGCCACGCAGTAGGTAGCGCAACTGTTGGTTCCGTAGCTGTACGCGCCCAGGTCCGCGCCAACCGACTTGAGCTGCTTCCGGACCGCAGCCCCGACGTTGGGAACCCGGAACGTCAACTGCTGAGTGTTCGGTCCCAGCGGCTCGGTGGCTACCTGGGCCGACGTGGGGTAGCCGGTGAAATCCTCCGTACCCGGCGGGGCGTCGACCACCTGCTCCGTCTCAAGCGGGCGGCGGGCGCCATCCGGTTTCACCGAGATGGTCGCATGTCCTCGCGCCCCGATGTCAGGATCCCAGTTGACCGTCGCCGTTCCGTCCCCGTCGCCGCAGTTGTGAACGAGAACCGGGGAGGCTCCTGCCAGCACATAGTACGTGTGGAGCAGGTTGACGGTGAGGTTGTGGGTGGTGACGGCGTAGGGGTAATTGCGGACGGACTGGATGGTGAGGGTGGTGCCGTCGGGCTGGCGGAGGTGTTCGCCAGGGGTGAGTTCGCCGGCGTCTACCCACTGCTGGCGGGTCTCGCTCCAGTAGGGGTGGTGGTGGGTGGAGGTGATCTCCGCCTGGTCGGCGGTCGGCGGGCCGCGGGGGCTGGCGTCGTCGGTGAGGGTGAGGTCGGTGAAGTCCTTGTCGTCGGGGGTGGTGATGGTCGCGGTGACGGGTTCGGGGTGGGTCTCGCCGGTCTGGGGGTCGGTCGCCATGACGACATCGCCCTCGTGGATGTCCTCAATGGACTTGAGAGTGCCGTCCCCCATCAGCACCTTGGTACCGGTCGGGAAGCTGTTGCGGACGAGTGAGCAGCTGGAGCCGGCCGCGTCGTCGGCTTCCTGAGCCGCCGCCTTACTCTCTGTCCCTGCCGCGTCGGTTGCTGTTTCTTTTGCTGCCTTTTCTTCCGCTGCCTTGGCTGCTGCTGCTTCAGCTGCACGAGCCTCTGATGCGGCTGTCTTGGCGGTGATGTAGGCGGCGTCGGCTTCCTTGGCTACGCGTTCGCCGGCCCGGATTGCGTCGTAGGCCTTGTTGATCTCCTTGTAGATCTTGAGGGCCTGGATGCCGACCTTGATGGCCTTGAAGATCTTGCCCCAGGGCACCGCGTTGAGTGCGGTGTTGACGCATGCCATCACGTCGCCCTTGGTGAAGCAGTCGCGGGCGTCGTTGAAGCCAATCAGATCGCCGACGACGTCGATCACCTTGTGCACGAGCTCGTCGCGCTTGTGCTTCGCCTCGTTTACGACCTTGTCGGCAGCATCCTTACGGTTCCCTGCATCCTGCTCCTCCGGCGTCTTCTTCGGCACCGAAGCCAGGGTCGGGGAGTTCCCGCCCGCCGGGGTGATGTAGGAGTAGCCGTGACCGTTGTCCCTTTCAGTCGCGAGGCCATCGCACTCGGCCGTGGTGTCGCAGGTGGGCCTCAGGCCGTTGGCGTCGGACTTGTTGATCGGGCTGTTGTTGGCGTACGCATACGCGTTCCACTGCTGGGGGTCGCCGGGATCGGTGATGGGGTCGGGGCTGATGAAGCGGCCCGTTGTGGAGTCGTACTCGCGGGCGCCGAGGAGGGTGAAGCCGGTTGACTTCTCCTTGGTGCCGCCGACGAAGCCCTTGTCACCGGCCCAGACACCCGCCTCGGGCTGGGTGCCGCGCTCGTTGCCGAAGGGGTCGGTGGGGCGACGGACGTGAGTGAGCGTCGCGGCGTCGAACTGGACGCCGTTGGTGCCGTGCGGGTCCCCGCCCTGGTAGGCGAGCGTGGAGGTGCCGTTGGTGGTGGTGCGGGTGATGGAGAGGCCGGTGGACGCCGCGTAGGAGCGGACGTCGGTGACGGCCTTGGTGTTGGTGTCCAAGGTGATCTGGTCGGCACCCAGGTTGAGGGTGACCTTGCCGGGGTCACGGCGGATCAGCTGGTTGCCGGACAGGTCGTACAGGTAGCTGGTGGCGCCGCTCTGGCCGGTACCGGTGATCTGGTCGAGCTTGCCCTGGGCGTTCCAGGTCAGTGTCCTGGTGCCCGGGGTGTCGGTGATCGAGGTGGTGTTGCCCGTGGCGTCGTAGGTGTAGGAGGTCACCGCGGTGCCGGCCGGGCCGGTCTGGGTGGACTTCATCAGCGCGTGCGGACCGCCGGTGCCGCCGCCCGTCTTCGGGTCGGTGGACGGGGTGTTGGGGCCGGTGCCGAAGGTCTGGGTGGTGGTGACGTCCTTGGTGGTGTCGCCGTTGACGTCCTTCTGGACCAGCTTGGTGCGGTTGCCGACGAGGTCGTACTCGTACTGCTGCCAGTACGGGGCCGGTCCGCCGACGCTCGGCTTGTCGGCGTCCATCGACGGTCCGTCGGTGTTGGCGCAGGCACCGACGCCGGGGACGCTGGGCTGGGGCCTGGTGGTCTGGGTCCCGGTGTCGGTCCAGGCCTGCGTAAGGCGCCCGAGGTAGTCGTGGGTGAAGCACTGCAGGTCGGCGATCTCGCCGTCCTGCGCGTTGCGGGCCGACGTGACCTGGCCGAGGGGATTGTAGGTGTAGTCGACCGAGTCGACGTGGGCGGTCTCGGCGGTCTGCTTGTCCAGGATCGAGCGCGCGACCCGGCCGGTGGCGTTGTCGATGTCCAGCGTGGCGACCACCTGAGCGCCTGCGCCGCCCACGGTGGTGCGGTACGGCCGACCGTACGGGTCGTAGCGGACATCGGCCACGTAGGTCGTAGACGGGTCGTACCCGAAGACGCTGCCCAGGCCAACGAATTGGCCGCCTGAGTCGGTGGTGAAGCTGAGCCTCTCCCGACCCATGCCGGCCACGTCCGGCAGGGTCGAGGTCTCCAGACGGCCGCCCGCGTCATAGGTGTTGTCGGTCTGGTAGACGCCGGCGAGTCCGCCCTCGACGGCCGGGATGGTCGTCCTCGCGCCGGTCTCGCGGTACCCGATGTCGTAACCCGTGACCTCCGACTTGTACGCGTCCCCGCTCGCCCCGCCCACGTAGCGGGTCGAGGCGGTCGGCTTGCCCTTGGCGAGGGTGTCGAAGGTCCAGGCGGCGACCTGCTTGGCCGGGTCGACCGTCGTGCCCTCGTAGGCCGCGACGGTACGGCCGAGGAGGTCGGTGACGCTGGTCGCGCTCTTGCCGCGCGAATCCGTGGCTGTGACGAGGTTCTTGCTGTCGTCGTACGACGTCGTTCCGATGCCCGAATCCGGGTCGGTGGTCTTCACCGGGCGGCCGAGCAGGTCGTATTCGTACGTCCACTGGTTGCCCGCCGCGTCCTTGCGCCAGACCTCCTTGCCGTCCGGCGTGTAGCCGTAGGTGGTCTCGTCGTACGCACCGGTCGGGGTGTTGTCCTTGTACTGGCGCAGGGCGATGGTGTTTCCGCGGGCATCGGTGATGGTCGCGGAGGCGTAGCCACCGGCCGGCGGAGTGGTGCGGACCTCATCGGCACCGACGAAGTCGGTGTGGGTGCGCCACTGTTCGATGCCATAGGACTGGAAGATCGAGTCGACGACCCGGCCCATCCCGTCGAGCTTCTGAACGGTCTGGGAGGGGATCTTGCTGTCCGGCTCCACGCCGCCGTTGGGCAGGAAGAGCTGGCCGCTGGGCTGCGCCTCGTCGTTGTAGTAGGCGGCGCTGGTCTTGGTCTGCCAGCCGTGCGAGTCGAACAGCGCGTCGGTGACCATACGGCCGATGGCGCCCGAGGGCGTGCTGGCCTGGGTCTGCCGGACGCGGCCGAGGCCGTCGTAGATGGTGAAGCTGGAGGTGTACCTCAGGCCCCCCATCAACGCCTGGCTGAGCACCTGCGAGGGCGCGTTGGTGCCGTTGACCGAGTAGGAGATCTTGCGGTTCGGCCGGTTCGGGTTCTTGGCCCGGTCGTTGCCCGGACTCCAGCTGGCCAGCGCGCGCCCGAGGGCGTCGAAGTCCTGCTCGCTGATCCGGCCGTTCTCGTCCTTGATCTTGAGCGGTGAGCCGCGGCCGACGTCCAGGGTGCTGACGGTCTGCCAACCCACCGGGTTGGTGTGGGTGACCTCCGTAGGCAGCTGGCCGGCGGCCGGGGAGTACGCGGTCTTGGTCTCGGCGCCGGTCGGGTGGGTGGCGTCGGTGCGGGTCGGGTCGATGGTGCTGACGACTCGACCGTAAGCGTCGAAGCTCGCCCTGGCGGTGGCCCGGTAGACCGGCTTGCCGTTGGTGTCGTAGCGCTCCAGGACCTCGGTCGAGGTCTGCTCGGCCTTGGCGCCGGACTGGCCGAGAGGCAGGCCGTCGAAGTACGCCCGGGTGTCGGCGACCGTGTTGTCCTTGGTCGCGGTCTGGCCGCAGGCGCCCTTGAGGACCAGCGTGCGCGAGGCCAACTGCGTGGGTGCGCCACCGGGGCCGGCGGCGTACTCGAACGAGGTGCAGAGCAGTTGCTCCGGGTGGGTCGGGTCGCCGTTGTCGTAGACAGTCAGCGGACGGGCGAACGGCGTCGAGTCGTACGAGGTGGAACGCTCGCGGGTGCGCCAGCCGTTGGCCAGCTTGTCGTGGTTGGTCACCTTGAGGACGTTGACGGCTCGGGCCGTGATCGCCGGCATGCCGCCGGACTGGCCGCGAGTCGCCGTGACCGGGCCGATCCACGGGTCGGAGACCACGGTGGAGAGGAGCTCGCCGTTCTCGCCGTTGTAGTTGGCGGAGTCCCGGATGAAACCGACCAGGGCGTTCTCGTCCTTGATGGCGCCGCCGTGGACGTCGGTCACGGTCACCTGGCGGGTGGTTCCGTTGGCGAGGACGTCGCCGTCCATGCCGCGCAGGAACGTGGCGACCGACTTGGTGCGCGGCGCCTCGACATCGTTGCCGCTGCCGGTGAGGGTCGTGACCGTCGCGTAGCCGCGGAACTGGTCCCAGGTCCGGCTCTTGGAGTCGGCCATCTCGGAGTCGTTGCGGTGCCAGGCCGCGCCGCCGCCGTACACGTAGTTGGTGACGACCGCGGGCTGGCCACCGGCGACCGAGTCCTCCTGGGTGACGGACTGCACGATGATCTTGTTGAACCAGTCGTTCACCGGATCCGGCGCGCTCTGCCCGGGCAGGTACCACTTGACCGGCATGCAGGCCATCGTGTTGCTGTCCTCGGACGCCGGCATCGTCCCGCCGGCCTCGCGCGAGCACTCTGCCGGCCGGTAGACGACGTTGATCAGGCCGCCGGTCTCGGTGGTGATCTTCTGGATGCGCGGGCGATTGTACGGCTCGATCGAGGCCGAGGTGCCGTCCGGCGCGACGATCTGGCCCTGGACGCGGTTGGCGATCTGAAGCGGCTGGAAGGACACCGCCGGCAGGGTGATCGGCGTGCGGTTGTTGCTGCCGGTGTGCTGGACCGAGTCCAGCCACAGTGACGGCGAGGTGCCGTCACCCGGGTCCTGGAACGACTGGTTGAGGGCTAAGGAGTCGACCGGGCGGTACGTGGCGCCGTCCCACACCTCGGTGTCGATCTTCGTGAGGCGCTTGGTGGTCCAGAAGGTCGGCGAGTAGACGGTGCAGTCGCCGGTCGCGTCGCAGTTCTGGTCGACCGGGGTGTCCGGCCAGCGCTTGGCGTTGGCCTTGGTCCGCTGGGACGGGTCACAGGTGAAAGCACTGTCCGGCAGGCACCGTTCGGCGGTACGGAACCACACCTGGGCGGCCGGGTTGGCCTTGCCCTTGGCGGCGATCTGGTCGGGCAGGCGCTGGCCGTAGCCCACCCAGGTCGGGTAGCTGGCGCGCTGGTACTGGGTCCGGGGGCCGTTGCCGTTGTTCTGGCCGCCGCCCTGGACGTAGCGGTTCTGCTCCTGCTCGTACCGGTAGGTGATCAGGTTCTGGTGCGGGTCGACGACGTAGTCCAGCGACCACTGCCAGCCCATCTGGTTCCAGGTGTTGGTGGCCGGGGAGCCGCTCTTCAGGCACGGGTCCTGGCCGCCGGGCCAGTAGACCGGGAGGGTGGAGACCGAGTTGGCGGCCTGGTCGGTGCCGTCGCCTCCGGGCAGGTGGTTGGCACCGAAGTAGAACTGCGTGCCGTCGACGGTGGTGATCCGCCAGGCCTCGCCGTTCCAGGCACCGTTGTTCTGGCCGGTCAGCCGCTCGACCTTGGTGCCGTCCTCGCCCTGCAGGTGCCACTCACAGGACTTGTCGTCCTTGACGAGCTGGCCCGCGTGGCCGGCGAGCGAGAGCTGGAGCAGGTCGCCGCCCCAGCACTGGTCGCCCGACTTGTCGATGCCGGCGTCCTTGCAGCCCTTGTAGCCGCGGACGATGGAGCCCGGCTGCCACTCCCAGCCCTCGCCGACCCAGGACGGCTGGGCGTTGGTGGAGGCGGTCTTGCCGTCCACGGCGGAGGAGTCGTAGCCGAGCGATACGTCGGGGGCGGGTCCGGCCAGCGCGGAGGGCAGCTCGACGGTGTAGCCGTAGGTGAAGTTGCCTGCGTTGGCGCCGGCCTGCCAGGAGGCGGACGGGGTGATCGGGGAAGCGGTGAAGTCACCGCTGCTGCCCTTGGCGTCGGCCTCGACGGCGAGCGCCACCGTGGGGGCGGCGGCCGCCGGGCTCGCGAAGGCGCCCGAGGTGAAGGACTTGGCGGCGGCGGAGGTCGGCTGCGGAACGTCGACCTCGGCCACCAGCCGGCCGGTGGAAGCGTCCCGGTGGGACGGCACCGGGGTGCGAGCCGTGCAGCCTGCGGCGCCAGGCGTCGTCAGCGCGCAACCGGGCAACTGGACGATCCTCGCCCTCGAGGCCCAGTTGGCGCCGGCGTTCTTCGCCCAGGGCTCGACGTCGATCCCGACCTGGACCCGACCGGCCTGGTTGCCCGCACCGGTGTCGGTGAGAGCGACCAGGGCACCGTTCACTCCGGCGGCCTTCGCTTTCCCCTGATCGGCCAGGTCGACCTGCAAGGCCGAGGAGTCGTCCTTGGCTGACGGGGTCGCCGGTGCGGTTCGAGCGGCCGATTTCCCACCCGGGGCCGGGGCGATCCAGACCGGCAACGAGCCGGCCTGAACCGGCTGCGAGGGCGTGGCTGCCGGTGCCGCGTCGGATGCGGTCGGCGCCGGCGCCGCCTTGGCGCCAGCGCCGCCGAGGACCGCGGTGGCCCTGCCGGACGGTGGACTGGAATCGGTCGGTGGCGACCACTTCTTTCCGGGATCGGGGTGGTAACCGGCAGCCTTGCCGTTCGTGCCCTTCACCGGATGGGTTTCCGGCACCGGCGTGTTCGGCGGCACCCAGACCTTCGGCGGAGTGGCCGCGTGGGCGACCGCCTCGACCGAGGGGATCGTCACCACCGACATACAGACGGCCAGCGCGGCCGCGACAGCCACCTTCAGGCTGCGCGGACGTGTGAACACGCGGACACGACGAGACAACTGATTCCCCCACAGATCACCAAAGCTCGAATCGGGCCGACCCCACCAGCCCAGGCTTCCGGCACCTTAGGGGCACACGACCTATCCGGAACAGGAAGACTTCATGATCACGCAGTGTGAGGAATGTCACCCGGAGAGCAATGTGCCACCACCCGAGACAACTCGGACACCCTGTCGACAAAACGCTTTGACAGCGAAGCAATTGTGAAGGCAGCGTGCCGCTGACTTCTGCTCACATCACCTTTGACGACGGGGTCTTCATGTCGAGGGCAAAACCTCCATCTCTTCCAACTCCCGGACGGAGCACGAGAAGCCGGACATTCGGCGCGGCGCGCCTGCCACTCGCCTGCACGGCCGTCCTCTCCCTCGGCGCGTGCCTGTTGGCGGTGCCCGGCATCGCCGCGGCGGCTCCCGCCGACCGCAACCACGGCCCTGCCGACACCTCCTGGCCGGCACCTCCACCGCCTCCGGCCAAGGGACGGTCCGACGCCCGCTCGGCGCAGACCGAGGCGATTCGCGCCGCCCAGGCGAAGGCCAAGAGCACCGGAAAGCCCGTCGTCGTCGATGCCTTGACCACGGGGAACAGCCGGACCACGGCCAATCCGGACGGCACGGTGACCAACGACTCCACACCGGTGGCGGAGCGGGTCAAGAACGCCGACGGCACCTGGCGCGCCGTGGACGCGACCCTCCGGACCAACCCTGACGGCACGATCACGCCGACCGCCGTCCCGTCCGCGCTCACGTTCTCCGGCGGGGGCAGCGGGCCACTGGCCACCATGGCGACGGCGGACGGCAAGAAGCTGTCGATCAAGGCGCCGTTCGACCTGCCGAAGCCCGAACTCACCGGCAGCTGCGCGCTCTACCGGTCCGTCCTGCCCGGCGTCGACCTGGAGCTGAGCTCCACCACCGCGGGCGGCTGGCGCCAAGTCCTGATCGTCCGCACCGCACAGGCCGCCGCGGACCCGAAGATCAAGAATCTGCACCTCGACACCGTCGCCGATGGGCTGACCGTCAAAGCGGACGCCAACGGCAACCTGACGGCCGAGGACACGGCCGGCAAGGCCCGATTCACCGCTCCGGCCCCGGTCATGTGGGACTCCGCCCCGGCCGGATCCCAGCCCAAGTCGGTGGCCAACGCCGCCGCAGCCGCCCCGACGGACGGCACCCCGACCTCGGTCGGCTCCGACAGCAAAGCCCCCGGCCCTGGCGCCAGGACCGCTCCGATCACCACCACCGTCAGCGCCAGTGGCATCGACCTGGTGCCGGACCCCTCGTTGCTCGCGCAGGGCACCGGCCCCTGGTACATCGACCCGGGTTGGAACCCCAGCGTCGACAACGGCACCCAGGCCTGGGCGCAGGTCCAGTCGGCCTACCCCGCCACCCCGGAGTACAACGGCACCCAGTACGGCCAGGACAAGCCGGGTTCCGGCTACTGCGGCTACATCGACACCAACAGCCGCTGCCAGAAGGAAGGGAAGGAGCGCGCCTACTTCCAGGTCGGTCTGAACCCGACCTTCTGGGACTCGGCCGTGCTGAGCGCCAAGCTCTACGCCACCATCGCGGAGTCGTCCAGCCCCTCGACGTCCACGCCGATGGGCCTCTACTCGACCGGTGCGGGCAACAGCAACCCGATCAACCAGTGGACGCGCTGGGAAGCCCAGCCCTGCCCGGAGCTCTCGAGCTGCGCCAAGGTCGGCACGAACTGGATCATGGGAGCGGGCGGCAAGGAGTTCGACGTCCTCCCCCAGATGACCTGGGCGGCGCACGAGCACTGGGGCGGGTGGACCTTCCTGTTCGCCCCCGAGGACGAGACCAACAAGTACTACCACCAGCGGTTCGCGAACAACCCGCACATCGTCGTCACCTACGACTTCGCACCCGCCATCGGCAGCCCCGCCACCAGCCCGACGCCCGGCTTCGCCCGTGACGCCGCCTACAGCCCCTGCCAGACCCCCGGAACCGGCAACCCGTGGGACAACCCGGGCTGGGTCGGGATCAACACCGACGTCAACCTGAGCGTCGACACCTGGTCACCGACCGGTGAGCAGCTCTGGACCACGTTCAAGATCTGGGACGACGACGACAACGGCTCCTCGAAGGTCTCCGACACCAACTGGGCCGCCAGTTCGGGCCGCAAGAACGTCAGCGTCGGCCCGCTGATCGACGGACACCAGTACGGCTGGTACGCCGTCACCGACGACGGCACGCTCCACAGCGGGAACTCCCCGATGTGCTACCTGCGTATCGACCGCACCCCGCCGACCGCCCGCATCACCTCTCCGGACTTCCCTGAGTCGGGCACCCTGGGCGGACACCCGAAGCTCGTCGGCCAGGAGGGCGTCTTCACCCTGACCGGCACCGACCCGGCTCCGGCCACGGGCGGCCGCTCCTCGGGTCTGGCCTGCGCCCGATGGACCACGGACCCCGTCCAGGCCGCCGCCACCGGATGGAACTGCACCGACGGCGGCAACATCGTCAAGATGGACGGTGACGGCAGCTTCCAGCTGAAGTACACCCCCTGGCACTGGGGGACCAACTTCCTCTACCTGCAGACCCAGGACAACGCCGGCAACATGTCGCAGCCGGTCGCGTACACCTACTTCGTGCCGAGCAACCCCGCCGCCGGCGACCCGGTCATGGGCGACATCGACGGCGACCGGAGGAGCGACGTCCTCCTGCCGGACGGCACCGGCTCACTGCGCCTGGTGGGCGGCGGCGCCGACCCGTACGCGGCCCCGAACACCAGGCCGGCCTCGGCGCCCGGTGCGGCGAACAACCAGGACTGGAGCACGGCCCAGATCACCCACCGGGGTTCGTTCACCGAGCGGAACGTCGATGACCTGATCGCTCACGCTCCCGGCGCCGCCGAGTTGTTCCTCTACGCCAACGACGCGATCGCCGCCCACCTCGACGGTCAGACCTCCGTATCGCTGTCCAAGTCCGGTAGCTGTGGGCTGCCCGACGGCACACCGATCTCGTGCTCGGACCACGGAAACGGCAGCGATTGGGCGTCTGTGACCCAGATCGCAGCGTTCGGATCTCCCACGGGCGATACCCCCAGGAACCCGGGCACGACCACCACCGGCCTGCCGCGTTCCTCCCTGCTCTACGTCGAGAAGGGCCGACTCTGGCTCGCGCTGTCCTCGATCGTGGGGAAGCTCGACGGGCCGAACATTCTGCTCTCGCAGGACCAGGCCTGGGACTTCTACGACCTGATCACCCCCGGGCCGACCAAGGGCACCAACATCCCCACCGTCTGGGGCCGGTCCAAGGGTGACGGAACCATCCACGCCTACCAGTTGGCCAAGGGCAGCGCCCCCGGGACCTTCGACGCCTCCGGCTTCGCCGACCCCACCAAGGGCTGGCTGGCCAACGGCGTCGATGCCAAGCTCTACCCGAAGGTCGGCTCCAACGGCGACGTCACCGGTGACGGTGTCCCGGACCTCTGGGCGGTCGACACCGACAATCAGCTGGTCGCCTGGGCCGGCGTCGGCACCAAGGCGGCCGATGTCAACAGCGGCCCGGCGGTGACCGGCCTGGAGCAGAGCCCGGTCGCGCTCGGCAACCTCAACCGGCCGATCGACAACTGGCTGGCCGCGCCCGACGGCGGCAACGCCGTCGGCGACGGGCAGAAGCGCGCCAACGGTACGGCCTCGGGCGTGAGCTGGGTCGGGGACACCGTGGACGGCCGGGCGGTCACCGTGGGCGCCTTCAGTCCCGACGCGGGCTCGAACATCACCATGTCGGGTCCGGTGGTGGACACCCGCAAGAGCTTCACCCTCTCCACCTGGGCCAAGTCCGGACCGGGCGGCGGCGTGGTCGCCAGTCAGGAGACCGGGCACGGCAGCACCTTCATGCTGTACACCGACGGCCCCGGGCGGAACTGGAGCTTCGCCCTGGCGTACGCGGACGACGACAACTGGTCGTACGACTTCACCCGCGTGGTGAACGCCAGTGCCCAGACCCACCCCGGCGTCTGGACCCGGCTGACCGCCTCCTACGACGCGAACACCGGCATGATGGCACTGTACGTCGACGGTGTCCTCGCCGGTACCGCGATCCACAGGGCGAGCAGCGGCCCGCCGTCGTCGGGGCCGTTCGAACTCGGCCGCTACCGGTACCAGTCGAAGCCGAGCCCGAGCTTCGACGGCGGCATCAGCAGCACCGCCGTCTACCCCTTCGCGGTGGCACCCACCGCACCGAGCGTCACCGGGGTGGTCCGCTCGGCCGTCAACGGCGACATGTGCGTCGACGACACCGGCGCCGGTACCGCCGACGGCACCGCGGTCCAGCTCTACGAGTGCCACGGCGGGCCCTCGCAGCAGCTGTCGCTCGGCAACGACGGCACGCTGCGCGTCCTCGGCGGGTGCATCGCTCCGGTGAGCGCGGGTGCGGGCAACGGCACGCCGCTGGAGTACCGCACCTGCGACGGCACCGCGGCGCAGCAGTGGGTGCCGTTCGCGAACAATGTGCTGTACCACCCGGCTTCGGGCCGGTGCCTCGACCTTCCGGAGTGGAAGGCGGTCGACGGCGCCCGGCTCGACTTGTGGGATTGCAACTACGCGGCGAACGAGCAGTGGAGCGTCCCGGTGCTGCGGACGGCCGTGCTGCCTGCGCCGCCGCGTTCCTGACGTCCATGTCCTGAGCTGGGCACACGGGCCCGCTTCGCCGGTCGGCGGGGCGGGCCCGGCGTGGTATCGGGGGCGGGGTCGGGGAGGGGATGAAAAGGGGCAAGACAGGCATAGCCGTCGGTGGCGTTGACACCGGGTTGGGTAGCTGGTGGGGTTGCGGGCGATGTGGTTCCGGCCTGGCGAGGAGGCTCCTGTGCAAGCCCGAGTGTCAGTTGTGGCCGGGCGGCGGCTGCGGTCGCAGCTGGAGCAGAGTCCGGCGTTGCGGGACGTGTTGCAGCATCCGGCGGCGTTGGTGGCGCGGCGTGCGACGGCGCGGACGTGCCGTCAGTTGGCGCCCCGGACGGCGGACCGGCTGATCGCCGACCTCAAGGGCACGGAGCCGCTGTTGGCGTCCGTGCGGGCGGAGCGTGCGGCGGGGCGGCCGGGGCGGCGGGCGATGCAGATCGCGGCCGGCGTGGCGGCCGCGGCGGTGGTCGGCGGGCTGTTGGCCGGGCCGTTGCCGTCGGCGTACGCCGCGACGCCGGGGCCGGACGTGGTGAGCACCGCGCCGCAGACGCCGCTGGGGAGCGTGACCGATCCTCAGGTGTTCCCGCGGCCGCAGGAGCAGGCGGTGGCGGGCAGGGCGGTCGTGGTGCCGGGTGCCGTGACGCTGGTGACCACGCCGAAGGCGGACCCCGGTGCGGTGCTGGCCGTCCGTGAGGTGCTGGACATCGCCGGGGCGACCGACGTGACGTCGCGGTCGGACGGCGGGACGCCGGTGGCCGGGTCGCTGGTGGTGTACGTCGGCGGACCCGCGGAGGGTGCCGGCGGCGAGGTGGACCGGGTGCTGCGGCAGCTGACCGCCGCGGCGGGTGGCAAGGAGGGCACCGCGCCCTCGACCGCGAACCTGCCGGCCGGCGGGTACGTGCTGTCGGCCGGTCAGTTGCCCGCCCAGGGCGGCGGGACGTACGGCGCGGTGGTGCTGGCGGGCGTGGACGCCACCGGGACGTTCTACGCCGCGCAGAGCCTGCGCCAGCTGCTGGCCGCCGTGCCGGCCGGGCAGGGGCAGGCGGCGGGCGCGAACGGGCTCGGCCTGCCGGGGATCACGCTGCGGGACTGGCCGAGCGGCGCGCCGGTGCGCGGCACCGCGGAGGCGTTCTACGGCACCCCGTGGACCGCGCAGCAACGGCTGGACCAGATCGACTTCCTGGGCCGCTCCAAGCAGAACTTCTACCTCTTCGCCCCCGGTGACGACCCGTACCGGCTGTCCCGCTGGCGCAACGCCTATCCGGCCGCGCAGGCGGACGAGCTGCGCGAGCTGGCCGCCCGGGCGCGGCGCAACCACGTCACGCTCGGCTACGCGATCGACCCGGGGCAGTCCCTCTGCTTCAGCTCCGGCAAGGACGTGGACGCGCTGGTGGCCAAGCTGGACGGGCTGCGGGCGCTCGGCTTCACCGCCTTCCAGCTGCAGTTCCTGGACGTCAGCTACGACGAGTGGCACTGCGGAGCCGACCGCGACGAGTACGGCACCGGGCCCGCCGCGGCCGCCAAGGCGCAGGCCGAGCTGGTGAAGAAGGTCAACGACCGGCTGATCGCCAAGAACCCGGGCCTGGCGCCACTGTCCGTCGTCCCGACCGAGTACCACCAGCAGGGCGCCACGCCGTACCGCAAGGCGCTGGCCGCGGCGCTGCCGACGGGCGTGCAGGTGGCGTGGAGCGGGGTCGGGGTGATCCCGGAGAAGATCACCACCGCGCAGGCCTCCGACACCACCGACCTGTACGGGCACCCGCTGGTCACCATGGACAACTACCCGGTCAACGACGCCAGCCCGGACCGGCTCTTCCTCGGCGCCTACACCGGGCGCGACCCGGGCGTGGCCACCCGCTCAGCAGTGATGCTGACCGGCGCCATGCAGCAGCCGGTGGCCTCCCGGATAGCCCTCGCCACGGCCGGCGACTACGCCTGGAACCCGGTCGGCTACAAGCCGGACGAGTCCTGGCAGGCCGCCCTGCGCTCGCTGGCCGGGCCGACCGGCGCCGCCGCGACGCCCGCCGGGACGGCGCTGCCCGCGGTCACCGCCCTGGCCGGCAACAGCACCTCCTCGCCGCTGTCCAAGCAGGAGTCCGGCTACCTGACGCCGCTGCTCGACCGCTTCTGGGCCGCCGCCGAGCCGACCTCGGGCACGGCGCCCGACCTCGCCAAGCTGATAGAGGCCGCCGGCCCGCTGCGGGAGGCCTTCGCCGCGATGGCCACCGCCCAGCAGACCCTGGCGGGCACCCCGGCCACCGCCCAGCTGGCCGGCGAGGCCGCGCCCTGGCTGGGCCCGCTGCGCGACTACGGGCTGGCCGGGCAGGCCGCGCTGAACATGCTGCTGGCCCAGCACGGCGGCGACGGCGCGGCGGCCTGGAAGGCCCGGGTGGAGCTCAACCGGCTCCGCGAGCAGCTCGACCGGGCCCCGGCCACCATCGGCGCCGGGGTGCTCGGCCCGTTCCTGGACCGCGCCGTCCGGGCCGCCGACAACTGGGCGGGCGTGGTCGGCGGCGGGGTCACCGCGACCACCACCCTGGGCACCGCGCAGGACCACCTGCCCGGGCTGATGACCGACGGCGTGGCGAACACCTTCTACTGGAGCTCCGCTCCCCCGCAGCCGGGCGACGCGGTCGGCCTCGACCTCGGCGCGGGACGCCCGGTCAGCGGCGTGACCGTGCTGATGGGCAGCTGGGGCAACGGCGCGGACGCCGCGACCGCCGTGGACGACTACATCCGCGACGGCGTACTGGAGTACTCCACCGGCGAGGGCGGCTGGAAGCAGCTCGCCGTCGTCAGGAACCAGAAGACGGTCAGCGCCCAGCTCCCGCCGGGCACCGTCGTCCGGGCGGTGCGGCTGCGGGCCACCGCGGCGCAGAAGACCGCCGTCGCGGTGCGCGAGTTCACCGTCACCGCCCCGGACGAGTCCCCGGCGAGCGTCACCGGCGGGCCCGACGCGCTGCCCGGCTCCTCCGCCGCCGCCGTGCTGGACGGCAACCCGGACACCGCGTACCGGGCCGCCAAGGCGCCGACCGCGCAGGACGACCCGCTCATCGTCGAGCTCGGCGCCGCCCGTCCGCTGGACCGGCTCACCGTGCTGACCGACCCGGGCGTGCGCGCCACCGCCACCGTCGCGGTGCGCCGGGCCGACGGCACCTGGGCGGACATCGGCACCGTGCAGCCCGGCTACAACGAGCTGCCGGCCGGCGGGCAGGTGGCGGACGCGTTCCGGCTGACCTGGAAGCCCGGCGGCGACCCGCCGGTCGTCAACCAGGTCATCCCCTGGTACGCGGACGCCCCGGCGGCCCGGCTCACCCTGTCCGACCCGGCCCTGGACGTGGTCACCGGCGCGGCCTCGGCCGCCCAGACCCGGGCCACCGTGGAGGCCGGGCGCCCCGAGGGCACCACCGGCGAGCTGCGCGCCGAGGTGCCGGCCGCCGCCAAGGGCCTGACCGTGACCCCGGCCGGCCCGGTGACCGTGCCGCGCGGCGGCCGGGTGGGCGTGCCGCTGCTGGTCGCCGCCGCGCCGGGCACGCCGTCCGGGACGTACCGGGTGCCGGTGCGGTTCGTGGCCGGGGCGACCACCGTCCAGCAGGTCCTCCAGGTGCACGTGGTCCCGCCGACCGGCGGGCCGGACCTCGCGCTCGGCGCGAAGGCCACCTCCTCGGGCGACGAGACGGCGAACTTCCCGGCCTCGGCGGTCGCCGACGGCGATCCGAAGAGCCGCTGGTCCTCGCCGGCCAAGGACGACGCCTGGGTGCGGCTGGAGCTGCCGCAGGCGACCCGGCTGGGCTCGGCGGTACTGCACTGGCAGGCCGCGTACGCGAGCTCGTACAAGATCCAGGTCTCGGCGGACGGGAACTCCTGGACGGACGCGGCCACGGTGGACAACGGCAAGGGCGGCGACGAGACGGTGCGCTTCGACGCGCCCGGGGTCCGGTTCGTCCGGGTCCAGGGCGTGGCGCGGGCGACCAAGTACGGCTACTCGCTGTACGGGGTCGAGCTGTACGCGGTGACCCCGCCGGCCGCGCCGCAGCCGCCGGCCGGCCAGCCGGGCCAGCCCGGGCAACCGGGCGGTGCGCCGAGCGCCCCCGCGACTCCTCCGGCGGCGCCGCCGAAGCCGTAGCCATAGCCCGGCGCGCCCCGTCGGCTCGCCGGGCCCCGAAAAAAGGGACCAACGCGGCGGGCCGCCGTGCTCCCCGGTGCGGGGGCGCGGCGGCCCATGAGGCGCGTACCGACGGTGTGACGGGCGAGCCCTTGTGTCGCTTCGGTCAGGCGGAGAGCGGTTCGGGCTGCTCGCCGCGGCGGATGGGGGTGGGGTGGGCGCCGTGCACCCGGCCGATCGGGACCGAGTGGTTCGGCTCGGTATGGTCGAGGTGCTCGTACTCGCCCCACTGCGGGGCGCGCAGTTGGTCCGCGCCGCCGTAGGGCTCCAGGTAGGGGCGCCAGCGCGGGTCCTTGATGCCGGTGCCGATGATCCGCCAGGCGAGTCCGCTGGGCGGTGCGGGTGGGCGCTTCATCCGCCACCCGAGTTCGGTGAGGTGGCGGTCGGCCTTGGTGTGGTTGCAGCGGCGGCAGGCTGCCACCACGTTGTCCCACCGGTGCTGGCCGCCCCGGCTTCGCGGGATGACGTGGTCGACGCTGGTGGCGGCGGCCCCGCAGTAGACGCAGCGACCGTGGTCGCGGGCGAACAGCGCCCGGCGGGTGAGCGGGACGGGCCCGCAGAACGGGACCCTGACGAAGCGGGTCAGACGGACGACGGACGGCGCCGGAAGGGCGCTGGTGGCGCTGTGCAGAGTGACTTCCGAGTCCTCCAGGCTGACCGCCTTGTGGTTGAGGACCAGGATGAGTGCGCGGCGCATCGATACGACGCCGAGTGGCTCGTAGGACGCGTTGAGGACCAGGACATGCGGCACGGATGCCTCCTTGGACGCCTGCGGCGCGTGGCTCGCGCCGGGACGAGCGGTTGGATCGCGCAACGAGTACGCGATCTCCCCCAGTGTCGCCTTACGCCTTTGTACGGCGCCACCACTCCTGTGTAACGGAGCTGACGTGAACTCCGGGTGTGGTCTCTGTCATAGCCGGTATGCCCGGGGAAGGTCGGGTTGCACCCGGGTGCCGGCCGAGCACCGCGCGGGGGCCGCCCGGTGGCCCTCCCGGGGGACGACTCGGCCGGTCGGAGCAGTGTCCGGCCGGGTCGGGGCGGCGTCCGGGGCGGGGTGCGGGGGGAGCGCACCGGGGCGTTGACGGGGCGTCCGGGCCGTTCCGTACGCCCTTCGGCGGCTTCCCGCGAGGCGGCGGACGATCTTCGGCGTGTCCGGGCGGGCGTTCGGCGCCGGATAGGGTGAGGCGCACGGTCCGCGGGCCGCTTGCCGGCGGTGCGGACCCGACACGCCACCCAGCAAGGAAGGTCCGCACGTGTTCAGCTCCGGTGCCACCGGTCTGTCCGACGCGTCCTCGACGCCCTCCGCTCCGACGCCGGCCCCCAGCCCCACCGCGCAGCTGCCGAACCTGGACCTGCGGATCCCGACCAGCGCGCAGGAGGTCTCGGACACCACCAAGCAGGCCGCCAGCTGGTTCGACACCCACTGGCAGAGCTGGCTGGCCTCGGGCCTGCGGATCGTCTTCATCGTGCTGCTGGCGCTGGTGCTGCGGGCCATGCTGCGCAAGCTGATCACCCAGCTCATAGGGCGGATGGCGCGCACCCCGGAGCACCAGGAGGAGAGCCGGCTGGGCGGACTGCTGGCCAACACCGGGGTCGTGAACCCGGAGCGGCGCCAGCAGCGATCGGAGGCGATCGGCTCGGTGCTGCGCAGCGTGGCCTCCTTCACCATCCTGGGCACGGCGGCACTGATGGTGCTCTCCGCACTGGGCGTGAACCTGGCGCCACTGCTGGCGAGCGCCGGTGTGGCCGGTGTGGCGATCGGTTTCGGCGCCCGCAACCTGGTCACGGACTTCCTCTCCGGGGTCTTCATGATCATGGAGGACCAGTACGGCGTCGGCGACGAGATCGACACCGGGGTGGCCAGCGGCACAGTGCTGGAGGTCGGCCTGCGGGTGACCAAGCTGCGCGGCGCGAACGGCGAGATCTGGTACATCCGCAACGGCGAGGTGAAGCGGATCGCCAACATGAGCCAGGGCTGGGCGACCGCCTCGGTGGACGTCCAGATCGGCTACAAGGAGGACCTGCTGCGGGTCGAGGACCTCATCCTGCGGACCGCCGAGGAGCTGGCCAAGGAGGCACCGTACGACGAGCTGGTCTGGGCGCCGGTGTCGATCCTGGGCCTCGAATCGGTCGCGGCGGACTCGGTGATGGTGCGGGTCGAGGCGCGGACCGCGCCCGGCAAGGCCCCGGCGGTCTCCCGGGCGCTGCGGCAGCGGCTGAAGGTGGCCTTCGACAGGGCCGGTATCAAGGTCAAGGAGGAGACCCCGACGGCGGCCGGCGCGGCGGCGGCGAGCGCGGCTGGGGCGGCGACCGGAGTGGTGATCGCGCCGGCGCCGGCGCCGGCGGCCGAGCAGACGGCGCCGTCCGCGCTCAGCGACCCCAACTCGGCTCGCTTCAAGGCCAGCGAGCCGATCCCGGCCCCGAAGCCGGAGCCGTAGGGACACCCTCCCCTCGTAGAACCGACTGCTCCCGCCTTCCCTAACGAGGGACCGGCGGGAGGTTCGTAAGCGTGCGCAGAGCCTGATCACGCGCGCGGAAGCCGAAGCTGACGAGGGTGACGCTCTCTCCGGCACTGAGGGGCGTCCGGCCGTGCGGCGTGAGCGCGCCGTCGAAGACGACGCAGTCACCCGGGGCCAGGTCGCATTCGAGGTGGCCGTCGGCGTTGATGAAGACGGTGGTACTGGCCCGGGGCGCCCTGGCAGGGCGCTCGTGCTTGAGGCAGAGGATCAGGTTGGCCTCGCCGAAGCCGGACTCGTCCACGTGGAAGTCGAGGAACTGCCCTTCCTCCAGGTACGCGATGTAGACGGCGGTGTGCGGCTGCTCGACGTCCAGGCCGGTGGACCGCGCTACGACTGCGGCCAGATCGACTTGTGCGGCGAAGCGGTTCGCGGTCTCGCCGACTGCCGCGTTCCACTTGCCGTTGTGGAGGTATCCGTCAGCGGCTACGGCCTTCTCGGCCTCCTCCGCCATGGCGGCGACCAGCTCGGCGGGGAACGGCTGACCAGGCAGGTGGCGCGGGTGAACACGCTGGTGTGCAGTGAGGCCGCGCACGGCGTCCCGGAGAGCGGGGAAGTCCTCTGCCCACCGGGCCGGCGTCCGGGCCGTGGTGCGGGATTGGAGCCATGAGGTCCACTGACCGCTCCACCGGCGCGGCACCGCGTCGTCGGCCGCCGATGCTTCGGCCTGGCCGATCAGCAGCTCCACCCGGGCGAGCGCGGCCTGGGTGGACTCGATCAGCTCGGCGTCCCCCTTGGCGATCCGTAGCCGCAGCGCTTGTTGCAGATGGTCCCGGGCACCCGCGAGGTCGCCGCGCTCCATGAGGTGCTTGCCGGTGTGCTGGAGCGCGAAGTCGACGAGTTCCGGGTGCCGGCTTCGCGCAGTGTTCAGCGCGCTGCGGTAGAGCGCGTCCGCGGTCTGCACGTCACCGGCATAGCGGTGCGCGTCGGCGAGATTGAGCCCGGTGGCTACGACGGCTCGGGTGTTGCCGATCGCTGCGGCCAAGTCGAGCGACTGCCGGAGGAACACACGGGCCTCCTCGTGGTCGCCCAGGCACATCTGGCCGATGCCGATCCATCTCGTCAGGACCCGAGTACGCGCGGGATCGGTGCCCTCGTACAAGCCCTGCAGTTCCTGGTGGAGTCGGCCGACCGCAGTGGTCAGCTCGTTCCGGTCGGTGGGGACCATCCGCAGGTTGTCGTCGTGGGTGATGAGGTGCTCAAGCACTCGACCCCTCCGTCGTTCGATTCCATTCAGCGTGGCGCACTACAGCTGGTCGGTCTGATGGCGCAGGTCGGCCAACAGCTCCACCCCGTGGGGGGAGAAGTGCTCACGCAGGAGTTCGAGTTCGCGCATGAGGTAGCGGACGGCCGGCAGCGCCTCGCCGTAGGCGCTCTGGAAGCTGGCGCGCTCGTTGGGCGACAGGTCGTCGCGGCGCAGTTCGGTCTGGCGGAAGCGCAGCAGCTCGTTGTACACGCAGGTCGCGTGGAAGGCCCTGTCGATCTCCCAGTACTGGTTGCGGTCCTCTCCCTGCCCGGCCCGCCACCTGATCTCGATCCTGGGGGATGTCCTGGAGGAGTACCCGTCGGCGAAGACCTGGTTCTGGAGGACGTGGAAGCTGATCGACTGATGGGTGCCCTCGTGCAGGATGTTCTCCGCCAGGAAGAGGTGGGACGGCTCCTCGCTGACGGTGTTCGGCGGGATGTGGCGCCGGGCCTTCTCGGAGAACACGATGACGTACGGGAGTGCCGGGTCGCTGGAGCTGGTCAGCGAGGACGAGTGGACGCCCGGCTTGAGGCCCACCCACAGCAGCCCCCGAACGAATTCGCGCACGCGGGCGAACCCCTCAGGGTGGATCAGCGACAGGCGGTCCAGGGCCTGCGTCAGCGCCACGCGGCGCTCTTCGGTGTGCTGGACGATCTCGTAGTCCGTCAGGTTGATCTCGTCGGCGATCTCACCGGGAAGCTCGGCGTCGAACCAGCCGAAGGCGGCCCCGGCTACGGTCACGGGTTCACTGCGAAGAGAACGGGCGTGCTCCGCGTAGGGGGTGCCCGACTTCACCAGGCGCTGTGCAGTGCCATGATGGGCCTCCTGAGCGGGTCGGAGTCGATCGCCTTGAACGATCTTGCGGCACAGGTCGCCACTCGCACCATGAACTTGCTCGAACTTGCTCTGGCATTCCGCTACGACGACCGCTTGCTCGTCAACCCGCTGCCCTGCCACAGGCGAGTGGACACCAGCAGCTGGTTCTACAACTACGCTCACAGCTTCGAATCCATGGCGGTCTTGCGGTCCAGAGCTCCTTCGAGGGGCCCGCACAGCCTGCGACGCCTTGAGTGTGCGCCCAGAGCGGCGGGGCAGCGGCCCGGCATGCTCGTTCTCCGCCAGCGCTCTGGCCCGACAGGTCGGCTGGTCGCTTGTACGTCGATGCTTCCCCCGTCGACTCTCCTTACATTGTCAGATGGTCGAACTCTCCCGCCTTGACGCCGCGCAGGAACGCACGGAGTCCGTCAGGCGATGTGGTGATGACGACGTCGGGGTCATCGCTCTCGCGGATTTTGATGCTGCGGTCAGGGGCTGTGGCGAGATAGATGCAGTTGGCGGTGTCGCCGCTGAATGACGACTTCTGCCAGCCCTGAACGGCCATGATTACTCCCCTCTCAAATGCTCTGGGCGATACGGCGGATGAGGTCGCGGGACGTGTCGGGCTTGAGCGCGCTCGCCTCCAGCCGGTCCAACACGGCCCGATACTTGATCAGTTGCGGCTCGGTGTCAATGAAGTCGTACCGGTCCCCATCGACCTGCACGCTGTCCAACCGGGCGACCTCGGCGGCGAAGTACACGATCCCGGCGCCGGAGCTGGGGTAGCTACCGGTGCCGAACGGGATCACCCGCAGGTCGATGTGCGGGTACTCGCTCATGTTCAGCAGGTATTCCAGCTGATCGCGGGCAACTTCTGGACCACCAAAGCCCATACGCAAGGCGGCCTCGTGGACGACGGCCGACAGCGGGGTCTGTTGCTCGCCGTACAGCACCGCCTGTCGCTTGATGCGATGAGAAACAAGGTGTTCCACTTCGGGTGGAGACAAGGGCGGCACCACATCCCGGAAGAGCGCGCGAGCGTGCTCGGGGGTCTGGAGAAGGCCGGGGATATGGATCACCGTGGCGATCCGCATCGATTGCGCATGGTGCTCGATCTCCGCCAGGTCGAGCGCTCCGGCCGGCAGGATCTCGCGGTACTCCTCCCACCAGCCCCGGGTGCGACCACCGGTCATGTGGGTGAGCGCCTCGATCAACGCGTCATCCACGCAGCCGTAGAGGCGGGCCAGGGTCCGTACCCGGTCCGCGCTCACCGGATATCCGCCGGATTCGATGTTGCTGATCCGGGACTGCGGGATGCCATGCAGTTCCCCGGCTCGCGTGACCGACAATCCTGCCTGCTCGCGCAACCGGCGCAACTCCGTGCCGAGCCGCCGCTGCCGGATGGTCGGCGGATTCTTGCTGGGCGGCATCCACTGCCTCCTTACTCTCAACCGCCGTCGTCGATGCCGTCACCCTCCAGGGTGACGGTGATATGAATTTCTCGAAGGCGGTGGACTACATACTACCGAGTGGCTACTTTTGACTCTGCGTCAGGGATTGTCGCTGCCCGTGGTGGTGGCAGCGCGGCGCCCAACTCCCGTTTACGTAGGAGACTTCCATGACCGCTACGCCCTCGCCAAACCCCCACCCAGCCACACCCAGGCTGGCGGCCGAGCCGACCTTCGCCCAGGAGCTGTGCGAACTTGTGCTCGACACCGCACCCCAGCTCTTCGCCGTCGTCCAGGTGTGCGGCGAGGGCCCTGCGGACGCCGACGGATGGGTCGTCGCCTGGGGGCTCGTCGACAATGACGGGCCGACACACGTGATCGACATCAACGGGCGGGCGCGGATGACCCTCGCATCTCCCGAACGGGCCTTGCGCCACTTCGCCGGGCGACCGGGGATCACCTCGCGGCTGGTCTGGCTCGCGCAACCGGGAGCTGCCGGGCTGGACCGACCCGAAGCTGCCTGACCCCCAGCCTGATGACGCGCCTGTCGGCGGAGGAACCGACATGTCGGAATCGCAAGGGATGCGGCGGCTTCGCGTCTTGGGCGCAGGCTCGCCCGGTTTGCGTTGGTCACTCGCTTTCCCCTGGTTTCGGGCGCCCCGGCCGCTTCCGGCCGGGCCGCCGACCGATCACTGTGATTGCAGGTCGAACCAGACGGGAACGCCCTTGGCAGCGGGGCGGGTAGGCGGGGCGCCCATTGTTCTGGGCGGGCCCGCGTCCGAGGACGCGGGCCCGCCTTTCTCATCCGTTCCCTGCTCGCCCGCATTGCGCCCCGTTCCGCCGCGATCACGATCGCGGCGGAACGGGGAAGGAGCTGTGATTGACCACAACTTTCCCGCCCTCTGTGCAGGAAGTCGGTCTGGCCGACTTCCTGCACAGAGGGCCGGGCACTGCCGTCGCCGCTTCGGCCGTGCCGAAGCGTCCTCGGTGTGCCAGGACTTGTGTTGCCTGCCTCGCCACCCGGGCGAGGCAGGCAACACAAGTAGAGCCATATTTCATTCAGTCCGCACTTGAGCGTTTTCTGAGGCGTGGCCCCCTCGGCGCACCGAGGAGGCCACGCCAGAATTCTTACCTGCTTTAATTGTTTCACCCATCGGCACGCCACACACACTCAGGGGGATGGCAGAATTTATTCTTTCTTTATATTTATTTTCTTTTTTGAAGACCGAGAGAGCATTGGCCCCGCCCCCACCACAGCGGAGGTAACGCTTCGGCATCCTCCGGTCACCCGGCCATTGACACCCCGCTGACGCGGCCCTTACGGTCCTACCCAAGCGACTGGAAAGTTTCCTAACAGTTCTCTCGGGCGAGCCGAAGGAGGAGGATTCCGGGCATGACCAGGAGCACCGCCAGAGTCCCCCTCGCCGGCACGCCGAGCCTGCTGCGGGCCATCAACGACCGCGCCGCCCTCGAACTGCTGCTGGAGAACGGCCCGCTCTCCCGCACCCAGATCGGCACGCTGACCGGGCTGTCCAAGCCCACCGCCTCCCAGCTGCTGGCCCGGCTGGAGGCGGCCGGGCTGGTCCTGCCGGTCGGCACCACGGCGGGTGGTCCGGGGCCCAACGCGCAGCTGTACCAGGTGAATCCGGCCGCCGGGTACGTCGCCGGGCTGGACGTCACCAACAGCGGGATCCGGGTCGCGGTCGCCGACATCACCGGCACCACGCTGGCCGAACACACCGTCACCACCAAGGGCGTGCCGGCCGCCGAGACCGTTCCCCGGGTCGCGGCGGCGGTGGCCGAGGCGGTCCGGGCCGCCGGGCTCGCCGAGGGCAGCCTGCGCACCGTGGCGATCGGCGTCGGCGGCGCCCCCGACCCGGTCACCGGCAAGCTGCGCTACGCCTCCCACCTGCCCGGGTGGCACTCGCCGCGACTGGTCGAGGAGTTGTCCGAGGCGATCGGCGCGCCGGTGTCGATCGAGAACGACGTGAACCTGGCCGCCGTCGCCGAGCAGGCCTCCGGCGCGGCGGCGGGCTTCGAGGACTTCGTGCTGCTCTGGGCCGAGGCGGGCGTCGGCGCCGCGATCGTGATCGCCGGTCGGCTGCACCGCGGCTTCACCGGCGGCGCCGGGGAGGTCGGCTACATGCCGGTGCCCGACTCACCCGTCGAGTGGGACTCCCGCCGCCGCAAGTTCGGCGGGTTCCAGGCCCTGGTCGGCGCACCCGCCGTCCGGGCGCTGGCCCGCGAGCACGGGCTCGGCGCGCCCACCGCCGAGGAGTCGATCGCCAAGGCGCTGGCCACCCCGGGCGCCGGCGACGTCTTCCTCGCCGAACTGGCCGGGCGGCTCGCCGTCGGGCTGACCGTGATCGTCGCCGTGGTCGACCCCCAGCTGGTGGTCCTCTCCGGCGCGGTGCCGACCGCGGGCGGCGAACGCCTGCGCGCCCTGGTCGAGGACGAACTGGCCAAGCTCTCCATCGCCCGGCCGGAGGTGCGGAGCAGCGCCCTGCCCGGCTCCCCGGTGCTGCTCGGCGCCCTGCAACGCGCCCTGTCGGACGCCCGCGAGGCGGTCTTCTCCACCCACTGACGCCGCCGCCCACCGACACCGCCACCCACCGAGGCTCCCACCCACCGACGCTCCCCGCACCCACCTCTCCCCACCCCCCGAACGCGGGACCCGAGGCGACGCCGCCTGCCCGCGCACTCCCAGGAGGACCTCGTAGTGCACGCCACCACCTCCCGCCGAGGCCGCCGCACGATCGTCGCCGTCGCCGGCAGCGCCGTCCTGGCCCTGCTCGCCACCGCCTGCACCGGTTCCAGCGACTCGGGCGGCAGCGACGACTCGGCCAGCGGCAAGGACGTCACCATCACCTTCTGGCACGGCTGGAGCCAGGACAACGAGACCAAGGCGATCAACGACAACATCGCCGCCTTCGAGAAGACCCACCCCAACATCCACGTCAAGGCCGTGGGCAACATCCCGGACGACAAGGTCAACCAGGCCCTGCGGGCCGGCGGCGACGACGCGCCCGACGTGGTCTCCTCCTTCACCACCAACAACGTCGGCATGTTCTGCTCGACCAAGGCCTTCATCGACCTCAAGCCGCTGCTCCAGAAGAGCGGCATCGACGCGGCCAAGACCTTCCCGGCCGCGATGCTCAACTACACCCAGTTCCAGGGCGACCAGTGCTCGCTGCCGCTGCTCGGCGACGCGTACGGCCTGTTCTACAACAAGAAGGCCTTCGCCGACGCGGGCATCGCCAACCCGCCGAAGACCTTCAGCGAGTTCGCCGCGGACGCCGCCAGGCTGACCGTCCCCGACGGCGACTCGTACAAGCAGCTCGGCTTCATGCCGCTGTACCACGGCTACGAGTCCACCACCGAGCACTTCCTCGGCCAGTACGGCCCGACCTACTTCGGCGCCGACGGCAAGTCGAACATCGCCACCGACCCGAAGGTCGCCGCGATGCTCAAGTGGCAGAAGGGCCTGGTCGACCAGCTCGGCGGCTACGCCAAACTGGAGAAGTTCCGCTCGACCTTCGGCGAGGAGTTCAGCGCCAAGAACCCCTTCCTCACCGGCCAGGTCGCGATGGCCATGGACGGCGAGTGGCGCACCGCCGCGCTCGCCGACAACAAGCCCGACTTCGAGTGGGGCACCGCCGCTTTCCCCGTCCCGGACGACCAGGCCGACACCTACGGCCGCGGCTACCAGACCGGCACCATCGTCGGCATCGCCGGCACCAGCAAGAAGCAGGCCGCCGCCTGGGAGTTCGTCAAGTACCTGACCACCGACACCGACGCGGTCGTCGGCTTCGCCAACGCGATCCACAACGTGCCCAGCACCTTCGAGGCGCTCGACTCGCCGAAGCTGGTGAGCGACGACAACGTCAGGACCTTCCTGGACATCGCCAAGAACGCGCACTCCGGCACCACCCCGCCGGCCGTCAACGGCAGCGCCTACATCGTGTCCCTGCAGAACCTGGGCTACGACTACGAGTCCGGCAAGCAGACCGACCTCCAGGCCGGCCTGAGCGCCACCGCCAAGCAGATCGACACCGACATCGCCCAGGCCAAGTAAGCGCCGCGAACGGCCCACGGAGCTCCCATGTCACTCGCGTTCGGCACCCGCAAGGGAAGCGGCGGCAAGGCCGGCGCCGGACCGACCGACCCGGCGGCGCCCTCCACGCAGCACCTGCTGCGCCGGAAGCGCCGCCGGGAGGCGGCCCGCACCCTCGCCTTCCTCTCCCCCTGGCTGATCGGGTTCAGCGTCTTCTTCGTCTACCCGCTGGTCTCCACCGCCTACTTCTCCTTCACCCAGTACAACGGCTTCGGCCAGCCGACCTTCAACGGCCTCAAGAACTGGGACTACGTCTTCAACCAGCTGCCGACCTTCTGGCAGGGCCTGCGCAACACCCTGTGGCTGGTCGCCGTCATGGTGAGCCTGCGGGTCGCCTTCGGCCTCGGTGTCGGGATGCTCATCACCAAGGTCAAGACCGGCGCCGGCTTCTTCCGCACCGTCTTCTACCTGCCGTACCTGGCCCCGCCGGTGGCCGCGACCGTCGCCTTCGCCTTCCTGTTCAACCCCGGCACCGGGCCGGTCAACCACCTGCTCGGCGAGCTCGGCCTGCCGCAGCCCGGCTGGTTCGCCGACCCGGACTGGTCCAAGCCCGCGCTCACCCTGCTCGCCATGTGGGGCGTCGGCGACCTGATGGTCATCTTCATGGCCTCACTGCTGGACGTCCCCAAGGAGCAGTACGAGGCGGCCGCGCTGGACGGCGCCGGACCGTTCCAGCGGTTCCGGTACGTCACCCTGCCGAACATCTCGCCGATCATCATGTTCGCAGTGGTCACCGGGGTGATCCAGACCATGCAGTACTACACCCAGGCGATCGTCGCCGGGAAGGTCGCCAGCGGCATCGCGGGCAACTCCGGCCAGCAGTTCGAGCCCGGCTACCCGGGCGGCTCCACCTGGACCCTGCCGCAGATGGTCTACAACCTCGGCTTCCAGCACTTCAACTACGGCGCGGCCTGCGTCGTCGCCCTGGTGCTGTTCGCCATCTCGATGGCCGTCACCTCGATCCTGCTCCGCCGCAAGTCCGGCTTCATGGCGAGCGACGACTAGCGGGCCAGTGAGGACCTGATCATGACTCTTGGCAACACACTCACCGAGGCGCCGGCCACGGCCGGCTCCACCCGTCCCCGCGGCCCCGGCAGTCCCGCCGCCCGGGCCGCCCGGCGCCGCGCGCTGCTCAACTGGGTGGCCGTCCACTCGTTGGCCATCGCCGCCGCGCTGTTCTTCCTGCTGCCCTTCGTCTTCGTCTTCCTCACCTCGGTGATGGACGACCGGCAGGCACTCACCACCGACTACTGGCCCACCCACTGGGAGTGGGGCAACTACAGCAAGGTGTGGGACACCCCCGGCTTCCTCACCTGGTGGCGCAACACCCTGCTGTACGCCGGCGCGGGCACGCTGCTGACCATCGTCTCCAGCCTGCCGGTCGCCTACGCGCTCGCCAAGTTCCGCTTCCGCGGCCGCAACCTGGCGCTGATGGCGGTCATCGCGATGATGATGCTGCCGCCGCAGGTCACGGTCATCCCGATGTACCTGTTCTGGGCCAAGCAGATGGGCCTGAGCGGCTCGCTCTGGCCGCTGATCATCCCGATGGCCTTCGGCGACGCGTTCTCCATCTTCCTGCTGCGCCAGTTCCTGATGACCATCCCCAACGAGTACATCGAGGCGGCCCGGATCGACGGCTGCGGCGACCTGCGCACCCTGCTGCGGGTGGTCCTGCCGATGGCCAGGCCCGCCATCGCGGCGGTCGCGCTGTTCCAGTTCTTCTACTGCTGGAACGACTACTTCGGCCCGCAGATCTACGCCAGCAACGAGCGCGAGGCCTGGACCCTCAGTTACGGACTGGAGTCCTTCAAGGCCGCCCACCACACCAACTGGAACCTCACCATGGCCGCCACGCTGCTGGTGATGGCGCCGGTGATCATCCTCTTCTTCTTCGCTCAGAAGGCCTTCATCGAAGGCGTGACACTGACAGGGGTCAAGGGCTGATGTCCGCACCGAAGACGTCCGGAGCTTCCTCGCTCAAGCTGGCCATCGTCGGCGGTGGTTCCACGTACACCCCGGAACTGATCGACGGCTTCGCCCGGCTGCGCGACACCCTGCCGGTCGGCGAGCTGGTGCTGATCGACCCGGCCGCCGAGCGGCTGGAGCTGATCGGCGGGCTCGCCCGGCGGATCTTCGCCAAGCAGGGGCACGCCGCGGTCGTCACGGTGACCACGGACCTGGCGGCGGGCGTCGCGGACGCCGACGCCGTCCTACTGCAGCTGCGCGTCGGCGGGCAGGCGGCGCGCAACCAGGACGAGACCTGGCCGCTGGAGTGCGGCTGCGTCGGGCAGGAGACCACCGGCGCCGGCGGGCTCGCCAAGGCGCTGCGCACCGTCCCGGTGGTGCTGGACATCGCCGAGCAGGTGCGCCGGACCAACCCGGACGCCTGGATCGTCGACTTCACCAACCCGGTCGGCATCGTCACCCGGGCGCTGCAGACCGCCGGTCACAAGGCCGTCGGGCTGTGCAACGTCGCCATCGGCTTCCAGCGCAAGTTCGCCGGGCACCTCGGGGTGGACCCGGGGCTGATCCGGCTCGACCACGTCGGGCTCAACCACCTCACCTGGGAGCGCGGGGTGACCCTGCTGGACGCGCCGGGCGCCTCCGGCGGGCGGGAGGTGCTGCCCACGCTGCTCGGCGACTTCGGCAAGGAGATCGCCGAGGACCTGCACCTGCCGCAGGCCGTCATCGCGCGGCTCGGCGTCGTACCGTCCTACTACCTGCGGTACTTCTACCAGCACGACGCGGTGGTCGCCGAGCTGAAGGAACAGGGCTCGCGGGCCGCGCAGGTCGCCGAGATCGAGCGGCAGCTGCTGGAAATGTACGCCGACCCCACCCTGGACACCAAGCCCGAACTGCTCGGCAAGCGCGGCGGCGCCTTCTACTCGGAGGCCGCCGTCCAGCTGATCGCCGCGCTGCTCGGCACCGGCGGCGGGACCTCCGTCCAGGTGGTCAACACCCGCAACGACGGCGTCCTGCCCTTCCTGCCGGACGACGCCGTCATCGAGGTGCCGGCCGAGGTCGACGCGGCGGGCGTGCGCCCGCTGCCGCAGCGCCCGCTGGAGCCGCTGTACGCCGGCCTCGTCGCCGCCGTCACCGCGTACGAGCACCTCGCCCTCGACGCCGCCCTGCGCGGCGGGCGCGACCGGGTCTTCGACGCGCTGCTCGCCCACCCGCTGGTCGGCCAGATCGAACAGGCCGACCGGCTCACGGACCGGCTGCTCGCCCACAACCGCGAGCACCTCGCCTGGGCCTGACCCGGCGAAACCGTCCACCCCCGGCCGACGACACCCCCGGCCGGGCACCCCCGGCCGACGACTTCCCGGCCGGGCCACGTACGAGCCGCGGGGACTTGATGACCCACCAGCCCGAACCACTCCTGCCCGGCGTCCTCGCCATCGACGCGGGGAACTCCAAGACCGACGTCGCCCTGATCGGCGCCGACGGCAGCATCCTCGGCACCGCCCGCGGCGGCGGCTTCGAACCCCAGAAGATCGGCGGCGCCGCAGCCGTCGCCGGCCTCACCCCGCTCGTCGAACAGGCCGCGGCCCAGGCCGGCCACCCGGGCTGGCGCGGCGTGCTCACCAGCCACGTCAGTGCCTGCCTCGCCAACGCCGACCTGCCGGTCGAGGAGCAGGGCCTGCGCGACGCCCTCGAATCCCACCCGTGGGGCGTCAGCAACACCGTCGTCAACGACACCTTCGGCCTGCTCCGGGCCGGCACCGACGGCCCGCGTGGCGTCGCCGTCGTCTGCGGTGCCGGGATCAACTGCGTCGGCCTGCTGCCGGACGGCCGCACCGCCCGCTTCCCCGCCCTCGGCGAACTCACCGGCGACTGGGGCGGCGGCTCCGGCCTCGCCATCACCAGCATGTGGCACGCCGTACGGTCCGAGGACGGCCGCGGCGGGCCCACCGCGCTCGCCCGCGCCATCGCCGAGCACTTCGGCCTGCCCAGCGCCGGCGCCGTCGCCGAGGCCGTCCACCTCGGGCACCTGCCGAGCGCGCGGCTGCACGAGATCGCGCGGGTGCTGTTCGCGGTCGCGGGCGACGGGGACGCCATCGCCCTGGAGCTGATCGACCGCCAGGCCGACGAGATCGTCCGGCTCGCGGTGGTCGCGCTCGGACGCCTCGAACTGCTGGACACCCCCACGCCGGTCGTGCTGGGCGGTGGCGTGCTCGCCTCCGAACACCCGCTGCTGCTCGACAACCTGAAGGCGCGCCTCGCGCAGGCCGCGCCGCTGGCCGAGCCCCGGGTGGTCGTCGCGCCGCCGGTGCTGGGCGCGGCACTGCTCGGGCTCGACCACCTGGAGGCCGGCGCGCAGGCGCAGACCCGGCTGCGCGAGGCCTACGAGGGGCCGCGGCGGGCCGCGGCCTGACGCCCGCTCGACGACTTCCCTCCCCCGCCGGATCCGCACGTCCGGCGGGGGAGGGAACCGCGCTCCCGGACGGGGGTGAGCTGCCCGGCCCATACGGTGTAGAGGCTCCCCTCAACTGTTGATAGTCCGCTGCGCTACGCGCATCAACGCCCTGCCACCTGCGGGCTTTTGATGTTCGAGGCGGTACGTGTGGGTTTTCTTTGCGCTCGCCGTCGTTGACCCGGTTTCAGCGGCTCTGCTTTGCTTCGGGCCGTCGACGGCGGAACGGTCCCCCATCCCCACTTCGCCGACTGCTCGTGACGAGCGGTCCGCCGTTCCGTGCTGCCGTCGTCGTACTCCCCTTCGTCCCCCCACGGTGCCGCCGCGCCCTACCGGCGTGCGGTCGGCACATGAGAGAGGAACCCTCACGATGGGCATGTCCCCCACCTCCCGCCGGACGCGGACCCGGGCCCTGACCGGGCTCAGCGCGCTGGCGCTCGCCGCCGCCGGCTTCGCCGCCGCCCCGGCCGCCCAGGCCGACCAGCCGACCAGTGAGTTCGCCGGGAACAGCCACCCGTACCGGCACGGCGCCGTCCCCACCAAGGAGGGTGCCGAGCACGCCAACGCCTCCTCCGCGGCCGCGGCCCGCACCTCCAACCTGAAGTTCGGCGGCAGTGTCAGCGGCGTCGGTGTCACCACCGGCGCGCCGCAGGTGTACCTGATCTTCTGGGGCTCCCAGTGGGGCACCCAGGGCACCGACTCCAACGGGTACACCACCCTCTCCGGTGACCCGTCGGGCGAGGCCGTCCGCGCGCAGCAGCTGTTCAAGGGTCTGGGCACCAACAACGAGACCTGGTCCGGCGTCATGACCCAGTACTGCGAGGGCGTCGCCAAGGGCGCCACCAGCTGCCCGTCGACCGCCGCGCACGTCGGCTACCCGACCGGCGGCGCGCTGGCCGGCGTCTGGGTGGACTCGTCGGCCGCCGCCCCAGGCCAGGCCACCGGCAACCAGATCGCCAAGGAGGCCATCGCGGGCGCCGCGCACTTCGGCAACACCACGGCGGCCTCCAACCGCAACGTGCAGTACGTGGTGCTCTCCCCCACCGGCACCCACCCGGACGGCTTCAACACCTCCACGGGCCAGTTCTGCGCCTGGCACGACTGGAACGGCGACACCACGCTTAGCGGCGGCGCCGCCTCCTCCCCGTACGGCAACCTGGCGTTCACCAACGACCCGTACGTGACCGACATGGGCAGCTCCTGCGGCCAGAACTACGTCAACAGCGGCAGCGCGGGCCTGCTGGACGGCGTGACCATGGTGTACGGCCACGAGTACTCGGAGACCGTCACCGACCAGTTCCCGGCCGGCGGCTGGACGGACTCGTCCGGCGCCGAGAACGCCGACAAGTGCGCCTGGAAGGGCGTCGGCGGCACCGGCGGCTCGCAGAACGTGAACTTCGCGACGGGCTCGTTCGCCATGCAGGGCACCTGGTCGAACGCGGTCAGCGGCTGCCAGATCTCGCACGCGATCGTCCCGTGACGATCGGACGCCCCGTGACGGTCTGACGCGGGGAACGGCGCCGGGGTGGGCTGTGCGGGCCCACCCCGGCGCTCTCGCGTTCCCGGGCCGGCTCGGCGCTCCCTACGGGCTGACCAGTCCGAACTCGTAGGCCTGGATGACCAGGTGGACCCGGTCGCGGGCGTCGAGCTTGGTGAAGAGCCGGGCGACGTGGGCCTTGGCGGTGGCCACGCTGATGGTGAGCTCCTGCGCTATCTCGGTGTTGGACAGACCGCGCCCGACCAGGGTGAGCACCTCGCGTTCGCGCTCGGTGACGCCCCCGGTGACGGCCCGCCTGGGCTGCCGTCCGGCGGCGGCGTCCGGGCGGGCGGCGAACTCGCCGATCAGCCGGCGGGTGATGCCGGGGGCGATCAGCGCGTCCCCGGCGGCGACGACCCGGACGCCGTCCAGGATGGTCTCCAGGGCGAGGTCCTTGACCAGGAAGCCGCTCGCGCCGGCCCGCAGCGCGCCGTACACGTAGTCGTCGTCGTCGAAGGTGGTGAGGACGAGGACGTGGGTGGGCAGGTCCGGGTCGGCGGTGATCCGGCGGGTGGCCTCGATGCCGTCCGTGCCGGGCATCCGGATGTCCATCACCGCGACGTCGGGGCGCAGCCGGGCCACCAGGTCGACGGCCTCGGCGCCGTCACCGGCCTCGCCGACCACCTCCAGGTCCGGGGCGTCGGCGATGAGCACGCGCAGGCCGGTGCGGATGAGCGGCTGGTCGTCCACCAGAACGACACGGATCACGGTCCCACCTCCAGGGGGATCGGCAGTCGGGCGGCGACCCGGAAGCCGCCTTCGGGGCGCGGGCCGGCACTGAACTCGCCGTGCAGCAGGGCGACCCGCTCGCGCATGCCGGCGATGCCGTAGCCGGCGCCGGGGGTGGCCGTCGCCGCTCCGGCACCCAGGTCGACGACGGCGACGGTCAGTTCGTCCGGCCGGTAGTCGACGGTGACGTGGCAGTCGCGGGTGCCGGAGTGCTTGACCACGTTGGTCACCGCTTCCTGGACGATCCGGAACGCGGCGAGGTCGACGTCGGCGGGCAGTGCGCGCGGCTCGCCGCCGCGGGTCACCGCGACCCGGACGCCGGCGCCCGCGCCCTTCTCCACCAGCCGGTCCAACTCGGCCAGCCCCGGGGCGACTTCGAGCGGCGCGGACTCGTTCTCGCCGGCCCGGAGCGCGCCGAGCATCCGGCGCAGCCCGGCCAGGGTCTCCCGACTGGTGACCTCGATCGCATTCAGCGCGTTGCGGGTCTCGGCGGGCTGGGTGTCCATGACCCGGCTGCCCATGCCGGCCTGGATCGCGATGATGCCGATGTTGTGCGCGACCATGTCGTGCAACTCGCGGGCGATCCGCAGCCGTTCGGCGGTGACGGCCTGCTCGGTGGCGCGGCCGCGCAGGGCCTCGGTGTGGGTACGGCCCTGGTGGACGGTGTTCCCGACCAGCCAGGCGATCAGCGCGGTCGCGGCGAGGCCGCCGAAGGCGAACGGGTTGACGGGGAAGCCGGCGGCCAGACCCCGGACGAACAACCCGGCGAGCGTGGCGAGCGGCAGTCCCAGGGAGCTCAGCGAGACGCGGCGGGAGCGGGTGGCCGCGCAGTAGCCGACCACCGCGTCGGCGATCAGGAACTGGAGCACGGGGGTCTCCGGGACCTTCCACATCCCGAGCGAGTAGACGCTGCCCGCCAGTGCCCCCGCGACGGCGGCCAACGGCATCCTGACGAGCAGCGTCGCGACCAGGGTGGTGACGACCGCGGTGACCACCAGCGGCATGTCCTCCGGGTTGCCCTGATAGTCGAAGAGGTGGTGCAGCTCGCCCTCGCGGGTGAAGAAGCGGAACACGACCAGGGCAGCCCAGAACGCCCCCACCCACACCCCGGCGGGCAGGCGCCTGAGCAGCGGCGGACGGGCTTCGATGATCATGACGCGATGGTAGCCGCGGCCCGTCCGGCGGCACATCGGCCCGGGGGCGTAATCCCCGGGGCCAGTGCGGCGGCGGCCGGTTGTGGCCCGCCGCCCGATGCCGCACCCGGGCGCCGACCGGCAGCGTTGTCCCCGTGATCGAGATCGAGCGACTGACCAAGCGGTACGGCGCCACCACGGCCGTCGACCAGTTGACCTTCACCGTCCGGCCGGGCACCGTCACCGGCTTCCTCGGCCCCAACGGCGCCGGCAAGTCCACCACGCTGCGGATGATCCTGGGCCTCAACACCCCCACCGAGGGCACCGTCACCGTGGCGGGCGTGCCCTTCGCGAGCCGGCCGCGCGGGCTGCGGCACATCGGCGCGCTGCTGGACGCGGGCGACGTGCACGGCGGGCGCACCGCCCGGGCGCACCTGTCGGCCCTGGCCCGCAGCAACCGCGTCCCGCTCGGGCGGGTGGACGAGGTGCTGGCGGAGGTCGGGCTCGGCAAGGCCGCCGGGCGGCGGATCGGCGGCTACTCGCTGGGCATGAAGCAGCGGCTCGGCATCGCGGGCGCGCTGCTCGGCGACCCGCCGGTGCTGCTCTTCGACGAGCCGCTGAACGGGCTGGACCCGGAGGGCGTGCTGTGGGTGCGCGGGCTGTTCCGGCGGCTCGCGGACGAGGGGCGGACGGTGTTCGTCTCCAGCCACATGATGGCGGAGATGGAGCACACCGCCGACCGCCTGGTGGTGATCGGACGCGGACGGCTGATCGCCGACGAGAGCCTGGCGGAGTTCTCGGCCCGCAACGCGGCGACCTCGGTGGCCGTGCGCACGCCCGAACTCTCGCTGCTGGCGCCGTCCTTGCGCGCGGAGGGGGCCGAAGTACGGGAGATCGAGCCGCAGTTCGGAATCGTCACCGGCATGCCCGCCGAGCGGATCGGCGAACTCGCCCTGCGGGACGGCGTGGTGCTGGCCGAGCTCGCCACCCGCACGTCCTCCCTGGAATCCGCGTTCATGTCCCTGACCGCCGACAGCGTCGAATACCTGGCTGGAGAGGCCCGATGAGTACCGTCCTTGCCCTGGGCCTCGCCGAACCGGCACCCCGGTTCACCGACCTGCTCGCCGCCGAGTGGATCAAACTGCGCTCGCTGCGGTCGACGTACTGGGTGCTGGCGCTCGCCTCGCTGGTGGCGATCGTGATCAACATCAACGCCGTGCACAGCGACCTGACGTACATCGACCACCCGCCGGCGCCGATACCCGGCCTGCCACCGTACAAGTACGACCCGCTGTACCACGGCCTGAGCAACATCGCCGGCTACGTGATGGCGATCGCCGCCGGCAGCCTCGGGGCGATCACCGTGTTCGGCGAGTACACCACCGGCATGATCCGCACCACCTTCGCCGCCGTGCCCGAGCGGCGTGGGGTGATCGCCGCCAAGGTGCTGCTGATCGGCGGGATCACCGCGCTGGCGGGAGCCGTGGTGTCGACGGTGTCCTTCTTCACCACCAACGCCATGCTGGCCTCCCGGCACGTCGGGCTCTCCATCACCGAAGGCGTCAGCCTGCAGGCCGTCCTCGCCTACGCGGCGATCGTGCCGGTCTGCGCGCTGATCGGGATGGCGCTGGGCGCGGTGCTGCGGCACGCCACCGCCTCGATCGTGTCGCTGGTGCTGCTGATGTTCATCCTGCCGCTGATGTTCGCCGGGGACCGCTACCGGTGGTTGCACGAGATCGGCAGCCACCTGCCGCTATCCACCGTCAACCGGCTCACCTACAACCCCGACTCCTTGACCACGATCAGCAAGTGGGCGCCGAGCGTGCTGGACTCCTGGACCACCATGGGCGTGTGGGCCGCCGTCGCGGTGGCGGTGACGATGGTCGTGGTGCGGCGGCGGGACGTGTGAAGTCCCGCACGATCACCGGATGTCGAGACGCCGCGCGGTCGCGGCGGGCAGCGGGTACGGGCGCTCCGGCGGCAGCAGCCGCTGCGCCTTCGCCGCCTGCCCGCCCCGCACCAGCGCGGCGATCCGCTGTACCTGCGGGGTGAGGTCGGTGAGCCCGGCGACCCACTCCTCGGCGAAGGTCCGGACCAGTGACCGGCCGACGCCCACCTGGATGCTGTAGTGGTTCAGCGCCGCCCCGCGCAGCGTCCGCTCGGGATCCCACTGCACATGGACCTCCGCCCGGGCCACCTCGTCCGGGTGCGCCGTGGTCAGCACGGCGCGACCGAGCGCCTCCTCCCAGCCGGCCCGGGTGATCCGCACCGCCAGCACCCGGGTCTGCCCCGGCTTCTGCGCCCAGTTGCTGCGGTGCATCAGCCAGCGGAACGAGGGCTTGATCCAGGTCATCCGGCCGAAGCTGAACGGCGGCACGAACCGGCCCGCCGCCAGCGCGGCGTCCGCGACGGCGGGCGGGTAGGCCTGGTAGAGCACGACCGTCCGGTCGTCGTGGTCGGCGCGGATCTCGCGCAGCGCGGTCATCGCACACCCCCTGGTCTCCGTACCCCCGGCCGCCGGAAACCGTGGTCTCCGTACCCCCTGGCCCGGCACGCTGCCAGGCCGGGCGGGCCGGCGCAACGGGATTCCGCCGCGACCGCGGAACGGGGCCGGGCGCCGGCCGCCGGGCGGGTCAGGCCGTCGCCGCGCCGGCCTTGCCGCGGAAGGCGGCGAGGGTGGCGGCCGGGACGCCGCAGGTGGGGAGGAAGGAGGCGGCGCCGCCGTGGTGGGTGCGGACGCGGTCGAGGAAGACGGACATGGCCTCGGCCGGGGCTTCCAGGAGGGGCGCGGGGATGGTGAGGTGGCGGCCCTGGGAGTCGGTGACGCGGGAGGTGGAGCGGTCGTTGAGGGCCGTGCGGTGGCGTTCGGCGAGGCCGGCGAAGATCTGCGGGAGGGCGTCGGTGGTGCGGGCGTAGTCGGCGACGATGCGGTCGGCGGGGACGCCGAGGAGGTCGAGGAGGAGCGCGGTCAGCAGGCCGGTGCGGTCCTTGCCAGCCGCGCAGTGCAGCAGCACGGCGCCGGGACGGACGGTGGCCTCGACGGCGGCGGCGACCGCCCCGGGGGCGGACTCGGCCAGCAGCACGTAGAAGTCGCCGAGGTCGGCGGGCGTGACCATGGTGCTCATCCGCGCGGTGAGCGCGTCGGTGGCGGGGTTCACCGGGGCCGCGACGACGGCTATCCCGGCGGCCTCGGCGGCGGCCCAGTCGGCGGGGTCGGTCTCGCGCGGGTCGCGTAGGTCCACGATGGTGCGGATGTCGCAGGCGCGCAGCTGGGCGACGGTGGCCTCGTCGGCGGCCGGGAACGGCTGGGCGGAGCGGTACAGCACGCCGGGGCGGACCCGACGGCCCTCGGGGTCGCCGAGGACGGCGGCGTCGCGGAAGTTGACCAGGGACATGCGGGAGGCCTTTCGGTGGAGCCGCGCTCGGGAGGGGTGGGACGTCCAGGCGAACATCCAGACGTCTAGATGTCTAATTAGCCCCTCCGGGGGTCGCCGGGCAAGCGGCGGCCGACGGGCGCTCCCTCCATCCCACTCCCGTCCGAGGGCCGGGGCGAGCCGAGCGGGGCGAGCCGAGCGGGGCGAGCCGAGCGGGGCGAGCCGAGCGGGGCGGCGGGCTTCGTAGGATCGAGCATGTGGCAACGAACCCTCCGAACCCTCCTGGCACCCCGAGCACCCCGAGCACCCCGCTGTACCGCCGCCTGGCGCGCCGGCTCCAGGAGCGCATCGACGCCGGCGCGTACCCGGCGGGCGCCCGGCTGCCGAGCGAGCTGGAGCTGAGCGCCGAGTTCGGTGTGAACCGGCTGACCGTGCGGCAGGCGGTGGCGGAGCTGGAGCGGGCGGCCGTGGTGGAGATCCGCCGGGGCGTGGGCACCTTCGTCCGCCCGCCCGCCGTCCGCGTGTCGATCGCCGTCGACCCGCGCAGCCAGCGCTTCGACCTCGGCAGCGTGCACGCCGCACTGCCCTACGGCGGCCCGGACGGTTCGGACGGTTCGGGCGGCGGTCGGGGCGACGGCGGTCGGGGCGACGGCGAGTTCGTCGTCGCCGCACCGCCCGTGACCGGCTCGGCGGACGACGCGGAAGCGGCCCGCCAGCTGGGCCGTGAGCTCCGGGAGCTGTCCCGGGTGGACTCGGTGATCCGGCTGGGCGGGCGGGCCCGGGCGGCCTGCAGCTACTGGGTGCCGTTCGGCCCGCTGCCCGCCGAGCTCGTCCGGCCGGGCCGTCCCGGGAACCTGGTGCTGGATCTGGCGCGGGCCGCCGGGGTGGAGCTGGAGTACGACTGGCGGGCGTTCGGCGCGGTCGGCGCGGATCTCGCGGACGCCGAGCTGCTGGGCGTCCCGCCGGGCACCGCGCTGCTGGTCCGCGAGGGGGTCAGCTGCACGCCGGACGGCGCACCGACGCTGTACGTGCGGCGGCGGATCGACGGCAGCAGCGCGCGGTTCGTCCTGCACTTCCGCGACCGGTAGCGCCCGGGCTCCGCGACCGGTGGCGCCGGGTGTCCGGGACCGGTCGCGCCGGTCCCGGGCCGTATCGATCCTGCTAATGTTCAGCGCCGAAATACCAGGTCGTACGGGGGATGGCAGGACACGGTGACCGAGGGGATCGAGCACGACATACCCACCGAGCTGGCCGAGGCGTACCTCGACCTGCTCGCCGACGTCTCCCGCACCGGCCGGCTGCTGCGCCGCGACGAGCTGGAGGGTCTGCGCAAGCTCGGCGAGCACTGCGCGGAGGCCGGGTACGGGCTGCGCGAGGTGGTGGCGCACTGTCTGGCGGCGGCCCGCCGGGCCTGGCAGACGCTGCCCGGGACGACCGCCGCGAGCAGCGTCAACGAGCTGCGCCGGATGGGCGACGCCGTCCTCGCCGCCACCGACACCGCACTGGCGGCACTCGGCGAGGGGCACGAGCGCGCGCAGCGCCTGGCGGTCCGTCAGGAGGAGGCGGCCAGGCGGGAGTTCATCGACGACCTGCTGTTCGGCCGCAGCGACCTCGGTCTGCTCGCCGAGCGCGCGGAGCGGTTCGGGCTGCGGCTGGCGGGCGCGTACACGGTGGCGGTCGCGGTGGGCGACGAGGCGTTCGCGGACGTGCATCCGCTGGTGCACCGGGTGGAGCGGGAGCTGGCCGGGCGGTTCGGCGAGCGGGACGTGCTGCTGGCCAGCAAGGACGGCCGGCTGGTCTGCATCGCCCCGGACTCCGAGCGGGCGGTGCTGGAGGCCTTCGCCGACCTGACGCTGCGCCCCGGCTCGGGGTACCGCCCGGTGCTGCGGGTGGCCACCGGCCGCCGGCACTCGGGGCCGAGCGGGGTGCTGCGCAGTTACGAGGAGGCACTGGACGCGCTGGACTACGCGCAGCGCCTGCGGCTGCCGGCCCAGCAACTGAAGGCGGAGGAGTTGCTGGTCTTCCCGGTGCTGATGCGCGACCGGGCGGCCATGGCGGACCTGGTGCGCAGCGTGCTCGGCCCGCTGAGCGAGGCGCGCGGCGGCGCCCGTCCACTGCTGGACACCATCGCGGTGCAGGCGGAGGCCGCGTACGTGAACGCGGAGGCGGCGCGCCGGCTGGGGCTGAGCGTGCGCACGCTGGGCTACCGGCTGGAGCGGATCAGGGCGCTCACGGGGTACGACCCGTCGGACGCGCTGCAGCGCTTCACGCTGGAGACGGCGGCGATGGGCGCGCGGCTGCTGAACTGGCCGGAGCAGCCCCTCTAGCCCCGTCGCCGCAAACCGGCGGGAGCCCGTTACGACAGCCCGGCAACCATCCTGTTGCCGGGCTGTTGCAGTGTCACGTGGGTCGCGCGTACCAGGGTGTCAAAGAGCCGTAAAGATTGCCGGATCCTGGCAATGTGCGGCGGGCGCCCCCACTGCCATGATCTCCCCGGCGCCGAAGCGCGGTGCCGTGGGGAGGGCGGGGGAGCGTGGCCGGGATGGGGGGATTCTTCGCGGCCGCGCTGGCCTTTCCGACCGCGCTGTTCAGCTTCGCGCTGGTGGTGGTCGTCGGGTACTGGCTGCTGATGCTGCTCGGCGGACTGGGGTTCGGCGCCGTGCACGGGGGGCACGGCGGCGGGCACCACCTGGAAGCCGGGCACGCCGGCCATGTCGGGCACGGCGGTCATGTGGGTCACGTCGGGCGCGGTGCCGGGGGGCACGGTGCCGGGGGGCACGTGGCGCACGGGACGCCCGGCGGGCACGGCACCGGCGGCCACGACGTGGCCGACGGGGGGAACGGGGGCAAGGGCGCCCGCACGGGGGCCGACCACCACGGGGGCGTGCTGGACGCGCTGGGGCTGGGCGGGGTGCCCGTGACGGTGGCGGTGTCGCTGCTGGTCGCGCTCGCCTGGTTCGTCAGCCTGGCCGGCACCGTGCTCACCTCGGGGGCGCCGGCGCGCGGCGGAGTGTTCGCCGTCGCGCTGGTCGCCTCCTGGGCGGGCACCCGGGTGCTCGTCAAGCCGCTGAGGCGGCTCTTCCCGCAGGACCGGCCGACCACCCGGGGGGACTTCGTCGGCCGGGTCTGCGTGATCCGGACCGGCCGGGTGACGGCCGACTTCGGGCAGGCCAAGGTCACCGCCGAGGACGGCTCCACCGCGACCGTCCAGGTCCGCACGGCCACCCCGGAGCCCGGGCTGACGGTCGGGCGGACCGCCCTGATCTTCGACTACGACGCCGAGGGCGAGCACTTCCTGGTGGCGCCCTTCGACCCGTCGCCGCCGGGCCTCACCTGAGACCCCGCACCCGGGGCCTCACAGCTGACGCCCCGCCACTCCACTTCCATCGCTTTCCTCTTCGCACCAACTCGCCATCTCGTCAAAGGACTCCGTGATGGACACCATCGCCGTGGGTTTCGGCGTGCTCGTCGCCGTCGTGCTGCTCATCGTGCTCGCCATGCTGCTGTTCGTGGGCCGCCTGTTCCAGAAGGTCGAGCAGGGCAAGGCCCTGATCGTCTCCCGGACGAAGAAGGTGGACGTCACCTTCACCGGCGCGATCGTCCTGCCGGTCCTGCACAAGGCCGAGCTGATGGACATCACCGCGAAGACGGTGGAGATCCACCGGGCCGGCCGGGACGGACTGATCTGCCGCGACAACATCCGCGCGGACATCCGGATCTCCTTCTTCGTCCGGGTGAACAAGACCGTCGAGGACGTCGTCAAGGTGGCGCAGTCGATCGGCACCGTCCGGGCCAGCGACCCGCAGGCGATCCAGGACTTCTTCGCCGCGAAGTTCGCCGAGGCGCTCAAGACCGTCGGCAAGCAGCTGGACTTCACCGACCTGTACACCCACCGGCACGAGTTCCGGGACCAGATCATCGCGGTCATCGGCACCGACCTCAACGGCTACACGCTCGAGGACGCGGCCATCGACCACCTCGAACAGACTCCGATGAGCCAGCTGGACGGCGACAACATCCTGGACGCCCAGGGCATCCGCAAGATCACCGAGCTGACCGCGATCGAGCACGTGCGCACCAACGAGTACCAGCGCACCGAGGAGAAGGAGATCACCCGGCAGAACGTGGACGCCCGGGAGACCGTCCTGGAGCTCGAGCGCCGCCAGGCCGACGCCGAGATCCGCCAGCGCCGCGAGATCGAGACCCTGCGGGCCAAGGAGGACGCGGTGATCGCCCGGGTGCAGGAGGAGGAGCGGCTCAACGCGCAGACCGCCTTCCTGCGCACCGAGGAGGTGCTCGGGGTGCAGCGGGAGAACCAGGCCCGTGAGGTCGCGGTGGCGCAGAAGAACCGCGAGCGGGTGATCGCGGTGGAGAACGAGCGGATCGAGAAGGACCGCCTGCTGGAGGTCGTCGGCCGCGAGCGGGAGACCGAACTCGCCACGATCGCCAAGGTGAAGGAGGTCGAGTCGGCCAAGCGGGACGTCGCCGACGTGGTCCGCGAGCGGGTCGCGGTGGACCGGACCGTCGCCGAGCAGGAGGAGGCCGTCAAGACGCTGCGCGCCGTCGAGGAGGCCGAGCGCGTCCGCAAGGCCGTCGTCATCCAGGCCGAGGCGGAGGCGCAGGAGAAGCTCGTCAAGGACATCAAGGCCGCCGAGGCCGCCGAGCAGGCCGCCGCACACAAGGCCCGCGAGGCGCTGGTGCTGGCCGAGGCCCGGCAGCGGGCCGCCGAGCTGGACGCGGCCGCCAAGATCCGGATGGCCGAGGGCGTCCGGGCGGAGGCCGCCGCCGAGGGCCTGGCCCGCGTCCAGGTGCGGGAGCAGGAGGCCGCGGCGGTGGAGAAGGTGGGTCGCGCCGAGGCCGTCGTCCAGACGGAGAAGGCCAAGGCCGCCGCGCTGGAGGTCGGTGCCAAGCTGAAGGCCGAGGCCGAGGGCCTGACCGAGAAGGCCGCGGCGATGGCCAAGCTGGACGAGGCCTCGCGCGGGCACGAGGAGTACCGGCTGCGGCTGGCCGCCGAGAAGGACGTCCGGCTGGCCGGGCTGGACACGCAGCGGCAGATCGCCGAGGCGCAGGCCGCGCTGGTCGCCGCCGGGCTGGAGAAGGCCAAGATCGACATCGTCGGCGGGGACTCGGTCTTCTTCGACAAGCTGGTGCAGTCGGTGACGGCCGGCAAGAGCGTGGACGCCTTCGTCGGCCACTCGCAGACCGCCCAGGCCCTGGCCGGCCCCTGGCTGGACGGACGGGCCAGCTTCACCGAGGACCTCACCCGGGTGCTGTCCTCCGTCTCCACGGCCGACGTGCAGAACCTGACGGTGTCCGCGCTGCTGATGAACCTGATCGGCTCGGGGGCCGGCGAGCAGTCCGGACAGCTGCGCCAACTGCTGGAGTCGGCGCGGAAGCTGGGCGTCGCCGAGACCCCGATCGGGGCGCTGGCCTCGATGAACGGCTCCAGGTAGCCACCCGGCAGTCCGTCGTCACCCGGCGGTCGGACCCACCCGGCGGTCGGACCCGCCCAGCAGTCAGCAGTCACCCACTGAGCACCCGAGGAACTGACCGTGGACGTCCTCGACGCCCGGCTCGACGCCGGCACCTACGAGGTCCTGCGCGACCGGCTCGCCCGGTCCGCCGCCGAACTCGCCGACCGAGCCCGGGCGTTGAACGCCCGCCGGGTCGAGGAGTTCGGCGGCGGGGAGCTGCGGCTGGCCGGCACCGGGCGGCTCACCACCGCCCGGGCCTGCCTCCCGCAGGACCTCACCGCCGTCGGCGGGCTGCTGCTGCTCGGCACCCGCCCGACCGACGCCGAGGACGGCGCCGAGGACTTCGCCGACGTCCTCGGCCTCCACGGCCCCGACCTCTCCGCCGCCCCCGCCGGGGGCAGCCTGCTGGACGACCCCCGGCTGCGCCAGGACCTCACCGACCTGCGGCGCTACTTCCGCGACGCCCGCCTGGAGCGGCTGCGCCCGGTGGAGGGCCGGCTGCTCGCCGTCTTCCGCACCGGCCCGGCCGCCACCGACGTCCGGGTGCTGCGCTGGCGCCTCGACGACAGCGCCGACGACGCCCTGCCCGCCTACCTGGACGGGCGCGGCGAGCGCGACCACACCCCCGCCGACGGGCAGCAGCTCGCCTGGACCGCGCTGACCCGCGACGACCAGCTGCCGGCCGGCCCCGGCCGCCCGCCCCGCGCCGACCTGGCCGGCGAACTCCACCTCGGCGTCGACGGCGGCCGGCTGACCCTCGCCACCCCGGACGGCCGCGAGCTGCACCGCGAACCGCTGGCCGAGGCCCTGCAGACCCTCGCCGACGCCCAGATCGGCCACGCCCGGCTCGGCACCCTGCTGCTGGTGCGCGTGCGCCCGTACCAGGAGGAGACCGTCCGGCACCTGGTGGTGCACCTGCCCACCGGCAAGGTCACCCGGATCGACGCGCTCGGCCAGGCCTGCCTGCGGCTGCCCGCCGACCAGGGCGTGGCCTTCCCCGGCGGCTGCCACCTGGTGGACGGCACCGTGCGCACCTTCGACCAGCCGGTGGCCGGCCTGGCGTACGAGCGCACCGTCGTCTCGCCCAACGGCGAGGACGTGCTGTACGAGTTCCGCTCCCCCGCCGACGGCCGCGCCCTGCTGCAGCCCTACAACAGCGTCCGCCAGGAGGCCGCCGCCCCGCTGCCCTGCCAGGGCTACGCGCTGCTCGCCGACGGCACCCTGATCGCCCTGCGCCCGGCCGAGGACGGACCCACCCGGCTGCACCCCGTCCAGCTCTGGCAGACCCCGTTCACCAGCGAGCGTTTCGCCGCGCAACAACCCCCCGGCAGCGGGCCGCTGGCCCGGATCGGCAACGCCGACCTGGTCCGCGGCCTGGCCGACTGCCTCGCGCTCGCCCGGCTCGCCGCGGCCGGCGCCGACACCCCGGCCGGCCACCGGGCCGTCCTCGCCGCCTGCACCCGCACCGCCGACCGGCACCACTGGCTCGGCCAGAGCGGCCTCGGCGACCTCGCCGCGCCGCTCGCCGAGATCCGCGACACCGCCCGGCAGGTCATCGCCGAGTACGACGCGATCGCCCAGCTCACCGCGCACGCCGCCCGGCAGACCGACGAGGCGGCCGAGCACGTCGAGGGCCTGCTGCGCACCGCCCGCGGCGAGACCCTCGCCGACGCCGCCGAATGGGTCGACCGGCTCGCCGGGTTGCGCCGCGCCCAGGGCCGGGTCGAGGCACTGCGCGACCTGCCGCGGGCGGACCCGGAGCGGATCGACACGCTCGCCGCGCACCTCGCCGAGGGCCTGGCCGAGGCCGCCGACCGCGCCGTCGTCCAGCTCGCCGAACCCTCGGCCTTCGAACCGCACCGGCAGCGGGCCACCGAACTGGCCGAGCAGTGCGCCGCCATCGCCACCGCCGCCGAGGCCGAGCCGCTGGGCCTCGAACTGAGCACCCAGAGCGAGGCGCTGCAGACCGTCTCCGAGCTGGTCGGCACCCTCGACCTGGCCGACGCCACCACCCGCACCGCGATCCTGGACCGGCTCGCCGACGTCCTCGGACTGCTCAACCGGGCCCGGACCGCGCTCACCGTGCGCCGCCGGGAGCTGCGCACCCACGAGGCCGCCGCCGAGTTCGCCGCCGAGACCGCCCTGCTCGCCCAGGCCACCACCGCCGCGCTCGCCGCCGCCGACACCCCCGAGGCCTGCGACGACCGGCTCGGCCGGCTCCTGCTGCGGATCGAGCAGCTCGAGACCCGCTTCGCCGACGCCGACCCGGCCCTCGGCGAGCAGCTCACCGGCCGGCGCACCGAGATCCACGACGCGCTCACCGCCCGCCGCCAGCACCTGCTGGAGGAGCGGGCCCGCCGCGCCGACCGGCTCGCCGCCTCCGCCGAACGCATCCTCGACACCCTGCACCGGCGCCTGGCCGCTCTGGACACCGCCGCCGAGATCGACGCCGCGCTCGCCGCCGACCCGACGGCCGTCAAACTCCGCGACCTGGCCGGCCAGTTGACCACTCTCGGCGACCGGGTCCGGGCCGAGGAACTGACCGGACGGCTGCGCGCCGCCCGGGGCCGCGCCCAGCGCGCCCTGCGCGACCGCGCCGAACTCGCCGGGGACGGCCCCGGCACCCTGCGGCTGGGCCGGCACCTGTTCGCCGTCACCACCCAGCGGCCCGAACTCGCCCTCGTGCCCTGGCGCGGCCGCCCCGCCTTCACCCTCACCGGCACCGACTACCGCTCCCCCGTCACCGACCCGGCCTTCGCCGCCACCGAACGCTACTGGGACCGCCCGCTGCCCTCGGAGACCCCGCAGCTGTACCGCGCCGAGTACCTCGCCGCGAGCCTGCTGCCGGCCGCCGAATCGGGCTCGCTCGCCGACTCGCTCGCTGCGGACGCGGACCTGCTGGAGTACGTCCGGCGGGCCGCCGAGCAGCGGCCGGACGAGGGCTACCAGCGCGGCGTGCACGACCACGACGCGGCGCTGCTGCTCCGCGCCCTGCTCGAACTCGGCGCCGACGCCGGACTGTTGCGGCACCCGGCGGGCGCCCGGGCCGCCGCGCAGCTGTACTGGGCGTACGGCGCGGACGAGCGGCAGCGGCTGCTCTGGCACACCCGGGCCCGCTCGCTCGGCCTCGCCCGGCAGGCCTTCGGCGGCGTGCCCGCGCTGGACGCGCTGGCCGCCGAACTCTCCGCCGCCGTCGCCAGGTTCACCCACGGAGCGGACACCCCCGGCGCGGCCGCCGCCGGACCGTACCTGGTGGCCGAACTCGCCGCCGACTCACCCACGTTCGTCTACTCGGCGGGCGCGGCCGCGCTGCTCGACAAGTTCCGCGCCGCCCCCGAGTCGGCCGGCCTCACCGAGGCGCTGGCCGCACTGCCCGACGAGCCCGGGCTGCTGCCCGTACGGCGCCAGCTCGCCGCGGCCTGGCTGGAGGCGGGCGCCGCCGACGCCGACCCGGCCGACCTCGCCGAGGCGGCGGCCGTGCTGCTCTGCCCGTCGCTGCCGCGCCGGCCGGTCGAGGGCGCGGTCGGCACCCGGCTGACCGGTCTGCTCGGCGACCACCCGCGGCTCGCGGGCGGCGCGCTCGACCTGCGGCTGGACGAACTGCTCGCCCAGGTCCGCGCGTTCGAGGAGGTCGAGGTGCCCGGCTACCGGGCCTACCAGAAGCTGCGCGGCGAGCTGCTGGCCGCCGAGCACGCCCGGCTGCGGCTCGACCAGTACCGGCCCGCCCCGCTCAACGGCTTCGTCCGCAACCGGCTGATCGACCAGGTGTACCTGCCGCTGATCGGCGACAACCTCGCCAAGCAGCTCGGCACGGCGCAGTCCGGCGGACCGGTCGACCGCAGCGGCCTGCTGCTGCTGGTCTCCCCGCCCGGCTACGGCAAGACCACCCTGGTCGAGTACCTCGCCGAGCGGCTCGGCCTGCTGCTGGTCTCCGTCAGCGGCCCCGCACTCGGCCACCGGGTCACCTCGCTGGACCCGGCCGAGGCCCCCGACGCCACCTCCCGGCGCGAGGTCGAGAAGCTCAACTTCGCCCTGCACGCGGGCGACAACGTGCTGCTCTACCTGGACGACGTCCAGCACACCTCGCCCGAGTTCCTGCAGCGCTTCATCCCGCTGTGCGACGCGCAGCGCCGGATCGACGGCGTCTGGGACGGAGAGGCCCGCGAGTGGGACCTGCGCGGCAAGCGCTTCGCCGTCGTGATGGCCGCCAACCCGTACACCGAGTCGGGCCGGCTCTTCCGGCTGCCCGACATGCTCGCCAACCGCGCCGACGTGTGGAACCTCGGCGACGCCGTCGCCGGGCGCGACGACCTCTTCGCGCTCAGCTTCGTCGAGAACGCCCTGCCCGCCAACCCCCACCTGGCCCCGCTCGCCACCGCCGAGCGCGCCGACCTGGACACCCTGCTCGCCCGCGCGGCGGGCGTCCCCGGCGGCACCCTGACCGGCGCCTGGCCCGCCGCCGAGGTCGAGCGGATGACCGCCGTCCTCGCCGGCCTGCTCCACCTGCGTACCACCGTCCTGGCCGTCAACCGCGCCTACCTGCACTCCGCCGCCCAGGACGACCGCACCCGCACCGAGCCCCCGTTCCTGCTCCAGGGCTCGTACCGCAACATGGCCAAGCTCGCCCAGCGCCTCGACCCCGCCCTCACCCGGCCCGAACTCGACACCCTCCTCGCCGACCACTACCGCGCCGAGGCCCAGCCGCTGGGCGCCGACGCGGAGGCGCAGTTGCTGAAGCTGGCGCAGCTGCGGGGGGTGCTGACGGAGGCGCAGGCGCAGCGCTGGGACGAGCTGAAGCGCGTCTGGCGGGGCTGACCGGCGTCCCCGGGGGTGTAGCCAGGTACACCCCCAGGACTGAACCCCTGACCATGGGAACCCACCGGTCGCGGGTGATGGAATGTGATCATGAACGTCACGGACTTTGCCGTCGAACTCCGATCGGTTCGCCGGACCTACCGGCGCGGGCCCGAGCCGGTCGTCGGCCTGGACGAGGTGAGTGTCGGGTTCCCCTTCGGCACCTTCACCGCCGTCATGGGCCCCTCCGGTTCCGGCAAGTCGACCCTGCTGCGCTCGGCCGCCGGGCTGGAGCCGGTCGACGGCGGCGAGGTGCGGGTCGACGGCACCGTCCTGGGCGGACTTCGGGACAAGCAGCTGACGGTGCTGCGCCGGGAGCGGATCGGCTTCGTCTTCCAGTCCTTCAACCTGATGCCCGCCCTGACCGCGGCGCAGAACGTGGCGCTCCCGGCCCGGCTGGCGGGCCGGCGCCCCGCGCCGTCCGAGGTGACCGCCGCGCTGGCCGAGGTCGGCCTCGCCGACCGGGCCGGGCACCGGCCGGGCGAGCTCTCCGGCGGCCAGCAGCAGCGCGTCGCCATCGCCCGGGCACTGCTCACCCGCCCGGCGGTGCTGCTGGCGGACGAGCCGACCGGCGCGCTGGACAGCCGCAGCGGCCGCGAGGTCCTCGCCCTGCTGCGCGGCGCGGCCGACGACCCCGGCCGGGCGGTGGTCATGGTCACCCACGACCCGGTCGCCGCCTCGTACGCGGACCGGGTGCTGTTCCTCCGGGACGGCCGGCTGGCCGGCACGCTGGAGCGGCCCACGGCCGAGCAGATCGCCGCCCGGATGACCACGCTGGAGACGGCGCTGGAGGCCGTGGCGTGCTGAGCCTCGCCCTCGCCACCGTCCGGCTCCGCTGGGCCTCGTTCGTCGGCAGCTTCGTCGCCCTGGCCTGCGGTGTCGCCCTGATGGCCACGTCGATCCTGGTCATCGCCGCCACCTCCGGCGTCCCCGACCAGGGCCGCCGGCGCTTCTCCGACGCCCCGGTGCTGGTGACCGCCGACCTGAGCGTCGACTACGCCGCCGCCGGCGGCGAGACCGTGCCGACCCCGGTCGCCGTCCAGCCGGGCCTGTCGGCCGGGCTGATCGCCGCCGTGGCCGGGACCGGGCGCACCGTCGAGGACCGCACCTTCTACGCCCAGCTCGCGGACGGGCCGCGCACGGCGACCGGCCCGAGCGACCAGGTCGGACGGGCCTGGTCCGGCGCGGAGCTGGGCGGCTACCGGCTGGCCGCCGGTTCGGCGCCGTCCGCCGACGACGAGGTCGTCATCGGCGGGGGCCGCCCGGACCAGGTCGGTCAGCGCGTCCGGTTCGTCACCGCCGACGGCCCGCACACCGCGACGGTCTCCGGCGTGACGGAGGCCGAGCCGTTCGAGCAGGCCGTCTTCTTCACCGACGCGCAGGCCGCCCGGTTCTGCCCCGCCGTCGGCGTCCTGGCCGCCTTCGGCGACGCCGACGCGGTGCGCCGGGCGGTGGCCGCCGCCGGCGGCGAGAGCGTCGCCCGGGTGCTCACCGGCGCCGAGCGCCGCCAGGCTGACCCGCACTACGCCGAGGTCAGCAGCCGCTTGGAGGGCGTGCAGACCCCGCTCGGCCTCTCCGCCGCGGTCTCCGGCGGCACCGCCGTGTTCGTGGTGGCCGGCACCTTCGCGCTGTCGATCGCCCAGCGGCGCCGCGAGCTCGCGCTGCTGCGGCTGATCGGCGCCACCCGCCGCCAGCTGCGCACCCTGGTCAACCGGGAGGCCCTGGTGGTCGGCGTGCTGGCCTCCGCGGCCGGGTGCGCGCTCGGCGCGGCCGCGGCGGCGCCGGCCGGCCGCTGGCTGGTCGAGCGCGACCTGGTGCCGGCCGGTTTCACCGTGCCGGTCTCCTGGTGGGGGCTGCTCGTCGCGGCCCTGATCGGCCTGCTGATCGCGATCGGCGGTGTGCTGATCTCCTCGCTGAAGGCCGGTCTGATCAGCCCGGGCGAGGCGCTGGCGGAGGCGGACGTCGACCGGCCCTCGCGCGCCGCGCTGGCGTTCCGCTGGGGCGGCGGCCTGCTGGTGCTCGGCGGCGCCGTCGCGGCCGTCGCGATCACGGCCCGGAGCTGGCCCGACGCCGCGGCGAACGTCGCGGACTCGCTCGGCCTGCTGCTGGCGGTCGTGGCCGGCTGCGTGCTGCTGGCGGGGGTGCTGGCCGGGCCGGTGATCCGGCTGCTGACGGTGCTGCCCGGCCTCCCGGCCCGGCTGCGCGGGCGCCCCGTCGAGGAGGCAGGCGGCATCGCCTGGTCCACCGCCCGGCTGGGCGCGCTGACCGCCTTCCGGCGCACCGCCGCGACCGTCACCCCGGTGGTGCTGATCATCGCCTTCGCGGGCTGCCTGCTCGGCAGCGTGCGGACCATCGACCGCTCGCTGGTCACCGAGGTCCGCAACCAGCTGTCCGCCACCGACTACGTCGTCACGCCGGCCGGCACGCCCGGGCTGAACCGGGCCGTGGTGGACCGCGTCCGCGCCGTCCCCGGCGTGCAGGCCCTGGCGATCACCCCGACCTCGGTGATGGCGGACCGGGACGGCGAGTCCCTGGTCGCGTTCCGGGCCGCCGAGGCGGACCCGGCCGCGCTGGCAGCGGTCGACCGGCTGCCGGTCGTCGCGGGCTCGGTCGCCGATCTGGGCCCCGACTCGATCGTGCTCAGCCGCACCTGGCCCGGCTCGCCCCGGGTCGGACAGCGGGTCCCGGTCCGGCTGGCCGACGGCACCCCCAGGACCCTGCGGGTCGCCGCCGTCCTCGGCACCGGCGCCGAGACCACCCAGGCCTGGGTGACCGGGGCCAACGCCGTCACCACCGGCGTCGGCGGCCCGACCCTGCCGAGCCAGTTGCACCTGCGGCTGCTGCCCGGCGCCGACCCGCAGCAGACCGTCGCCGCCCTGCGGACCGCCGTCGACGGGCTGGGCGCCCGGCTCGCCACCCCGGAGGAGATCGGGGCGGCGAACGCCGACGGCGACGAGAAGGCCACCTGGAACGCCCTGCTGATGATCCTCGGCCTGGCGATCTGCTACGCGGCCGTCGCGCTGGCCAACTCGCTGGTGATGACGGTCACCGACCGCAAGCGGGAGCTGTCCCTGCTGCGCCTGGCGGGCGCCACCAAGGCCCAGGTGCTGCGCGCCGTCGCCGTCGAGACGCTGATCTGCGTGGCGGCGGGCACCGTGCTCGGCGCGCTCGGCACGGCCGTCAGCGTCGGCGGCTCCTGGGCCGCCCTGACCAACCTGGTCGGCCCGACCCCTGCGGTCGTGCCCTGGGGGGCGCTGGGCACGCTCGCCGGCTGCTGCGCGGCCATCGCCCTCACGGCGGCGGTGCTCCCGGCCGCGCTGGCGCTGCGGGGGCAGGACGGCCGGGACATCCTGAGCGGGGCCGGCGGGGCGGGCTGAGGCCTCGGGTCGCATCAGGGGGCATCCGGGGGCACCGTGGGCGGCTTCGGGGGCATCGGGGGTGGCTTCGGGCGCCTGCGGGAGGTGCTGTTCAGCTGATCACTCATGTCATTCAGTCACTCAAGTCCGATGACCGTACAACCCCTCCCGGCGGGGCAACCGCCCGTGGCGCCGCCGGGAGGAGGCCGGGCCCGCGGTTAGCGTGTCCACATGGGCGCTGAGCAACTCGATCTGGCCGGGCTGCGCCGGGTGTACGGACGGGCCGGCAGCCGGTGGTTCTACACCCGGGTGGCACGCAACGCCCGGCACTGGGGGTGGACGGAGCCGGGGCAGTCGAAGTGGCGGCTGTGGCGGGCACAACGGCAGCTCGAGGACGTGCTGGGACGCAAGCTGGCACTGCGGGCGGGGGCCCGGGTGCTGGACGCCGGGTGCGGGGCGGGCGTGGTGGCGCGGGCGATGGCGGCGCGGTTCGGGCTGACGGTGACCGGCGTCGACGTCCTGGACTTCCACCTCGCGCAGGCCCGCCGGCTCAGCACCCGCGCCGCGCTGGACGGACGGACCGCCTTCTCCTGGGGCGACTACCACCGACTCCCGTTCGGCGACGACGAGTTCGACGGCGCGTACTCGATGGAGACGCTCGTCCACTCCTACGATCCGCCCCGGGCCCTGGCCGAGTTCCACCGGGTGCTGCGCCCGGGCGGCCGGCTGGTCCTGCTCGGCCCGATGAGCACCGTCCCGCTGGACGAACTGGAGCCGCACGCACGGGCGTTGCTCGAACCGTACCTGGACGCGATGGCGATGACCGGCGCGAGGCTCTACCACGCCCGCAACCTGCCGCGGCTGCTCACCGAGGCCGGTTTCGAGGTCGAGGAGGCGCTGGACGCGACGCCGTACTACACGCCCACCTCGGAGGCGGTGTACGCGTACTTCCGGCTGCCGTGGGAGGTCCTGCGACGCTTCGGCGATCCGGCGAAGTGGCTCAACCTCCGTTCCACGGTGGAGATGTACGCCGTCCGCGAGTACGTCGCCTGGTACGTTCACACCGCCGTCAAGCCCTCGAGGTGACCTCCGTCATGGACGAACGCCGCGCGCCGCTGCCGTACCCGAGCGGCTGGTTCTGTGTCGGCCGGGTCCGGGACCTGCCGCCCGGGCGGGTGCGGACGGCCCGGCTGATGGGCGAGGACGTGGTGCTGTACCGGACCCGTCGGGGCGCGGTGCGTGCGGTGGGGCCGCACTGTCCGCACCTGGGCGCGCACTTCGGGGCGGGCGGGACGGTCCGGGGCGAGGAACTGGTCTGCCCGTTCCACGGTTTCGCCTTCGGCCCGGACGGCTCGTGCACCGGAGCGCCGGACGGCACCCGGTTCCGGGCGTCGCTGACGACGCGTCGGCTCTGCGAGCGGGACGGCGCGTTGTTCGTCTGGCGGGGGGCGGACGGCGAGGCTCCCGGGTGGGAGCTGCCGCCGGCGGTCGGGGTGCGGCCGCTCGCCTGGTGGAGCGGGGAGGTGCTGTCCCACCCGCAGGAGGTGATGGAGAACAGCGTCGACTTCCGGCACGTGAGCGTGCTGCACGGCCTGGACACCCGGGAGACCGCCCCGCCGGAGGTGGACGGCCCGCTGTTCACCGTCCACCAGCGCACCACGACCCGTTTCCCGGGGCTGGGCGCGGTCCGTCTGGAGCAGCCGGTGACGCTGGCCGGGCTCGGGATGATGCGCCTGGTGGCCGACCTGCCGGAACTGCGCAGCACGTTGCGGGTCTGGTTGCTGGCGACGCCGGTCGCGCCGTGGCGGACCAGGATCCGGTTCGCGGTGAGCAGCACGGTGCCGGTGCCGGGGGTCGGGTCGGCGAGGGCCCTCGACCGGGCGGCGTCCTGGCTGGCGCTGCAGGCTTCGGTGCGGATCATCAAGCAGGACCGGCCGGTGCTGGCCCACAAGCGCTACCTGGAGCAGCCGCGGCTCGTCCCCGGGGAGCGCTCGCTCGGGCTGTTCCGACGCTGGGCCCGGCAGTTCTACCCGGAGGCGTATCCCGTGGGCTGACCCCCGCCGCCGGGCGCGGCCAGGGTCTCCCACACCGGGTCGGGCAGTCCGGGCACGGACCGCCCCTCGGCCTGCCACCGCCGGGCCAGCTCGGCATAGATGGGCGCCTCCGGATCGGGTTCCCCGGGTGGCTCCAGCCCATGCAGGATCGTTTCTTCGACCGGCCGCCGACGCGGTACCGGCATCACCCCGAATCCACTCACACCGGCCCAACGCACCCCACCCGCGCCGGGACACGGTCGCGTCAACCCGGAGGCCCGCACATCAACCCCTCGCGGGGCCCGGCCCGGGGTTGATGTGCAGGAAGTCGGCCCGGTCGACTTCCTGCACATGTCCCGCGCCTACCGCCGCCGGCCCGCCGCCAGCAGCTCGGGCACGGTGGCGAGCTTCACCCGGGGCCGCCCCTCGGCCTCGCCCCGCTCCCGCTCGGCCCGGTCCACCGCCCGCAGTTCCCTCAGCCCGACGGCGTCCGGCCGCCGACGCCGCACCAGCCGGTCGAAGTCCTTGCGCCCCGCCCCCGGTACGGGCAGCGCGCGGGCGGCCGCGTCGTCCAGCAGCGCGTCCACGGTCTCGCGCGCGCAGGCCCGGTTGGCGCCGATCCCGCCGGACGGCCCGCGCTTGGCCCACCCCACGACGTACGTCCCCGGCAGCGGCTGCCCGGTCGCCGGGTCGACGACCCGGCCGCCCCGGTGCGCGACCGTCCCCGTCTGCTCGTCGAACGGCAGCCCCGGCACCGGCACACCGCGGTGCCCGATGGAGCGCACGACCAGCCCGGCCCGCAGCACCTCGTTCTCCCCGGTGGCCTCGGCCCGCTCCCCGTCCACCAGCGTGGTCCGCTCGACGGTCAGGGCCTCGACCCGCCCGTCCCCGGACAGCTCGACCGGCGCCGACAGGAACCGCAGCACGATCCGCCGCCCCGCGGCCGGGCCCGGCTCGGCGGCCCCGTCGCACGGGACCAGCGGCAGCCCGGCGAGCAGCGCGGCCTGCGAGTCCGGCGCGGTCCGCGAGTCCGGTGCGGTCTGCGGATCCGCCACCGCCGCCTCGATCGCCGCCCGCACCTCCGGGTGGTCCTCGACCACCACCTCGACGCCCGGCAGCTGCCGCAGCGCCAGGAACTCCGCCCTCGTCCAGGCCGCCTGCTCGGGACCGCGCCGGGCGAGCAGCACGACCTCCCGCACCCGGCTGCGGCGCAGCGCGGCGAGGGCGTGGTCGGCGATGTCGGTGGCGGCGAGCCGGTCGGGGTCGGTGAGCAGGATGCGGGCGATGTCCACGGCCACGTTGCCGTTGCCGACCACGACCACCCGCTCCGCCGACAGTTCCACGGCGTCGGCCGGCACGGTCGGATCGGCGTTGTACCAGCCGACGAACGCGGTCGCGGGCAGGCTGCCGGGCAGGTCCTCGCCGGGGATGCCGAGCCGGCGGTCGGCGGCCGCGCCGACCGCGTACACCACCGCGTGGTGGTGCGCGGCGAGTTCCCGGTGGGTGACGTCGGTGCCGATGTCCACGTTGAGGTGCATCCGCAGCCGCGGGTCGCGGAAGACGCTCGCGAAGCTCTCCGCGATCCGCTTGGTGGACTGGTGGTCGGGCGCGACGCCGTGCCGCAGCAGACCGCCGGTGACCGGCAGCCGGTCGATCATGGTGATCTCGGCGCTGGTGCTGCGCAGCAGTTCCTGCGCGGTGTACCCGGCGGACGGCCCGGTGCCGACCACGGCGATGCGCAGCGCGCCGAGTTCGCCCGGCAGGCTGCGCGGGAAGCTGGGCCGGCCCCAGGCGTGGTCGCTGGGGTGGTCGCGGAACCAGTCGCGGTTGAGGTCGCCGAACACGGTGTCCGGACCGCGCAGCCGGTCGACCGGGAACACCGCGTCCACCGGGCAGGCGTCGGCGCAGGCGCCGCAGTCGATGCACGCCTGCGGGTCGATGTAGAGCATGTCGGTGGTGCCGAACTCCGGCTCGTCCGGGGTCGGGTGGATGCAGTTGACCGGGCAGACGGACACGCACGAGGCGTCGTTGCAGCAGGTCTGGGTGATCGCGTAGGCCATGGCCGGAGTGGGGTCCTCGCTGTGTGCGATGGGCGGAAGTGACCTGACGTGCCTGACGGTCAGTCAGAGCATGTGCACGCGGCGGTAGATGGCCGCCGATCGACTGGTGAGCAGCCCGGCCTCGGCGAGGAAGGCCATCAGGTGCCGGGAGCTGGTGCGCATCATCGCCTTGCGGTGCTCGTTGGCCCGCGCCTCGGCGATCGCCCGCGGCACGTCGAGCCCGGCGGCCTTGTACACGCCCGGGTGGACCATGCTGGTGACGATGACGTACGCGCCCACGGCGATGCCGGTGGCCGAGGCGCGCCGCCGGGCCGGGCTCGCGTGGCGCATCCGCTCGCGGACCTCCTGCCGGGCGAACTTCATGTGCCGCGACTCCTCGACCACGTGGATCCGGGAGGTGCCGCGGACGATCTCCAGCACGTTCTCGCCGCGCATCCAGTCGCGCTGCATGACGTCGAGCACCTCTTCGGCCACCAGGATGCCGCCGTAGGCGAGTTCCCCCTTGGCGAGCGACTTGAACGCGCGGCCGGCCTGGGCGATCAGCTTGTTCGGCCGGTAGGCGGGAACGCCCATCTTCTCGCAGGCCCGGGCGAACATGATCGAGTGGCGGCACTCGTCGGCGATCTCGGTGAGCGCGAACTGGAACGCGGCGCCGGCGGGGTTCTTGAGGTACTGGTCGCGCAGCACCATCTGCTGGAGGATCATCTCGAACCAGATGCCGGTGTTCATGATCGAGCAGACCTCGTGCCGGGTCAGGGTGACCCGCTGCCGCTCGGCCATCTCGTCCCACAGCCGGGTGCCGTAGAGCGTGCTCCACTCGGGGTTGAGGCCGTAGTGCTCCTCGGGGAGCGGGGCGTCCCAGTCGATCTCGGTCGAGGGGTCGAAGGAGAGGGTGGCGGCCGACTCCAGCAGCCGCTTCGAGACGTCGTCGTCGGCGGCGGTGTGGCCGCGCTCCGTCTGCCGGGTGAGAGCCATGGCTGCCTCCAGGTGCCTGCGCCGCGGGTTCCCGCTGACCCGCTTATTAGACGGACAGTACAATAAGAGCCCACTGCCGAGAACCCCCTGTGCGGCGGTGAACTGGTGCACGGTCGGCGGCGGACGCGCGAAGGGCGGGGCCCGCCGAGGCCCCGCCCTTCACTCCGCTCCCGTCGGCCCCTGTTCGGCCCGCCGACCCTTGTTCGGCCCGCCGGCTACGCCGCGCCGCCCAGCGCCTTCCGCAGCGCCTCGGCCGCCTCGGCCGTCGCCTCCCGGAAACGGTGACCGACGCCGAGGTAGCTGGCGTAGCCGTGGATGAGGTCCGGCTGCCGGCTCAACCGCACCGCCACTCCCGCCTCCTGCAACGCCCGCGCGTACGCCTCGCCCTCGTCGCGCAGCGGGTCGAAGCCCGCGGTGCCGACGTACGCGGGCGGCAGGCCGGACAGGTCCCCGGCGAGCAGCGGCGACAGGCGCCGGTCGGTGCGGTCGGCGTGGTCGGGCGCATACCGGTCGGCGAACCAGTCCATGTCGGCGCTGGTCAGGAAGAACCCGTCGGCGAACAGCTCGCGCGACGGGCGGCGGACCGAGGCGTCCGCCGCCGGGTACAGCAGCAGCTGGAACACCGGCGCGGGACCACCCCGCCGCACGGCCTCCTGGGTCGCGACGGCGGCCAGGTTGCCGCCCGCGCTGTCCCCGCCGATCGCGATCCGCTCCGGGTCCGCGCCCAGGTCGGCCGCCTTGGCGTGCGCGTAGTCGAACGCGGCCAGCGCGTCCTCGGCCGCCGCCGGGAACACGTGCTCGGGCGCCAGCCGGTACTCCACCGACAGCACCCGCACCTGCGCCCGCTGCGCCAGGAACCGGGCGACGTGGTCGTGACTGGCCCGGCTGCCGACCACCCAGCCCCCGCCGTGCAGGTACACCAGCAGGCCGGAACCCTCCGCCAGACCGTCCGGCGTGTACAGCGTCGCCGCCAACTCCCCCTGCTCCTGCGGGATCCCGACGGCCCGCGCGGCCACCGAACGCAGCGTCGGCCCGCCCACCAGGTGCCGCGCGTACTCCATCGCGGCCCGCGACGGCCCGACCCCGCCCGGCATCACCAGGGCCGCCTTCGACAGCCGCTGCAGCGTGAGGATCAACTGCGCGTCCAGCGCGAGCGTCTGCCCGTCCCGCACCACCAGCTTGCCGGCGATCGCCCGCCGCAGCCCCTCCGGCAGGGCGTACGCGCCCCGGACGACGGCGGCCTGGATCCGGACGGGGAGTGGGATCGTCATCTCTTCTGCCTCCTGGGGACGGTTCTGCCCGAACGGGAGCCCATGATGGGGCCGCCCCGGCAGCGTGGGAAGCCCCCTCGACGCCCCCTGAACCCACCCTCGACCCGCCGGGCCGGCCTGGCCGGCTGGCCCCCGCCTCAGCCCACGCCCCCTCCACCGGCCTCGAGCCGCTGGGCCCGGGCCGCCAGGTGGCGGCGTTCCGGGGCGCTGGAGGTCCGGGCGGCGGCTTCGCGGTAGGTACGGGCGGCGGCGGCCGGGTCGGTGCCGAGGCGCTCGAGGAGGTGGGCGCGGGCGGCGAGGAGGCGGTGGTGGCGGGCGAGGCGCTTGTCGGCGGCGAGCCCGTCGAGGAGGGCGAGCCCGGCCGCCGGGTCGTGCACCATCGCCACCGCGACGGCCCGGTTGAGGGCGACCATCGGGTTGGCGTCGAAGCACAGCAGCAGGTCGTACAGCGCCAGGATCTGCGGCCAGTCGGTGTCCTCGGCGGTCGCCGCCTCGCTGTGCACCGCGGCGATCGCCGCCTGCACCTGGTACGGCCCGGGCTGCCCGCCCGGGAGCGCGGCGGCGATCAACTCCAGCCCTTCGCCGAGCAGTTCGCGGTCCCAGCAGACACGGTCCTGTTCGTCCAGCGGCACCAGCCCGCCGTACGGACCGGTGCGGGCGGGCCGGCGGGCGTCGGTGAGGAGCATCAGGGCGAGCAGTCCCGCCGTCTCGGCGTCGTCCGGGGTGAGGCGCAGCAGCAGCCGGGTCAGCCGGATCGCCTCGGCGGCGAGCCGCGGCACGGTCAACTCCTCGCCGCCGCTGGCCGTGTAGCCCTCGTTGAAGATCAGGTACAGCACGTGCCGGACCTCGCCGAGCCGCGCGGCCCCGCTCTCGCCGTCGGGCAGCGCCAGCCGTCCGCCCGCCGCTTTCAGGGCCTGCTTGGCCCGGCTGATCCGCTGCGCCATGGTCGCCTCGGGCACCAGGAACGCGGCGGCGATCTGCGCGGTGGTCAGGCCGCCGACGGCACGCAGGGTCAGCGCGATCCGGCTCGGCACGGACAGTGCCGGATGGCAGCAGAGGAACAGCAGCGCGAGCGAGTCGTCGGCCGCCGGGTCGGGCGCGTCGGCGGCGGGGGCGAGCAGCGCCGCCTGCGGGGTGGCCGGCGCCAGTGACTCCTCCCGGCGGCGGCGTGCCGACTCGCTGCGCACCTGGTCGATCAACCGACGGTCGGCGACGGTCACCAGCCAGCCGCGCGGGTTCGCCGGCATCCCGTCCGCCGGCCATTGCAGCGCGGCGGCCAGCAGCGCCTCCTGCACCGCGTCCTCGCACGCGTCGAACGCCCCGCCGTGCCGCCGCACCAGCACGCCGAGGACCTGCGGCGCCAGTTCGCGCAGCAGGCCCTCGACGGAGACGTTGCCGATGCTCACTCACTCACCGGGAGGTCGCCCACCGGGAGGTCGCCCACCGGGAGGTCGTTCACCGGCGACTCGTGCAGGATCGGCCACAGCTCCACCGGCTCCACGTCCGCGAACGGCATGTCGGCGGCGATCCGCTGGGCGCGCTCCAGGCTCTCGCAGTCCAGGAGGTAGAAGCTGGCCAGGTACTCCTTGGTCTCCAGGTACGGCCCGTCGGTGACCACCGGCACCCCCTCCGCCCGCCGCACCAGCTGCGCGGCGGCCGCGTCCGCCAGCCCGTACGCGCCGACCAGTTCGCCGCTCTCGCGGTACCTGGCGTTGAACGCCTCCTGCTTGGCGATCGCCTCCGGCCAGGCCTCGGCCGGGAAGGCGTCCCACTTGGCCTGGTTGCCGTAGATCATCGCGAGGTACTTCATCTCGGGTGTCCCCTCCGGTCCCACGCGCCCCTCCGGCGCGCTGTCACCTCTCGGTCGGAGCGGCGGGGCGGGCCCTCGACATCGGTCGAGAAATTTCTCCGAAGATTTTTTCCGCGCCCCCGAAGCCCCCCGGGAGGTTCCGATGATCACGGTACGGCAGGCCCCCTGAGCAGTCGCGTCGCCCGGGCGCCCGTTCCGGCATCGCTCAGGTGCCGCGCCGCTCGTCCGCGTCGAAGGCCGCGAGGGCCAGCGCCCCCGGTTCCAGCGACCGCCGCAGCGCCGCCCTGGCGGACGTCTCCAACCCGCCCAGGGCTTCGGCGAGTTCGTCCGTCACGTCCTGCGCGATCTCCTCCGCCACCGCCTCCGTGGCTGTTCGCGGCCCCAGTTTGCTGACGGCGGCGGCCGCCCGGGCGGGGGTGAGCAGCGCCGATGCCTGGACCAGCAGCCACGCCGGCACTCCGGCCGCGCCTTCCGGCGGGGGCAGATAGGGGCGGGCGCCGCCGTAGCGCTCGTCTTCGGCGAAGGCCCGCTGTTTCACCTTCACCAGCGGCCGCACCACCGCCCCCTCCGTGCCCGACTCCTGCCATTGCCCGGCCGGTTTGAGGACGTACCCTTCCGCGAGGTTGTCCGCCAGTTCGGGCAGCCCGTTCAGCGCGGGCACCCGGCTCGGGAACAGCACGGGCAGGTCGTGCAGCGCGTTCAGCGGGCCGTGTGCGAGGAGCGGTACGCAGGTGAGCCCGGCGGTGGCCGCGATCGTGCGCAGGGCACGGTCGGCGATCCACCAGCGGCCCTCGGGTGTCTGCACGGTGGCGTCGAAGGGCAGCCAGCGCAGGCCGGGGTCGTACCAGATACCGGTCTGCACCGGGTCGACCCCGGCGACGGCAGGCACCTCGGGGTGGGGGTAGCGTCCGCCGGCCAGTTCGCCGTAGATCGTCACCACCGCCGAGGGGCCCCAGGTCTCGCGCACCGCACGGGCGAACCGGGCCGCGGCGACGGCGAGTCGGGGCCAGATGCGGCTCACCCCGAAGAAGTCGTCCAGGGCCTCGTCGTCCAGCAGTTCGCGCCGTTTCGCGGCCCGCACGGAGTCGCCTTCGCAGACGATCGCGAAGTGCGCGCCGTGCACCTTCTCCGCCGCGGTCCACTCGCGGCTGCCGGGTCCGCCGGAGCGGCCGCGCGCGGGGATCTTGGGGTAGGGCCGCAGCTCGGCCCCGTCGAACGCCGTCGTCTCGGACACGAACGGGATCCTCGCCGCTGGGCCCGCTCCCCGGCAACCGGGATTCCGAAGGAGCTCGGGTCTCCCGTCAGCGGCGGGGGGCGGGTACGCCGGCGGAGCGGAGTCTGGCCTCGGTGAGCGCGGTCAGCCGGGCCGCGACGGGTGCCTGGTTGCCGCGGTGGTTGTCGATCAACCGGTACTGGGCGGAGGCCCTGCTCCAGGCCCGCAGGCTGGCGGGGTCGCCCAGGAGGGCGGGGTTGGCGAGGTAGTGGTCGGCCATGGCGGTGGCGAGCTCCTCGATCCTGGGGTCGTCCGGTTCCCAGCTCTCGGCTTCCTGGCCGCGCTTGGCCAGGTCGACGTACGCGGGGTCGTCGAGGCGGTGTTCGAGCTGGGCCAGGAAGCCGTCGAAGCCCTCCGGCACGAGCACCCGGGCCAGCACCAGGGCCTCGCGTTGCGCGGCCACGTAGTCGGGGCCGAAGCCGAGGCCGGGCATCCGGTCCAGGATCGCGCAGGCGCGTTCGGGCAGCAGGGCCCGGTCGCCGTCGGCGAGCCGGTGCAGCGTGTCACGGCGTGCGCTCAGCTCCTCGATCCGTTCGGTCAGCCGCCGTCCGACATCGGCGACGGCAACGGCGAACTCCTCGGTGCCGGCATCGAGGAGGGGCCGGATCTCGGCGAGCGGCACTCCGGCGGCAGCCAGCGTGCGGACTTGCACGAGCCGTAGCAGTTCGGCCGATCCGTACCGCCGGTAGCCGGAGGCGTCGCGCGGCGGTTCGTCGACGAGCCCGAGCTGGTGGTAGTGCCGCACGGTCTTCACCGTGACGCCGACGTAGGACGCCGCCTGCCCGATCGTGACTCCGTTCGCCATCTACTCTGCCTGCCTCGTGCTCGGGCCCGGCGGCTGCGCGCACTGCCGCCGGCCGGGTGGATGGGGACCGCCGGGTGGATGGGGACCGCCGGGTGGATGGGGACCGCCGGGTGGATGGGGACCGCCGGGGACCGCCGGGGACCGCCGGGGACCGCCGGGGACCGCCGGGGACCGCCGGGAACGATCCCCCCGAAGCGTACGGGGCGCGGGTGTTCAGCCCGTCGGCCGTGCCGGGTCGGCCTGCCCGCCGCGGAACACCTCGTCGACGAGGCGCTGTTGGACGTTCTGGAACCCGGCCGCGAGGGTCATGTCGGCGTCGTCCACGTAGCTCAGCCCGGCGGTCAGGGTCGTGCGGCCGTCGGGGGTGGCGTACATCAGCGTCGCCGAGCCGATGGTGGCGCCGTGGTGGTGGTAGAGGGTGCCGACGCCCGGGCCCAGGTCCTGCGCGAACACGCCCAGGCCGTAGCCGACCGTCGCCTCCGGGGTGCGCATCTCGGCGAGCAGATCGACCGGCTGCCCGGTCGGCAGGAGCCTGCCGCCCATCAGCGCGGAGAAGTACGTGTGCAGGTCCCGGGTGGTGGAGATCATGTCGCCGCCGGCCGCGACCCAGGTGGGGTTGTGGCGGGTGATGTCGACCGTCTTCTCCTGCCCGTCCTCCTCGTAGCGGTAGTAGCCGTGGTTGTGGGGCTCGGGGATCTCGGGCGAGGTGCCGGGTGCGACGGTGCCGGTCATTCCCAGCGGCCCCAGGATCAGCCGCTGCAGTTCCTCGGCGAACGTGCGGCCGGTGACCGCCTCGATCACCAGCCGGGCCAGCACGTAGTTGGTGTTGGAGTAGCTCCAGCCCGTGCCCGGCGCGAACCGGGCCGGCTTGGACAGCGACAGTCGGACCAGCTCCTCGGGCGGGTAAACGCGGAACCGCTGGTCCACCCATTCCCTGCCGCGCCAGGCGACGCCCGGCACGACCGTCCCGTCCTCGAGGAGTTCACCGGTGTGGCTGAAGATCCCGCTGGCGTGCTGCAGCAGCATCCGTACGGTGATCCGCCGGTCGAGCCCGAACGCGGGCAGGTGGTCGGCGGCCGGAGCGTCCAGGGCGATCCTGCCCTCGGCCACCAGCATGAGCACCGTGGTCGCGATGAAGCTCTTGGTGGAGCTGCCGATGCGGAAGTGCCCATCGGCCAACGCCTCCGCGTCCCGGCCCAGTTCGCGCACCCCGGCACTGCCGGCCCACTCGCCGTGTTCGTCGTTCACCCGCAGCTGCACCCCGACGAAGCCGGACGCGGCGATCTCCTCGATCGTCTTCCGCAGCTCCGGACGGTCCTGGCCCTGGTGGGAAGAGGTGGTGGACATGGCGCTCTCCTTCGCATCCGTGGTGCCCGGCTCGGTGCCGGGCCCGCTGCGATGAGCCTCCACCCCGCCCCAGGGTCAACCTCAAGCGTGATCCGGGTCACATCCGTGGACCCGCCCGAGCCCCCTCGTCTCTCCGCCCCTCCGCCCCGTCGGCGCCCGGTCAGACCGCCCGGTCAGGCCGCCCGCTCAGACCGCCCACTCCGTCCGCAGCCGCGCGAAGGCCTCGTGGAACCCCGGGAAGGTCTTCCGCACGCACCCCGGGTCGTCGAACGTGATCCCGGGCGTGCGCAGCGAGGTGACGGCGAAGGACATCACGATCCGGTGGTCGGCGTGCGTGGCGATCTCGACCGGGCGGGGCGTGCCGGGGTGGATCTCGATCCAGTCGTCCCCGGTCGCCACCGTGATGCCCATCGCGCGCAGGTTGGCGGCGCAGGCCTCGAGCCGGTCGCACTCCTTGACCCGGGTGTTGTGGACGTCCTCGATCCGCACCGACCCGGACGCGAAGGGCGCGATTGCCGCGAGGGTGGGCATGGTGTCGGAGATGTCCCGCATGTTGACGGTGAGGCCGTCGAGCGTGCCGTCGCCGGTCACCGTCGTCCGGTCGCTCCCGATGTCCACCCGGACGCCCATCCGCCGCAGCACGTCCACGAAGCGCAGGTCGCCCTGGAGGGCGCCTCGGCCGAGGCCGGGGACGGTGATCTCCCGGCCGGCGAGGGCCGCGGCGGCGAAGAAGTAGCTCGCGGTGGAGGCGTCCGGCTCGACGGCGTACCCGGTGGCCCGGTAGCCCCCGGACGGCACGTCGAACACCTCGCCGCGCGGCGTCCGCTCCCGCTTCACCTCGACCCCGAACTCCCGCATCATCGCGAGGGTGATGCCGATGTACGGGGCCGAGACCAGCCGGGTGACGGTGATCCGCAGCCCGTCCCGGGTGAGCGGGCCGAGCAGCAGCAGTGCGGTCAGGTACTGCGAGGACTCCCCGGCGTCCAGGGTGAGTTCGCCGCCGCGGACGCCGTCGGCGACGACGGTGAGCGGGTGGTGCCCCTCGGCTTCCTCGTGCCGCAGGTCGACGCCCAGCTCGCGCAGCGCCCGGGTCAGCGGGGCGACCGGGCGGCGGCGCATCTGGGCGGAGGCGTCGAAGCGGTAGGTGCCGTGGCCGGCGGCGGCGAGGGCGGGCAGGAAGCGCGCGGTGGTGGCGCCGTCCCGGCAGTACACCTCGGCCGCCTCGGCGGCGGGCCCGGCCGGCCGTCCCGTGACCCGCCACCGGTCCGCCGCCCGCTCGACCTCGTAGCCGAGCGCGGCCAGTCCCTGCGCGAAGCCTTCGGTGTCGTCCGAGGCCAGTGGCCGGTGCAGGGTGGTCACGCCGTCGGCGGCGGCGGCCAGGAACAGCGCCCGGGCGGTGATGGACTTGGACCCCGGGATCTCTACGGCAGTCACGGCAGGCTCTCCCCACACAGGTGTTGTCCGGACCGAGGTGCGTCCGGCGGCGTCGGCCCCGATCCTGCCCCACCGACCCCCTGCCGTTCCCGACCATCCACGGACCGGACGACGACGGGGAGGACGACCGGACGACGATGCCCGGACGACGACGACCGGACGACACGGCCGGACGACGACGGCCGGACGCCGTGGGCTCGGCAGCGCCCCCAGAGCCCGAGCCTCACGCGCCCTGCAGGCCGGGCACGACCAGCCCGGACTCGTACGCGATCACCACCGCATGGGTCCGGTTCTGCGCGCCGAGCTTGGTCAGCACGTTCCCGACGTGCGTCTTCGCCGTCTCCAGGCTCACCGCCAGCGACTCCGCGATCTCCGGGTTCGACAACCCGGTCGCCATCAGCCGCAGCACCTCCTCCTCCCGCCCGGTCAGCGCCGCCCTGGGCAGCGCCTCGGCCGAGTTCAGCGGGCGGGCGGCCACCATCCGGCGCAGCGCGGCCGGGAAGAGAATCGCCTCCCCGGCCGCCGTGACCCGCACCGCCTCGGCGATCTGCGGGACGGGCCGCCGCTTCAGCACGAAGCCGCTCGCTCCGGCGCTGAGCGCGGCGGTCACGTAGTCGTCGTTCTCGAAGGTGGTGATCACGACGACCTTCGGCGGGTCGGCGCTGTCGTCGAGCAGTGCGCGGGTCGCCTCGATCCCGTTGCGGCGCGGCATCCGCACGTCCATCAGCACCACGTCCGGCCGCAGCCGCCGCACCTGCTCGACGACCTCGACCCCGTCCGCCGCCTGCCCGACCACCGCGAGGCCCGGCTGAGCCCCCAACAGGGTGCTCAGCCCGCTGCGGGTCACGGGGTCGTCGTCGGCGATCAGAACGGTGACGGGGGCTTGCGGGCTGCTCACGCCGCCAACCGTAGCGGCAGCCGAACGGCCAGCCGCCAGCGCCGCGGGGCGTCGCCGTCGCCGTCGCCGTCGCCGTTGCCGTTGCCGTTGCCGTTGCCGTCCGGGCCGGCCTCGAACTCGCCGTGCAGCAGGCGGACGCGCTCGGCGAGGCCGGTCAGGCCGTGGCCGGAGGTCGGGAAGCCGCTCGGCCCGGCCTTGATCCCGTTGACGACGCTCAACTCCAGCCCGTCCGCCGCCACCGCCACCCGGAGCCGGATCGGCCCGCCCGCCCCGTGCCGCAGCGCGTTGGTCAGGCCCTCCTGGACAATCCGGTACGCGGCGCGGGAGAGCGTGCCGTGCACGGCGGCCGGGTCGCCGACGGTCTGCGTCTCCACAACCGCGCCCGCGTGGCGCAGCCGGTCCAGCAGCTCGGGCAGGTCGGCGAGGGTCCGGGTCGGCGCGGTGCCCGAGTCTTCCTCCCTCAGCACCCCCAGCACGTAGTCCAGATCCTCCAGCGCCGCGCGGGTCGACTCCTCGATGCTGCGCATGGCGGCCCGGGCGGCCACCGGGTCGGCGGCGAGCACCTCGCCCGCGACGGCGGCCTGGATGGTGGCGGCGGTCAGGGTGTGCCCGATCGAGTCGTGCAACTCGTGGGCCAGCCGGTTGCGTTCGGCCAGCGCCCGCTCCCGCTCGGCGGCCAGCGCCAGCCGCTCCGCCGGCGACGGCCCGAGCAGCCGCGGCGCCAGCCACCGCAGCGCCCCCGACACCGCCACGAACAGCACCAGCGCCAGCGCCAGGAAGATCGCCGCCGCCACCCAACGCCAGCCGGCCGTCAGGTCCTTGGACCACCCGAACAGGCTCAGCTGCGCCTTGCCCTCCGCGTACCGGCCGGGCAGGAACAGCGCCATCACCAGCAGCACACCGCCGCCGAACAGCACCACCCACCCCGACACCACGTGCAGCACCAGGAACACCGGCGTCCGCCACCGCTCCCCCGGCGGCCCCTTCACCGGCTCCGGCACCGCCACCCGGAGCAGCCGCCGTGCCACCCGGACCAGCACCCGCCGCGTGCCCCCGGCCAGCCCGGTCACCCCGATCAGCACGGCCCAGAGCAGCAGCGCCGACCCCGCCTGCACCACGTAGGGAGCCGACCGCATCCCGGCAGCGGGTACCAGCGCGACGAGCGCCAGGGGCAACCCCGCCAACGCCCCGAGAACGGCGAACAGCACACCCGTGTAGGTGGAGCCGCGCAGCAGCGGCCGAATTCCGTTGATCATGGTCGCCAGTATTGCCGTGCCCACCGGCGCCGACCTCCCCCGATCGAGGGAGCACCCGAACTCGTACACCTGCTCGGGCAACTCCGGTTGAGCGATCCGGAACTGCGGTACGTAACGGTAAGTGACGGCTTCGGGGAGCGGGCTCGCAGTCCGCCCCGCCCACGGGAAGGAAGCCCCCGTGAAGATCCGCACCACGACCCGGGCACCGGCGAACGCCCCACGTGCCCGAGCGAAGGTCACGCTGGCGCTCGCGGTGGCGGGGACGGCCGCCGGGCTCGCCGCCCTCCAGGGCTGCGGCAGCCCGGGACACAAACCCGTACAGTCCGCGCCCACCCAGCCCGCGCCCGCACAACCCACGCCATCGCCCACACCGCCCTCACCCACGCAGCCGCCGAACCCGCCGCCGTCGAACCCGCTGGACAACGTCGGCACGGCGGGCAACACCCTCGCCGTGAAGATCGACAACGTCGGCGCCCGGGTACAGGCGATCCACCAGGGGCTCGCCGCGGCCGACATCGTGTACTGGATCGAGGTCGAGGGCGGCCAGTCCCGGTTCCTCGCCGTGTACGACGCGAACCACCTGCCCGCCCTGGTCGGCCCGGTGCGTTCCGCCCGGCAGACCGACATCCCGCTGCTCCAGCAGTACGGGCACCTCGACTTCGCCTACAGCGGCGCCATCAGCGGGCTCATCCCGCTCCTCGGCGCGGCCGACCTGCGCAACGTCACCCCGTTCACCGACCCGGCCGTGTTCACCGACCGCGCCGTCGACCCCACCTTCATCGACCCGCACCGGATCCTCACCGCGCACCCGTCGGTGCCCGCCCGCTCCCCCGGCTTCACGTTCGGTGCCGCGCCCGCCGGGGGCAGCCAACTCGCCGCCATGACCTGGCACCTGCCCGCCGCGTCGATCGGCGTGCGCTTCGACGGCGGCGCGTACGACGTCGCCGTGGACGGCCGCCCGGCCTGGTCCGGCACCGCGACCGTCGTCGCCCAGCACGTCGGCATCGTTCCCGGCCTGTTCACCGACTTCAACGCCGGGCACCCCGACAACGAGGTGTTCACCCGCACCACCGGCTCCGGGACGGCCGAGGTGCTGCGCGACGGCCGGGTGTGGAGCGTGCGGTGGAGCCGGCCGGACCCTGCGGCGGGCACGTCGTTCACCCTGCCCGACGGCGCCGCCGTGCCCTTCGCCACCGGGCCCGTGCTGGTGGTGCTGGTGCCGTGACCGTGCACACGGCGGCACTCCCCGCCCGCCGCCACACCGAGCAGCACGCCGAGCAGCCGACCGAGCAGCACAGGAGCAGCCCACCGAGCAGCCGACCGAGCAGTAACAGGAGCCGACCATGGCCATCTCCCCGCTCCCCCGCCGCACCGCCCTCAGCCCCCGGGTGCTGACCGTCTGGCTGCTCAAGGCCCTGGCGGTCGCGGCGCTCGCCGTCGACGCCGCCATCCACGCCGAGCTCGCCCCCGACTACGACCCGTACGGCGCGGACATCTCCCAGGGCACGCTGTTCCGGGCCGAAGCCGCCGTGGCCTGCCTGGCCGCGCTGCTCCTCCTGCTCGCCGCCCGCCGGCGCGCGGTGTGGGCGTTCGCCTTCCTCGTGTCGGCCTCCGCGCTCGGCGCCGTCCTCCTGTACAGCCACGTCGACGTGGGCACGCTCGGCCCGCTGCCGAACATGTACGAGCCGGCCTGGTACCCGAAGAAGACCGCCACCGCGATCGCCGAAGCCGTCGGCACCGCGGCCGCCCTCGCCGGCTTCCTGGCCATCCGCCCGGGACTCCTCACCAGACTCCGGCGCCCACCCTGGCGCTGAACGCCGGCTCACCGGCAGGTCGCCCTCAGGCCGGCCGGGTCAATCGGCCGCCGTGAAGTAGGCGGCCGGATCAAGGGAGTTGAGCGCGATCCAGCGCTGCGCTTCGGTGGGCGCCCGGCCGCCGCCCGCCGAAGCGCGGAAGAAGCCCTGCACGTCTAGAGCGATGCGGGGATCGTCGTCGATGCGCCGCGCCATGTCGTAGTAGACGGACAGCTCATGGACGCACCGCGGGGTGGCGGACGGGCAGGAGCAGTCGACGCTGTCGAGGGCCGGCGCGGGCGGATGGCCCGCGTCGGCGAGCGCGCGGTACAGGTCGTCGGTGAGCAGGGGCTGGATGCCGCTCAGCTGACGGGAGATCTCGGCCGCCGCCTCCGGGGACATCGGCGCGACCTCGATCGTGACCACCGAGGTGCCGCGACCTCGGTGCACGACGGCACGCACGGTCCGGTCGTCGAACGTGATCCGGACCTTCCCGTCGCGTGCCGTGCGGCGTGCGCTCGGCAGCTGGGGATCAGGACGGGTCTGGCGCAACGACTCGGCGAACCGGACCCAGTCCTTGCCCCACTTCGTGTAACCGTAGTCGTGGTCGGCCATGGTCAGTTGACTCGCTTCCGGCGCAGGACCTCGATGAGACGGTCGTCGTCAAGTCGGGCCAGCTCGGCGACGCCGGACGTGTCGGCGATGTCCGACAGCGCGGACTTGCGGTCGTGCATGGCCGCGATGTGCTCCTCGACAGTGGTACCGGTGGTCAGGGTGGTGACGGTGACCGGGCGGGTCTGACCGATCCGGTGGACCCGGTCGGACGCCTGGGCCTCCACGGCCGGGTTCCACCACCGGTCGAAGTGGATGACGTCGGCCGCGCGCGTAAGCGTGAGCCCGGTGCCCCCTGCTTTCAGGCTGAGGACGAGCACCTTCGGACCGTCGTCCGACTGGAACCGGCGGACGATGTCGGCCCGCTGCTCCTGGTTCAGGCCACCGTGGAAGAACGGCGCACTCACCCCGAACTGTTCGGCGAAGTGCCGGACCAGCAGCTCACCGGTCTGCCGGTACTGGGTGAAGACGAGGGTCGGCGAGTCGCTCTCCAGGTTGTTGGCCACGATGTCGGCGCACAGGTCGAGCTTGCCCGACCTGCCCGACAGCTCACCGAGGTCGTCCGTGATCAGGCCCGGATGGTTGCAGACCTGCTTGAGCGACGTCAGGACCGCGAGCACCCGGGTCTGCCGCTGGGCGCCGCTGCCGAATCCGTCGTCGATGACCTGGTCCAGCAACCGGTCGTACAACTGCTCCTGCTCCTCGCTGAGGTCGCAGATGAGATCGGCGTGGATCTTGGCTGGGAGTGACCCTGCGACCTGGGACTTCTTCCGCATCAGCACGACCGGCTCGACGGCCCCGCGCAACCGGGCCGAAGCGGCCGGGGAGCCGTCCGCGATCGGCCGCACGAAGCGACGGCGGAACTGCGTCCGGTTCGCGAACAGCTGCGGTGCGACCAGATTGAGCAGCGCCCACAGCTCGTCGAGGTGATTCTCGACGGGCGTTCCGGTCAGGGCGATCCGTGCGTCGGCCGCGATGGTGCGCGCGGCCTTCGACACCTGCGTACGGGGGTTCTTCAGGACCTGCGCCTCGTCGAAGACCGCGGTGCTCCACTGGATCCCCGCCAGGGCCGGGCCGTGCGTGCGCAGCGTGGGGTAGCCGGTGAGCACCACCGTGCCGCTGTCCACCTCGGGCAGCGGCCCGCCGCGCCAGGTCGTGGTCCGCAGTCCGGGTGCGAACCGCGCGATCTCGTGCGCCCAGTTCCCCACCAACGACGTGGGGCAGACCACCAGTTGCGGCGCCCTCTCGGCGCGTCCGGCGATACAACCGATGGCCTGCAGGGTCTTACCCAGTCCCATCTCGTCGGCCAGCACCGCGCCGCCGTGCGTCTCGATGGTCTCGCGCAGCCAGCTCACCCCGCGCACCTGGTAGGGCCTCAGCTCGGCGGTGAGCGCCGTGCGCATCTCGGCCCCCACCGAGGTGGTGCGGCGGAAGACGCCGCCCGCGTGCTCTGCCGTCGTCACCGCGACGCCTGTGGTGTCGGGGACCGCGTGCGCGGCGACCGGAAGGGCCGACTCGCCGCCCGCGATCCACGACCGCCAGGCCTTCACCGACCGGCCTGGCGAGTCGAGGGGCACGGTCAGGAGCCGGTCCGGCTCGATCAGCACGCAGTCGACGTCGGACACCTTGAGCCTGCCGAGGTCCGGCGTCGGCACAGCCAGGGGAACGGTCTCGACGTCGCCGACCGGCGGGGCCGCCCCCACGGCGCCGTCGGCCCAGGTCCACAGGGCGAACATGTGCCGGTCGGGCAGGTAGGTGGCCTGGCTGTCCGACCGCGTCTCGGGGAGTTTCTGCCTGGTTCCCATGGCGTCAGCGGGTGCCCACGTCGTGGCCCTCGCGGACGGGCCGGGCATCGGCCCCGGCAGCCGCGGGCTTGCGCTCCGGGCGCAGGGCCGGCATCAGGCCAGCCGCGCCGAGGAGCGCGATGAGCATGTTCCAGTTCGCACCGACGAACTTCGGCAACGCGGATGCAGTCATGAATACCTTCGGATGCGGTTCGGAAAACCTGACGAGCGGAACCGTAAACAACCGTCAGGCGGGTGTCAATTCCCTGTCGACCGATAACAGTCGGCGATTTTCCGGCGCGGTCGAGGGCATGCCGCCCAGCGTTCTGTCAATTTTTGCAGGTGTGGCCGGGCCGATGATTCATTACGGTCCGGGGGAAGGCATGCCGCCAAGTGCCCTGTCAATTCCTGAACCCGGTGTTTGACCTCGCGGGAATTCCGTGCCACGGAGGCGGGACACGGGGGCCGGCCGCCCCCGCCGGTGCGCCTGCTCCCGGAACCCGTCCTGGCGGGTGGCCTGGCGGGTGAGTGGCCTGGTGCGCGTCGGGAGCGGCAGAGCACCCCGCTGGCCACCCCGTGCAGGCGGCTCTTTCGGCCTGCCGATTCAGCGACCTGAACGCCCTTCCCGCATATCTTCCGAATGGGAGGAGAAGAATTCACCCGGGTCAGTGGGGCGGAATTCGGCGAGTTTGCACGGAGAGGCAGAGAAGAGTGACCCTACAGGGCCAATGGTTACGTCCCGGACAATCCCTCGGCGTACCCATCGGATTCTTGCCGCTCGGGATATTCCATGCGCTGCGTCACAACAGCATACGGAAAGCGGATGTCGTAGCCGTTCTGCCCGTGACGGTGCTGCTGATCGCCTGCTCCGCCGGTCGCCGCCTCGACACGTGATCACCGCCGGCTCGGACTCGCCCTCCCCACGGAACTGGCCGACATGGCCGCCCGCCCGGCGTCCCGTCACGCAGGAAGCACGAGATCACGACCTCGAAGTGCATGCTCACGACCGCGAACGCCGACCCGCACCGCTGACGAACCAGCAGCAACCCAACGAGAAAAGGTGCCTCCCTCAGCAACTTTCGTCGCTGTGAGAAGCACCTTTTCGTCGGTGTTTCATTGTGCGCGAGGGGGGAGTTGAACCCCCACGCCCTTTCGGGCACTGGAACCTGAATCCAGCGCGTCTGCCTATTCCGCCACCCGCGCATCTGGGTGATGGGTTAAGCATAGACCATCTCAAGGGGTGCTTCTGACCACCTCCGGGCGACGCCTGCTCGCCCGCCGTCCGGCCTTGCCCGCCGGACGCGAGCGGTGCGGCGATCCGGGCCGGCGCCGCTTGGAGTCCGGGTCAGCAGTCGACCGGGAAGTCGCCTGCCTGAACCGCCTCGATGAAGGCCCCCCAGGAGGAGTCAGGGAAGGTAAGGACCGGGCCGTGCGGGTCCTTGGAGTCACGGACGGGGACGAGGCCTTGGAATCCGGGGGCTACCTCGATGCAGTTGCCGCCGTTGGTGCCGCTGTAGCTGCTCTTCCGCCAGACCAGCATTGCCAACTCCTTGGTGAGCCTTACGCCGGAAAGTCGCCCTCACGGACGGCCGCCACGAAGGCTTCCCAAGCAGCGGCCGGGAAGACGAGGGCCGGACCATGCGGGTCCTTGGAGTCACGGACAGGGACGAGGCCGGGGAATCCGGGGGCTACCTCGATGCAGTCCCCGCCGTTGTTTCCGCTGAAGCTGCTCTTCCGCCAGGCGGCCGCGGCGAGCTCGTTGCTCATCATCTCTGAAACCCTCCAGCGCCTCGGCGATCAGCCGAAGCGAGTCGCTCTCTGACAGACATTCGGCCCGGAGCTGATCATATCGACGCTGGTACTTGGCCACGGTGGCAGGAGCATCGCTCAGATGCCCTCGATCGAGACTCTCCGAGTAGACGGAGTACTGTCCGTCCGGCAGCTCCAGCAACACCATAGCCGTGTTGATGAGCGTCCGCCGATTCGCAAACGGCGCCACGTGAATGACGATGTTCGGGAGCTGGGCCACCCGCAGCAGGTGCTCCATCTGACGCCGCATCACGCTCGGCCCGCCCACGACCGTACGGATGGCGCTCTCATCGAGAACGACCAGCAACAACGGAGCGGAAGCCGTCGGTCGAGGAACATGATCGCGGAGCTCGCCGTCGTCCCTCGCTTGGTTTTCCGCTGTGCCATGACTGCCCCCAGTTGTGCTCCGCACGTCCCGCACGTCGATCTGGCGTCACCGTACCTCTGCAGCCTCGATGATTGTCACCGGAACGCAATCATGTGCACGCATAGCGTGATTGCGCGCCTTTCGTACGCCCCCATTCCGCCCCCGAGGTGCTTCGCCATGCTCGCTACCCGCCGCCCCCGCACGTTCGCTGTGCGTCTGGACTCCCGCACGGACTCGACCCCGGTCGCCCGCCATCTCCTGCGGGCCTACCTCGCCGCGCTCCCCGCCGGCGACCGCTACTGCGATGTCGCCGAACTCCTCCTCGGCGAACTGTTCGCGAACGCCGTCCAGCACTCCGACGCGCCCGCCGACCGTCTCATCGAGGTCCGCTTCGCCCTCGTCGGCAGCCGCCTGCGCATCGAGGTCCACGACGCCGGCACCGGACGCCCCGCCCTCAACTCCCCCACCCTCGACGACGAGCACGGACGCGGCCTGTTCCTCGTCAACGAGCTGGCCGAGCGCTGGGGTTGCTGCCCGCGTTCGGGCGGCATCGGCAAGTTCGTCTGGGCGCTGGTCGCGCCCTCCTTCTCCTTCGCCACCGTCTGAAGGAGTGCCGCCGATGCAGCCGCCCCTCGCCTCGCTCGCCCGGCACGCCCTCGCCCAGGGCACCGCCCCCGCCGAGGTCTACGCCCTCCTCGCCCGCCGCAGCAACGAACCTCTGCCGTCGGCCCGGGCGGTCTGCCTCGCCCTCGACATCCCCCTCGCCAAGACCACCCGCCGCCTCAACGACTGCTACCACTCCCTCCTCGCCAACCCCCGCCCCAACTCCGAGGCCGACACCGGCGAACTCCTCGAAGCCCTCGGCGTCTTCGACGTCCCCGTCACCCTCACCGACACCGACCGCGCCCTCATCGACCTCTTCCTGGTCGCCATCGACGCCATGGGCGGCATCCGCCCCGGCCACCAGCACGGCCTCGCCCGCTGGTTCACCACCGGCAACCTCACCACCGCCTACCTCTCCCTGGCCGCCGCCCACCCCATGCCCCGCACCGGCGACCCCACCACCTACTGGACCACCCTCATCACCGCCGGCGAACTCCTCGCCGCCGCCCCCAGCCCCGACTTCCGCATCAAACTCGCCCTCGCCCACTGCCGGAACCAGGCCCGGAAGGCCACCGTCGGGTGATCTACTGGATGCCCAACACACGTTTGCCGCCGGCTACTTGAGGCCTTCACCGTGTTCCGCGACGACCGCCCGCGCGACATCCGCGTCCCCACCGACCGCGAGACCGCCGAGCGCTGGGACGCCGTCACCGACCTCACCCTCCGCCCGCCGGCGGCGTTCTGAACCCTCCGACCCCGCCGGTCCGGATACCCGTCGTTGACCGCCCCGGCCCGACCTCCCAATCCCGGGGGACCGAACTACTCCATCGGGCACGAAGAATGGGGTTAGGCTGTGAAGATGGTTGCGAACTGCACAGAAGAAGTGGCCATCAGCGAACCGGAGTTCGTCAGTGCCCCCGCCCTGATCCTTCAGTCCCTCGCCGCCGATCCCGACCGACGGGCCATCACCACCGCCGACGGTGCGGTGATCACCGCCGGCGACTTCGCCGCCGCCACGTACCGCCTCGCCCACGAACTCCTCGCCCGGGGCGCGGCACGCGGCACCACCGTCACCCTGCTCACCGGCAACACCCCCGAGGCGTTGAGCGCCCGGTACGCCGCCGGGCTCGCGGGCGCGCGGGTGGTGAACCTCTACGACGGCATGAGCGCGCCGACCCTCGCCGAGATCGCGGCCAGCGTCGACACCGCCCTCCTTCTCGTGGACGCCGAACGGTACGCGACCGCAGCCGAGTTGCTCCCCCTCGTCGACGTGCCGACCGTCCTCACCCTGGGACCCGGCCCCGGCCCGTCGACCATCGGCGCGGACGTCATCGCCGCGTCCGCCCACCACCCCGCCGAGCCGCCCGCCGTCCGAGTCGGCCCCGACGACGACCTGGGCATCCGCCACACCGGCGGCACCACCGGCATCCCGAAGGGCATCCGCAGCCTGCACGGGCCCTACCGTCGCGTCTTCGACGCCCCGATCGGCAGCGACCCCGCCGACGGCGCGCCCCGGCTCCTCGCAGCCACCCCGCTCGCCCATCTCGCGGGCGTCCTCTGCGACCTGACGCTCCACCATGGCGGATCGGTGGTCCTCCAGCGCTCCTTCGACCCCGGCGCGGTGCTGGCCGCCGTCGAGCGCGAACGCATCACCGACCTCTGGGCGCTGCCCCCACTGCTCTACCAGCTGCTCGACCACCCGGCGGTCGGCCGGACCGACCTGTCCAGCCTGCGGCAGATCGCGTACGGGGGCTGCGCCGCCTCGCCGACCCGGATCCGCGAGGCGCTCAAGGTGTTCGGGCCGGTCCTGACGGGCGCCTACGGGATGTCGGAGGCACAGCTGATCTCCGTGCTCACCCCGCAGGAGCACGACCGGATCGGGCCGGGCGGCAGCCGGGTCCCGGTCGGCCGGCCCCTCCCGGGCGTCGAGGTGGTGATCCGGGCCGCCGACGGCACCGGGCTGCCGACCGGCGAGCAGGGCGAGATCCACATCCGCGCCGCCACCATCATGGCCGGGTACTGGAAGCGGCCCGACCTCACCGCCGAGGTCCTGCGCGACGGCTGGCTGAACACCGGCGACATCGGCTACCTCGACGAGGACGGCTACCTCTTCCTGGCCGACCGCCTCAAGGACAAGATCATCGTGGTCGGGGGGCACGTCTACCCCGACGAGGTCGAGGAGTTGCTCCTCACCCACCCGGCGATCGCCCGGTGCGCGGTCTACGGGGTGCGCGACGCCCAGGAAGCGGAGCACGTCCACGTCGCCGTCGTCCCCGCACCCGGGCAGCAGCCCGAACTGGCGGACATCCGCGCGTACGTCACGGCCCGCAAGGGCCGGATGTACGCACCGGAGGCCCTGCACGTGATGGCCGAGATCCCGCTGACGGCCGTGGGCAAGCCGGACAAGAAGCTGCTGCGCGACTCCCACGCGGGCTGAGGACGGCCCCGGGGGGCGTTTCCCTTCGATTCAATCAAACCCTCCGAAGGGAAACGCCCCGGTCGACAGCGACCGGTCGTCAGCCCACCAACAGTCGGGGCACACACCGTCGGGGCAACCCGGACGGGTACGCCATCATGGCGCCATGGCAGATGAAACGATCACCGCTCGCACTATCGCCGACCGTTACCTCGACCACGTGGCCGCCCAAAGCCCCTTGAACGCCGCCTGGTTGGGCCTGCACCCCGGCGACGACCGGCAGCCGGACCTCTCCCCCGAAGGATTCGAGGCGCTCGCCGACCTCGCCCGACGCGCCCTCACCGACCTCGACGCCACGACCGCCGCCACCGGCCCCGCCCCGGAAGACCCCGCCGACCAGAACTGCGCCCGACTCCTCCGCGAACGCCTCACCGCCGAACTGGCCGTCCACGACGCCGGCGAGAACCTCCGCCAGCTGCGCAACATCTCCGCGCACGTCCACCAGGTGCGGAAGATCTTCACCTACATGCCGACCGCCACCGACGACGACTGGGCCACCGTGGCCGGCCGGATGCGCAACCTGCCCGCCGCACTCGACGGCTACCGGGCCACCCTCACCGAAGGGATGAACCGGCGCCTGCTCGCCGCGCCCCGCCAGGCCGCCACCGTCATCGACCAGCTCACCGCCTGGACCGGCGAAGGCACCGGAAACGCGGGATGGTTCGCCGACTTCGTCACCCCCGGCCCCGAGCAGCTGCGCGGCGAACTGGACGCCGCCGCCCTCCGGGCCACCGCCGCCGTCGCCGAGTTCCGCGACTGGCTGCGCGACACCTACGCGCCGGCCACCGCCGACACCCCGGACGCCGTCGGCCGGGAACGCTACCGGCTCGCCGTGCGCCACCACACCGGCGCCGACATCGACCTCGACGAGGCGTACGCCTGGGCCTGGAGCGAATTCCACCGCACCGCCGCCGACATGCGTGCCGCCGCCGAACGCGTCCTGCCCGGGGCGGGCGCCCTCGCGGCGATGCGGCACCTGGAACGGCACGGCCACGCGGTCCAGGGCGAGGAAGCGATCCGCGACTGGCTGCAGCAGACCATGGACCGGGCGATCACCGCCCTCGACGGCACCCACTTCGACATCTCCGGACCACTGCGCCGGGTCGAGTCCCGGATCGCACCGGCAGGCAGCGCCGCCGCGCCTTACTACTCCGGCCCCAGCCTGGACTTCAGCCGCCCCGGCCGCACCTACCTGCCCACCCTCGGCCGGGACACCTTCCCGACCTGGCAACTCGTCAGCATCTGGTACCACGAGGGCGTTCCCGGCCACCACCTGCAACTCGCCCAGTGGGTCGCCGTCGCCGACCGACTCAGCCGCTACCAGACCACCCTGGGCATGGTCAGCGCCAACGTCGAAGGCTGGGCCCTGTACGCCGAGCGCCTCATGGACGAACTGGGCTTCCTCGACGACCCGGCCCACCGCCTCGGCTTCCTCGACGAACAGATGCTGCGCACCATCCGGGTGATCATCGACATCGGCATGCATCTCGGCCTCGCCATCCCCGCCGACGCGGGCTTCCACCCCGGCGAACGGTGGACTCCGGAACTCGCCACCGAATTCATGGCCACGTACAACGGCAGTCCCGCCGACATGCGCGACAGCGAGATCGTCCGCTACCTCGGCTGGCCCGGCCAGGCCATCGGCTACAAGATCGGCGAACGCGCCTGGCTCCAGGGACGCGAAGCCGCCCGCCACCGCCAGGGCGCCGCCTTCGACCTCAAGACCTGGCACATGAAGGCCCTCACCCAAGGCTCGCTCGGCCTCGACGACCTGGTCGAGCAGCTCGCCGCACTCTAGGAGCGGCGGGAACTCCAGGAACCGGCTCCGAACGCCGGGAACGGCGCCGTACTCGAGGAGCGTCGCACAACCCCCGCCAAACCCCCCGGAGACCCCCACCGGACTTCACCCCACCGTGGGGTTTCGCTCAACGAACCACCACCCCGCTGCCGAGAAGCCAAGAGGGGTGGCGGCGCTGAGGGCTGCCACCCCACCTCCCCCACCCGCACCGGCCCTGCCTGACTCCTCCGTCCGACTCGCCCTCGCCGCCTCCGACGACCACGTCCTAGTTCTCCTCCCGGCCCTCCTCCCGGCCCTCCTCCCGGCCCCGGAAGGCCCTGCGGTACTCGCGCGGCGCGACGCCGACCCGCGCCGTGAAGACCGGGCGCAGGGAGACCGCCGAGGTGAAGCCGCAGCGGGTGGCGACGGTGTCGACGGGGAGGTCGGTCTCCTCCAGGAGGCGTTGGGCGGTGAGGATGCGCTGGTCGAGGAGCCAGCGGGTCGGGGTGGTGCCGGTGGTGGCGGTGAAGTGGCGGGCGAAGGTGCGTTCGGACATCAGGGCGGCGGCGGCCATCCGGGGGACGGTCCAGGGGGTGTCGAGGGAGGCGAGGATCTCGGCGCGGACGCGGGAGAGCGGGTCGTCGGCGGTGGGGGCCGGGACCGGGGTGGGGATGAACTGGGCCTGGCCGCCGGCCCGGAAGGGGGCGGTGACCATGGCGCGGGCGATGGTGGCGGCGGCCTGCTGGCCGTGGGCGGTGCGGACGAGGTGGAGGCAGAGGTCGATGCCGGCGGCGACGCCGGCCGAGGTCCACAGGCCCTCGCCGCCGGTGAAGAGCACCTCGGGGCGGACCGTCACCGCCGGGAAGCGGCGGGCGAGTTCGGGGGCGAGGGCCCAGTGGGTGGTGGCTTCGCGGCCGTCGAGCAGGCCGGCTTCGGCGAGGACGAAGGCGCCCGCGCAGAGCGAGGCGATGGGGATCCCGGCGGCGGCGACGGCCCGCAGGGCGTTGAGGACGGCGGGGTCGAGGTCGGCGCCCGGGTCGTCGACGCCCGGCACCACGACCAGGTCGCAGTCGGCGAGCGCGGCCGGCCCGTGGTCGGGGACGCGTTCCAGCCCGCCGCCCAGCCGTACCCGGGCGCCGTCCGGGCCGCAGACCCGCAGGTCGAAGGCGGGCAGCCCGGGTCGGGAGGTCCGGTTGGCCCACACCTCGCCGATCACCGCGTAGTCGAAGGCCCGGACACCGTCGAAGATCAGGCAACCCACGGTTCGCATGGCAGAAATCTACTGGCAGGAATCTATCGATGGGTGACGTTTCTGCCCATCACGGCCCCGGCACCCGGACGAGCACGATGGACCCATGACGAACACCGACGCCTTCGACGCCCCGCTCACCCTCGACTCCGACGCCGTCCTCATCGTGATCGACGTCCAGAAGGGCTTCGAGGACCACGACTTCTGGGGCCCCCGCGACAACCCGCAGGCCGAGCAGCGGATCGCCGAGCTGATCGCCGCCTGGCAGGCCACCGGCCGCCCGATCGTCACCGTGCAGCACGCCTCCAAGGCGGGGCCGCTGGCCGAGGGCGCGCCGGGGTACGAGCTGAAGGACTTCGTCGCCGAGGTCACCCCGGCGCTGCACATCGTCAAGACCGTCAACAGCGCGTTCTACGGCACCCCCGACCTGCACGCCTGGCTCCAGGAGCGCGGCGCCCGTCAGCTGGTCGTCACCGGGATCATCACCAACGTGTGCAACGAGACCACCGCCCGGATGGCCGGCAACCTCGGCTACGACGCGATCTTCCCGACCGACGCCATGCACGGCTTCGACATGACCGGCCCCGACGGCACCACCCTCCCCGCCGCCGAACTCGCCCGCGCCACGGCCACGGTGCTGCACGCGATGCGGTTCGCCAAGGTGGTGACGGCGGACACGGTGCTCCAGGCGGCCAAGGCCTGAGCAGCCAGGGTCCGAACGCTCGGGCCTGAAAGCTCAGACCTGAAGACTCAGACCTGAAAGCTCAGGCCTGAACGCCGAGCCTGAACGCTACGGCCTGAGCAGCGGCTCGTACGCGTTGCCCTCCACGGCGTTGAGCAGCACGAACTCCGGCCCGAGGCCGAACGCGACCTCCCGCAGCCGCGCCAACGCCTCGGCCTCGGAGGGGACTTCGAGCCCAAGCGCGGCGGCGGCCGCGTCCCGGTCGGCGAAGTGCCCGGGCTCCTCCTCCAGGTAGTCCTCGGCGGCCTCCGCGCACTCCGCCGCCGTGAGCCGCCAGCAGTCCCGCCACCACGGCACGGCCAGCAGCAGCCGGACCAGCTCCGGCACCCCGACGGCCAGCAGGGCGGCGCCGCCCTCGGAGTCGGCGTACAGGACGGGCCGTTCCTCGCCGCCGTCGCCGCAGAGGAAGTAGGTGCCGCCCGCGCCGTCCTTGGCCACCGCCTCCAGGGCCGCGCCGGAGGCGAGCACCACCTCCTCGACGTGCTCGTAGCTCCGGGAGGGGTCGAACTCGCCTGTGCAGGTCAGGTAGTCGGCGGCGGCGTCGTTGGCGCGGATCGCGTCGAGGAGGGACATGGCGGCCACCCTACGGCGCACCGCTGACAGGGCTCACCCGGCCGGGAACCACCCCGCCGGGAACCACCCCGCAGGGGCTCACGCCGCCAGCCGCTCCGCCAGGAACTCCTCCCAGGTCCGCCGCCCGTGCTCCGCCCCGGTCAGGGTCAGGTTCTCCCCGGCCCGGTACGCGCGCCCGACCTTGCCCGGCACCCGTACGGGCAGCTGGCGGCGGCTGCGGCCCTGCGCCTCCAGGTACCGCCGGGTCAGCTCGCCCATCTCGTAGACGGTGGGGCCGGCCAGGTCGGGCACCGTTCCGGCCGGCTCGTCCAGCGCCAGTTCGACCATCCGGGCGGCGACCTCGCGCACGTCCACGGGCTGCCAGCGGATCCCGCCGGGCGCCGGGACGAGCGGCAGCTTCGCCATCTTCGCGACCACGGTGAACGCCAGGTCGTGGAACTGGGCGGCCCGCAGGATCGTGTACGGCAGGCCCGAGCCGGCCACCGCCTCCTCGGCGGCGTGCTTGGCCCGGAAGTAGCCGAGCGGGATCCGGTCGGCGCCGATCACCGAGATGTACACCAGGTGCCGCACGCCGGCCCGCCGGGCGGCGGCGACGAGCAGCCGGGTGGCGGTGTCGTCGCCCTTCGGGCCGCCCGCGAGGTGCAGCACGGTGTGCACGTCGGCCAGTGCCTCGTCCAGCCGGGCGGCGGCCTCGGCCGGGTCGCCGAGCAGGTCGCCGCGCACGTAGGTCACGCCGTCGGCGGCGGCCCGGTCCTGCCGGCTGAGGACGCGGACCGGCCACCCGGCCGCGCGCAGCAGCGGTACGACCTGCTTGCCGAGGGTGCCGGTGCCGCCGGTGACCAGCACGGGGTTGTTCGTCACGAGATCCACGGTCGTCTCCGATTCGTCCCTGGCGGGGAGTTGATCTCTCCGCCGCAGCCGTTGTTGGGTGGCTTCTGCTGCTCTGACCCACGGCGACGAAGGAATGTGACACGGTGGACGAGAATTCTTCTCCGGATGCCCGCAGCGCCCGAGCCGCGCTCTTCGAGGAGCAGCGCCCGCATCTGAAGGCCGTCGCCTACCGGATGCTCGGCTCGATCAGCGAGGCCGAGGACGCCGTCCAGGACACCTGGCTGCGGTACGACCGCACCGACACCGCCGGGGTGGAGAACCTGGGCGGCTGGCTGACCACGGTGGTCTCGCGGGTCTGCCTGAACCTGCTGCGGGCCCGCGCCCTGCGCCGGGAGGAGCCGCTGGAGCCCGCCGGGCCGGGCGGCGAGCCGGGCCCGCCGCGCATCCCGGACCCGCTGCTGCGGCGCGAGGGCGTGGTGGATCCCGAGCAGGAGGTGATGCTCGCGGATTCGGTCGGGCTGGCGCTGATGGTGGTGATGGAGTCGCTGTCGCCGGCCGAGCGGGTCGCTTTCGTGCTGCACGACCTGTTCGCCGTGCCGTTCGAGGAGATCGCCCCGCTGATCGAGAAGACGGCGGCCGCGACCCGGCAGCTGGCCAGCCGGGCCCGCCGCAAGGTGCAGGGGCAGGCACCCGCGCCGGACCCGGACCTGGGCCGGCAGCGGCTGGCCGTGGACGCCTTCTTCGCCGCCGCCCGCCACGGCGACCTGGACGCGCTGCTCGCCGTGCTCGACCCGGACGTGGTGCTGCGCTCGGACGGCGGGGCGGTCATGGCCCGGCACACGGTGGTGCTCTCGGGCGCCGCGACGGTGGCCGGCCAGGCCACCCTGTGGGGCACGCTGTCGCCGTTCGCCCGCCCGGCGCTGGTCAACGGCACCGCGGGCGCCGTGGTCATCGGCGACAACGGCCGGGCGCTGTCGATCATGGCGTTCACCGTGGTGGACGGCGCGATCGTGGCGATCGACGTGCTCACCGACCCCGATCGGCTGGCCGCGCTGGACCTCTCGGACTTCCGGAGCGTCTGAGACACGAAGGGGTGGGAGGGCAGGCGAGCGCCCTCCCACTCCGACAGCCTCAGCGACGTCCCGCCGGCGCCGACAGCCACCGCCGCCGCCCGTCAGCGCCCGACCGCGCCGTCCAGCTGCTCGCGGATGATGTCGGCGTGCCCGGCGTGCCGCCCGGTCTCCTCGATCATGTGGACCAGCACCCAGCGCATCGACGGCGCCTCGGCGTTCGGCCGCAGCGAGCGCACGCCCGGGCGGTCGAGGTCCGGGGCGGCCGCCGCCACCGCGTCGGCCCGGGCGATCGCGTCCCGGTACGCGGCGATCTCGTCGGCCACCGTGGCGCCGTCCAGCGGGATCTCGTCGGACTCCAGCGGCTCCTCCCCCAGCCCCTGGTAGGCCCACTCGAACCAGTTGAGTTCGACGGCCGTCAGGTGCCGCACCAGCCACAGCAGGCTGGTGCCGGAGGCGACGCCGGGGCGCCGGGCGTCCTCGTCGGAGACCCCGGCGAGCTTGCCGATCACCGCCTCGCGCAGGTATCCGAGGAAGGCCAGCAGAGTGGTCGGCTCGTCGGTGTTGACGCCGGGCGGGCGGTTGTCGGAGCGCTTGCGCGCGGTGCTCTCGGTCACCGCGCCACCCTAGCCAGGGCTTTGACGCTCGGTCACCAGCCCTGGGCGGAGACCCAGCCGGCGAGGTGCCGGGCGCAGTCGTCGACCGACTCCCGCCAGGTGTGCGCGGCGCCGCCCCCGGCCTCGTCGCTGACGTGCTTGACCAGCCGCACCGGCACCCCGGCCCGGTGGGCGACGGTGGCGACGGCGTAGCCCTCCATGTCGACCAGGTCGGCGTGCTCGGCGAGCCGGTCGCGGGCGGCGATGTCGGAGACGAACAGGTCGCCGGTGGCCAGCACCGGTCCGTCGCCCTTGCCGATCACCAGCGGGGCGCCGTACTGACGCCCGGTGAGCGCCTGCAGCGCGGGGGTGTCGAGGTCGTGCTGGATCACCTGGACCACGTGGTGGGTGCCCTCCCAGCCGGGGCGCAGCGCGCCGGCCGTGCCCAGGTTGATCACCTCGGAGGGCTTCTCGCCCTGGGCGAGGACGGTGGCCAGCGCGGCGGCGGCGTTGACCTTCCCGATCCCGGTGAGCAGCACGGGCAGTCGGTCGTCCAGGTGGGCGGCCTCCTCGCGGACGGCGACGACGAGCAGCGGGCGGTCGGGCGAGATCGTTCCAAGCAGGCGCATGGGCCCATCGTACGGAGCGAAGGGGTGCCGCACCCGGGAGCGCGCGCCCACGAACGGACCCGCGCGCTCCGCCCGGTCGGGGGAACCACGGAGGGTGCGGGCCGCGTCGGACGGTTCGCCACCTCTCCGTACGGGCCTCGGCCGCCGCGGTGCGACGGCGTGCGGAAACCGTGCACGACATGCTCAAGATCGGCGCAAGTCAGGTGTGGCCGGGGAGAGTCACGGCCATACTGCTGCCATCGGCCGGGCCCGGGGAACGGGCCGGCTCCAGGGGAGGATGAGGCGGGTGGCGACACCAGTAGGCAACGGCGCTCCGGGCGCCGCGATCCCGGCACGGCCGGACGGTCCACCGGGAGCCCCGGCCGCGCCGGGAACGCCGGTCGCCGTGCGGCCCGGCAGGGCCCCGGCGCCCAGACCCGGCGGAGCGCCCGCCCGGCGCCCCCGGGCGGTCGTCGCCACCGGCGTCCGCGCCCGGCTCGCGCAGGCCACCCGGACGGCGCCCGGCCGACTGCGGCTGGCCGGGGTGGTGCTCGCGGTGCTCACCGTGGCGTTCGGCGGGCTCACCGCCTGGCAGTTGGAGACCAGGGCGCAGGCCGCGGACCGGGTGGTCTCGTACAGCCAGCCGCTCAGTCGGGACGCCGCCGAGATCCACCGCAACCTGGCGGACGCCGCGACCACCGCGGCGAGCGGCTTCCTGCTGGCCGGGGCCGAGCCGAAGGACGTCCGGGCCCGCTACGAGCAGGACCTCGCCACGGCCGCCAAGCTGGTCGCGCAGGCCGCCGCCCGGACCACCGCGACCTCCCCCGCGCAGGACTCACTCGCCCGGCTGAACCAGCAACTTCCGACGTACGCCGGTCTGGTGGAAACCGCCCGGGCCGACAACCGGCAGGGCATCCCGCTCGGCGGCGCCTACCTGCGGTACGCCTCCGAGCAGATGCAGACCGTCCTGCTGCCGGCCGCCGCCGAACTGGCCGCCGCCGAGAACCAGGAGCTGGCGAACGACTACGCCGCGGCCAAGTCGGTGCCGTGGGGGGCGTACGGCCTGGCGGTGGTCACCCTGGCGGCGCTGGTCTGGGTGCAGCTGACGCTGTTCCGCCGCACCAACCGGGTGTTCAACATCGGCCTGCTGGGCGCCACCGCCGCCGTGCTGGCCGGCGCGCTCTGGCTCACCGTCACCGGGCTGACCACCAGTTCGGCGCTGAAGCGCAGCGACACCGAGGGCGCGACGCCGCTGCGGGCGCTCAACTCCGCCCGGGTCGACGTGCTGACCGACCGGCTGGCGGAGAACCTGCACCTCGTCGCCCGCGGCTCGACCACCAAGTACGCCGACCAGTGGACGAAGACCACCGAGCACCTGGAGGGGGCCGCGTCCCGGGACGCTCCGCTGGAGCGGCGCACCGGCTCGCTCCCGGAGGCCGTCCGGCTCGCGCCCTCGGCCGCCGAGCCGAGCGTCCGGGAGGCGGTGACCCAGTTCGACCAGTGGCGCGACCGGCACGACGCGGCCCGGAAGCTGGAGGTCGACGACGCCGACTACCAGGGCGCCCTGGACGCGACCGTGACGGCCACCGCCGACACCCACACCGCCGACGCCTTCTTCAACGCCACCGACCGGGCGCTCGCCCGGGCCGCCGACATCGAGCAGGACCGGTTCGAGCAGTCCGCCGAGGGCACCGGCGGGGACCTGCGGGCCGCCGCCGGCGCGGCCGCGCTGCTCGGCCTGCTGGCCGCGGCCGCCGCGCTGCGGGGCCTGGGCCGACGACTGGCCGAGTACCGGTAGCCGGTAACCGGCAGGGAGGAAACGGACAGATGCGCAAGAGAACCGTACGGACCAGGCCGGTCGCCGCCCTGGCGCTGCTGGCGGCCGGCGCCGTCGTGCTCGCCGGCGGCGGCCCGGTCGGCGCCGCACCGGCCGGGCCGGGTGCCACCGCGCCGCAGGCCGCGCAACAAGGGCAGCAGGGACAGCAGGCGCAGCAGGACCAGGCCGACTGCGACGTCTACAAGAGCGTGCCGCCGAGCACCGAGGACGGCCCGGCCGTGAAGGCCATCAAGGCCAAGCGCAGTCTGGTGATCGGCGTCGACCAGAACAGCTACCGCTGGGGCGCCCGCAACCCGAACACCGGCCAGATCGAGGGCTTCGACATCGATCTCGCCCGGGCGATCGGCACCGCCATCATCGGCGACCCGGACAAGGTGGTGCTCAAGCCGGTGGCGACCGCCGACCGGATCGACGCCATCCAGAAGGGCCGGGTCGACCTGATCGTCCGCACCATGACGATCAACTGCCAGCGGATGAAGGACGTCGCCTTCTCCAAGCCGTACTTCAACATCACCCAGCGCGTCCTGGTGCCGAAGGCGTCCCCGGCGAAGGACATCGACGACGCGGTCAAGGGCCGGACGGTCTGCGTCGCCGACGGCTCCACCGCCCAGACCGTACTCAAGGACAACAAGACCATCGGACAGGTCGTCACCGTGGGCAACCAGCTGGACTGCCTGGTGCTGCTGCAACTCGGCAAGGCGGACGCCGTCATGACCGACAACGGCCTGGCGGCAGGTCAGGCCGCCCAGGACCAGACCGTGCGGATCGTGGACGGCGAGGTGCAGCCGGAGGTGGTCGGCGTCGCCATGCTGAAGGAGAGCCCCGACCTGACCGCCCGGGTCAACCAGGTGCTGGCCGACTACTACGCGCGCGGCGACTGGGCCCGTTCGTACGAGCACTGGCTCAAGCCGTACATGCTCAACGACGCCGACCACTACTGGCCGGGCACGCACTGAGGCACCCGGAGGCACGCACTGAGGCACCGACAGGGCATCCGGGCCCGGGGCGTTGACGCGGTCTTGACGCCCCGCGCCCGTTCCGCCTCAACGGCCACCGGCTAGGGTTCGGGACGATCACCGCGGGGAGACCGGTGGTGGACACGGGGGGTTGTCGTGGGATCGCACGTCATGCGCGTCAGGCGCCTCGGGATCGCACGCGAGGAAGGAAGGACACCGCGGTGGCGGCATCGGCTGGCCCGGTACTGAGCCGGGAGGAGGTGGACCGCGCGCTCGCGCGCCTCGGCGCGGAACGGGACGCGGTCGAGTCGGCGCTGCTCGCCCTGCAGGACCACCCGGGCCTGCGGCTGCTGGACGGCGCCGAGCTGGCCGGGCGCACCCTGGAGCGCTGGTCGGTCGCCGGGAAGGGTCTGCCGCTGCTCTGGGCGCTGTTCGACCGCTACTCCGAGGCGCTGGCCTCGGCGCGCGCCGTGCGGGCCCGCAAGGCCAAGCCCGGCGCGCCCGAACTCGCCGAGCTGAGCGAGCTGTTGACCGGCGACGCGGTGACCGTCCCGGGCGGCGCGGTGCCGGACGGGCCGCAGCTGCTCGGCGCGCCCGCCAAGCTGGTCGAGCGGATCAGCCTGGACGCGCTGATGGCCCGGATGAACTCCTGGTACGCCTCCGTGCTGGAGGTGGTCAGCGCCGCCGACGCGGTCTGGTCGGCACTGCCGGCCCGGATCGACCTGCTGCTGGCCGAGCTCCACCGGGTGCGGACGCTGGCCGGCTCGCTCGGCGTACGGACCGGCGGCCACCCGCTGGCCGACGACATAGCCGCGATCGAGAAGGACCTCACCGAACTGCGCACCGAGGTGCACGGGGACCCGCTGGCGCTGTGGCGCCCGGCCCGGGTGCCCGCCCAGCGCGGCACGGTCCCGGAGGGTTCGGCCTTCGCCGGACCCGCCGGGGTGGTGGACACCGAGCGGTTCGACCGGGCCGGGCGGGCGCTGGACGGCGTCCGGCTGGAGCTGGAGGACCTGCTGCGGCTGCGCGACGAGGCCGAGGAGCGGCTGCAGGGCGTCGGCGACCTGCTCCAGCGGGCCGACGCCACGCTGGCCGAGGCCCGCCGGGCGCGCGGCGAGGTGCTGGCGAAGATAGCGGCCAGCGACGTCCCGGCGGTACCCGGCCCGGCCTCGGCACTGCGCGAGCGGATCGTCGCGGCGCTGGACCTGCGGCAGGCCGGGCAGTGGGGCCGGCTGGCGCCACTGCTGGACACGCTGGAGGACGCCGCCGCCAAGGAGCTGGCCCGGGCCCGGCAGGCGCTCACCGAGGTGACCCAGCCGCTGGCCGTCCGGGCCGAACTGCGCGGCCGGCTGGACGCCTACAAGGCGATGTCGGCCCGGCTGCGGGTCTCCGAGGACCCGGAAGTGATCGAGCGGTACGAGAAGGCGCGCTGGCTGCTGTGGAGCGCGCCGTGCGACCTGCGGGCGGCGGCCGCCGCAGTGGCCAGGTTCCAGCAGTCGCTGCGGCCGGCCCAGGCCGAGGCCGCGCAGGTTCAGGAGGCGACCGGCGAGGCGCCGGTCGACGGACAGGTCCAGGGGGGCTGAGGTTGATGGGCGGGACGTGCGTACGGCCGGAGTGCTCCGGCAGCGGCAGGATCGACGCCGACGGCTACTGCGACGAGTGCGGGCTGGCCCCGGCGGGCGGGACCACCGCGGCACCGAAGACACCGACGGCCGCTGCGGCGACCGCGGCGGGAGCCCGGGCCGGGGACGGTGCCGCCGGCCCCGGGGCGGCCTGCCCGCGTGACTGCTCCGGCACCATCGACGCGGACGGCTACTGCGACGAGTGCGGTCTCACCCCGCCCGGCGCCGACACCGGCGTCACCCAGCCCTACGTCCCCTCCGCCCGGGTCTCCCCGGACTCGGGGCGCAGCGGCTCGGTGCGCTCGATGTCGGCCCGCACCGGCTCCGCCCGCTCGATGTCCGGCCGCTCCCGCTCGCACCGCTCGACCCGCACCGGCTCCGCCCGCTCGGTCTCGGTGCGCTCCTCCCGGGCCAGCGCCAGCGCGGGCACCCGCAACCGGCTGGGCGCCGGCCTGGTCACCGTGCCGACCGTGGAGACGGCCGACCCGGCGCAGGCGGTGCTGGCCAACCCGGAGGTGCCCGAGCGCAAGCGGTTCTGCTCCAAGTGCGAGGCCCCGGTGGGCCGGGAGAAGAACGGCAACCCCGGCCGCCCGGAGGGCTTCTGCACCAAGTGCGGCACGCCGTACTCGTTCACGCCCAAGCTGCGCCGGGGGGACCTGGTCGGCGGGCAGTACGAGGTGGTGGGCTGCCTGGCGCACGGCGGGCTCGGCTGGATCTACCTGGCGGTGGACCGGCGGGTCAACGACAAGTGGGTGGTGCTGAAGGGCCTGCTGGACACCGGGGACGAGGACGCGCTGGCCGTGGCCGTCGCCGAGCGGCGCTTCCTGGCCGAGGTCGACCACCCGAACATCGTCCGGATCATCAACTTCGCCGAGCACCCGGACCTGCGCACCGGCTCCACCGACGGCTACATCGTCATGGAGTACGTCGGCGGCAAGTCGCTCAAGGACATCGCCAACGACCGCCGCACCCCGGACGGCCGGCGCGAGCCGCTGCCGGTCGAGCAGGCGATCGCGTACGCGCTGGAGGCGCTGCCGGCCTTGGGCTACCTGCACGGCCGGGGCCTGGTGTACTGCGACTTCAAGATCGACAACGCGATCCAGAGCGGCGACACGCTCAAGATCATCGATATGGGCGCCGTCCGCCGCCTCGACGACGACGGCCCGATCTACGGCACCATCGGCTACCAGGCCCCGGAGATCGCCACCGACGGCCCCTCCCCCGCCTCCGACCTGTACACCGTGGCCCGCACCCTCGCCGTGCTCACCTTCGACTTCCAGGGCTACAGCACCACCTACCGCGACTCGCTGCCCGGCCCGGAGGACGTCGAGGCTTTCGCCCGCTACGAGTCGTACTACCGCCTGCTGGTCCGCGCCACCGACCCGGACCCGGCCCGCCGCTTCTCCTCCGCCGAGGAGATGGCCGACCAGCTCACCGGCGTGCTGCGCGAGATCCTGGCCCTTCAGAACGACCGGCCCTACCCCGCGCTCTCCACCCTCTTCGGCCCCGAACTGCGCGTCGTGGACACCGAGTTGGTGCTGCCCACCGAGCAGGCCGGGCAGCTCCGGGTGGCCGCCCTGGACCCGGCCGCCGCCGCCCTCGCCCTGCCCATCCCCCGGGTGGACCCGAGCGACCCCAACGCCGGCTTCCTCGCCACCCTGCTCTCCCCCGACCCCGAGGAGGCCCTCGTCGCCCTGGCCGGCATCCCCGCCGTCTCGGTGGAGAGCCGGCTGCGCGAACTGCGCGCCCTGCTCGAACTCGGCCGCCACCGCGACGCCCTGACCCGCCTCGACGCGCTGGAGCAGGACCACCCCGACGACTGGCGGGTGGTCTGGTACCGCGGCCTCACCGCCCTGGTCGGAGCCTCCGAAGAACTCCCCGAGGGCAACGGCGAGCGCCCTGAGGGCGAGCACGCACCCCGAGTCACCGCGGAGGCGAGCGGGCGAATGACAGCCCTGCGGGCGGCGGCCGAGGCCTTCGACGCCGTGTACGACGCCTTCCCCGGCGAGGCCGCGCCCAAGCTCGCCCTCGCCATCTGCGCCGAACTGCTCGGCAACGGCGGTGACGCGGCCGAGTTCTACCGGCTGGTGTGGGCCACCGACCAGGCCTACCTGAGCGCCGCCTTCGGGCTGGCCCGGGTCCGGCTGGCCGAGGACGACCGGGCCGGCGCGGTCCGCGTCCTGGAGTCCGTCCCGGCCACCTCCAGCCAGTACACCGCCGCCCGGATCGCCACCGTCCGGGCCCGGCTGCGCGAGCGGCCCGCCACCGACGAGCTGGCCGCCGACCTCGACGCGAGCTCGGCGCAGCTGACCGCGCTGCGGCTGGACGACCGGCGCCGCGAGGAGCTCTCCGTCGAGGTGCTCGGCGCGGCCCTCGGCTGGGTCGGCGCCGGGTCGGCCGGGTCCCGGCAGGCCGCCGACCTGGCGGTACTGGGACGTCCCGCACAGGAGCGGGAACTGCGCTTCGCCCTGGAACAGTCATACCGGGTACTCGCCCGGTTGGCCGACCGGGCCGAGATCAGGATCGAGATGGTGGAACGGGCCAACCGTGCCCGTCCCAGGACGTGGGTGTAGCCGATGCCGCAGCAGACCGAGTGCCCGAGCTGTTCCGAGCCGATGGACCCGGAGGACGCCTACTGCGGCTCCTGCGGGGCCGGTCGGGACGGCCGGCCCGCCCAGGGCGCGATGCCCGCGGGCTGGGCCGCCGCCCGGGGTGAGGCCGTACCGCAGCAGCGCGGGCCGGTCTGCGTGCACTGCGGGCAGCCGCAGGTCACCGCGGACGGCTACTGCGAGGGCTGCGGCGGCGCCCAGCCGCGGCCGCGCGACCACATGGAGAAGGCGCTCGCGGGCGTTGCCGGGGTCAGCGACCGCGGCGTGCGCCACCACCGCAACGAGGACAGCTTCACCATCGCCGCGAGCTCGCTGCCCGGCGGCGAGCCGGTCGTGGTCGCCGTGGTGTGCGACGGCGTCTCCTCCTCCGACCGCCCGGACGAGGCCTCGGCGACCGCCGTCGACGCCGCCTCCGAGTCCCTGCTGACCTCGCTGGAGGCCGGCCAGGAGCCGACCGGGGCGATGCGCGCGGCCATCGCCGACGCCGCCAAGGCCGTGGCCGACCTGGCGACCGACGGCTCCGGCCCCGTGCGGCCCGACCTCAACGCGCCCGCCTGCACCTACGTCAGCGCGATAGCCGCGGGCGGCCGGGTCACCATCGGCTGGGTCGGCGACACCCGGGCGTACTGGATCCCGGACGACCGCGCCGCCGCCGAACCCTTCCGGCTCACCCAGGACGACTCCTGGGCGGCCCGGATGGTCGAGGCCGGGCTGATGAACGAGGCCGAGGCGTACGCCGACCCGCGCGCGCACGCGATCACCGGCTGGCTCGGCGCCGACGCCGAGGAGGTCGTGCCGCACACCCTCGACTTCACCCCGCACGTCCCCGGGGTGGTGCTGATCTGCACCGACGGCCTGTGGAACTACGCCGAGGCGGCCACCGACCTGGCGTACTACGTCCGGCCGGACGCCCGCACCGAGCCGCTCGCGACGGCGCAGACCCTGGTGAAGTTCGCGGTCGCCGCCGGCGGCCACGACAACATCACCGTCGCGGTGCTGCCGATCGACCCGCCGGTCGTGCCCGTCGAGGAGGCCGAGCAGACCCCCACGGCGCTCGACCTGCCCGTGCTGACCCCGTCCGTGCCGGCCGCGCGGCCGGCCGCTCAGGCGGCTCCCGGGGGCGGCGAGGACTACGAGGACTACGAGCCGACCCTGCCGGACATCCCGGTGATCGGCTCCCCCGCCGCACCGCTGCCGCCGACACCGCCGGTCCCGCCCGCACCGCCGGCGGTCCCCCCGGCCGTTCCCCCGGTTGTTCCCCCGGCACCGGCTCCTCCGGCACCGCCCGCCACACCGCCCGCCGCACCGCCCGTCCCGCCGCAGCCGCCGCACCCGCCGACGGCCTGACCGGCCGTGCGCCGGACGCCCCGGCGCCACGGTCCGCCGCTCCCGAGCGCCCAGCCGCCCGGGGCCGGCGGACCGCCCCACCGTCCTGATCGCATCCACCCCCTCACCCGACGGGAGCCGACCGCCCCATGGCAACACTGGCTAAGCCGAACCTGCCCAGGTTCGACGTGGAGATCTTCCAGAACGAGTACCTGGCCGACGGCGCCCGCGAGGTCAACGCCATCGTCACCGTCACCGCGACCGGCGGCGGCACCTCGGGCGGCCGCCCGCTCGGGATCACCGACGCGGGACCGGCGGGGGCCGAGGCCGCCGCGGCCGTGGTGATCCTGGTGGACTGCTCGGGATCGATGGACTACCCCAAGACCAAGATCAACGGCGCCCGGGACGCCACCGCCGCCGCCATCGACGCACTGCGTGACGGCACCGCCTTCGCCGTGGTCGCCGGCACCCACGAGGCCCGCGACATCTACCCCGGCGACGGCACCCTCGCCACCGCCTCCGCCGCCACCCGCGAGCAGGCCAAGCAATCGCTGCGCCGCCTCACCGCGGCCGGCGGCACCGCGATGGGCACCTGGCTCGCCAAGGCCGACAAGCTCTTCCTCACCCGCCGCGAGATCGCCATCCGGCACACCATCCTGCTCACGGACGGCAACAACGAGCACGAGTCGGCGGAGGACCTGGCCCGCAACATCGAGCGGGTCACCGGCCACTTCACCGCCGACTGCCGGGGTGTGGGCACCGACTGGCGGATCGACGAGCTGCGCACGATCTCCTCCGCATTGCTCGGCACCGTCGACATCGTCGCCGAGCCCTCCGGCCTGGCCGAGGACTTCCGCTCGATGATGGCCGGCGCGATGGGCAAGCAGGTCGCCGACGTCGCGCTGCGGATCTGGACCCCGGCCAACGCCACGGTGAAGTTCGTCAAGCAGGTCGCCCCCGCGGTCGAGGACCTGACCGCCCGCCGCGCCGAGGCCGGGCCCCGGGCCGGCGACTACCCCACCGGCTCCTGGGGCGACGAGAGCCGCGACTACCACGTCTGCGTCGAGGTCCCGGCCGCCGCGGTCGGCAACGAGATGCTCGCCGCCCGGATCAGCCTGGTCCTTCCCCCGCAGGTCGGCGGCGGCGCCCCCGAGGTGCTCAGCCAGGGCCTGGTCAAGGCCGTGTGGACCGACGACCTGGCCTCCTCCACCCGGATCAGCCCGCAGGTCGCCCACTACACCGGGCAGGCCGAGCTCGCCTCCTCCATCCAGGCGGGCCTGGAGGCCCACCGAGCCGGGGACGTCGACACCGCCACCGCCAAGCTGGGCGCCGCCGTCCGGATCGCGCACGCGACCGGGAACGAGGGCACCTACAAGCTGCTGCAGAAGGTGGTGGACGTAGTGGACCCGAAGGAGGGTACGGTTCGGTTCCGTAAGAACGTGAGCGAGGCCGACTCGATGACCCTTGAGACCCGGTCGACCAAGACGGTACGTGTGAAGAAGTGACCGCTGAAGACGTGACCGGGCCGGCACCCCGGCGCGACGCCGCACCGAGCCGGCCCGAAACGAGGGGGACCTGATGCCGATCTGCCCGAGGGGCCACGAGTCGCAGGCCGAGGACTGGTGCGACTTCTGCGGCTTCCCGATGACCCCGCCGGCCCCGAACCCCGGCGCTCACGGCGCCCACGGGGGCTACCCGGGCGCGCCCGGAGCCGCCACCCCCGCCCCCGCGCCCGGCGCACCCGCCGGGTACCCGGAGCACGGCGGTGCGTCCTTCGGCGCGCCACCGCCCCCTCCCCCGATGCCGCCGGGGGCCTTCCCGCAGCCGCCCGCGGCGCCGCAGGGCCTCACCGAGGGCCTGGTCGTCTGCCCGATCTGCCGCAGCCCGCAGACCGGCCGGTTCTGCGAGGAGTGCGGCTACGACTACGAGCTCTCCACGCCCTCGCGCCGCCAGGCCCCGGCCACCGGCGCACCCGCGCCCGGCCCGGCCCAGTCGCGGCCGCTGAACATCCCGGCGGCGTACGGCGGGGCCCCGCAGCAGCAGCCGCAGTCCTCGTACGGCCAGGCGCCGCACGAGCAGCAGCAGTACGGCCACGGCCAGGCTCCGCACGAGCACCAGCAGCACGAGCAGCAGCAGTACGGCCAGGCGCCGCACCAGCAGCCGGCGGCCGGCCGGCAGGCCGTCGCCCCGCCCGTCCCGCAGCAGCCGCACGCCCCGGCGCAGCCGCACACCTACGGCTACCCGCCGGCGGAGGCCGCGTACCCCGAGTCCGCGTTCCCCGAGGCCCCGGTGCGCGAGGACTCCGGCCCGGTGTACGCCCAGCCGGCCGGTCCCGGCCCGAACAACCGCGGCGGCGACTTCGGCACCTCCTTCCACCTCGCCCCGCCGCAGCCACAGCACCCCCAGCAGGAGGCCGCCCCGGCCGAGCCGGTGCGGACCACCTGGATCGCCGTGGTCTCGGCCGACCGGGACTACTTCACCGACATGATGGCCCGCAGCGGCCCCGAGGCGGCCGGCCTGTTCTTCCCGCCGTACTGCCCCGAGCGCCGGATCCCGCTGACCGGCCGCGGCCAGCTGCGGATCGGCCGGCGCAGCCAGCACCGGGGCACCGTGCCGGAGATCGACCTGTCCGTCCCGCCGGAGGACCCGGGCGCCTCGCACCAGCACGCGCTGCTCGCCGAACAGGCGGACGGCAGCTGGGTGCTGGTGGACCAGGACTCGACCAACGGCACCACCGTGAACGGCGGCGCGGAGGCGGTCGCCCCGCACACCGCGGTGCCGCTGAACGACGGCGACCGGATCCACGTCGGCGCCTGGACGACCATCACGGTGCACCGCGCCTGACGGAAGATCACAGCTCCGAAAACTGTTCGGAACGATTTCCTGAGGAAGCGTCACCGACAACTCCGGCCGGGCCGGGCGGAATTCAACATCCGCCCGGCCCGGTTTTGTTCCAGAATCCTCAAGGAACCCACAAATTCACCGTCGCGGGTGTGCACAGGGACACGCTGAAGCCCTAGGCTCAGGGCACATGACTGCAGCTATATCCGCCGACGGCATCCGTCAGCGGTACGGGGATGTACAGGCCGTCGACGGGGTGTCCCTCACCGTCGAGGCCGGCGAGTTCTACGGGATCCTGGGCCCCAACGGCGCCGGGAAGACCACCACCATGGAGATCCTGGAAGGCGTCCGGAAACCGGACGAGGGCCGGGTCGAGCTGCTGGGGATGGCTCCCTGGCCGCGCAATCCGAAACTGCTGCCGCGAATCGGCGTGCAGTTCCAGGCCTCCGCTTTCTTCCGGAAACTGACGGCCCGGGAGACCATCCGCACCTTCGCGTCGTTCTACGGGGTCGGTCCCAAGCGGGCCGATGCGATGCTGGAGCGGGTCGGTCTGGCCGACAAGGCCGAGACCCTGACCGACCAGATGTCCGGCGGCCAGGCCCAGCGCCTGTCGATCGCCTGCGCGCTGGCCCACGACCCGGAGCTCGTCTTCCTGGACGAGCCCACCACCGGTCTGGACCCGCAGGCCCGGCGCAACCTCTGGGACCTCCTGCGCGACATCAACGCCGAGGGCCGCACGGTCGTGCTCACCACGCACTACCTGGACGAGGCCGAGGTGCTCTGCGACCGGGTCTCGATCATGGACCACGGGAAGATCCTGCACACCGGCGCCCCGGCGGCGCTGATCCGCGAGATCGACGACACCGTCCGGATCAGCGTGGCCTCCGGCCAGCTGCCGCTCGACCGGGCCCGCGAGCTGCTCACCGCGGCCGGCGCCGACATCGCCAACCTGGAGGACGACACCGTCTCGCTCTCCGTCTCCACCCGCCTTCCGGCCCCGGTGCTCAGCGTCCTGGCCGAGCAGAGCGCGCTACGCGGCCTCGAGGTGCGCGGCGCCACCCTGGAGGACGTCTTCCTCCAGCTGACCGGACGGGAGTTCCGCGCATGACCGCCTCTACCTCCACCGAGCCGAAGGTGCCCGCCCAGCGGGGCGGTTCGGCCGGCGCCGCCGACGGGCGGGAGCGGGTCAGCGCGTTCTGGAGCCTGTCCCGCGCGATGCTGCTCGGCATGAAGCGCGACCGCACCGCGACGTTCTTCATCCTGCTCTTCCCGCTGGTGTTCCTGGTCTTCTTCGGCACCGTGACCAAGGGCTCCGGCAGCCCGCACGCCAAGGTGGCGCAGGTCGGCGCGGTGAAGCTGTTCGACTCGATCCAGGGCGACGCGCGCAGCGGCCTGAACGATGTCCTCACGATCACCAGGACCGACGACGAGTCGGCCACGCTGGAGAAGGTCCGCAAGGGCGACTTCGACGCGATGATCACGCAGGGCCCGGACGGCAAGGTCGAGCTGCGCTACAGCGCCGCCGACACGGTCCGCGCCGGCGCGCTCCAGGGCATCCTCAACTCGGTGGTTCAGAGCGCCAACCAGGCCGCCACCGGACAGCCCCCGGCCTACGTGCTGGACGCCCAGCAGGTCGAGGACAAGTCGCTCAAGCCGATCCAGTTCCTCACCCCCGGCCTGCTCGGCTGGGCCATCGCCACCGGCGCGGTGTTCGGCGCCGCGCTGACGCTGGTCAACTGGCGCAAGACCAAGGTGCTGCGGCGGCTGCGGCTGGCCCCGATCAGCGCGGGCACGGTGGTCAGCTCCCGGGTCGTGGTCTCCCTGCTGACCGCGCTCCTGCAGAGCACCGTCTTCCTGGTCGTCGCCACGAGCTTCTTCGGACTCAAGCTCACCGGCGACTGGTGGCTGATCATCCCGCTGGTGGTGTGCGCGACGCTCGCCTTCATGTCGATCGGTCTGCTGGCCGGCTCGGTCGCCAAGACCGAGGAGGCCGCCAACGGCATCTCGCAGGTCATCGTGCTGCCGATGTCCTTCCTGTCCGGCTCGTTCTTCCCGCTGGACGGCGCCCCGGGCTGGCTGCAGACCATCTCCAAGGTCATGCCGCTGCACTACCTGGTGAGCGCCGCCCAGTCGGTGCTGACCCGCGGCGGCGGCGTCATGGACGCCCTGCCCACCATGGGCGGCCTGCTGCTCTTCGCGGCGGTGCTGACCGGCATCGCCTGGAAGCTGTTCAAGTGGGAAGACGCCTGACCGGCCTGACCGCTCGACCGGCCTGACCGCTTCGCGCTGATGCCTGACCCCGACGGGGTCGTACGCCCCTGGACCCCCGCCTTTGGTCCTGGTGTACGACCCCGTCGGCGTCTGCGACCATGGTCGGGTGAGAGAGATCCGGCAGGGCACGTTGAGCGAGGAGACCTTCTACGACCAGGTCGGCGGTGAGCCGACCTTCCGACGCCTGGCCCACCGGTTCTACGAGGGCATCGCCGAGGACGAACTGCTGCGGCCGATGTACCCCGAGGGCGACCTCGGCCCGGCCGAGGAGCGCATGGCGCTGTTCCTGATGCAGTACTGGGGCGGCCCGCGCACCTACAGCGACCGGCGCGGCCACCCGCGGCTGCGGATGCGGCACGCGCCGTTCAAGGTCGACCGCGCGGCCCACGACGCCTGGCTGAGGCACATGCGGGCGGCCGTCGACAGCCTGGAACTGGCCGCCGACCAGGAGCGGCAGCTGCTGGACTACCTGACCTACGCCGCCGCCTCGATGATCAACACCGAGGGCTGAGCCGCCCGTTCCGCCCGCCCGGGCCCGGCTAGACCAGCGCGCTGAGCCCGAGACCCGCGCCCGGCGCGGCCACGGTGCGCACCGCCACCGAGCCCGCCGGGGCGCTCAGCCGCAGCCAGCCGCCCGCCCGGTGCACGGACAGCGGGGCGCCGGGCTTCAGGAAGCCCATCACGTACGCGGCGTGCACCGCCCGCAGCGGCAGCTCCGGCAGCGCGGACACCGGACGGGACCAGATCTCGTCGGCCAGCGCGTCCAGCACCGTACGGGTCCGGTGGTGCGCCGGCACGGCCTCGCTGCGCTCGCGGAACTCCCGCACCCCGGCCATGAGTTCGGGGTACACCTCGGCCGCCGGCGGGGACCCGGCCGGCCGCCAGCCGGTGCGCGGCGGCAGCAGCCCGGCCCAGGCCGGGCCGGTCACCGGCGCGGGCAGCGCGACGGCGCCCTCCTCGGCGTCCACGCCGTCCAGCAGTTGGCCCGCCGAGACCGTCAGGTCCACCGGCTCGTCGAGGCGGTCCAGCCGCGCGGTCCGGATCGCCAGCGCGCCCGAACCGCCCAGCGGCAGCCGTCCGAAGACCGCCAGCACGCCGTCCTCGGCGGCCGGCTCCACCGCCTGCAGGCGGACGGCCGCCGCCTTGTCGAAGCGCAGCAGGCGCAGCAGGAAGGCGGAGAGGTCGGCGGCCTCCCCGGCGTCGGTCAGGGCGAGACGGGCGGTGACGGTCAACGCAGCTCAGCTCGAATCATCACGTGGCGGTCAGACCGCGGCGGGCACGGGCTCGTCCATGAAGCGGCCGAGGAACTCCCGCTCCACCGGCGAGATCCGGCGCGGCCGGCCCTCGGCCAGGTCGTAGGGGACGACCACGGTGGACGCCCGGACGTACACGATGTCGGTGCCGTCCTCGGCGACGTCCTTGACCTCGTACGAGACGGTCAGCGAGGCACCGCCGATCTTCGTCACCCAGGTCTCGATGGTGACCGGCTCCGGCCGGTGCACCAGCGGGCGCTTGTAGTCGATCTCGTGGCGCGCCACCACCGAACCGCCCGCGAACTCCCCGGCGCCGGCCGCGGCGGCCTGGGTGAACATGAAGTCGATCCGGGCCTCCTCCAGGTAGCGCAGGAAGACCACGTTGTTGACGTGCCCGAAGGCGTCCATGTCGGACCAACGCAGCGGGCAGGCGTAGATGTGGCGAGCCACGGGTGTTCTCCTCGGTTCCGGTCGCCCGCCGCCGCCGTCGCCTCGGTGGCGACGGGCGGTGGCGGCGGGCCGCGGCCCGGCAGGCCGCCCCGGAGGGCAGTCTGCCGGGCCGTTGTGACGGCTGGGTGTCAGCCTCGGGTCAGCTTCTTGTACGTGGCCCGGTGCGGACGGGCGGCGTCGGCGCCGAGCCGCTCGATCTTGTTCTTCTCGTAGGACTCGAAGTTCCCCTCGAACCAGAACCACTTGCTCTCGCCCTCGTAGGCGAGGATGTGGGTGGCCACTCGGTCCAGGAACCAACGGTCGTGGGAGATGACCACGGCGCAGCCGGGGAACTCCAGCAGGGCGTTCTCCAGCGAGGAGAGCGTCTCGACGTCGAGGTCGTTGGTGGGCTCGTCGAGGAGCAGCAGGTTGCCGCCCTGCTTGAGGGTGAGCGCCAGGTTCAGGCGGTTGCGCTCACCACCGGAGAGCACGCCGGCCGGCTTCTGCTGGTCCGGGCCCTTGAAGCCGAAGGCCGACACGTAGGCGCGGGACGGCATCTCGACCTGGCCGACGTTGATCCAGTCCAGACCGTCGGAGACGACCTCCCAGAGGGTCTTCTTCGGGTCGATGTTGGCGCGGCTCTGGTCGACGTAGCTGATCTTGACGGTCTCGCCGACCTTGACCGTGCCGCTGTCCGGGGTCTCCAGGTCCTGGAGCATCTTGAACAGGGTGGTCTTGCCGGCGCCGTTCGGGCCGATGATGCCGACGATGCCGTTGCGCGGCAGCGTGAAGCTCAGGTCGTCGATCAGGATCTTCTCGCCGAAGGCCTTGTTGAGGTTCTCGACCTCGATGACGACGCTGCCCAGACGCGGGCCCGGCGGGATCTGGATCTCCTCGAAGTCCAGCTTCCGCATCTTGTCCGCCTCGGCCGCCATCTCCTCGTAGCGGGCCAGACGGGCCTTGGACTTCGCCTGGCGACCCTTGGCGTTGGAGCGGACCCAGTCCAGCTCCTCCTTGAGGCGCTTGGCGCGCTTCGCGTCCTTCTGGCCCTCGACCTTCAGACGCGACTGCTTGGTCTCCAGGTACGTGGAGTAGTTGCCCTCGTACGGGTAGGCGCGGCCGCGGTCGAGCTCCAGGATCCACTCGGCGACGTTGTCCAGGAAGTACCGGTCGTGGGTGACCGCGACGACGGTGCCCTTGTACTTCTCCAGGTGCTGCTCCAGCCAGTTCACCGACTCGGCGTCCAGGTGGTTGGTGGGCTCGTCGAGCAGCAGCAGGTCGGGGGCCTCCAGCAGCAGCTTGCAGAGCGCGACGCGGCGCTTCTCGCCACCGGAGAGCTTGGTGACCGGCCAGTCGCCGGGCGGGCAGCCCAGGGCGTCCATGGCCTGCTCCAGCTGGGCGTCCAGGTCCCAGGCCTCGGCGTGGTCCAGCTCCTCCTGGAGCTTGCCCATCTCGTCCAGCAGGGCGTCCGAGTAGTCGGTCGCCATCAGCTCGGCGATCTCGTTGAAGCGGTCGAGCTTCCCCTTGATCTCCTTGACGCCGTCCTGGACGTTCTCCAGCACGTTCTTGGACTCGTCCAGCGGCGGCTCCTGGAGCAGCATGCCGACAGTGAACCCAGGCGAGAGGAAGGCGTCGCCGTTGGAGGGGTGCTCCAGGCCGGCCATCATCTTCAGCACGGTGGACTTACCGGCGCCGTTGGGGCCCACGACGCCGATCTTCGCTCCGGGGAGGAAGCTGAGCGTCACGTCGTCAAGGATGACCTTGTCTCCGTGAGCCTTGCGCACCTTGCGCATCGTGTAGATGTATTCCGCCACGTGAGATCGCTCCGGCGTCGTCGGGAGTATTCGGCTTGCAGCGTTCCATTGTGCCGCACCCGGCCGCGAGCCCCGAACCGCCGGGGTGCCCCTCCGGGGTATCCCGGCCGTGCCCCGCACGCGTCCTCCGCCCCTGCGTCGGCCCCCGACGGGGCGCCCCCGCCCGCCGACCTCCGCTTCCCTCCGCGCGCGACGCAAAAGCCCGGCCCCCCGCAGCGACTGCGGGGGGCCGGGCTCGGCTCTGCGTCAGGGCCTCAGGAGGTCAGTGCCTCGGGGCCCGCGGAACCGGTCAGGCAGTGGTGCGACCGTGGCGGCCGCGGCGGCGCAGGACGAAGACGGCGGCGCCACCGGCCACGACCAGGCCACCGGCAACGGCGGCGAGGATCGGGGTCGAGTCATTGGCACCGGTCTGGGCCAGGCCACCGGTGCCCGGGGTGGTGCTGGTGGGCGCCGGGGAGGGGTGGCCGGCGCCGGTGCTCGGGGTACCCGAGGGGGTGCCGGTCGGGGTGCCGTTCGGGGCCGGGGTGGACGGACCGGACGTCGGCGTGGTGCCGCCGGTGCCGGTCTTGCAGTCCAGGACACCCTCGAAGTCGCGGGTGTAGCCGTTCGGGCCGGAGACGGTGATCTTGTAACCGGTCTTCTCGGCGACCTGGACGAGCACGCTCTCGGTCTTGCCCGGCTGGACGGTCAGCTGCTGCTTGCCGACCGTGACGGTGCCGGCCTCGTCGCCACCGTTGGTGACGGCGACGCGCACGCCGCCGCTGGCGCACTCGACCTTGGCGGTGCTGTCGATCAGCGCGCCCTTGCCCTGCTTCCAGGTGGCCTTGGCCGCGTCGGCGACGCTGAGCTTGCTGGAGCCGGCCAGGATCATGGTCTGGCTGTGGTCCTCACGGGTGTAGCCCTTGCTGAGGAAGACACGGCCGCTGGGCACCACGGTGGAGGCGCTGGCGTTCACGGTGACCGAGCCGTCCGGGGTGCCGGCCGGCACGTCCAGGAACAGCTGGGTGTCCTTGGCGATCGGACCGGCGATCGAGCCGCCGACCGGCTTGCTGTCCTTGTCCAGCAGCTTGACCTTGTCGGCGGAGTCACCGCTGACGGCCAGCTTCACCTCGGAGGCGCTGGAGTTGAGGGTGAACGGGCCGAGCTTGGCGCCGGACTTGCCGGAGACCGAGTCCGGGCTGAGGCTCAGCGAGGGCTTGGGCTCGGCGGCGATGCCCTTGTTGGCGGCACCGGTCAGGTAGTCGCGGAGCTTCTTCGCGTCAGCGCTGTGCGGGACGGCGTTCTTGTTGTCCGAGTACTTCCAGATCGCGGCCTGGGTGCCCGCGGCGGCGTCCTCGGCGGTCAGGCTGCCCGTGCCGGCGGCCTTGGCGAGCGCCGTGAGGTCCTTCACCTGCGGGTAGGAGTTCTCCAGGATCCAGCGGATCTTGGAGGCCGCCTCGACCTTGTTCTTGTCGCCGAGGGAGCTGGAGGCCCAGTCGGACTCCTGGTACTGGATCTTCTTCCGGATGTCGACCGGGAAGCCGAAGTCGATGCAGTAGGTCTGCAGCTCACCGTCGGCGGTCTTGAGGGTGAACAGGCCGCCGTCGACGGTGCCCTCGCCCTCGACGTCGATCTTCTCGCCGAGCATCGTGGGCTGCACCACAGCGGTCACACCCGAGCCCGGGGTGTCCGCCGCGACCGCCGCACCGGCCGCGAACAGTCCTCCGCTCACCGCCAGTCCGGTCGTGAGCATGACAGTGGTTATCCGGGACAGACTCCGCCCCTGCCTCTGGAACATCTGGGATCCCTCCGGGCCGAGCCGCACCGATGGGGCGGTCCGCCGACTTGCCGTGCCGCGCGTGCCCCCTGGAGGCACTGCTGCGGGTATGAACCAGACGAATCCTATTGACCCCCACGAGCCCCGAAACCCCCATGCGAAATCAGGACGATTCCGTATCTGGATCGTTATCAACCCCCTCAGGTTCCACACAAGCTGACGGTCGGCCAGAAACTCTCCGCCACTTTCCGTTATCCGGTCGGGATTGCACGTGCGGGTACAACGACCTTCTCGATCAACATATTTGTCGACAGGGAAGGTCACCGACCGGTCAGTTCAATGCATCCGGCCCGTCACCTCCCCGCCCCCTCTCGGCCACCTCGACCTGTCCTCCCGTCACCGGCCGCGCGCCCGGCGGCAACGCCCGCGGACCGGGCGCCGAAGCCACCGCCGCCACCCCCGCCGGGGCCGCCGCCGGGGCCACCGCGGCCGCCCTGCGGGCCTCCAGTGCGCTCACGATCCACTCCGGCACCACCTCGCCCCCGGACTGCGCCCCGGCCGGCCCCGCGCCGCCCGGCGACTGCCCGCGCACCCCGGCCGCCCAACGGAACGCCGAGGTACCGCGGGTGAGATCGTGTCCGACCGATCGGGCGTCGATCTCCGCCCGACTGCGCCGCGCCTCCCCCTCCCTCCACTCCCGCACCCGCAGCCGGCCGCTCACCAGCACCGGATCGCCCTTGGCCAGCGAGCCGATCAGGTTCACCGCCAGCGCCCGCCAGGCCGTCACCGTCACCCACTGCGTCTCGCCGTCCACCCAGCACTCGCGCTGCCGGTCGTACCGCCGCTCGGTGCAGCCGAGCCGGAAGCTGGCCGTCGGCACCCCGCCGGCGCTTTCCCCGTAGCTCACCTCCGTGGCGACATTGCCGAGCACCGTCACATGCGACTCGTTCACAGCACACTCCGTTCTCGCCGATGCACCGTACGGAATCGACCGGTGCGCCTTGAGCGTGCACTTCGGGAGAAATCCCGGCCAGTGACTTACGAAATCCTGTGGATAACTCGGCCTCATGGAACAGTTGTCACTCGCAGGGGTGAATTTCAGCCTTCCCGGAAGCGCTTCGCCCCCGACTCTTCGCGGCCATGACAACAAACCCGCTGATCGCCGCCCCGGGCGCCGTGCGCCGGAACACCCGCCGGGGACCGTCCGCGCACGTCATCCGACCGACACAACCGCGATTACCGCCCCCACCCGCACCGTCGGCGACACATTCTCCGTGTCGAATCCATAACGGGTGAGGAGGCAGCCCCGTAACGACTGCACAACGTCCGGCGCGGAACACTCCCAGACCGCTGCACGCACGGCCTTCACCTGCGATTATCGGACCGCTCCACCGAACCGACACACCAACGACGGTGTCGTCACACTCGGACGAGGAACTGGACACCCTTATCCTGTCCCCGACAGGACGAGGGCCCGCCAACCCCCACCCCCACCCTCCGGCACGGGGCGGACCGCGCGCGCCCCGGCGCTCGTCGCCCGATCCCGGCCACGGTCACGCCCACCCGGGCGCCGCCCGTCCCGCCCCCATAGCTCAGCGGATAGAGCACCCGCCTTCTAAGCGGTAGGTCGCAGGTTCGAATCCTGCTGGGGGCACCATCCCGCAATTCCCGCAGGCCACCGGCGCCAATCGCGACTACGCGTAGCCGGGCCGACTCCCCCGGTAATGCCGAGCACCCACCGCGCATAAGCCGTGACAATGCGTGTCGTGCCCGCCGCGAAAACGACCGCCGGCCAATGCCGTCGGTTCCGGGAATCACGCGGCGGGAATGGCGCGGTTCGGACATTCCCGCCAGGCTCCGCAAACGGCGGAAATCCCGGGCGAATCCCCCACCCAGGAACATTCCGACAGCCTTCCGGCAGCCGGTCGGCCCGCCGGCCAGTCCACTGGCCGGCCTAGCGGTCAGTCCACCGGTCAGTCCGCCGGTCGGCCCGCCGCCCCTGCCAGATGGGCGTCCAGCAGGGCGATCTGCCGTTCCGGCGGGAACTCCTCCGGGGCGAACAGCGCCTGCACCACCAGCCCGAGCACGAAGGCCTGCGCCCCGGCGGCGACTTCGGCCGGGTCGGCCTGCGCCGGGAGCTCCCCGAGCCGCTGGGCGTCCGCGACGAGCTCGGTGAGCGCCACCCGCGAGCGGGCGTAGCGGCCCGCGTGCGCGGCCGCCAGCTCCGGATCGGCCAGGGCGTGGTCCCAGGAGCCGACCCAGATCCGGTTGCCGGCCGACGCCTCCGCGTCCAGCGGCAGGACGTCGAGCAGCGCCGCCCGCAGCCGGGGCAGTCCGGCGGGCGGCGGCGGGCTGCCGTCGGCGGGCGCGGTGCGCCGGGGCCGTTCGCCCGAGCGCCGGTCCAGTTCCTCCAGGGCGTGGCTCAGCAGTGCCCGCTTGTTCGGGAAGTAGTGCGTCAACAGTCCGGTGGAGGCACCCAGTTCGGCGGCCACGGCGCGCAGGGTCAGCCCCTCGAAGCCCCGGCTGGAGAGCACCCGCCACACCCCCTCGGACACGTCCGAGCGGCGGGCGTCATGGTCTCCACGGGCCGGCGTCATGGGGGCTATCGTACATACCAAACGTTTGTTATGAATGATTCCGACCAGTCCGCGCCCCACCCGCGAAAGGCCCGCCCGTGTTTGCCGTACCGCTCACCGACCACGCCGAACTGCGCCCGCTGGAGCCGTGGCAGGCCCCCGAGTTCCTGGCCCACATCGACCGGGCCCGCGCCCACAACGACCCGTGGATCCCGTGGGCCACCTTCTCCACCGACCTGGACTCGGCCCGCGCCACCCTGCAGCGCTACGCCGACGGCCAGGCCGCCGACCAGAAGCGGATCTACGGCATCTGGCTGGACGGCACGCTGGTCGGCGGCGTGATGTTCGTGGGCTTCGACACCAAGTCCGGCGTCTGCGAGATCGGCGCCTGGACCGAACCGGCCGGCGAGGGCCGCGGGCTGATCACCGCCGCCGTCCGGCAGCTCCTCGACTACGCCTTCGTCACCCGCGGCCTGCACCGGGCCGAGTGGTGGTGCACCTCCGTCAACACCCGCAGCCGCGCCGTCGCCGAGCGGGTCGGCATGCGGCGGGACGGCGTGCTGCGCGAGTGGTACCTGCACAACGGGGTCCGCCTCGACAAGGAGATCTGGGCGATCCTGGCCTCCGAGTGGGCCGCCCGGACCTGAGGCCGGAAAGCCCAGGGCCCGGTGGACTCCCCGCAGTCCACCGGGCCCCGCCCCGTCCGAGCGGCCGCTCGGACGCCTCAGGCCGCGAGCACCGGCCGCGCCTCCTCCGCCCCGGCGCCCGTGCTCCCGGCGCCCTCGGCCTCGCCCTGCGCCGGCCGCAGCCGCAGCGCGAGCAGCAGCGCCAGCGCCAGCACCCCGCCCGCCGACAGGAACACCACGTCCACGGCGTCGGTGAAGCTGCGCACCGCGTGCTCGTGCGCCGCGCCGGCGAGCGTACGGACCGCGCCGAGCGTCCGCCCGGGCTCGCCCGTCTCGTAGGCCCGGGCCAGCACGGTGCCGAACAGCGCCGCGCCGAGCGCGCTGCCGAGGGTCTGGAAGAAGCGCACCCCGGTGGTCGCGACACCGAGCTGGTGCCGGGGCACGGCCTCCTGCACCACCGTGATCAGCTGGCCGATCAGCTGGCCCAGCCCGCAGCCCAGCAGGGCGAGTTCGGCCAGCACCGCCCAGAGCCCGGTGTCCGGCCCGCTGAGGCCGAGCAGGCCCAGGGCGAGCGCCGCGCAGCCCGCACCGGCCACCAGGAAGGTCCGCGTCGAGTGGCCGCGGGCGGTCAGCCTGCCGACCAGCAGGCCGACCGCGGTCATGCCGGCGGCCATCGGGATCAGGTAGAGGCTGGCCGAGGTCGGGGCGACCTCGCGGGCGATCTGCAGGTAGAGCATCACGTAGACGATCGAGCCGGTCATGGCGACGCCGACCAGGCCCTGGATGGCGAAGCCGAGCCGCACCGCGCGGATCCGGAACAGTGACAGCGGCAGGATCGGCTCGGCGGCGGTGGCCTGGCGCCACAGGAAGAGTCCCAGCGCGGCCAGGACGGCGGCGCAGAGCCCGAGGATCACCGGGGAGTTCCAGGCGTGGTCCTTGCCGCCCCACTCGGTGATCAGCAGCAGCCCGGTGGCGAAGGCGGCGGCCAGGGCCGCGCCGAGGAAGTCCAGGCTCCGGCGGCCCGCGGCCGGCGGCAGCTTGACGGCCAGGGCGATGCCGGCCAGGGCGAGCAGGCCGAGCGGCAGGTTGATGTAGAAGATCCAGCGCCAGCTCAGGTGGTCGGTGAACAGCGCCCCGATCAGCGGGCCGACCGCCATGCCCAGGCCCGCGACGATCCCGCCCATCGCGCCGCCCTTGCCGCCGCGTCCGGCCGGCTCCTTGAGGTGGGCGATGACCACCATGGTGACGCTCATCAGCCCGCCGCCGCCGATGCCCTGGACGGCGCGGAAGGCGATCAGCTGGCCCATCGACTGCGCGGCCCCGCACAGCCCGGAGCCGAGCAGGAAGGTGCCGAGGGCGCCGATCAGCACCCGCTTGGCGCCGTACAGGTCGCAGAGCTTGCCGTACAGCGGCAGCAGTGCGGTGGCGGCGAGCGAGAACGCGCTGATCAGCCAGGGCAGCCGGTCGACGCCGTGCACGGGGTCGAGGTCGCGGACGATCGGCACGGTGGCCGCCGACACGATGTTCATGTCGAGCACGGCCAGCACGATCGTGACCAGGCAGAGCAGCATGGCCAGCCTTTGTCGGGCCGGTGTCATCGGGGCGGGTGCGGTCAAGGCGGCGGATGCCATAGGGAAGTCCCCCCAGCGTCAGTGGAATTCGGCCCGGACGGATGCGGTCGGGCGGGCTCGCCCTCACCATGGCAGGATTTTTATACCCGGTCAACACTTCATCCCGGCACATCTTTCAGCCTGGTCAACCTTTGATCCTGGTACAGTTCCCCCATGGAGACGCGCACCGGCACGGACGTCGGCCTCGACCTCGACCTCGACGCACTCCCCCTGCGCGAGCGGAAGAAGATCCGGACCGCCCGGCGGATCTGGCGCACCGCCGTCACACTGTTCGCCGAACGGGGCTTCGACCAGGTCTCCGTGGCCGAGATCGCGGCCGCCTCCGAGGTGTCCAAGATGACCGTCTTCAACTACTTCCCGTCCAAGGAAGACCTGGTCCTGGGCCCGATGGAGCACCACCTCGACGAGCCAGCCCGGGTGGTGCGCGAACGCGCCCCGGGCACCTCGGCGGTGGCGGCACTGCGCGAACAGTTCCTGTCGGCGCTCGCGGTGTTCGACCCGGCGACCGGCCTGAGCGACCAACAGGTCGTGCTCGACGTGGTCCGGCTGATCCACCGCACCCCGGCCCTGCTGATGCGCACCACCGCCGGCTTCGACCACCAGGCACAGGCCCTGCTGGCCGCCGAGCTGCTCGCCCAGGACCCGGCCCACGACGAGCTGACCGCCCAGCTCGCCGCCGCCCAGCTGATGGCCGCCCGGCTCACCCTGACCGGCCGCAACCAGCGCCGGATGCTGACCGGCGAACGCGCCGAAGACGCCCTGCCCGCCGCGCTCGACGCGGCCCGCCGCGCCTTCGCCCTGGTCGAACGGGGCCTCGGGGACTACTGCGCCGGTACCGCCTGACAGAGTGGGCGCACCACGACCGACCGGAGGTGCGCATGGACCAGCCGCTGCTCACGCGGGACCGCTCCGCCCTGCCCGCCCAGGCCGAGGGCCTCAACGCGTACGTCGGCGAGGACGGCGTCGCGGTGCTGGAGTTCGCCCGCCCGCACCGCCGCAACGCGGTGACCCTGGCGATCTGGGCGGCCCTGCCCAAGGTGCTGGAACAGCTCGCCGGGCACGAGGGCGTGCGCGCCCTGCTGCTCACCGGCGCCGGCAATACCTTCAGCGCGGGCGCCGACATCGGCGAACTCGCCGAGGTGTACGGCGATCCGGAGCGCGCGGACGCCTACCACGCGGTCAACGTCGCCGCCGAGGAGGCGCTGGCGGCCTTCCCGCACCCGACGATCGCCGTGGTGCACGGCGCCTGCGTGGGCGGCGGCTGCCAGCTGGCCGTCGCCTGCGACCTGCGCTTCGTCGCCGAGGACGCCCGGCTGGGGATCACCCCGGCCAAGCTCGGCGTGGTCTACCCGGCGGTGCCGACCCTGCGGCTGGCCCGGCTGGTCGGCCCGGCCCGCGCCAAGTACCTGCTGTTCTCCGGCGAGTTGGTGCCGGGCCGGGACGCACTGCCGCTGGGCCTCGCCGAACGCGTCCTGCCGGACGCCGAACTCGACGCCGCCGCACTGGACTTCGCCCATGTGCTGACCCGCCGCTCGCCGCAGACCATCGGCGCCGTGAAGGCCGCCCTGGCCGTCCCGCCGGAGCGGGCGGCCGAGGCGCTGGCCCCCTGGGAGCGCCGCTCCCGCGAGGCCTCGGACGTGCACGAGGGCCTCGCCGCCTTCCTGGAGGGCCGCCCGGCCCGCTTCTGAGCCGGCCGGCCCGGCGGCGGGTGCGGCAGTCGGCCCGGCGGCGGGCGCGGCAGCGAGACACATACGATCATCCCGCCGGCACCGCCGACCGGCGGCCCGTCCCGCCCCCTTCACCACCGGAGCAGCACCCCGATGACCACCGAGGCCACGGCCGCCACCACGAGCCGGACGACCTGGGCCCGCCGGATCACCGACGGCGTCGAGCCGAAGAACGTGATCATCGCGGTGCTGCCGCTGATGGGCGGCCTGCGCCACGGCTGGCCGGGCCTCGGCTGGGCGGCCTTCGCCGCCCTGTTCGCGGCCGTCATCCCGACCCTGTTCATCCGACGCGGCATCCGCAAGGGCACCGTGGAGGACCGCCACGTCGGCCACCGGCAGCGCCGGCTGACCGTCCTCCCGTTCATCATGGGCTCCGTGCTGACCAGCTTCGCGGTGATGATCCGGCTGGACGCCCCGGCCGACCTGACCGCGATGGTGCTGGCGATGTTCGCCTCGCTGATCCCGATCCTGGTGATCACCGTCTGGTGGAAGGTCTCCGTGCACACCGCCGTCCTCAGCGGCGCGGTGGTCTGCCTCGGCATCGCGCTCGGCCAGCTCTGGCTGCTGCTCTACCCGCTGGTCGGGGCGGTCGGCTGGTCGCGGGTGGTGCTGCGGGACCACACCACCGCGCAGACCGTCGTCGGCGCGGTGGTGGGCGCCCTGACCGCCGGGCTCACCTTCTGGCTCGCCCGGTAGTCCCGGCCGTTCGGCACGGCCGTCAGGCACGGCCGCTCAGCGGATCAGCGGTCAGCGGATCAGCGGTCAGCGGTCAGCGGTCAGCGGTCAGCGGTCAGCGGTCAGCGGTCAGCGGTCAGCGGTCAGCGGTCAGCGAAGATAAGTGGAGATCAGTGGCTCAGCGGATCGGCATCCCCGAGATCGCCCGGGCGATCACCAGCCGCTGGATCTCGCTGGTCCCCTCGAAGATCGAGTAGATCGCGCTGTCCCGGTGCATCCGCTCCACCGGGTACTCCCGGGTGAAGCCGTTGCCGCCGAGGATCTGCATCGCCTGCGCCGTGACGTACTTGGCCGTCTCGCCCGCGTACAGCTTGGACATCGAGCCCTCGGCCGCGGTGAACGGCTGGTTGGTGACCGCCATCCAGGACGCCCGCCACACCAGCAGCCGGGCCGCGTCGATCCGGGTCTTCATGTCGGCGAGCTGGAAGGCCACGCCCTGGTTGTCGATGATCGGGCGGCCGAACTGCTCCCGCGTCTTCGCGTAGTCCAGCGCCACCTCGTACGCGGCCCGGGCGATGCCGATCGCCTGCGCGCCGACCGCCGGGCGGGAGGCCTCGAAGGTGGCCATCGCCGCGTTGCCCCGGCCGCCCGGGCGCTTGACGCCCTCGCGGGCCCGGGCCAGCCGCTCGTCCAGCTTCTCCTTGCCGCCGAGCAGGCAGCTGCCGGGCACCCGGACACCGTCCAGCACCACCTCGGCGGTGTGTGAGGCCCGGATGCCGTGCTTCTTGAACTTCTGGCCCTGGCTCAGCCCGGGCGTGCCCGGCGGGACGACGAAGGAGGCCTGCCCCTTGGCGCCGAGCTCCGGGTCGACGGTGGCGACCACGACGTGGACGGCGGCGATCCCGCCGTTGGTGGCCCAGGTCTTGGTGCCGTTGAGCACCCACTCGTCCTTGGCCTGGTCGTACACCGCCCGGGTGCGCAGCGCGGAGACGTCGGAGCCGGCGTCCGGCTCGGAGGAGCAGAAGGCGGCCACCTTGAGGTCGTCCGGGGTGCCGAACATCTGCGGGGTCCAGGTGCCGATCTGCTCGTCGGTACCGTTGGCCAGCACCGCGACGGCGGCCAGCGTGGTGCCGACGATGGACAGCCCGAGGCCCGCGTCGCCCCAGAACAGCTCCTCCATGGCGATCGGGATGCCGACGCCGGAGGGGTCGAAGTACTGCTGGGCGTAGAAGTCCAGCGAGTAGATGCCCAGCTTGGCGGCCTCCTGGATGATCGGCCAGGGGGTCTCCTCGCGCTCGTCCCACTCGGCCGCGGCCGGGCGCATCACGTCGGCGGCGAAGCCGTGCAGCCAGTCGCGTACGGCGAGCTGGTCCGCGCCCGGGTCCAGCGAGAACGTGCTGCTCATGGGTACTTGCCTCCGAAGACGTGTGCGGCCGACCGGGGTGTTACCTCGGGTAACATCGTCGGAGTCTGCTACTGATTGGTAACCGGTGTCAACGCCCGTACCCGGGGTCAACACCCCTGACCGGTGCCGATGCCGAGTCAGCCCCCCCAACTCCGAGGAGCAGCGCATGTCCCGAGAGCCCCGCCGCGAGCAGCTGCTCAACGCCGCCGACCGGGTCATCCAGCGCGAGGGACCGGGCGCCAGCATGAACACCATCGCCGCCGAGGCCGGCATCACCAAGCCGATCCTCTACCGACACTTCGGCGACCGGAACGGCCTGATCAGAGCCCTCACCGAGCGCCACACCGGCGGTCTGCTGGCCGCCGTCCGGGCCGCCCTCGCCGAGCCGCTGGAGCGCCGCGACCGGGTCGAGCACGTGCTGGACACCTACCTCGCCGGGATCGAGGCCCGCCCCCAGGTCTACCGGCTGCTCACCCACCCCGAGCCGGGCGACCCGAGCGGCGCCGGCAACGCGCTCGCCCCCGCGCTCAGGCAGATCGCCGAGGAGATCACCCGGGCCGTGCAGAGCCAGGTCGACCTCGGCGCCGACCGCGACCTGCTCGCCGAGGCCTGGGGCCGGGGCATCACCGGCATGGTGCTGGCCGCCGGGGACTGGTGGCTGGAGACCAAGCCCTGCTCGCGCACCCGGATGGTGCAGGCACTGGCCGATCTGCTCTGGGGCCGTCTGGCCGCCGCCGCGGACCTGCCGACCGCCGCCCTGCCGACCGCCCTCGTCGAGCCGGCGGCCCCGGCGGCCGACTGAACTCCCGCCGGCCGAAGGCCCCCGAGCGCTCCTCCGGCCGAACGGCCGCTGCGCGCACGACCCTTGTGCGGCAGGCGGCATCAGGGGCATCATCGGGCCCCCACCCCCCGCCGTGCGAGGTCCCCGATGCGCCTGCGCCGCACCGCCGTCGCCCTGCTGCTCGCCGTCACCGCCGCCCTGAACGCCGCCCCTGCCCAGGGCGCCCCGGAACAGGGCGCCGCGGATTACGGCGCCCCGGACTACGGCGCCGCGGATTACGGCGCTCCGGCGGCACGCTTCCCCACCGGCACGGCCACCGGCCCGGACGGCCGCACCGCCCTCACCGACGCCCGGGGCCGCCGGCTCCAGCTGCGCGGCTTCAACCTCGACAAGTACGCCGAGGCCACCGAGGCCGAACTCGAAGCCGTCGCCGCCCAGGGCTTCACGCTCGTCCGGCTGCCGGTCTCCTGGACCAGGCTGGAGCCCCGGCGCGGCACGCTCGACCCCACCGAACTGCACCGCCTGCAGCAACTCCTCGGCCGGGCCGACCGCCTGGGCCTGCTCGTCCTGATCGACTTCCACCAGGACGTCTACGGACCGGAGTTCGGCGGCGGCACCAACGGCATCCCGGTCTGGGCCACCCGGGACGACGGCCTGCCCTTCACCCCGGACCCGGACGACTGGTTCGCCGGCTACTTCCAGCCCGCCGTCCAGGCCGCCTTCCGCCACCTCTACGACGACCCCGACCTGCGTGCCTGGCAGGCCGACTTCTACACCCGGCTCGCCCGCGAACTGCGCTGCCACCGCTCGCTGTTGGGGTACGACCTGTTCAACGAGCCGTTCGGCCCGGTGGACGGCGACCCGACCGACCCGGCAGTGCTGGCCGCCGCCTCCGCCGCCCTGGAACAGGGGCGGCTCGCCGACATGTACCGCCGCCTGATCGCCGCCGTGCGCCGGGCCGACACCCGCGCCTGGCTGTTCGTGGAGCCGACGGTCCTGGTCGGCCAGGGCGTGCCGACGCGACTGCCCGGCTTCACCGACCCGCGCCCCGGCGCACCCCGGCTCGGCTACGCGCCGCACTTCTACGACACCGCCGTCGAGAACGGCGCCGACTGGGACCCGTCCGACGGCTTCGTCGAGCAGTACACCGCCGCGATCACCGCCTACCCGGCCGCCCACCGCCTGCCGGTGCTGGTCGGCGAGTGGGGGCCGCCGAACTCCCGTACGCCGGGCAACCGCCTGCTGGTCCGCCGGCAGGTCGCCGCGATGGACGGCTTCGCCGAGGGCTGGACCATGTGGTACTGGTGCCGGGGCACCGGCGGCTACTGCGCGCTCGACCCGGCCGGGCTCCCCGCCCCCGGCGACGAGCCCGCCTTCGGCCCGTACCCGGCCGCCGTGGCCGGCACCGGCGTCCGCACCGACGGCGGGACCGTGCGCTGGAGCGCCGACGGCACCGGGCGCGGCAGCGAACTCGTCCTGCCGCCCGCCGCGTTCCCGCACGGCGCGAGCGTGGCGGTCTCCCCCGCCGATGCCCACGTCGAGGTCGAGCAGCCCACGGCCGGACACGCGGGAACCGTACGGATCCGGCTCCCGCACGCCCGACCGGGCACCGCCGTGGCGGTCACGCTCAGCCCGAAGTGATCAGGCCAGCCCCCGGCGGGCCAGCAGCGGTCCGGTCTCCGGCGCCCGGCCGACCACCGCGCGGAAGGATTCCAGCGGGTCCCGGCCGAACCCGCGCGCCAGCAGCTCGCGCCGGAACAGCTCGCCGCTCTCCCGCACCGACCGCCCGTTGCCCTCGAACCACTGCACGGTGTCGGCGTCCAGCACCTCCGACCAGATGTAGGCGTAGTACGCCGCGCTGTAGCCGCTGGCGAAGATGTGCTGGAAGTACGCCGTCCGGTAGCGCGGCGGGATGGCGTCCACCGCGACCCCGGCGGCCGCGAGCGCCCGGGCCTCGAACTCCTCGGCGTCCGCGATCTCCGCGCCCTGCGGCACGGTGTGCCAGGCCCAGTCCAGCAGCGTGGCCGCCAGGTACTCCACCGTCCGGAAGCCCTGCCCGAAGCCCTCGGCCGCCACCATCCGCTCGACCAGCTCGGCGGGCAGCGGCTCCCCGGTCTCGTGGTGGCGGGCGTAGTTGGCCAGTACCTCCGGCCGGACCATCCACATCTCGTTGACCTGCGACGGGAACTCCACGAAGTCCCGCGGCACCGAGGTGCCCGAGAACCGCCGGTACCGCACGTCCGAGAACAGCCCGTGCAGCGCGTGCCCGAACTCGTGGAAGAGCGTGCGCACCTCGTCCCAGGACATCAGCACCGGCTCGCCGGGCGCCGGGCGCGGGATGTTGAGGTTGTTCAGCACCACCGGCCGCTGCCCGGTCAGCCCGGACTGCTCGACCAGCGAGTCCATCCAGGCCCCGCCGCGCTTGGACGCCCGGGCGTGGAAGTCCCCGATGAACAGGCCCAGCGGGGTGCCGTCCTCCTCGAACACCTCGTAGACCCGCGCGTCCGGGTGGTGGGCCGTCAGGTCCGGCCGCTCGGTGAAGCTCAGCCCGTACGCCAGCCGCGCCGCGAAGAACACGCCGTCGCGCAGCACCCGCTCCAGCTCGAAGTACGGGCGCAGCACCGCCGCGTCCACCTTGAAGGAGTTCTGCCGGACCTTCTCCGAGTAGTACGCCCAGTCGTGCGCGGCGATCTCCTCGATCCCGTCCTCGGCCGCCGCCTGGGCCAGCTCCACGGCCTCCCGGCGGGCGTTGGCCACGGCCGGACCGACCAGGCGGGCCAGCAGGGCGGAGACCGCCTCGACCGTGCCGGCCGTCTCGTCCGCCACCACGTACGCGGCGTGGCTCGGGTGCCCCAGCAGCGCGGCCCGCTCGGCGCGCATCGCCGCCATCCGGATCGCGATCGGGCCGTTGGCCTCGATGCCCCGGCCGAGCGAGGCGGCGAGCAGCCGCTCGCGCACCGAGCGGTCGGTGAGCTGGGACAGCACGGGCTGGCCGGAGGTGTTCTGCAGGCTCAGCACGAACGTGCCCTCGTGGCCGAGCACCCGGGCGTTCTCCGCAGCGCCGGCGATCGCGCCCTCGGACAGCCCGGCCAGCTCCTCCGCCGAGTCCAGGACCAGCGCGTTGGCCCGGTTCGCGGCGTTCACGTTCTGCTGGAACGTGGTGCCCAGCGCGGCGAGTTCGGCGTTCAGCTCACGCAGCCGGGCCTGCTCGGCCTCGCCCAGCCGCGCGCCGGAGCGCTCGAAGCTCGTGTACCAGCGCTCCAGCAGCCGCAGCGACTCCGGGTCCAGGCCGAGCTCGGCGCGGGTCCCGTACAGCGCCTCGACCCGGGCGAACAGCGCGCGGTCCAGGTGGATCGCGTCGTGGTGGACGGCGAGCAGCGGGCTGACCTCGGCGTCCACCTCGTCCAGCAGGTCGGTGGTGTCGGAGGAGGACTGGTTGCGGAACACCGCGTCCACCCGGCGGAGCAGTTCCCCGGAACGTTCCAGGGCCACCAGGGTGTTCTCGAAGGTCGGCAGGCTCCGGTCGGCGGTGATCGCCGCGATCTCGGCCAGCTGCTCGGCCATCCCGCGCTCGTAGGCGGGCAGGTAGTGCTCCTCCCGGATCTCCGCGAAGGGGGGCAGCTCGTAGTCCAGCGTGCTGGGCTGGAAGAACGGGTTCTCGGTCATTTCGCCGACCCTACGCGGTGTCACCCACCCTGCCTATGCGGCCCTCCACCCGTTGTCGTACCCACCCGTTAACGTCAGCTCAGCAGCCTTGTGGTCCGTGCGGCCGCAAGCCCGCACACCCGTAAGCCGCACATCCGTAGGCCCGCACACCCGTGCCCGTACCCGCACGCCCCACCGCGCGCCGGAGAGGAGCAGCCCCCGTGGCACCCAGGACCGCCCTCGCGCCCGACCCGCACGGCCCCGGCGGCCGGCTCCAGCCGCTGGACGACGCGGGCGCCCCGCTCGGCCCGCCCGAGACCGTCCGCGACCTCGCGGCCGCGGTCGCCGCCCGGGAGGCCGCCGGGAGCGATCGTCCGCCGGGGCCCCGCTGGGTCTGGGCCGCCGCCGACTCCGCGTACGCCCCGCTGCTGGCGCGCCTGCCCGACCGGCTCGCCCGCTGCCACGACCTGCGGCTGGTCGAGGCCCTGCTGCTGGCGCACGAGGGCAGGTTCGGCGCGCCCCGCTCGCTCGGCGCCGCCTGGTCCCGGCTGCGCGGCCTGCCCGTCCCGGCGGACCTGCCCGAGCCCGGCCTGGCCGAGGCCGACGGCGGCCAGGACACCCTGTTCGCCCCCGACCGGCTGCAACTTCCGCCCGGCGCCGACCCGTTGGCCGCCGTGGTCGCCGTCCACGCGGAGCAGCAGCGCCGGATCGCCGCGATCGCCGACCCGGGCGCCCGGCAGCGGTTCCGGCTGCTGGTCGCCGCCGAATCGGCCGGCGCCCTGGTGGCCGCCGAGATCGCGCACGACGGCCTGCCCTGGCGCACCGACGTCCACGACCGGCTGCTGACCGAACTCCTCGGCCCCCGCCCGACCGTCCCCGGCACCCAGCCGCGGCTGCTCGCCGACCTCGCCGCCGAACTCCAGCAGGCCCTCGGCGGCAAACCGTTCAACCCCGACTCGCACACCCAGGTGCTGCGCGCCTTCGCCGACGCGGGCATCCAGCTCGGCTCCACCCGCTCCTGGGAGCTCAAGGGCATCGACCACCCGGCCGCCCAGCTGCTCATCCGCTACAAGGAGCTCTCCCGGATCCACGTCGCGCACGGCTGGGCCTGGCAGGATGCCTGGGTCCGCGGCGGCCGCTTCCGGCCCGAGTACGTGGTCGGCGGCGTGGTCTCCGGCCGCTGGGCCAGCCGCGGCGGCGGCGCCCTGCAGATCCCGCGCATCCTGCGCCGGGCCGTGGTCGCCGACCCGGGCTGGCTGCTGGTGGTCGCCGACGCCGCCCAGCTGGAGCCCCGGGTGCTCGCCGCGCTCTCCCAGGACGCCGGGCTGGCCCGCACCGCGGCCGGCGGCGACCTGTACGAGGCGCTCGCCGCCACCGCCTTCCAGGGCGACCGGGAGAAGGCCAAGCTCGGCCTGCTCGGCGCCATGTACGGGCAGACCAGCGGCGACATCGGCCCGCTGCTGAACACCCTGCGCCGCCGCTACCCGGCCGCGATGGGCTACGTCGAGGCCGCCGCCCGCACCGGCGAGGACGGCGGCGTGGTCGCCTCCCGGCTGGGCCGGGTCTGCCCGCCGGCCTCCGCCGACTTCCTCGACCTCACCGAGGCCGACACGGCGGGCGAGGCCGGCGGCCGCACGGCCCGCGCCCGCGGCCGCTTCACCCGCAACTTCGTCATCCAGGCCAGCGCCGCCGACTGGGCCCTCGCCCTGCTCGCGGCGCTGCGCCGGCGGCTGGCCGAACTGCCGGCGGCCGGCCCGGCGGACCGCCCGCACCTGGTGTTCTTCCAGCACGACGAGGTGGTGGTGCACACCCCGGCCAACCTGGCCGACGAGGTGGCCGCCGCCGTCGCCGAGGCCGCCGACGAGGCCCGCCGCCTGGTGTTCGGCGACACCCCGGTGCGCTTCCCGCTCACCACGGCGGTGGTGGACTGCTACGCCGACGCCAAGTAGCCGACGCCGAGCAGCCGACGCCGGTAGCCGACGCCGAGCAGCGCCACCGCGGCCGGGATCAGGGCTTCCGGGATCAGGGCTTGCGGGATCAGGGCTTGCGGGATCAGAGCTTGCGGGATCAGAGCTTCCGGAATCCCCGCGCGTCCTCGGCCGCCGCGACCACCTCGGCCAGCCTCGCCCCGGTCGAGGCGGTGACGGCGGCGGCCACCGCGCCCTCCACGAACGGCGCGTCCACCAGCTTCACGCCCGGGCGCGGCTCGTCCTCCAGCACCGTGACGGCGGTGAGCACCGAGCTGCCGAGGTCCGGCAGCACGACCACGCCCGCCCCGCCGTCCGCCCGCGCGATCGCCCCGGCGATCAGCTCGTAGCTGGTGCCGAGCCCGCCGTCCTCCGTCCCGCCCGCGACCACCACCCGTACGCCGTCCGGGGCGAGTTCGCCGAGCAGCTCGCGCAGCCCGTCCGCGAGCCGGGCGCTGTGCGAGACCAGAACAATGCCCACGTTTTCGCTCATGCCGTCGACCCTACGGTCCGGTCCCACTGCTCCGGGAGAGTGACCGGAATCGTGCGTGTCGCACCCCGTGCCCACCACCCCCGTCTGGCGTAGCGTCGGGGCAGGCTGTTGCGTCCTCACCAAGGGAGCGAAGAGCGTTGAAGAAGCTGATCAACACCCCGGAGAGCGTCCTGGAGGACGCCCTGGCCGGCTTCGCCGCCGCCCATCCGGAGCTGACGGTGGACATCCCGAACCGGGTGATCACCCGGGCCGCCCGCCCGGCCGGGCCCAAGGTCGCGCTGATCTCCGGTGGCGGCTCCGGCCACGAGCCGCTGCACGGCGGCTTCGTCGGCCCCGGCATGCTCGACGCCGCCTGCCCGGGCGAGGTGTTCACGTCCCCCGTTCCGGACCAGATGCTGGCCGCCGCCAAAGCGGTGGAGAACGGCGCCGGCGTCGTCTTCGTCGTGAAGAACTACACCGGCGACGTGATGAACTTCGAGCTCGCCGCCGAACTGGCCGCCGAGGAGGGCCTGGAGGTCCGCACCGTCCTGGTCAACGACGACGTCGCGGTCGAGGACTCCACCTGGACGGCCGGCCGCCGCGGCACCGGCGCCACCGTGCTGGTCGAGAAGACCGCCGGCGCACTGGCCGAGCGCGGCGCCCCGCTGGACGAGGTGGCCGCCCTGGGCGAACGGGTCAACGCCGCCTCCCGCTCCTTCGCGATCGCGCTCACCGCCGCCACCGTCCCGGCCGCCGGCAAGCCCGGCTTCGACCTGCCCGAGGACGAGATCGAGGTCGGCGTCGGCATCCACGGCGAACCCGGCCGGCGCCGGGAGAGACTCCGCCCGGCCCGCGAGCTGGCCGCCGAGGTCGTCGAGACCATCCTGGCCGACCACCACCTGACCCCGGGCGACGAGGTGATCGCGCTCCTCAACGGCCTGGGCGCCACCCCGCTGCTGGAGCTGTACGTGGTCTACGGGGAGGTCGCCGCCCGGCTCGCCGAGCGCGGCATCACGGTGGCCCGCAGCCTGGTCGGCAACTACGTGACCAGCCTCGACATGGCGGGCTTCTCGCTCACCCTGACCAAGGCCGACACCCAGCTGCTGGAGCTCTGGGACGCCCCGGTCGACACCCCCGCCCTCAAGCGGGCCTGAGGAGGATCCGCGATGGACCCCGACACCCCGATGTCCGGCACCCCGATGTTCGACACCACGCCGGCCGAGGCCTGGATCCGCGGGATCGCCGCGGCCGTCGAGAAGGAGCAGTCCCGGCTCACCGAGCTGGACTCGGCGATCGGCGACGGCGACCACGGCAGCAACCTCCGGCGCGGCTTCGCGGCCGCCCTCACCGCCCTCGACGGCCTCCGGCCGGCCGGGCCCGGCGCCGTCCTCACCAAGACCGGCACCACGCTCATCTCCAAGGTCGGCGGCGCCTCCGGCCCGCTCTACGGCAAGGCCTTCCGCGCCATCGGCGCCGCCTTGCCCGGGCCCGCCGACCCGGCCGCCCTCGCCGAGGCACTGTCCGCCGGGCTGGACGCCGTCCGCCTCCTCGGCAAGGCCGAACCCGGGGACAAGACCATCGTGGACGCCTGGACCCCGGCCGTCGCCGCCTTCCGCGCCGCGGCCGCCAAGGGCGCCACCCTCCCCGAGGCCGCCGGCGCGGCCGCCGACGCCGCCGAACAGGGCGCCCGCGACACCGTCCCCCTCCGGGCCCGCAAGGGCCGCGCCTCCTACCTCGGCGAACGCAGCATCGGCCACCAGGACCCCGGCGCCACCTCCACCGCCCTCATCTTCCGCGCCCTCGCCGACACCCTCACCGACACCATCGCCCACGCCTGAGCCCCACCCACCCCCTCGCCCCTCTTCTCCCCGCGCCCCGACCGGGGCGCGGGGAACCTCGCCCCGACCAGACCCCCGCCCGCACCACGCCCCCCGAACCCCGGCCGCACCCCCCGAACCCCGGCCGCACCCCCCGAACCCCGGCCGCACCCGCCGGCCGCCGGCCGCCGGCCGCCGATCAACCGTCCGTCCGCGCGATCAGCAGCAACAACGCGTCGTCCCGCAGGTCCCCGCCGGTGTGCGCCATCAGGTCCCCGTACACCCGCCCCACCGCCGCCTCCAGCTCCCCCGCCGAGCGCGCGGCTCCCCGCACCAGCGCCCCGACCCGCTCCGCCAGCGGATAGAACTCCCCGCTCGTCCGGTGGCGCGCCTCGATCACCCCGTCCGTGCAGAGCACCAGCACGTCCTCCGGCCCGAACGGCTGCCCCCAGGTGGTCGGTTCCCCGGTGGCCAGTCGGCCGAGGCCCAGCGGCACCCACGGGTCGGGCGCGTCCAGGACGTGGGCCCGTCCGTCGCCGTCGACCCGGATCGGCGGCACGTGCCCGTACTGCAGCAGTTCCATCGCCCCGGGCGTGCGGAATTCCGCGAACAGCGCCGTGGTGAACTCCCCGGCCGGCACGTGCCGTTCGACGCTGGCCTCGATCCGCGCGGCGACGCCCCGCAGCTCGGCCTCGTCGTACGCGGCCTCGCGGAACGCGCCCAGCACCACGGCCGCGGTCTGCACCGCCGCGAGCCCCTTGCCCCGGACGTCGCCGACCGCGACCCGGGTCCCGTGCGGTGTCTCCAGGACCGAGTACAGGTCCCCGCCGATCCGCGAGGCGTCCGCCGCCGACACGTACCGGACGGCCAGCCGCAGCGGTCCGACGACCGGTCCGGGCAGCCGGAGCAGTGCCCGCTGGGCGGCCTCGGCGACGGAGCTGACGGCCGCGAAGGCCGCCGCGCGCCGCATCCGGATCTTGGCGACCCAGGCCGAGAACAGCGTCAGCACCAGGTAGCTGACCATCGCGCCGTAGAGGAAACGCGCGTCGTTGATGTTGTCGACCTCGTCGTAGTGGCTGAGCCCGAACACCGCGAGCAGCCCGAGCGAGCAGACCGCGAGCAGCTCGCGGGGCCGCAGGGTCAGTGCCGCGATGGCCGGCACGACGGTCATCAGCGGGGCGAGGTAGCGGTCCTTGCCGGAGAGGAAGTCCGCGAGCGCGACCAGCAGGATGGCGAGCAGCGACGGGGCGGCGCGCCGCCAGAGCGGCACGTCCTGGAGGTCGGCGGCCAGCAGGGCGCCGCGCTGCCGGTCCGGCGGCAGTCCGGCTGCCTTGGGAGCCGAGGGGGACTGGGCGCGGCGGATCGGAAACACATATCGAACATAAGGGACGATCACGACACCCACCCGCCCACCCCGTCGCCTACGATGCGATGCACCTCCCCCGCCACCCTACGGAATACCCCACAGGGGTATGGTGTCATCATCGTAGGAACCCGCACCGATCTTCCGGAGGCCCCGATGTCCAGCACCATCACCTACACCGTGTCCGGCATGAGCTGCGGCCACTGCGAGAAGGCGATCAGCGAGGAGCTCTCCGCCCTCGCCGGTGTCACCGAGGTCGCCGCCGACGCCAAGGCCGGGACCGTGACGGTCTCCTCCGCCGCGCCCTTGGAGGACGAGCAGGTCCGCGCCGCCGTCGACGAGGCCGGCTACGAGCTGGTCGGCCGCAGCGCCTGAACCACCGAGGTACGGCGGGGCCGGACCAGCGGCCCCGCCGTAAGCCCAGCAAGGAGCTGATCCGCATGAGCACGTCCGCCCCGGACCTCGAGGCCCGGGACCGGGTCGAGCTGTCGATCGGCGGGATGACCTGCGCCTCCTGCGCGGCCCGGATCGAGAAGAAGCTCAACCGGCTGGACGGCGTCGAGGCGACCGTCAACTTCGCCACCGAGAAGGCCCGGGTCGACTACGGCCCCGGGGTCACGGTGGCGGACCTGATCGCCACGGTCGAGCGCACCGGCTACACCGCCGAGCTCCCCCCGCCCCCGGCGCCCGCCGCCCCCACGCCGGCCGGTCCCGAGCCGACCGGTGCCGTGCCGGCCGGTCCCGCCGCCGCGCCCGAGCAGCCCGCCGCCGACCCCCTCCGCGACCGGCTGCTGATCGGCGCCGTGCTCAGCGTCCCGGTGGTCCTGCTGTCGATGGTCCCGGCCCTGCAGTTCACGAACTGGCAGTGGCTGGCCTTCGCGCTCACCGGCCCGGTCGTGGTGTACGGCGGTCTGCCGTTCCACCGCGCCGCCTGGACCAACCTCAAGCACGGCGCCGCCACCATGGACACCCTGGTCTCGCTCGGCACCCTGGCCGCCTTCGGCTGGTCGTTCTGGGCGCTGTTCTGGGGCCACGCCGGCCTGCCCGGGATGCGCCACGACTTCTCGCTCTCCGTCGGCGACACCGACCCCTCCTCCGCGCTCTACCTGGAGACCGCCGCCGCCGTCACCGTGCTGATCCTGCTCGGCCGCTGCCTGGAGGCCCGCTCCAAGCGCCGGGCGGGCGCCGCGCTGCGCGCCCTGCTCGACCTCGGCGCCAAGGACGTCGCGGTCCTGCGAGGAGGCCGCGAGGTGAGCCTGCCGGTGGACCGGCTGACCGTCGGCATGCGCTTCGTGGTCCGCCCCGGGGAGAAGATCGCCACCGACGGCGTGGTGGCCGAGGGCAGCTCCGCCGTGGACGCCTCGATGCTCACCGGCGAGTCCGTCCCGGTCGAGGTCACCGTCGGCGATCCCGTCACCGGCGCCACCGTCAACGCCGGGGGCCGCCTGGTGGTCGAGGCCACCCGGGTCGGCGCCGACACCCGGCTGGCCCGGATGGCCCGGCTGGTCGAGGAGGCCCAGAACGGCAAGGCAGCCGCCCAGCGGCTGGCCGACCGGGTCTCCGCCGTCTTCGTCCCCGCCGTCATCCTGATCGCCCTGGCCACCCTGGTCACCTGGCTGCTGGTCACCGACAGCCCGACCGAGGCCTTCACCGCCGCCGTGGCCGTCCTGATCATCGCCTGCCCCTGCGCGCTGGGCCTGGCCACCCCGACCGCGCTGCTGGTCGGCACCGGCCGCGGCGCCCAGCTCGGGATCCTGATCAAGGGCCCCGAGGTCCTGGAGTCCACCCGCGCGGTGGACACCGTCGTCCTGGACAAGACCGGCACCGTCACCACCGGCCGGATGACGCTGCTCGCCGTCCACACCACCGACACCACCACCGAGGCCGAGGCGCTGCGCCTGGCCGGCGCCGTCGAACACGCCTCCGAACACCCGATCGCCGCCGCCATCACCGCGGCCGCCACCGAGCGGACGGGCGAGCTACCGCCGGTCGAGGGCTTCCGCGCCGTCCCCGGCCGGGGCGTGGAGGGCGTCGTGGCGGGCCGCACGGTGGTCGCCGGGCACGAGGCCCTGCTCGCCGACCGGGCGCTGCACCTGCCGCCCCCGCTGGCCCGCGCCAAGGCCGCCGCCGAGGCGGCCGGCCGCACCGCCGTCGCGGTCGGCTGGGACGGCGAGGCCCGGGCCGTCCTCGAGGTCGCCGACACGGTCAAGCCGACCAGCGCCGAGGCGATCACCCGGCTCCGCGCGCTGGGCCTGCGCCCGGTGCTGCTGACCGGAGACCACCGTGCGGTCGCCGAGGCGGTCGCGGCCGAGATCGGCATTCCCGCACCGGACGTGATCGCCGAGGTGCTCCCCGAGGACAAGGTCGCGACGGTCGAGCGACTGCAGGCCGAGGGCAGGGTCGTCGCGATGGTCGGCGACGGCGTCAACGACGCCGCCGCGCTCGCCCAGGCCGACCTGGGCCTGGCGATGGGCACCGGCACCGACGCCGCGATCGAGGCCGGCGACCTCACCCTGGTCCGCGGCGACCTACGCTCGGTGGCCGACGCCATCCGGCTCTCCCGCCGCACCCTCGCCACCATCAGGGGCAACCTGTGCTGGGCCTTCGGCTACAACGTGGCGGCGATCCCGCTGGCCGCCGCCGGACTGCTCAACCCGATGATCGCCGGGGCCGCGATGGCCTTCTCCTCGGTCTTCGTGGTCACCAACAGCCTGCGCCTGCGCCGCTTCCGACCCGCCTGAGCCCTGACCCGGGACGACCCCCCTGAGCTCTGACCCCGCACAACGCGAAGGCCCGGACCGCCGTCGGTCCGGGCCCCTCGCCGTACGTCAACGTCCCAGCAGCTCGCCACCGTTGCAGTGCAGGATCTCGCCGGTGATGAACCCGGCCTCGGGCGAGGCGAGGAAGTGCACGGCCGCCGCGACCTCGCCGCTCTCCCCGATCCGGCCGAGCAGGGTGCGGGCCGCGCGCCGGGCCACCTCGGCCTCGTCCAGCCGCGGCCCGAAGAACTCGGTGCCGCTGACCGTCCCCGGCGCGACGATGTTGGCGGTGATGCCCGAGGTGCCCAACTGGGCGGCCAGGAAGTGGTTCCAGGCGTGCAGCGAGGCCTTCGCCGCGCCGTACGAGCCGGCCCCGCGCAGGGCGGCGATGGAGCTGATGGTGACCACGCGGCCGGAGCCGGGGGTGAGCCGGTCGCGGATCGACTCGGTGAGCAGCACCACGGTCAGCACGTTGCGCTCGAAGTCGCCGCGCCAGCGGGCCAGCAGGGCGTGCGGCCCGCCGCCGACCACGGTCTCCCGGCTGCCGGCGTTGTTGACCAGGACGTCGATCTGCTCGGGCAGTTCGCGAAGGGCGTCCTCCACGGCATCCGGGTCGGCGAGGTCGCACACCAGCGGGGTGACGTTCGGTCCGAGGTCGGCCGCGGCCTTCTCCAGGACCGCCCGGCGGCGGCCCACGATCACCACGTGGTCGTCCAGCTCGGCGAACCGCCGCGCGACTTCGTACCCGATTCCCGTGCCACCGCCGGTGACGACGACGTTCCTGGCCATCTGCGCACTCCCTCCCCAGTTCCGCCGTCGCGCTGCGAGTGTGCGCGACGGTCCGTACCGGAATGCCACGATTCCTATCACGCTCGGTTGCCGTGACTGCGGGGAGGGTGACGTCCCGCCCGAGTGAAGGTGTGGTATGGGCGGGGTACGACGCGCACACGGAGCGTGGCGAGAGGCAGCTCACACCCCCCGGGCGTAACTTCTCGCACCCTGATACGTCTTAGGTTGGTAGTGCGGCAGTTTTTCCGGTGGGCGAGGACACACTGAACGGCAATGTGTCCCCGCGCTTGCATCGGCTGCCGCCGACGGGGCTCCGGCGGGCCCCGGGAACGGTCGTCGTCCTCGACGGCCTTCGCGCACGGCGCCGGGGTTCTGGCGGGCCAGGGACGCTTTGAGCGGCCGTCCACGGCTGCGGCCGGCCCCGGAGTCGTGCGTCGTACGGTTCCGTCTTCGCGCGGCCCCCTCCGGGGGTACGGCGCGGGGACGCGAAGGGGCCCGGTCGCTCAGACGGCAACCGGGCCCCTTTCAGCTTCCGTCCGGGCCGGAGCCCGTCGTCGGCGTCGTCGCGCGCGTGGTCAGCGGCCCTCGAGCGGGACGTAGTCGCGGATCGCGGTGCCGGTGTAGATCTGGCGCGGACGGCCGATCCGGCTGGTCGGGTCGTTGATCATCTCGTGCCAGTGGGCGATCCAGCCCGGCAGCCGGCCGAGGGCGAACAGCACGGTGAACATGCTGGTCGGGAAGCCCATGGCGCGGTAGATCAGGCCGGTGTAGAAGTCCACGTTCGGGTACAGCTTGCGCGAGATGAAGAAGTCGTCCTTGAGGGCGTGCTCCTCCAGCTTGAGCGCGATCTCCAGCAGCTCGTCGCTCTTGCCGAGCTGGCCGAGGACCTCGTGCGCGAGCAGCTTGACCTGGGCGGCACGCGGGTCGAACGCCTTGTAGACCCGGTGACCGAAGCCCATCAGCTTGACGCCGGCTTCCTTGTTCTTCACCTTCGTGATGAAGGAGTCGACGTCGCCGCCGTCCTTCTGGATGCTCTCCAGCATCTCCAGGACCGCCTGGTTGGCGCCGCCGTGCAGCGGGCCCCACAGGGCCGAGATGCCGGCCGAGATCGAGGCGAACAGGTTGGCGTGGCTGGAGCCGACCAGGCGCACGGTGGAGGTCGAGCAGTTCTGCTCGTGGTCCGCGTGCAGGATGAGCAGCTTGTCCAGGGCGTTGACGACGACCGGGTTGAGCTCGTAGTCCTCGGCGGGGACGGCGAAGGTCATCCGCAGGAGGTTCTCGACGTAGCTCAGGTCGTTGCGCGGGTAGACGAAGGGCTGGCCCATCGCCTTCTTGTACGCGTACGCGGCGATCGTCGGCAGCTTGGCGAGCAGGCGAACCGTCGACAGGTGGCGCTGGGCCGCGTCGAACGGGTTGTGGCTCTCCGGGTAGAACGTGGACAGCGCGCCGACCACCGAGGACAGCATGGCCATCGGGTGGGCGTCCCGCGGGAAGCCCTGGAAGAAGCGCTTGACGTCCTCGTGCAGCAGGGTGTGCTGGGTGATCTCGCGGCTGAACTCCGCCAGCTGGTCCGCGTTGGGCAGCTCGCCGTTGATCAGGAGGTACGCGGTCTCGATGAAGCCGCCCTGGGAGGCGAGCTGCTCGATCGGGTAGCCGCGGTACCGCAGGATGCCGTTGTCGCCGTCCACGAAGGTGATCGCGGACTTGTACGCGGCGGTGTTACCGAAGCCGTTGTCCAGGGTGACCAGGCCGGTCTGCGGGAGCAGCTTCGAGATGTCGAAGCCGGCGTTGCCCGCAGTGCTCTCGACGACGGGGTACTCGTACTCGCCGTCCTGGTACCGCAGTACTACCGAGTTGTCGCTCACGTCTTCCTCACCGACGAAATGAATCCTCTTCCAAGGTGCCCTGACTGTCTCTACGATCCCCCATCCGGAGGACAGCCGCGCACCCGGGGTGACCCGAAAGGGCCCACCCCTACAAAACCTGCCGCCGCAGCCGGTACGAACCGGACAAGATCGGCACAAGCCTAGGTTCTGCCGTAAATCTCTTCACGTCAAGAGAACATTAGAGGCAACCATCCTGCTGGACAATCATCCAGTAGTCAGCCGGTGATCGAGCGCGGTATGCCTCCGACCTGCGCTGACAGCCCGTACGGCCTGTCCGATCGCCTTCCGTGACCCGACCAGCACCACGAGTTTCCGGGCCCTGGTCACAGCGGTGTAGAGCAGGTTCCGCTGGAGCATCGTCCAGGCGGACATGGTGACCGGAATCACCACCACCGGGTACTCACTGCCCTGCGAGCGGTGGATCGTCACCGCGTACGCGTGGGCCAGCTCGTCCAGTTCGTCGAAGTCGTACCCCACCTCCTCGTCCTCGTCGGTGAGCACCGTCAACCGCTGGTCGTCCACGCTGAGGGCGGTCACCACTCCCACTGTGCCGTTGAAGACCCCGTTCCGCCCCTTGTCGTAGTTGTTGCGGATCTGCGTGACCTTGTCCCCCACCCTGAACGTCCGGCCACCGAAGCGGCGTTCAGCCAGGCCCTCCCGGGCCGGCGTCACCGCCCCCTGCAGCAGGGTGTTCAGGTTCCCCGCACCCGCCGGACCGCGGTGCATCGGAGCCAGCACCTGGACGTCCCGGCGCGGGTCGAAGCCGAACTTCTGCGGGATCCGGCGCGCCACCACGTCCACCGTGAGCCCGGCCGCCCGCTCCGCGTCGTCCTCCGCGAACAGGAAGAAGTCCGCGAGACCCTCCGTCAGGGGCGGCCTGCCCTCGTTGATCCGGTGCGCGTTGGTCACCACGCCCGACTGCTGCGCCTGCCGGAAGATCCTGGTCAGCCGCACCGACGGGATCGGCCCGCCCGCCGCCAGCAGGTCCCGCAGCACCTCCCCGGCACCCACCGAGGGCAACTGGTCCACGTCCCCCACGAACAGCAGGTGAGCGCCCATCGGCACGGCCTTGACCAGCTTGTTCGCCAGGATCAGATCCAGCATCGAGGCCTCGTCGACCACCACCAGGTCCGCGTCCAGCGGCCGGTCCCGGTCGTACGCGGCATCCCCGCCCGGCTTCAGCTCCAGCAGCCGGTGCACCGTCGACGCCTCCATCCCGGTGAGCTCCGACAGCCGCTTCGCCGCCCGGCCGGTCGGCGCCGCCAGCACCACCTTGGCCCGCTTCGCCAGCGCCAGCGTCACGATCGACTTCACCGTGAACGACTTGCCGCAGCCCGGACCGCCCGTCAGCACCGCGACCCGCTCGGTCAACGCCAGCCGCACCGACTGCTCCTGCTCCGGCGCCAGCTCCGCCCCGGTCCGCTTCGCCAGCCACTCCAGCGCCACCGGCCAGTCCACCCCGGCGAACCAGGGCATCCGGTCCGTGCCCGAACGCAGCAGCCGCAGCAGCTGGTTGGCCAGCGAGATCTCCGCCCGGTGGAACGGCACCAGGTACACCGCGGTGATCGACTCGCCGCCCTCCCCCGGCACCGACTCGCGCACCACCCCCTCGGTCGCCACCAGCTCCGCCAGGCAGTCGATCACCAGCCCGACATCCACCTGCAGCAGCTTCACGCCGTCCGCGATCAGCCGCTCCTCCGGCAGGAAGCAGTGCCCCTGGTCGCTGCTCTGCGACAGCGCGTACTGCAGCCCGGCCTTCACCCGCTCCGGGCTGTCGTGCGGGATCCCCACCGCCTGGGCGATCCGGTCCGCCGTCAGGAAGCCGATGCCCCACACGTCCCCGGCCAGCCGGTAGGGCTCGTTCTTCACCACACCGATCGAACCGTCGCCGTACTGCTTGTAGATTCGCACAGCCAGCGAGGTCGACACCCCGACCCCCTGCAGGAAGACCATCACCTCCTTGATGGCCTTCTGCTCCTCCCAGGCCGCCGCGATCTTCTTCGTCCGCTTCGGCCCCAGCCCCGGCACCTCGATCAGCCGGCCCGGCTCGGTCTCGATCACCTCCAGGGTGTCCACCCCGAAACGCTCCACGATCCGCTCGGCGAACCGCGGCCCGATCCCCTTGATCAGCCCCGAGCCCAGGTACCGCTGGATCCCCTGGATGGTGGCCGGCAGCACCGTCGTGTAGTTCTCCACCGTGAACTGCCGCCCGTACTGCGGGTGCGAGCCCCATCGCCCGTGCAGCCGCAGCGACTCCCCGACCTGCGCCCCCAACAGCGCGCCCACCACGGTCAGCAGATCGTTCCCGCCCCGGCCGGTGTCCACCCGGGCCACCGTGTAGCCGGTCTCCTCGTTGGCGTAGGTGATCCGCTCCAGCACGCCCTCGACCTGCGCGAGCTGGCGCGGCTGCTGCTCCGACGGCGCCTGCTTGCTCACCGGACCCCCTTCGACCGGTACGGGTGGATCATTCCGCTACGCACCGTACCGCCCGGCCCCGACAACCCCACAGCCCGGAGCCCGCGGATCCACGCCCGGAGGCTGCCGTGCAGCGCCTCCGCCGAGGTGCCAGGCTGTGAGTAGGCAGGGGGGCCGTCGACCGCGCCCCGCCCGGGCCGGCCCCGTCCGAGGAGCAGTGCCGACATGCTCAACACCGCCTTCCGCCCCGGCTCCCCGAACTGGCTCGACCTGAGCAGCCCCGACACCCGGGCCTCCGTCGACTTCTACACCGCCCTGTTCGGCTGGACCTTCGCCTCGGCCGGCCCCGAGGCCGGCGGCTACGGCTTCTTCCAGCGCGACGGCCGGACCGTCGCCGCTCTCGGCCCGCTCACCGAGGAAGGCGCCCGGCCCGACTGGACGCTGTACTTCGCCACCCTCGACGCCGACCGCACCACCGAACTGGTCGAAAAGGCCGGCGGCCGCGTCCGGTTCGCCCCCTTCGACGTCTTCACGGCGGGCCGGATGGCCGGCTACACCGACCCCACCGGCGCCGACTTCGCCGTCTGGCAGCCGCACGACACCCGCGGCCTGGACCTCGTCGACCAGGAGGGCAGCCTGTGCTGGGCCGAGTGCCACAGCATCGACGCCGAGCTCGCCAAGTCCTTCTACCGCACCGTCTTCGACTGGCAGGAGCAGGACGTCCCGTTCGAAGGCACGAGCTACACCGTCCTCACCCCGGCGGGCGGCGGCACCGACGACGCCCACGGCGGTATCGTGCAGCTCGGCCCCGAGCAGACCGCCGCCGGCACCAGCTCGCACTGGCTCCCGTACTTCGAGGTCCCCAACACGGACGCCGGCCTCGCCATCGCCACCAACCTCGGCGCGACCGTGCGGATCCCCGCCACGGACGTCCACGGCGTCGGCCGCCTCGCCCAGCTGGCCGACCCGCACGGCGCGGTGTTCGCCGTCATCACCAGTGCCGAGCCCGGGGAGTGACACCGGCTCACCCCTCCCCCGGATCGCCCCTCCCCGGAGCGGGCCTCAGAAGGGGCCTGAGGGGGTGCTACGGGCGTAGACACGTAAGGGTGGGCAAGAAGAGGGCTTCTATTCTCTGATCATGAGCGACACGACCGATGTGACGATCCGCCCGGCGACCGAGGCGGACCTCCCGGCAATAGTGGCGATGCTCGCGGACGACCCGCTGGGCGCCACCCGCGAGAACCTCGACGACCTCACTGCCTACCGCACCGCCTTCGCCCGCATCGACGGCGACCCGCACCAGCACCTGGTCGTCGCCGCCCGCGCCGGCCGGACCGTCGGCACCCTGCAACTGACCCTCATCCCGGGCCTCTCCCGGCAGGGCTCCACCCGCACGATCATCGAGGCCGTCCGTATCCACGCCGACGAACGCGGCAGCGGACTCGGCACCGTCCTGATCGAGTGGGCCATCGAGCGCTCCCGCGAACTCGGCGCCGAACTCGTCCAGCTCACCTCCGACGCCACCCGCACCGACGCACACCGCTTCTACGAGCGGCTCGGGTTCGTGCCGTCGCACGTCGGTTTCAAGCTGAAGGTCTGACACGGCGCCCGAGCCATCGCCCGAAATACCGTCCGGAAACCGTCCGTAAACGCGAAGAACCCCCATCCGGGATCCGGATGGGGGTTCTTCTGAATGATTGTTCGGCGGCGTCCTACTCTCCCACAGGGTCCCCCCTGCAGTACCATCGGCGCTGTAAGGCTTAGCTTCCGGGTTCGGAATGTAACCGGGCGTTTCCCTCACGCTATGACCACCGAAACACTATGAAACTGTCAACCGCACACCCGAAAATTTCCGGGCGGGTCGTTGTTTCAGAACAACACAGTGGACGCGAGCAACTGAGGACAAGCCCTCGGCCTATTAGTACCGGTCAACTCCACCCCTCACAGGGCTTCCATATCCGGCCTATCAACCCAGTCGTCTACTGGGAGCC
>NZ_JBVIRL010000006.1:0-415223 GCF_055576085.1 Kitasatospora sp. NPDC033851 | reverse complement strand
GACCAGTTCGAGAAGGGACTGAACATCATCGAGCCGTACGACGACCCGTTCACGTTCGACGCGTAGACCAGGTGCTTGCCGTTGTAGACCACGTCCGTGAAGTCCTTCACCGAGGCCCACCCGTTCGCCGGCTGCGCCAACGCACCCGTCGACGACCAGCGGTACGTCGACGGCAGGGCACACGTGCCGCCCGGCGGGGTCGACGTCCCGGACAGGCCGGCCCACTTCTGGTTGCTGCCGCCGGACCAGCAGGTGTACAGCTGGATCTTGGTGGCGTTGGCGGTGCCCGCGCCGACGGCGTCGAGGCACAGCCCGGACCGGACGCCGGCGATCGAGCCGTCCGCGTTGATGTTCCACTGCTGGTCGGCGCCGCCGTTGCAGTCCCCGATGACCGCTGCCGTGCCATTGCTGGTGCCCTTGGCCTTGGCGGCCAGGCACTTCTTTCCGTAGACCATCAGCTGTTTGCCAGAGGTGTAGGTCCACCGCTGGTTGGTCTGTCCGTTGCAGTCCCACAGCTGCGCCTGGGTGTCGTTGACGGTGGTGAAGCCGTTGATGTCGATGCAACGACCGGAGGCGACGCCCTTGATCTCCCCGGTGCCGCTCCCTCCGCCCGTCCCACCCGTTCCGGTGCCGGAGGCGGCCTTGAAGGCGTTCATGACGGCGGTGTAGGCGGGCTTGGGGTTGCCGTTGCGGTCGAACAGCAGCGGGTTCTCGCCACTGCGCCAGGAGTCGCTGTCGCGGATGCCCCATACCGTGATGCCGGTGCACCGGGCGACGGACAGGCAGGCGTTCACCGCGTTGGCGTACGCGGTGGTGGACGCCTGGGCGATGTCGAGCTCGGTGAGCTGGACGTCAACGCCCAGAGCGGCGAAGTCGGACAGTGTGGTCCGGAAGTTGGACGGCGGGCCGCCGGCGCCGAAGTGGCTCTGGAAGCCGACGCAGTCGATGGGCACGCCGCGGGACTTGAAGTCCTTGACCATGGTGTAGACGCCCTGGGTCTTGGCGTCCGTCCAGTTCTCGATGTTGTAGTCGTTGTAGCAGAGCTTCGCCGAGGGATCGACGTTCCGGGCGGTGCGGAAGGCCTCCTCGATGAAGCCGTCGCCCAGCACGTTCTGGAACACCGAGCTGCGGTGCCGGCCGCTGCCGTCGTCGGCGAAGGCCTCGTTGACGACGTCCCAGGCGTAGATCTTGCCCTTGTAGTGGGACATCTCGGTGGTGATGTGATTGTCCATCACGCCGCGCAGGGTGTTCGCGTCGCCGATGGAGCTGACCCAGGACGGGAGCTGCGAGTGCCAGACCAGGGTGTGGCCGCGCATCCGCTGGCCGTGCGCCGAGGCGTGGTTGACGATCGAGTCGGCGCCCCCGAAGTTGAAGTTGCCGCGGGACGGCTCGATCGCGTCCCACTTCATCTCGTTCTCCGGGGTGATCATGTTGAACTCCCGGTCCGCGATCGCGGTGTACGTCGAGTCCCCGAGCCGGCCGGCGGCCACAGCGGTGCCGAAGTACCTGCCGGAGGGGGTCGCCTGGGTACCCAGGGCGGCGGCTCCGGCGGAATTGGGGAGGAGCGCCACGACACCGGCCACCAGCGCCGCGGCCGACGTTGCTACCGCCACTACCTGGCGACGCCGGCTGAGCCGGTGCAGACCCTTCATGACTCTCCCCGCGGGTTGCGGGTCACCCTTGGCGCCGCGATCGTGCGCGCCTCGGCCGGGGGTTCGTGGGTGTGTCGCATCATTGGAGCGGCTTTCTTCCGGGGATTCCTCAGTGGGGAAGCACCTCCCATGCCGGCCCGTCAGGGTGAGCGGCGGGAAGAGCACCCCACACATGGGAGGCCTCCGGACTCACGGCCCCGTAACGAAAAAGGTGGCGCGATCCGGACGATTGCCCGGTGATGCATCTCGCAGGCGGAAAGCGTTACGCCGAGCCCTGCGGCCTGGTCGTCCCCGTCAGGCCTTGCGGATGATGAAGGAAGCCTGGCCGGCGAAGGCCCGAGTGCCGTCGGAGCCGTCGAGCCAGATGCCACCGTCGCGGTAGCGGAGGACCGATCCGGGATAGTTGTGCGCGTGCAGGGTCACCGACCCGGCCACCGCCCCGGGGAGCGGACAGAAGGTGGCGTCCTCACGGAACAGCTCGCTGCCGTCGTCGGTGCTCAGCCGTAGCCGCAGGTCGCGATGGCGCAGGTAGCGGCCGTCGGCGGCGCGGAAGGTGACGCACCGGGTGTCGGCCAGGCCGCCGATGACCGTGAAGGTGACCCGCTGCCGGGTCTGCGCGCTGCTGGACGCGTCGACGCGGCCGAGCGTCGCGAAGTCGCCGGCGTACGTGAGGTACAGGGCGGGGTCGTCCACGGACTCCAGCGACTGTGCGCCCAGCGGAACCACGGCTGCGATGGCGGACGGGCTCACCGGAGACGGTCCGGCCGAGGTGGTGGTGCCCGGCGAGGTCGGCGTGGGACTGCCGACCGTGGGAGCGGCGGTGACGCCGGGCACCCGAGGCGCCGGTTCGGGCCAGGTCGCGTAGGTGGTGGCGGCGCCGGTGATGAGCACCGCGCCGGTGGCGAGGCTCACCAGAGGATGAGCGGTCACCGCGGAGAGTTTGGCGATCAGCGAGCTGTGCAGGCCGCCTCCCCCCGTCGCCGTGCCTGCCGCGACCTGTGCCGTGGCCAGGCCGGCGGCGCTCGCGGCCGTACCCGACAGCAAGCCCTTGGCGGCCAGCGCGGCGATGAGCCCGGCCGGGACCGCCAGCGGCGCGACGCCGAGGAGCAGGAGTTCGGCCGGAATCCGTTCGGCCGTCGTCGCCGCGCAGACCGGGCATCCGCGGGTGTGCCGCGCGATCCGCTTGCGCCACACCGATGCGGGGCGACCGTCCCAGCCGACGACGGTCTCGTCCAACTGCGGACAGCGCGGGTCGGCGTTCAGCGAGGCGACGATCGTCCGGCTCAGATCCAGCTGCTCGCGCATGCGTTGCAGGCGCACTCCGATGTGGGCGGCCGTGAGCCCCGTCGCGGCGGCGAGGTCGTCACGGCTCAGCGAGCCGGCGCCTTCCTGCCACCACAGCGACAGCAGCACCCGATGGTCCGGGTCGAGCCACCGGCCGGCTTCGACGACCTGGCGGCGCTCGTCCGACACGTGCAGACGCAGGATCGTCATGTCCTCGGATTCGGCGCCGGCGTCCGGTATCTGGTGCGCCTCGTCGATGACCGCGCTCCGGCCGGCGAAGACGCGTTGCCGGTGGCGGTGGGTACTGATCTGACGGAGCGTGATCGACACCAGCCAGGACCGGAAGCTCTCCGGGGCACGCAGGGCAGGCAGGTCGCGCACCACGCGCAGCAGGGCTTCCTGGACGACGTCGTCGACGTCGGCATGTCCGCTCAGCGCACGCCCGACGATGTTGTAGAGCAACGGCAGGTACGCGGCGATCAGTTCCTCGCGCGCCCGGTCGTCACCGGCCTGCGCCGCGACCACCAGCCCCGCGTGGTCTGCATCCATGAGCCCCATCCCAACCTTCCTCAGGGGAGCGATCCGCCGCGTAGGCGCCACACCTTAGCGTCGGCAAAGGACTGCGGCCAAAGGCGGCCGAAGCAGGTGCCATGGGTCACGGACCGGCCCGGGGTGTCAGTCGGGTGGGAGGGTGAGGGTGGCGAGGGCGCCGCCGGCGGGGTGGTTGGCGAAGGTGAGGGTGGCGCCGATGACGCGGGTGTGGCCGGTGGCGATGGTGAGGCCGAGGCCGTGGCCGCGGCCGCGTTCGGGGACGTTGGTGCGGAAGCGCTGGGGGCCGTGCCGGAGCAGGTCGTCGGGGTAGCCGGGGCCGTGGTCGCGGACGGCGATGCGGTGGCCGTCGACGTGGAGGTGGACCGGGGCGGCGCCGTGGCGGTGGGCGTTGAGGATCAGGTTGCCGAGGATGCGGTCCAGTCGGCGCAGGTCGGTGCGGACCTGCCGGTCGGCGGTGGCTTCGGTGACCTCGACCGTGACGTCCAGTCCGGTGAGGGAGACGGTGCGGCGCACCGCGCGTTCCAGGGGGACGGCGCAGAGGTCGGGGGACTCGGCGTCTGCGTCGAGGCGGGAGACCTCCAGGAGGTCCTCGACCAGGCCGCGCAGGGCTTGGACCCGGTTCTGGACGAGCTGGGTGGGGCGGCCGGGCGGCAGCAGTTCGGCGGCCGTGACGAGGCCGGTGAGCGGGGTGCGCAGCTCGTGGGCGACGTCGGCGGTGAAGCGCTGCTCGTCGGCGAGGCGGCGGTGCAGGGTGCGGGACATCAGGTCGACGGCGGCGGCGAGGTCGGCGACCTCGTCCTTGCCGTCGACGAGTTCGCCGATCCGGGTGTCCGTCCCGCCGGCGGCGATGCCCCGGGCGGCCGTGGCGGCGGTGCGCAGGCGGCGGCTGATCCGGTCCGCGACGAGCACGCCGGCCAGCACGGTGGTGAAGACCGCGGCGACGACGGTGAGCAGGATGATCCGGTCCAGGTCGGCGATGGCCTGCCGGTCCTGGGCGAAGCCCACCCGGACGGAGAGCACCCCGTCCTGGACCGGGGAGGCCGCCCACATCGACTCGCCCTTCCCGTCGGCCGCGAGCAGCGAGCCCTGCCGGCCGCCCCCGGCGAGGGTGCGCAGGGGGCCGGGCAGGGTGGGGTCGTCCAGCGCGGCGCCCCGGCCGGCCAGTTCGCGGTTGCGGCCGTAGTCGGTCAGGGCCGAGTCGAGGGCGGCGAGCGCGGTGGCCCGGGCCTGGTCGACGTGCTGACGGATCATCGCCTGGTGGACCAGCAGGCCGACGGCCACCGCGACCAGGACGGAGATGGCGGCGACGGCGGTGGCGATCTGGCGGCGCAGGGTCATGCCGGGCGCCGCAGCTTGTAGCCGAACCCGCGGACGGTCTCGATCCGGCCGGAGCCGATCTTGGCGCGCAGCCGCTGCACGTGGACGTCCACGACCCGGGTGTCGGCGCCCCACTCGTAGTCCCAGACCCGTTCGAGCAGGGTGGAGCGCTCCAGCACGATGCCGGGCGCGGCGGTGAACTCCAGCAGCAGCCGCAGTTCGGTGGGGGTGAGCGGGACGAGGCGGTCGTCGACCCGCACCTCCATGCTGTCGGTGTCCACTCGCAGGCCGTCGAAGCTGCGGACGGCGGCGGAGGACGGGGACGCAGGGGCGTCCGGGGGCTGCGGGGCGTCGGTCGCGGCTGCGGGGATGCCGACTGTGGGGGAGCCGGCTGCCGGGGAGTCGGCCGAGGGGATGCCGGGCGCGTCGGCCGCCGGGACGACGCGGATGCGGCGCAGCACCGTACGGATCCGGGCGACCAGGACGGCGCTCTCGAAGGGCTTGACGACGTAGTCGTCCGCGCCGGCCTCCAGCCCGGAGACCACGTCCACCGGGTCGGTGCGCGCGGACATCATCAGGATCGGCAGCTGGCTCTCCTCGCGGATCCGGCGGCAGAGGCCGACCCCGTCGAGCAGCGGCAGCATGACGTCCAGCAGGAGCAGGTCGGGCCGGACGGCGTGGAAGGCCTCCAGGCCCTCCAGGCCGTCGGCGGCGGTGGTGACCGGGAAGCCGTAGCGCTCCAGGGCCATCCGGGTGGCCTCGCGGATCACCTCGTCGTCCTCGACCAGGAGGATGTGCGGGTGGGCGGGGGCGGTCATCGCTTCGGCTCCGGGGTCGCGGTGGGGGCGGCGGGCTGGGAGGTCGGGCGGGCCGCGCGCGCGGAGGGGACGGCCGCGCCGGGGGCCGGTTCCGGCGGTCCGACGACGGGGGAGCGGGCCGGCGACGCGGGGGACCTGGGGGTGGCGCTGGGCGGCTGGGCGCTGTCCGGGCCGGTGGGCGGCAGCACGCCGAGGCCTTCGTCCTTGCGTTCCAGCAGGACGAGCCTGACCCCGTCCCAGCGGTAGTGGCTGCTGGTGCGGACGTAGACGCTGGTCGACTCGTACAGCCACAGTTCGGAGCCGATGGTCTCGGCGCTGAAGGTCCGTTGGACCTGCACCCGCAGGACGGGCAGGAGCCGGTCCTCGGTGGGGGCGAGGGTGTAGACGTGCAGCACCACCGGCCCGGGGGTGCTGACGGTGGTGATCAGCGAGAGCCGTCCGTCCCCGGTGAGGTCGCGGAACTCGGGGCTGCGGACCTCGCACCCGGTGCAGGAGCCGAGCGCCTGCCGCTCCTCCGGGGTCACCGCCGGGTCCTTGGCGAGGACGGTGCGGACGTCGAGCGCGGTGATGTCGCGCCCTGGGACGGTCAGGTCCGGTACGGGCTGCGGTGGCGCCTGGGTGGCGCCGCCGGCCCCGGTGTCGGACGGGGGCGTCGACTGCGAGGAGGCCGGGTTCGGCCACAGCGGCCGGGGGACGGGCGATGGCGTGACGGCCCGGGCCGGGCCCTGGTCCCGCAGGCCGCCGGGGGTGGCCCGGCCGAAGGCCAGGGCGGCGAGGGCGAGGAGAACGACCAGGCCGGCCAGGGCCGCCACGGGGACGGCGCCGGGCCGGCGACGGGGTGCGGGTGGTGCTGCCACGGTCGGTGTTCGTCCTCCTGGTCTGCGGCGCGGTGCCGGTTCGTCGCCCCGTGGCCGTCCTGGTGGTAGGTCGCCCGGACGGCGGCCCGCGGTTCCGCCCGGGCCGGAGCGGCGCGGGTCAGGCCGGGACGACGGGCAGGTCGGGTCAGGCCGGGACGACGGGCAGGTCGGGCCCGGTCAGGCCAGGTCCGCCAGCACGATGATGTTGTCCGTCCAGTGGCCGTCCGAACCGATCCGCCCGCCGCAGGTGATCAGCCGCAGCGCGGGTGCGGGCGTGTCACCGTAGACCTGCTCGGTGGGGAAGCCGTCCTTGGCGGCCTGGAGCAGCGTACGGACCTTGAAGTCCACGGTGCTGCCGTCCGCGCGCCGTACCCGGACCAGTTCGCCGGGCTGCAGCTTCGGCAGCTGCCGGAAGACCGCCGGGCCGTGCACGGTGTCGTAGTGCCCGATCAGGACGGCGGGCCCGGTCTCGCCCGGGGTGGGGCCGTTGCGGTACCAGCCGACCTCGTCGCCCCGGTCGGCGGGCGGCACCTGGACCGTCCCGTCGGAGTTCAGGCCGAGGTCGGTCACCGGCGCGTCCACCCCGGCGGAGGGGATCAGCAGGCGGGTCGGCGGCGCGGGCGCGAAGGGCTTCGGCGCGCCGGGCACGGCGGTCGTGGGGGCCGAGGCGGCCCCGGTGGCCGGTGCCGCCGGCGGGGTGTCGGCGGTGCCGCCGTGGCCGGAGGTCTCGATCCGCACCACCGGGGTGTCCCGGCCGGAGAGCGCCAGCGAGGTGCCGAGCACCAGGCAGAGCAGGCCCGCCGCGCCGAAGGCCGTACGGCGCAGGGCGCTCGGCCCGGGTCTGGCGGCTCGACGCCGCCCGCGCGCGTGCCCGCGGCCGCGGGCCTGCCCGGCCCCGGCGTCGCGGTGGCTGCCGGTCCCCACCGCCGGGGCGGCCCCGGCGCCGCTTCCCCGCCTGGCCAGGTGCGGGGGAACGGCGCCGGGGTGCCCGGCGGACTCGGGACCGGTGTCAGCCGCGCGCACCGGAACGGCGGCGCAGGACGGCGAAGCCCAGCGCCCCGGCGCCGACGGCCGCGACGGCGCCGCCGCCCGCGAGCATCAGGCCGGAGCCGTCGGCGGCACCGGAGCCGTCACCGGCCTGCGCGGCGCCCTTCGGCACCTCACGGACCTGCGGCTGGGCGCCGTTGGGGGCCTGCGGAGTGGGTACGGCCCGCGGGCTCTCGGACGGCGAGGCCACGGCGGCGGGGGCCTTCGGGTTGGCCGGCGCCGGGGAGGCGGTGGGCACGGCGCCCGAAGCCGGCGAGGCGACGGCGCCGCCCGGGGCGGTCGCGACGGGCTTCGGCGCGCCGTCGGCCCAGGCCTGCCCGCCGGTGACGACGGTCAGCAGTGCGGCCCCGGTCAGGGTGCAGGCCGCCAGGAGGCGGCGGGCGGGCGAACGGTCGGTACGGCTCCTGCTCGTGCTCATGCGGTGTTCTCCATCTGCATCGGTGGTGTACGTCGGTCGTCGGTGCGGACCGATCGCGTCACGCGCGGCCTCGCGGATCGCGTCGCTCGGGACGTCGCGGATCGCGTGACGCGGCGTGATGCGCAGCGGTCGCGGACGTTCGTCGTCGGCGCCGGACGCGCACGTCCTCGTCACGGACGCCCACCGGCCGGTACAGCCGGAGCCGGTACGGCCGGAGCCGGTACGGCCGGTGCGGCCGCTACGGCCGGGGCGTCGACAGTGACGGTAGGAGGGCCGTGTCGCGGTCCTCGGCCGGTCGTGTCACGGTCGGCCATCGGCTGCGTAACGGCTGCGGGCGGCGACGTCACCGCGCCCCGTGACGTCGCCGCCCGGTGCCGCCGGAAGCACCCGCACCGGCACCGACGAACACTCCGCGCCGCCCACGAAGTCACTCCGCACCGCCCATGAAGACCCTGCGCATCGCACCGACGCGCCGGTGAGCGCCCCCGCCCTCCGGCGCGTACCTCTGGGTGGGGGACCGAGCGGGACCAACAGAGAGGTGACAGCGATGAGCATGCTGGCCAACCTGGTGCCGGCGATGCGGCATCCGCGCAAGCGGACCGGGACCGGCAAGGAGACCAGGCACTCGAAGACGAACGACCGTCGCCGCCGTCGTGGAAGCAACTCGCGGCACTGACGGCTTCGCCGTCCTGTCAGGGCCGGGCCGTCACAGGCCCGGCCACGTCCCATGGGCTGGATTCGTACCGTGTGGTCGCTGCGGCGCCTGATGGCCGTCGACGCGGGTGACGGCGACGGCCGGGCGGACCCGGTCGTCGAACCGGCCCCGGCCGTCCCGCTGCGGCGGACGTTCGGGCGGTTCTGGCCCTACACCCGAGGCGGCCGGCGCTGGCTGGCCCTGTTGCTGGGGTTCGTCCTGCTCGGGCCGCTGGTCGACGTGGCCGCGATCTGGCTGTTCAAGGTCGTCGTCGACGATGTGCTGGTGCCGCGCAGGCTCGGGCTGTTCCTGCCGGTCGCGCTCGGCTACGCCGGGCTGACGCTGGTGGCGGGGGGTCTGCGCTTCGCCGACGAGACGACCTCGACCTGGGTCAGCGAGCGCTTCCTGCTCGCCGTGCGCACGGACGTGTTCCGGCATCTGCAGGGCCTCTCCCTGGGTTTCTTCGAGCGGCGGCGGCTCGGCGACGTCCTGTCGCGGCTGACCTCGGACGTCGAGGCGGTCGAGACCTTCCTCCTCTCGGGCGTCCTCGACGCGGTCGCGTACGTCGCCGAGCTGGCCGTCTTCCTCGCCGTGCTGTTCTACCTGCGGTGGGACCTCGCCGCGGTGGCCCTCGTCGTCGCGCCGGTGTTCTGGTTCACCGCGCGGCGCTTCTCCGTGCTGGTGAAGGCCGCGTCGCGGGAGCGGCGGCGGCGCAGCGGCTCGGTGAGCGCGCTCGCCGAGGAGACCCTCGACAACATCGCGCTGGTGCAGGCGTACAACCGGCAGGACTGGGAGCAGGACCGGTTCCACCGGGAGAACCTGGCGCGGTTCCGGGCGACCATGGCCGCGACCCGGCTGCGGGCCCTGTTCGCGCCGATCGTGGAACTGCTGGAGCTGGTCGGCGCGCTGATCGTGCTCGGGCTGGGCGCCTGGGAACTCGCCACCGGCCGTCTGACACTCGGCGAACTCCTCGTCTTCGTCGCTCTGCTGAGCCGGCTGTACAGCCCGATCCGGGGCATCTCGCGGCTCAGCAACGGCTTCTACTCCGCCTCGGCCGCCGCCGAGCGGATCATCGAACTGCTCGACCAGCGGCCGCAGGTGGCCGATCCGCCGACCCCGCTGCGCCCCGGCCGGATCCGCGGCGCGGTGGCCTTCGACCGGGTGTGGTTCCGCTACCCGGGCACGACCCGGGTGGCGCTGTTCGACGTGTCCTTCCGCGCCGAGCCGGGCGAGACGGTCGCCCTGGTGGGGGAGAGCGGGGCGGGCAAGTCGACGAGCGCCAAGCTGCTGCTGCGCTTCTACGACCCCGAGCGCGGGGCCGTCCGGCTCGACGGCATCGACCTGCGCGAACTCGCCCTGTCCGACCTGCGCGAGCACATCGCGGTCCTGCTGCAGGAGACCCTGGTGATCCACGGCACCGTCCGGGAGAACATCGCCTACGGGCGGCCGGGCGCGACCGACGCCCAGGTCGTCGCGGCCGCGAAGGCCGCCGACGCCCACGAGTTCGTCAGCCGGCTGCCGGACGGCTACGACACGCTGGTGGGCCGGCAGGGCGGCCTGCTCTCCGGCGGGCAGCGGCAGCGGATCGCGATCGCCCGGGCGATGGTCCGGGACGCGCCCGTCCTGCTGCTCGACGAGCCGACCACCGGGCTGGACGCGGAGTCCGGACGGCGGATCCTGGAGCCGCTGGGCCGGCTGATGCGCGGCCGGACGACGATCATCATCTCGCACAACCTGCTGACCGTACGGAACGCCGACCGGATCGTGCTGCTCCGCGGCGGCTGCGTCGCCGCCTGCGGCACCCACCGGGAACTGCTCGCCCGCGACGACGGCTACGCCCGGCTCGACGGGCTGCACCGGCCACCGCTCCAGGGGGTGGCCTGATGGGCTCCCGACAGCCGCTCCCCGCAGGCGAGTCCATCGCCCCCGGCTACCGGGTCCTGGCACATCTGTGCCGCACCGGCTGGCTCGACGTGTACGACTGCTGGAGCGAGGAACGGGACTGCCGCTGCGTGGTCAAGGTGCTCCGGTCCGACCGCCGCCGCGACCGCCGACTCCGCGAGCGCCTGCTCCGCGAAGGCCGCTGGCTGGCCGAGTTCACCCACCCGCACCTGGTGCGCGGCTACGGCACGGGCGAGCGCCCGCAGCCGTACGCCGTGCTGGAGACCCTCACCGGCGAAACCCTCGCCCACCTGCTGGACACCCGACCGCGCCGCCCCGCCGCCACCGACCTGGCCATGCTCGGACTGCACCTCTGCTCGGCGACCCGCTACCTGCACGGCCAGGGCCTCCTGCACCTCGACCTCAAGCCCTCCAACATCGTGATCGACTGCCGGCGCGCCATCGTGCTCGACCTCAGCATCGCCCGCCCCCCGGGCCCGGGCACCCCCGGCATCGGCACGGACGGCTACCTCGCCCCCGAACAGGCCTCCGGCGGCCTGCTCACGGCGGCCACCGACGTCTGGGGCATCGGCATCACCCTCTACGAAGCCGCCACCGGCACCACCCCCTTCCCCGGCCCGTCCCCGCACGGCCCGGTCCCCCCGGTCGCCCGCAGCCGCCGTCTTCCGCGCCCCCTCGCCGCCGCCATCGACGACTGCCTCCACCTCGATCCCGCCGCCCGCCCGAACCTGCCCCAACTGGCGGAAACCCTGGACGAGTTGCTCCCCCAGGGGCGCCGTTGGGTGCCGCCGGAGGAGTGACCGGCGCCTGCCGCGCCCGGGCAGCCTCGGCTACCGCGCCGCTCGCAGCTGCCGGAGGGTCCGGCCCGGCCCGAGCTTCCCGCTGTGGCCGGCGAAGAGTTCGGCGGCGCGGCGGTAGGAGAGGCGGGCGCGGCCGGTGTAGGGGCAGCGGTCGGGGGCGGGGGTGCCGGCAGGGGCGCGGCGGTCGGTGAGGAAGAGCGGGCCCGTGCTGCGGCCGGCGAGGAGGAGGGGGAGGAGACGGGCGGTGCCGGACTGCCAGTGGACGGGGGTGTGCCCGGGGCGGGTGCGGCGGCGGGGGAGGTCGAGGTGGTCGGTGTCCAGGGCCAGGACGGTCTCGATCGCGGCGCCGGACTCGTGCAGCAGGTGCCAGAGCGTCTGACTGCTGATTGCTCGGCCGCAGGCCGGGCCGCCCGCTCGCGGTGGCCACCGTGGTCGGCCTGGGCTGGGCGCTGCCCTCCGGGGCGCTCGCGGCCGGGGCGTCATTGCTCTGGGTGGTCGCCGGTGCGCTGGTGGCCGGGGTCGGTTCGGCGGTCTGCGGGACGCTCTACAGCGCGACGACGCAGAAGTGGGTGCCGGTGGAACTGCTCGGCCGGCTGACCTCCTTCGGCGCGCTCGGTTCCTTCGCTCTCGGCCCGCTCGGCCTGGCGGTGGCCGGTCCGTTGGCCGGCCGGTTCGGGACGGACAGCGTGTTGCTGCCCGGCGCGCTCTGGCAACTGGCCTCCGGAGCCGTAGTGTTGGCCATACCGGCGGTACGGAATCGCCGCTGGGAGGAGGGCCCGGAGAACTGACCCACCCCTCGGACGGCTTCGGGGCGCACCCCCGGCCCCCGGTGCGGCCCACCGCGCACCGCGCCCGGCCGGCCCCGGAGCGCAACCGGCTGCCCCACCCGCGCACGCACGCCTCCGCGGCGGGCGGGGCGGCCGACCCGGTCGTACCGTGGAGGGTGCGGGGGTATGGAGGAGGTTGTCCAATGCCCGGTTCGCTCACCATCAGCCACCACGAGTCCGCGGTCTCCCTGGACCACGCGGACGCCGAGCGGCTCGCCACCGTACTGGCCGAGCTGGCGTACCTGCTGGAGATTCCGGGCCCGAACCGGATCAACGACGCGCAGCTCGCCCTCCTGTGCGAGGGCCGCGCCCCGGACCGCGCCGGCCTGGCGCACTGGTCGCAGGCGCTCGCCACCCAGCTGAAGGGGCGGCTCTGACCGAAGCCGACCGCGGCCGGGAAACCGATCGCGACCGGGCAGCCGATCGCGACCGGGCAACCGGCCACGATCAGGCTGCCGACCATGACCGGGCAACCGACCGCGGCCAGGCCGTCGGCCGCCCGCCGTACGATGGCGCGCGGGGCGGGGACGCCCTCCGGGTGCCGGGGTGGCCGGCGGCCGGTCCGGCGGAGGGTGGGGGCCCGAGCGTGCCGCAGTCCTGGTCGATGTCCTGGCTGACCGTGCCGACGCCGCTGCCCAGCGGCCCGATGCACATCGCGGTGACCCCGCTGGGCGTGGCGGCGGCCGGCTACGGCGGGCGCGAGGACGAGGCGCCGCCGTGCACCGACGAGTCGAAGGTCGCCGCCGTCACCGAGCGGATCGGCGCCTACCTGGCGGGCCGCACGCGCGAGTTGGGCCTGCCGATCGACTGGAGCCTGAGCTCCGGTCCGCACCGCGCCGTCCTGCAGACGCTCTGGCGCGAGGTGCCGTACGGCCGGACCGTCACCTACGGCGAACTGGCCGCCCGTAGTGGGGTGTTCGAGGACGTCACGGAGCCCGGCCTGGCCGCCCGGACGGTCGGGCAGATGATGGCCGCCAACCCCGTCGCCCTGCTGGTGCCCTGCCACCGGGTGGTGGCGGCGGACGGGATCGGCGGTTTCGGCGGCGGCCGGGTCGGGATCGAGGTGAAGCGCTGGCTGCTCACCCTGGAGGGGGTGCTGGAGCCGACGCTCGACTGGAACGGGCCGCTGTAGCAGGCGAATCGCCGTCGCCGTCGCCGGGGCCGTGGGAAGATGGGGTTCGGGATTCCAGTACTTTCGAATAAATAGTCGAATGAACTTCGATCAGGTGATCGAGTCGTACTATTTGTTCGGTTATTCCAAACCACTCGAATGAGTGATTGCGGGCTGCCCTCGAACGGGCCCACCATGAAGCTGCAACACGAATGTGCAGAGCGACACTTCATCGGGCACGCGAAGGGTTCCCCTCATGTCGACCGAAACCAATGCCGGTATTCCTGCGCCCGGCGCGCAGGCGGATATCCGGCAGCAGCAGAGTCTGAGCACGGCGGGCGCGCGGAACCTCGCCACGACCACCAAGTCCGCGCCGCAGATGCAAGGCATCAGCCCGCGCTGGCTGCTCAGGCGGCTGCCCTGGGTGCAGGTTTCCGGCGGGACCTACCGGGTCAACCGCCGCCTGCGCTACGCGGTCGGCCGCGGCCGGGTGAGCTTCGTCAAGACCGGCGCCGAGGTGCGGATCGTCCCGCCGACGCTCGCCGAGGTGCCGGTGCTGCGCGGATTCCAGGACGAGGCCGTGCTCGAGGAGCTGGCCTCGCGCTTCGTGCAGCGGGAGTTCAACCCGGGGGACGTCCTCGTCGAGGCCGGTACGCCGATCAGTGAGGTCTTCCTGATCGCGCACGGCAAGCTCGACCGGATGGGCACCGGCAAGTACGGCGAGGAGACGGTGGTCGGCACCCTCGCCGACGGCGACCACCTCGGCGACGAGGCGGTCCAGCAGGACGGCGGCACCTGGCCGTACACCGTCCGCGCCGCGACCTCCGGCACCGTGATGGCGCTGTCCTGGCCCTCCTTCGAGGAACTGCACGACCGCTCCGAGGCGCTGCAACTGCAGGTCATCGAATACCTGAACGGCTTCCAGCAGGCGCAGAACAAGCACGGCGAGGCCGCGATCGACCTCTCCGCCGGCCACCTGGGCGAGTACGAGCTGCCCGGCGCCTTCGTGGACTACGAGCTCAAGCCGCGTGAGTACGAGCTGAGCGTCGCGCAGACCATCCTCAAGGTCCACAGCCGCGTCGCCGACCTCTACAACCAGCCGATGAACCAGACCGAGCACCAGCTCCGGCTGACCATCGAGGCCCTGCGCGAGCGCCAGGAGCACGAGCTCGTCAACAACCCCGAGTTCGGCCTGCTGGCGAACGCCGCGTACGACCAGCGGATCCAGACCCACTCCGGCCCGCCCACCCCGGACGACATGGACGAGCTGCTCAGCCGCCGCCGCAGCACCAAGATGTTCCTGGCCCATCCCAAGGCCATCGCCGCCTTCGGCCGGGAGCTCAACAAGCGCGGCATCAACCCGGGCACGGTCGAGGTCGAGGACAAGCAGATCATGTCCTGGCGCGGGGTGCCGGTCTTCCCGTGCAACAAGATCCCGATCGTCGGAAACACCAGCTCGATCATCGGGATGCGAATCGGCGAGGACAACCAGGGTGTCATCGGGCTGCACCAGACCGGAATTCCGGACGAATACCAGCCGAGCCTTTCGGTGCGGTTCATGGGAATCGATGACAAGGCCATCATTTCCTACCTGGTGAGCGCCTACTACTCCGCCGCGATCCTGGTGCCGGACGCGGTCGGCGTCCTGGAGAACGTGGACATCGCGCAGCGCTGACGGGCCCGGCGGGGCCGATCGGAGATCCACGCCGTCCGGCCGGAGGTGCCCACCGCACCCCGGCCGGCAGGCGTTCCGACGTGTTCCGGCGCGTTCCGACGCATCCCGGCCCCGATGCGTCCCGCCGCGCCCGGACACTGCCCGACACCCACAGCGGCACGACCCCGGCCCGCCCGCGCCGGGCCATCCCACGACAGGCGCCAACAAGGGGGAGAGACCCATGACGAGTCCCACGCTGGAGCGGGACCACAAAGAGGGGCACGAGGCGGCCGAGATCCTCGCCCGCGCCCGCGCACTGGTCGACCCGGTCATGCGGGCCGCCGTCGACTCACTGCCCGGCACGATGCGCAAGGTCGCCGGCTACCACTTCGGCTGGTGGGAGGCGGACGGCACGCCCGCCGCGGCCTCCTCCGGCAAGGCGATCCGGCCGGCCCTGGTCCTCGCCGCCACCCAGGCCCTGGGCGGTACGCCCGGCGAGGCCGCCGCCGCGGCCGCCGCGGTGGAGCTGGTGCACAACTTCACCCTGCTCCACGACGACGTCATCGACCGGGACGACACCCGGCGCCACCGGCCCACCGCCTGGCGGGTGTTCGGCACCACCGAGGCCATCCTGGCCGGAGACGCCATGCACTCCCTCGCGCTGCGCCTGCTCGCCGAGGACACCCACCCGGCGGCCCACGGCTCGATCCGCCGACTCGCCGACTGCGTGGTCGAACTCTGTGAGGGCCAGCAGATCGACTGCGCCTTCGAACAGCGCAACGACGTCTCGCTGCCCGAGTGCCTGGCCATGGCGGAGGCCAAGACCGGCGCGCTGCTCGGCGCCGCCTGCGCGCTGGGCGCCCTGTACGGCGGCGCGTCCGAGGAGGCGGCGCAGGCGATGGACGGCTTCGGCCGGGAGATCGGCCTGGCGTTCCAGCTGATCGACGACCTGATCGGCATCTGGGGGGACCCGGCGGTGACCGGCAAGCCGGTCGGCGCGGATCTGGTCGCCCGGAAGAAGTCCCTGCCGGTGGTCGCGGCGCTGGGCTCCGACACTGTCGAGGGCAAGCGGCTGGCCGAGCTGTACGCACTCGAACGCGCCCTGAGCTCCGAGGAGTTGGCGCAGTGCGCGGCGGCCGTCGAGGGGGCCGGCGGGCGCGGCTGGGCGCAGGGGCAGTCGTGTGAGCGGATGGCCACGGCGATGGCGCAGCTGGCCGCCGCCGTACCGGAACCGTCCGCGGCCGACGAACTGCTGGCGCTCGCCGAGCTGGTCACCCGCCGGACGCATTGAGGCTCTACGCCCTGAGGCTGTACGCACCGAGGCCGGACGCACCGAGGCCGTACGCACCGAGGCCGGACGCACCGAGGCCGTACGCGCGGGGTGCCGTTGGTGAGTGGGAAGTCGGCCGGTCCGACTTCCCACTCCGCCGGCTCGCTCCGGCCCTCGCTCACCCGGCTCGCTCCGCGGGCTCGCTCACCCGAAGGCGGCCAACAGCCGTCGCTCCTTCGCGGGTTCGATGCCCTGTCGCGCCACCGCGCCCGGCCGCCCCTTGCGCCCGTCGGCATCGGTGTCCTCGGCGGGCCCGCGGGTCCGCAGCCACTCCCAGGTGTCCCGCGCGGTGTCGGCGAACGGCCGGCAGCGCAGCCCGGCCGCCTCCGCCCGGCTGGTGTCGGCGAGCCAGGCGCCCGCCATCCCGGGCAGATCCGGGGCCCAGAGCGGCAGTTCGGTCCACGGCTCGACCCGGTCCGGCCCCTCGGCGAGCAGCGGCCCGTCCGGGACCCAGACCAGTTCGGTGTCCGGGGCTCCCGCGACCGCCCGACAGGTCTCCAGCCACTCGCCGAAGCGCAGCCGTCCGGGCGGCGCCGTGGTGAGGAACCGGCCCGTCGTCCGGGCCGTCAGCAGGTCCAGCCCGAAGGCGGCGAAGTCCCGGACGTCGATCACCTGCATGGTCCGCTGCGGATCCCCCGGGGCGAGCACCCGCCCGCCGCGCGCCATCCGCTCCAGCCACCAGGGCAGCCGGCCGCCGTTCTCGTACGGTCCGATGAGCAGCCCGCTGTTGAGGAGCAGCGAGCGCTCGGCGCCGAAGCCCTCCAGCACCGCGCGTTCGCAGCCGGCCTTCAGGGCGGGGCTGAACGGCTGGTCGGGCGGGGTGTCGGCGGGGCAGGGGTGTCGTGGGGAGTCCTCGCCGATCACCCGGGCGGGCCAGTCGGTGAAGGCGTGCACGGAGGAGACGAAGGTGTAGTGCCCGGCCCGTTCGCGCAGCAGCCGCGCGGCGAGCGAGGCCTGGGCGGGCTGCTGGGCGGAGGTGTCGACGACGGCGTCCCAGTCGCGGCCGTCGACCAGCCGGGCGAGGTCCTCGGCGCTGTCGCGGTCACCCCGGACGGCCTCGACCCCGGGCAGGTCGGCGGCGCTGTGGCCGCGGTTGAAGGTGGTCACCTGGTGCCCCCGGGCGAGGGCTTCGGCGGCGTAGGCCCGTCCGAGGAAGGACGAGCCCCCGAGCAAGAGGATCTTCATACCGCTCACCTTCTCCCCGCCGCTCCGCCCGTACGCCCGGATTCGCGCTCAGCAGATGCCGCGGTGTCGAGCGAATGCCGTGGCGCCGAGCGAATGCCGCGGTGTCGAGCGAATGCCGCAGCGTCGAGCAGATGCCGCGAGGCACCCGATCCGACATGCCGCCCCCTCCCGCCCCACTTAGCATCCCATCTGTACAGGTCTGTACAGATCTGTGGCGGTTCCACCGGATTCGGAGTGGGAGAGCGACAGCATGGTCAACCCGGCACTCGTGGACCCGGCCACCGTCCGCGCGACCGCCGCCGAGGCCTGGATCCGCGCCCAACCGATGCTGCGCAACTACCGCGCCCTCTACGCCCAGGCCCTGGACGACGCGGACCCGTCGTACGTCGGCGGCTTCGGCGTCTTCCGCCACCACCCGCAGCCACCCACCCCCGCCGACACCTCCGCCCGCACGCCCGCCGAGCCCCTGACCGGCGGCGTCACCGGCGGCATCACCGGCGGTGTCACCGGCGGCGAGGCCGGTGACACCCCGTACTCCCGGGCCTGGCTCGACCTGCGCACCGAGCCCTGGGTGGTCTCGGTCCCCGCTGAGGACCGCTACTACGTCCTCCCGTTGCACGAACTCGACACCGTGTACGCCGGTTTCATCGGCTCCCGGACCACCGGCCCGGAAGCCGGCGACCACCTGGTGGCCGGCCCCGACTGGCACGGCGAGCCCCCGCCCGGCATCCGCGGCGTGATCCGTACCGCCACCCGGCTGGTCGGCATCCTCGGCCGCACCCGGCTCGCCGGGAACACCCCCGCCGAGGTCGCCGAGCTCGCCGCCGTCCAGGAGCGGTACCGGCTGCGCCCGCTGCACGAGTACGCCGGTACTCCCGCGCCGCCGCCCGCCCCGGAGCCGCTCTGGCCGGTCTGGCGCGAGGAGGTCCCGGACGGCGTCGAGTTCCTCGCCTTCCTCGACTTCCTGCTCGGCTTCTTCCCGGCGGACGGCCCCGTCCGGCTGCCGCCCGCCGAGACCGACCTGCGCGGCCGCCTCGCCGACCTCGGCGTCGACGGCCGCGGCGAGTTCGAGCCCGCCGCCCTCCCGCTGGAGCTGCGCGCCGAGATCGAACGAGGCATCGCCGACGGCCGCGCGCAGCTGCGGCGCGCCACCGCCGAACTCCGCGACCGCGCCGGGCTGTTCGGCACCCGCGAGCAGGTCGGCGCGGACTTCCTCCGGCAAGCCGTCGGCGCCGCGGCCGACCTCCACGGACTGCCCACCGAGGAGGCCTGGTACGGCCGTTGGGAGGCGGACGGCACGGGCCGCCGGCCGCCGGACGCGAGCGACCGCGACCACGTCATCCGCTTCACCCCGGACGCGCTGCCGCCGGCCCGCTTCGCCTGGTCCGCCACCCTGTACGCGCTCCCGGACCACCGGCTGGTCGACAACACCCTGGACCGCTACTCGATCGGCGACCGCACCCCCGGACTGGTCCGCGACCCGGACGGCGGACTCACCCTCTATGTCCGGCACAAGCGGCCCGCCAACGCCGAACACTCCGCCAACTGGCTGCCCGCCCCGGACGGCCCGTTCACCGTGGTGCTCCGGCTCTACGGCCCGGACCGGGCCGTCCTCGACGGCCGCTGGCGGCTCCCGCCGCTCGACCCGCGCTGACCGAAGCCCCTCGTCCTGACCGAAGCCCCTCGTCCCGACCGACCCCCTTGTTCCGACCGACCGTACGAAGGACCCCCGATGAACCAGCCCGAGCTGGAGGCACTGGCCGCCGACGCGTACGTCTACGGCTACCCGCTGGTCGCCGGCCTCACCATGGTCGATCGCTTCACCCGGGGCGGCCTGGGCACCCTGCCGGCGGCGCCGTTCAACCACTTCAGCCACGCCACCCGGCTGGCCGGCCCGTCCGACGAGTTCGTCTCGGTCAACAACGACACCATCTACTCGATCGCCCAGCTCGACCTCTCCGAGGGCCCGCAGGTGCTCCACGTCCCGGACACCGCGGGCTCCTACTACGTGCTGCAGTTCATCGACGCCTGGACGGACAACGTCGCCTACCTCGGCCGCCGCGCCACCGGCACCAGCGCGCAGACCTGGCTGATCGTCCCGCCCGGCTGGCACGGCACCCCGCCGGACCCGGACCGGGTGATCGAGCTGCCGACCACGGTCGGCACCGTGGTCGGCCGGTTCGCCTGCACCGGCCCGGACGACCTGCCCCGGGTCCGGGCCCTGCAGTCCGCCCTCGTCCTGGAACCGCTGGAGCCCGGCGGCCTGGTCGCCGGACTGCCCGAGCCCGACCCGAACGTCCCCGAGCGGCTGGCCTTCTTCGAACGCCTTCGGGTGTGGATGCAGGCCTTCCTGCCGGCCACCGCGGACATCGAGTACCAGCGGCGCTTCGCCCCGCTCGGCCTGCTGGACGACGGCGCCTCCCCGTACCGCGCGGCCGTCCCCGAATGGACGCTCTCACTGGCCAAAGGCCTGGCCGCCGGCCGCGAACGGGTCGAGGACGCCACCCGCCCACCCGAAGACCACCCGCCCGGCGAATGGCGCTCCGCACTCCACCTCTTCGACTACAACACCGACCACCTCGGCCCCGGCACCCTGGACGACCCCGAATGGCGCATCCCCGACCGTCGCGCCGCCTACCTCAGCCGCGCCGCCGCCGCCCGGGCCGGCCTCTGGGGCAACCACGCCTACGAGGCCTCGTACGCGATGACCTACGACGACTCGGACGGCCGCCCCCTCACCGGCGCCAACAGCTACACCCTGCGTTTCGACCTGCTGCCCCCGACCGAGGCCTTCTGGTCCGTCACGATGTACTCCGTCCCGGACTACTACCTGGTGGAGAACCCGATCGACCGCTACTCGATCGGCGACCGCACCCCCGGCCTGGTCTACGGCGACGACGGCTCCCTCACCCTGACCCTCCAGCACGACCAGCCCGAGGACCCGACCGCCGCCGCCAACTGGCTCCCCACCCCACCCGGCGACTTCCGCCCCATCATCCGCCTCTACCAGCCCAAACCCCTGGTCCTGGACGGCACCTACCAGGTCCCCCCGATCCACCGCACCTGACACCACCCCAGCCCCGGCACCGAAGCCCGGCCAAGCTCCGTCACCCGTGCACGGGAAGTCGGCCTGGTCGACTTCCCGTGCACGGCTCACGCGGCTCGGAAGCCCGAAACGCCCGCCGGGTGACACCTCTCTGCCGAACCGGCGTTCGCCCTAATGCGCCGATGCCGGTGCCGATGCCGGTGCTGACGCCGGAGCCGTGGGCCGCCCCGTCGGACGTGGAGAGGCGCTGCTCGTCGGCGCTGCCGTCGGGGTGCCCGAGGGGGACGGCGAACCCGTCGGCGGGCCGGACGGCGTCGCCGGTGACGAGGGCGACGACGGCGAGCCCGACGGTGAAGGCGCGCCCGTGGCGGTCGGCGAAGGGGTGGCCGTCGGTGGGGCGGTGGCCGTCGGGGACGGGTCGGTCGGGGAGGGGGTCGAGCCGCCGCGGTTGTGCGGGCCGCCTTCCAGGGTGACCACCGCCTGCGAGGGCGGCAGTGCGATCCGGGCGGTCCAGTGCGTGGTCGGCGCGAGGTCCTCGTCCACGGTGACGATCACGGTGATCCGCTGGCCGGGCGCGAGTGTGCCGGAGTCGCGGCTGAGCCGGAGCCAACCGGCGTCCGTCACCGCGTGCCAGCGGATCTCCGTGGTGCCGGAGTCGGTGAGGGTGAGGACCGTACGGCTGCCGTACTCGCCGGCTTCGACGGTGAGGAGTCCGGTCGGGGTCGGTTCGGGCGCCCCCGGTGCGGAGGCCCGGTCGACGACGGGGGCCGGGGCGGCGACCAGGGTCGGGCTGCTGAGCGGGGTGGCGCCGTGGGCTGGGACCGGGATCACCGCGCCCTGGAAGGTCAGCCGTGGAAAACCTGGAAGCAACGTTTCTGCACCGCTGACACCGCCCGCGCCGGCACCGCCCGCCAGCTCCAGCCCCGGTACCCCCGGCCCGGCCGGGCCCCCGACCCCCGATTGCGGCGGCCGCTGCCCGGTCTCCCGACCGGCCTCGTCCACTCGCACCGCCGACACGGAGGCCGCCGCGCCCGGCCCGCCGCCGTTCCGGTGCCCGGCCCAGAGCGCGACCACCGGTGCCGCCAGGACGGCCGCGAGCACCCCCGTGGTCACCACCCGTCGGCGGACCGCCAGCCCGCGCCCGGCGTCCGGCGCCCGGTGCCGGGGAAAACCGCTCTGGTCGAACCGCAGCGCGGGCTCCGCCACCCCCCGACCGGAGACACCCCCGACAACCGCGGCACCCCCGACAACCGCGGCACCCCCGACAACCGCGACACCCCGGACAGGCATGGCACCCGCCACCCCCACCACACTCTGCGGAGCGCCCAGCAACGGCAGCCCGGACAGCCCCGCCGACCCCTCCGCCGCCTCGCCGGCCACCCGCTCCGCCGTCCCCCGGCAGGTCGGGCAGTCCACCACGTGCTGCACCAGTTCCCGCCGCAGCGCCGGGCCGAGCACCCAGTCCCGCCAGGACTCCGCCCCGGCCCCGCCGAGCCGGTCCAGCTCCGGGCAGCTGCCCACACCGAGCACCAGCAGCGCCGCCCTCGTCCGGGCGACCTCGGCCTCGGCGCCGGCCAGCAGCTCGCGGGTCCGTTCGAACGGCTGGCCCAGCACCGCCGCCACTTCCAGCGGGGTCAGCCGGTGCCGGACGGACAACTCCAGCGCCTCGCGCTGCTCCGGGTCGGTGCCGGCCGCTTCCGGCCAGGCGAGCGAGGCCAGCTCGCGGCGCCGCCGGGCCGCCTCGGCCTCGCTCGGCTCCACTCCGGAGGCCCGACCGCCCTCGAACCCATTCCCGCCCCCGACCCCGACCCCAGCGCCGGCCCCGGTCCCGGCCCCGTCCGCGAGTCGCCGCAGGCAGCAGTACCGGGCCAGCGAGAACAGCCAGGCCCGTACCAGCCCGGGCTCGGCCAGTCGGGCGCCGTGCCGTTGCGCCAGTTCACGGACCTCGCGCAGGGCGTCGGCGGCGGCGTCGTGCTCGCACAGCACCGAGAGGCAGTAGGTGAAGAGGCCGTCCGCCTGCCGGTCGTACGCCGCGAGTACGGCGGGTGTCTGCGGCCCGGCCGGCCCAACAGTTCGCGTTGTCACCCGTCCGACGGTAGAGACCCCGGACGCCCTGTCCCCGCCAATCGACGGGTATGTACTTCTTTCGGGTAACAACATCGCCCATCTGTGTGGATGCACGGCGAGTCCGGTGGCGGACGGTCGCTGTCGTACCCAGGCGCTACCGTGGGCCGCATGCCTCCGCGTTCCAAGACCACCGCCAAGCCGCGCCCGGCGTACCGCTGCACCGAGTGCGGCAACCAGCTGCCCAAGTGGGTCGGCCGCTGCCCGGAGTGCAACGCCTGGGGGACGGTCGAGGAGTACGGCGCCGTGCCGATCCGGACGACGGCCGCCGGCCCGGTCAGCGCGCCCGCCCGTCCGATCGCCCAGGTGGACGGCCAGGTCGCGACGGCCCGTTCGACGGGCGTGCCGGAGCTGGACCGGGTGCTCGGCGGCGGGCTGGTCCCCGGCGCGGTGGTGCTGCTGGCGGGCGAGCCCGGCGTCGGCAAGTCCACCCTGCTGCTGGACGTCGCGGCCAAGGCGGCCACCGACCGGCACCGCACGCTCTACGTCACCGGCGAGGAGTCGGCCGGCCAGGTCCGGCTGCGCGCCGACCGGATCAACGCCCTCTCCGAGCACCTCTACCTCGCCGCCGAGTCCGACCTGGGCGCCGTGCTGGGGCACATCGAGGCGGTCAACCCCGGCCTGCTGATCCTGGACTCGGTGCAGACCATCGCCTCCGCCGAGCTGGACGGCGCCCCGGGCGGCCCGGCCCAGGTCCGGGAGGTGGCGGCCGCGCTGATCCGGGCGTCCAAGGAGCGCGGCATGGCCACCCTGCTGGTCGGTCACGTCACCAAGGACGGTCAGATCGCCGGCCCGCGCCTGCTGGAGCACCTGGTGGACGTGGTGCTCAGCTTCGAGGGCGACCGGCACGCCCGGCTGCGCCTCATCCGCGGGGTCAAGAACCGTTACGGCGCGACCGACGAGGTGGGCTGCTTCGAGCTGCACGACGAGGGCATCGTCGGCCTGGCCGACCCGTCGGGCCTGTTCCTGACCAGGCGTGACAAGCCCGTCCCCGGCACCTGCCTCACCGTCACCCTGGAGGGCAAGCGCCCGCTGGTCGCCGAGGTGCAGGCGCTGATGGTGGATTCGCAGATCCCTTCGCCGCGCCGGACGACATCGGGCCTGGAGTCGCCCCGGATCGCGATGATCCTGGCCGTCGTCGAGCGGCACGGCGGTGTGAAGCTCGGCAAGCAGGACATCTACACCGCGACGGTGGGCGGGGTGAAGCTGAGCGAGCCGTCCGCCGACCTCGCGGTCGCGCTCGCGGTGGCCAGTTCCTCCACCGACACCCCGCTGCCCAGCAACCTGGTGGCGATCGGGGAGGTCGGCCTGGCGGGCGAGGTGCGGCGGGTGACGGGTGTGCAGCGGCGGCTCGCCGAGGCGCACCGGCTGGGCTTCACCCATGCCCTGGTCCCGCCGGACCCGGGCAAGGTGCCGACGGGCATGAAGGTGGTCGAGGTGGCCGACATCGGCGAGGCGCTGCGGGCCATCCCGGGCCGCCGCCGGGCCGCCGCCAAACCGCGCGGTGAGGCCCGTGCCGAGGCCCGTGGCGAGGCCCGCACTGAGGCACCGTCGGCGCCGCCGGCCCCGCGCTCGGCCCGGGTCGCGGCCTACCCGGAGGAGCTGATGGACGGCTGGGAGCCGCTCGACTCCGACGAACTCCGCTGACCCAAGCCCTGCCGAAGCCACACACAGTTAGACTTTCCCCAGTCTCATTGGCCAGAAGGCAGTACCGAGCGGTACTGAGCGACAGAGCAACAGACCGCGGACCGTCGCACGGCGCGAGGCGCGCGGCACGGGGTCGACCGGAGGAGTCACGTGGCAGCCAGCGACCGGGGGGCGGACAAGGCCTCCCGTGAGGAGGCCCTGCTGCGTGCCTCCCTCACCGCCATCGCGCCCGGCACGGCGTTGCGTGACGGCCTGGAGCGGGTCCTGCGGGCCAACACCGGTGGCCTGATCGTGCTGGGTTTCGACAGGACCGTCGAGCCCCTCTGCACCGGTGGCTTCGTCCTGGACGTCGAGTTCACCGCCACCCGGCTGCGCGAGCTGTGCAAGCTCGACGGCGCGGTGGTGCTCGACAAGGACATCACCAAGATCGTCCGGGCCGGCGTGCACCTGATGCCGGACTCGACCATCCCGACCGACGAGACCGGTACCCGCCACCGCACCGCCGAGCGGGTCAACCGGCAGACCGGCTACCCGGTGGTCGCGGTCTCGCACTCGATGCGGCTGATCGCGATGTACGTCAACGGCACCCGCCGGGTGCTGGAGGACTCCACCACCGTGCTGTCCCGCGCCAACCAGGCGCTGGCCACCCTGGAGCGCTACAAGCTGCGCCTGGACGAGGTGGCCGGCACGCTCTCCGCGCTGGAGATCGAGGACCTGGTGACGGTCCGGGACGTGACGGCCGTGGCCCAGCGCCTGGAGATGGTCCGGCTGATCGCCACGGAGATCGCCGGCTACGTGCTGGAGCTCGGCATCGACGGCCGTCTGCTCTCGCTGCAGCTGGACGAGCTGATCGCGGGCGTGGAGCCGGAGCGCGAACTGGTCGCCCGGGACTACTTCCCGGAGCGGGCCGCCAAGAAGGGCCGGACGGTCAACGAGGTGCTGGCCGACCTGGAGGCGCTCACCCACGCCGAGCTGCTGGACCTGCAGACCGTCGCCAAGGCGCTCGGCTACTCGGGTACGCCGGAGTCGCTGGACTCCGCCGTCTCGCCGCGCGGCTACCGCCTGCTGGCGAAGATCCCGCGGCTGCCCAACACGGTGATAGAGCGCCTGGTCGAGCACTTCGGCGGCCTGCAGAAGCTGCTCGCCGCGAGCATCGACGACCTGCAGACGGTCGAGGGCGTCGGCGAGACCCGGGCCCGTTCGGTCCGCGAGGGCCTGTCCCGCCTTGCCGAATCGTCCATCCTGGAGCGCTACGTCTGACCCGACGCGCGAACGGCGGACGGCCCCCGGGGGAAACGCTTCCCCGGGGGCCGTCCCGCGTCCCGGCCCGGTGCCCTTGCCGCAAGCCTGAGAGCCGGCAAGCCCGAAGGAGCCCGTAAGCCCGAAGCCCGAAGCCCGAAAGAATTGGAAGAGCCCGGAACGCCGGAGCCCCCGGCCGCGCGGCGACCGGGGGGCTCCGAGGGAGTCGACCGTCCCTCAGTTGTCCAGCCGGATCGAGGCCCGCGCCGAGACCTTGTCCCCGGAGAGCCCGGTGAGCTCGGCGAGCACCACGTAGGTGCCGTTCGCCGGCGGCGCCGCGTCCGCGGTCGCGCACTGGGGCTTGCTGCGGCTGCGGTCCCAGGTGAAGGTCTCGGTCTGGCTGCCGTTCGCGGCCAGCTGCACCCAGATGCTGCCCTTGTCGGCCGGGCAGTCGCCGGAGGACCAGACCCGGTCGCCGTTGCTGGCGCTCACGGTGATCGCGGAGGCGACCCGGCCCAGGTCCACCCGGCAGTTGGCGCCGGAGGAGTTCTTGACCGTCAGGGCGAGCCGCGGCTTGTCCTTGGGCTGGTACGAGTTCTGGGCGCCGGCCAGTTCCAGGGCGACCTGCGAGGAGGCGCAGACCGGAAGTGCCATGACCTCGGGGGTGTTGAACGCCGGGGCGCCGCCGGAGCCGCCTGCCGCACCGCCGCCGGAGCCGCCCGCCGCGCCGCCACCGGTGCCGCCGGCCCCACCGCCCGTGCCGCCGGAACCGCCTGCGGGGGCCGGGTTGGCTCCGCCGGTGCCGCCGCCGCTGAGGTTGACCTCGGTGCCGCCGCTGCCCGCCACCGGGCCGCCGGCGGGGTTGCCCGATCCGCCGGGGCGCGCCGCGGGGCCGCTCGGCGAGGCGCCGGGCGTGATGGCCTGGGCCGGAGTCTGGTTCTGGGACGGAACGGCCTGGGCGGCCTTGCTCGGTGAGCCGCCGTCACCGCCCCCGCCCTGATCGGTCATCAGCCAGGCGATCAGGGCGATGACCGCCGCGACGGCGGCGAGCACGACGACGCGCCGACGCCAGTAGATCGAGGCCGGCAGCGGTCCCACGGGTTGACGCAGAGAGGGCACGATCAAACTCTACGAGACTGTGTGTGGCGTTTGACTCACCAACACCGCACAGTCGTCCCTTCCTTCACATGATCCGCCATTTGATCCGTTCGAGGGAGCCCCGGAGGGCTGATTTCCGGGAAATCCTCCGGGGGATCCGGAGTAATTTCCTCCGATTCGACGCCGCTTCTCCTCCACGTCGACTCCGTCCCGACTCCACTTCGACCGGGTCGGCGGGCATGGGAGGATCGAAGGGCCATGACTGCCATCACCGCCACCGCTGCCGCCACCGAAGCCGCCCGGCTCCCGATGCCCCTGCCGCTGTTCCACTCGACCGTCCTGGACTGGTACGAGGCGACCAAGCGCGATCTGCCCTGGCGGACCCCCGACGCGACGCCCTGGGCGGTCATGGTGAGCGAGTTCATGCTCCAGCAGACCCCCGTCAAGCGCGTGCTGCCCGCCTGGGAGGCCTGGCTGACCCGCTGGCCGACCCCGGCCGACCTCGCCGCCGAGGCGCCCGGCGAGGCGGTCCGGATGTGGGGTCGACTGGGCTACCCGCGCCGCGCGCTGCGGTTGCACGCGGCCGCGGTGGCGATCACCGAGGAGCACGGCGGCGAGGTCCCGGACGACCACGCCACCTTGCTCTCGCTGCCCGGCGTGGGGGAGTACACCGCCGCCGCGGTCGCGTCCTTCGCCTTCCGCCAGCGGCACGTGGTGCTGGACACCAACGTGCGCCGGGTGTTCGCCCGCGCGGTGACCGGCGTCGAGTACCCGGCCCAGGCCACCACCGCCGCCGAGCGCCGCACCGCCACCACGCTGCTGCCCGACGACGCCGAGACCGCCGCCACCTGGGCGGTCGGCGTGATGGAGCTGGGCGCGCTGGTCTGCACCGCGCGCGGCCCGGAGTGCGGGGAGTGTCCGCTGTTCGCCGGCTGTGCCTGGCAGCGGGCCGGCCGCCCGCCGTACGAGGGCCCGGCCCGGCGCGGCCAGTCCTACGAGGGGACGGACCGCCAGGTGCGCGGCAAGCTGCTCGCGGTGCTGCGCGACGCGCACGGCGAGGTCGAGCAGGCCCGGCTGGACGCGGTCTGGCTGGACGCCGTGCAGCGGGCCCGGGCCCTGGACGGCCTGGTCGCGGACGGTCTGGTCGAGCCCGTCGAGCAGGGCGTCTACCGACTTCCCCAGTAGGCGCCGGAACGCGACGGCGCCCCGGGAGCGGAACTCCCGGGGCGCCGTTCGAAGCGGGGGCGGTCAGACGGCCGCCGCCTCCAGCGAGGCCTCGGCCGGCTTCTCGCCCTTGCCCGCCCCGCGCAGCGGCACCTCGCGCAGGAACAGCGCGGCGGCGATCGAGATCACGGCGACCCCGGCACCCACCAGGAAGACGGTGTGCATGCCGTTGGACACCGCGTGGTGGTAGGCGTCCTGGATGTTCTCGGGGAGCTTGCGCAGGGCGGCCGGGCTCATCTGGCCCGGGTCCTTCATGCCACCGCCCGCCGTGGCCTGCTCGCCGAGCTTCTCCTTCATGGTGTCGGTCACCCGGTTGTTGAACAGCGCGCCGAACAGCGCGACACCGAAGGAGCCGCCGATGGTGCGGAACAGGGTGGCGGTGGAGCTGGCCACGCCCATGTCCTTGAGCTCGACGCTGTTCTGCGCGACCAGCATGGTGATCTGCATCAGGAAGCCCATGCCGGCGCCGAGCACGATCATCCAGCAGGCCGAGGTGAAGCTGCTGGTCCCGGTGCCCATGGTGGAGAGCAGGACCAGGCCGCCGGTCATCACGATCGTGCCGATGATCGGGTAGATCCGGTACTTGCCGGTCTTGGTCACCGCCTGGCCGACCACCAGCGAGATCACCAGCATGCCGAACATCATCGGCATCAGCAGCAGGCCGGAGTTGGTCGCCGAGGCGCCCTGGACGACCTGCTGGTAGAGCGGCAGGAAGACGGTCGAGCCGAACATCACGAAGCCGACGATGAAGCCGATGATCGAGACCAGGGTGAAGTTCAGGTTCCTGAAGAGGCTCAGCGGCAGCATCGGCTCCTCGACCCGCTGCTCCACATAGCAGAAGGCGATCAGCGAGGCGGCGGCGAGCGCGGCCAGGCCGAGGATCTGCTTGGAGCCCCAGGCGTACTGCTGGCCGCCCCAGGTGGTGATCAGCACGAGCGAGGTGATGCCGGTGGTGAGCAGGATCGCGCCGAGGTAGTCGATCTTGGCGGTGCTGCGGACCTTCGGCAGCTTCAGGGTGACGATGACCACGGCGAGCGCGACCACACCGAGCGGCAGGTTGATGTAGAAGGTCCAGTGCCAGCTCAGGTGGTCGGTGATGAAGCCGCCGACCAGCGGGCCGCCGATGGTGGCGAGGGCCATCACCGCGGCGAACATGCCCTGGTACTTGCCGCGGTCGCGCGGCGGGACCAGCGCGCCCATGATCGACATGACGCCGACCATCAGACCGCCGGCGCCCAGGCCCTGCACGGCGCGGAAGCCGATCAGCTCGTTCATGTTCTGCGACAGGCCGGACAGCGCCGACCCCACCAGGAAGATCACGATCGAGGTGAGGAAGGTGCCCTTGCGGCCGTACATGTCGCCGAGCTTGCCCCAGATCGGGGTCGAGGCGGCGGTGGCCAGGGTGTACGCGGTGACCACCCAGGACAGGTGCTCGGCGCCGCCGAGATCGCCGACGATGGTCGGCATCGCGGTACCGACGATCAGGTTGTCGAGCATGGCGAGCAGCATGGTGACGACCAGGCCGATCATCACGAGGCGGATCTCGCGGGGCGACCGCGGCTGCTCCTCCTCGGCCGTCTTGTCCTCCGGTACCGGGCCGGCGGTCTTGGACTGTGACATGAGGTGGTGTCTCCCGGAGGGGTGGTTCGGACGGAGCGTCGGGCCGTGCGGCGGCTCACTTACTTGTCGCCCGGCTAGTTTTATCGATCGTCGGCACGGTAAGTTGTTTACTAGCCGGTCGTCAAGCCAGTTTTCGAACCGGCCACCTGGGCAGGGAGAATGGTGCCCGGGGCGGACGCCACCCGGGAGTCCGCAGCAGTCACCGACGCAGTCATGAGGCAGGCCATGGGCACTCCGCACAGCCCCCGCAGCGACACCCGGGCTCGCATCATCGAGGTGTCACTGGAGCTCTTCTCCGAGCATGGCTACGAGCAGACCTCACTGCGCGAGATCGCCGACCGCCTGAGTGTGACCAAGGCCGCCCTCTACTACCACTTCAAGACCAAGGACGACATCGTCCTGGGCATCGTCGAGCGGATGGCCGCGCCGATCGACGAGACCATCGAGTGGGGTCGCAAGCAGTCCTGGAGCCCGGAGATGCGGGACGAGCTGATCCGCCGCTTCGCGGACGGGATGGCCGAGCGGGCCCCGCTGCTGCGCTTCTTCCACGAGAACCAGCCCGCGCTGCGGGAGTCCCCGGCCGGGCTGGCCTTCCGGGACCGCATGGTCACCATGATCCAGCTGGTGCACGGGCCGGAGGCGGACTTCCCGGACCGGCTGCGGGCCGCGATGGCACTGTTCACCGTCCACTCGGCGCTGTTCCTGCTCAAGCAGGACAACGCCCCGGACTGCGCTCACGCCGAGAACGTCTGGGGCGAGCCGCTGGAGACGGCGGCCACGTTGGACGAGGCGATCGGCGCGGCCCGGGACGTCGCGCTGGAGATCGGCGGCCGGATCAGTCACCCGGCACCGGCCGCCCCGGCCCCCGTCCCCGCGCCTGCCCCGGCACCGCCCGCACCCGCGCCGGAGCCCGTCCGCTAGTGGCGGGCGGTCAGAAGTCCGTGACGCCGTGCCCCGCGAGGTACGCGAGCGGATTGACCACCGCGCCGTAGCGGTTGCTGGTGCGGATCTCGAAGTGCAGGTGCGGCCCGGTCGAGTTGCCGGTGCTCCCGGACAGCCCGATCCGCTGGCCGGCCGACACCTGCTGGCCCGCCGAGACCGCGAGCGAGGACAGGTGCGCGTACTGCGCGAAGTGCCCGTCCGCGAGCCGCAGGACGACCTCCTTGCCGTACGCGCCGTCCCAACCGGCCGACACCACGGTCGCGTTGCCGACCGCCAGCAGCGGCGTGCCCGGGGAGACCGCGAAGTCCACCCCGGTGTGGTACCCGGCCGCGTACCCGCGGTTGGCCACCCCGTACGGGTTGCTGGTCGGCGCGTTCGGCACCGGCGCCGACCACTCGGGTGCGGGGGCGGCCGCGGGTGCGGCCTCGGGTTCGGGCGCCGGCGCGGCGGCGGGCTCCGGCTCCGCGGCCGGGGCGGGCGGCTCGAGCGGCAGCAGGTTGACCGCCACCGCCACGAACTGCTGGGCCGTGTCGCCGTCCTCGGGCAGCTTGTACGGGCTGGGCCCGGCCACCTGGACCAGCCCCGCGTTGGGCACCTCCGCCCGCGGGGCGGTGAAGGCCGAGCTGCCCGGCGTGGTGGGCAGTACGGTCTGCGCCGAGGCGCTGCCGGGCGCGGCCACCAGCAGCACGCCGGCGAGCAGTGTGGCGGCCGCCCCGACCGAGATCAGCGCGTGGTCGTGCTCGGCCCGCTGACGGCTGCCCGGCAGGGTGGTGTGCCGGGGCGTGGCGAGCGTGCGCAGCGGAGCGGCGTGGGTGCGGACGGCGTGGCCGAGTCGGGGCTGCCAGGCCGCCGCCTGGGCCGCCGTTCGGGCGGCGAGCCGGCGCAGGGCCGGCCCCACGGGCGGGACGGTGGACATCGGTGGCCGTACCTCACGGGTTGTACGAGGGCAGCACGAGAGACCCGTTCGGGCGCGTGCTGAGCGGGGGACCACTCAGGTGTAACCGCCACCGAACGGACTCCCAAACCGTGTGACGTACTACCGCGTGTAGTCGGCGTGGCGCCGGATGTTCGAACCGACGGGGTGACGATCATGAGATCCGGTCGCCCACCGCCGCTTCGGGGTGGCTCGCGGGCCCGACCCGACCAACTACTACCCTCGGTCGTACCGGGCCGGAGGCCTGTGACCAGGCCCACGCGCGGCCGGGGTTTGACGGGCTCGGACCGCTTCCGTCCGCACCGCTGACCGGCCCGGCCCGCTGCGGGACCATCGACCCATGTATGGCAACAGGAGCGAAGACCCCGACGCCAGTGACCGCCAGAACCCGGCGGACCGCCGCTTCGCCGCCCTGCGCGGCTGCGAGCGCATCCTGTCCGGCGCCCGGCCGCAGACCATCCGCGAACGCCTCGCCGCCCTGGCCGACCCGCTGTCGGAGGCGGCCGGGGCCGCCCCCGGCCTGGACCGCCGGCCGGACCAGTACGGGGACGGCGTGGTCCGCGCCCTGGAACTCCGGGTCGCCGGGCTGCTCGGCACCGAGGACGCGGCCTTCTTCCCGACCGGCACGATGGCCCAGCAGATCGCCCTGCGGATCCACGCCGAGGCCGCCGGGCTGCCCACCGTCGCCACCCACCCGCTGGCCCACACCGACCGGCACGAACGGCACGCGCTCGGCGTCCTCACCGGTCTGCGCAGCGTCTGGCCGACCACCGCGCCGCGCCAGCCCACCGCCGCGGAGCTGCGCGCCCTGGACGAGCCGTACGCCGCGCTGAGCCTGGAACTGCCGCTACGCGACGCCGGGTTCGTGCTGCCCGACTGGGAGCGGCTGCGGGCCCTGGCCGCGGTGGTGCGGGAAGAGCACGGTGCGGCGCTGCACCTGGACGGCGCCCGGATCTGGGAGTCCGCCGTCGCCCTCGGCCGTCCGCTGCCGGAGGTCGTCGCCCTGGCCGACTCCGTCTACGTCTCCTTCTACAAGACGCTCGGCGGGATCAGCGGCGCCGCGCTGGCCGGTCCGGCCGGCTTCGTCCGGACCGCCAGGGCCTGGCGGCACCGTTACGGCGGGCAGCTCTTCCAGCAGTGGCCGTTCGCGCTGGCCGCGTTGGCCGGGCTGGAGCGCGAACTGCCGCTGCTGGAACGGTACGTGTCGCACGCCCGGACGGTCGCCGAGGCGCTGGCCCGGGCCTTCGCCGCCGTCCCCGGTGCCCAGGTGCACCCGGCCCCGCCGCACACCCACCAGTTCCGGCTCTGGTTGCCGTACCCGGCCGAGGAGTTGGAGGAGGTCTCGCTGGCGCTGGCCGAGGAGACCGGGATCGGGCTGTTCGGCGCCTGGCGCGAGCGCGAGCTGCCGGGCCTGGCGATGACCGAGGTCACGGTCGCCTCACCCGCCCTGGACTGGACGGGCACCGACGTCGAGGTGGCGGCGGCCGCCTTCCTGGACCGGTTGCCCGCCGTCCACAAGGCCGACAGCACCTGACCGACAGCACCTGACCGGCAGGGCCTGACCGACGGACCGACAGGGCCCGGTAACCGGCAGGGCCCGGCAAAGCGTCCGGCCCGCCCCCGCGCGATGCGGGGACGGGCCGGACGTGGAGTTGTCAGAGCTGCCTGGTCACAGGCTGATCGCTACGGGCTCGATCAGTTGTCGACCGGACGGACCCGGATCCAGGTCTCCAGGTAGTTCGAGGACTCGTTCTCGACCTCGATGCTGGTGCCGGTCTTCGGCACGTCCACACCGCTGTACGGGTTGTCCTTGGACCACCACGACTTCAGGTCGTTGAACTCGTCGACGCCCTTCGCCTTCGGGATGACGGTCTCGACGCCGGCCTTGTGCAGGGTCAGCGCGGGGACGCGGCGCGAGCCGAAGGTGGAGTCGGCGCCCTGCACGCGCGGACGCATCAGGCTGCCATCGCTCCACTTGACCGGGGTCGGGTGCGAGTCGACCGGCAGGACCAGGCCGTGGCCCGGGTGGGCGCTGACGTTGTTGTCGGTCTGCGACGCGTCCCAGTACCAGATCAGCAGACCGGGCTGGTACGCGTAGTGCTCGACCCAGCCCGGCTTGTCGGCGAAGCCGAAGTTGTACGGGCCGGTCTTCAGCGTCTGGTCGAACGACACGTACTGCTTGTTCTCCGCGATGTAGTACTGCGCGTAGTCCTTGGTGTACGAGCCGCCGAAGCGGGTGAAGCCGGTGGCGGCCCAGCCGTTGACACCGTTCTCCACGTCGTCGCTGAACACGGTGGCGCCGTCGGCGGTCACCGAGACGTTGTCCACCGCGAAGCCGCGGTAGTGCAGGCCGCCGTCAGTGGTGTTGTGGTAGCGGAACTGGACCTTCTGGCCGGCGTAGGCGTCCAGGTTGAAGGACAGGTCGCCCCAGGCGGCGGCGAGGCCGTTGACGGCCGGGCGGCCGTTCTCCTTGGGGAGCGGGGCGCCGTTCCAGGTGCCGTCCACGACGGTCCAGGTCTTGCCACCGTCGGTGGAGACCTCGCCGAAGGCGTAGTCGAAGTCCGGCTCCAGCTCGTACCAGGCCTTGGCGTTGATGCTGGCCTTGGTCTTGCCGGTCAGGTCGAGCTCACGGGTGAGCGTGACGTTGAGGTTGTCGGCGCTGCCGCTCCACCACTCGTTGCCGCCCGCGAACGGCTTGTTGATGTCGGTGGTGATGCTCTTCTTCGGCAGGTCGACGAGGAGCGCCTGCGGCAGGTTGGTGTTGTACTCCACCGGGCCGATGTGGTGCGTCGACTCGGTGCCCGCCTTGGCGCGGTCGACCTTCAGCCAACCGAGCTGGTACTTGCTCCAGGCGTCGAGGTCGTTCGGCATGTCGCCGATGCTGTCCTTGCCCTCGCCGAGCCAGGAACCGGAGGACATCAGCGACCAGAAGCCGACCGAGTTGTCGATGCCCTTGCCGGCGGTGTCGTAGAGGTCCGGCAGACCGAGGTCGTGGCCGTACTCGTGGGCGAAGACGCCGAGGCCGCCGTTCTCCGGCTGCATCGTGTAGTCGCCGATCCAGAGGCCGGAGCTGCCGACCTGGACGCCACCGAGCTTGTTGCCCTCGGGGCCGGCCTGGCCCGTCAGGTTGCCGTAGACGTAAGAGCGGTGGGCCCACAGGGCCTTGGTGCCCTGCTTGCCGCCACCGGCCGACTTGTCCTCACCGGCGTGCACGATCTGGAAGTGGTCGATGTACCCGTCGGGCTGGTTGAAGTTCCCGTCGTGGTGCGAACCGTAGCGGTCCCACTGGTCGTACTGGGCCAGCGTCGCCTTGATCTGCGCGTCGGTCTGACCCTTGGCCAGCTGGTCCTTGTACCAGATGTCCACGGCGTCGCGGATCAGGTCCTGGGCGCTGGCGCAGACGTTGGAGCCGCAGTAGTCGGAGCCGTACCGGGCCTCGTTCCACGGCACCCGGACCCAGTCCGAGACCACGCCGTCGACCGAGTAGCGGCCCGAGGACTGCTTCTCGTAGAAGGTCTTCAGCGAGGGCTTGTCCTTGGAGAAGTACAGCTCCTGGTAGTGCTGCTGGTTGTAGTCGGCCTGCCAGGCGGTCGAGTTGTTCGTGGCGCGATCCGGCGCCGCGATCTCGTTGTGCTTGGGGCCGGCCTCGCCACCGTACTTGACCTTGCCGTCGGCGGTCTTGGTGGTGTTGTCGACCTGGTCGCCGAAGTCGACGAGGATCGTGAAGATCTTGTCCGTGCGCTCGCGGGCGAGCTCCACGTACTTGTCCTTGCCGAGCTTCACGCTGGTGCTGCCGTTGTGCTGCTCGACCTGGGCGGTGCCGTTGAGCACCTGCTCGGTGGCGGCCTTCTGCTCGGCCTCCACCTTCGCGGTCAACGGGCCCGGGATGTTGTGCTCGGTGTTCGACTGGACGGCATCAGCCGGGTCCTTCGGCACGGGGGCCGAGCCGGCGGCGACGGCGGTGCTCGGGAAAAGACCCGCGCCGAGCGCGACTATGACCGCCGCGGCCGTCGCGGCCGCAGCGGTTCTCCTGGTGTTCTTCAACGGTGTGACGTCCTCCCCGACCGGGGCCAGCTCTTAGCCAAAGCCCGGCAAACCAAAATGAAAGACAGGTGGACGTCATTTGATACAAGCGTGCACAAAAAAGATAGACCTTGACCATGACATGGCCACGGCGCTATGCTCCGCGACTTCCCGTCAGCTGACCATCTGTCAACCGTATGTTCGTTAAACCTGCCTGAGAAATCGAGCGCATCCGTACTAACCAGCCCGGGGGCCGCCCGCTCCGGCCGGTGGTGGCACCCGCTTCGGCGGGGCGGAACGCACCGAGCCCCCGGCGCGAACGCCGGGGGCTCGGTTGCTGTGAAGTTGTCTGTTAAAAGTTGGGCTACTTCGTCAGGTCGGGACCGGACGAGGCGACCGCGGCCGGGGTGTCCGCGACGGCCGACTTCTCCTCGCCGCGGAAGGTGAACTTGGCCTCCTTGCCCTCACCCTCGACGTCGACGACGACGATGTGGCCGGCCCGCAGCTCCCCGAAGAGGATCTTCTCGGAGAGGTGGTCCTCGATCTCGCGCTGGATGGTGCGGCGCAGCGGACGGGCACCCAGGATCGGGTCGTAGCCGCGCTTGGCCAGCAGCTTCTTGGCCTCGACGCTGAGCTCGAGGTCCATGTCCTTGTCCTTGAGTCGCTCGTCCACCTTGTCGATCATGAGGTCGACGATCTGGATGATGTCTTCCTCGGACAGCTGGTGGAACACGACGATGTCGTCGACACGGTTCAGGAACTCGGGGCGGAAGTGCTGCTTGAGCTCCTCGCCGACCTTCGCCTTCATCCGCTCGTACCCGCTCTGGGTGTCACCCGTGGCCGCGAAGCCCAGGTTGAAGCCCTTGGAGATGTCCCGGGTGCCGAGGTTGGTCGTCATGATGATGACGGTGTTCTTGAAGTCGACCACCCGGCCCTGGGAGTCGGTCAGGCGACCGTCCTCCAGGATCTGCAGCAGCGAGTTGAAGATGTCCGGGTGGGCCTTCTCGACCTCGTCGAAGAGGACGACCGAGAACGGCTTGCGGCGGACCTTCTCGGTCAGCTGGCCGCCCTCCTCGTAGCCCACGTAGCCGGGCGGGGAGCCGAACAGCCGGGAGACGGTGTGCTTCTCGGAGAACTCGGACATGTCGAGCGCGATCAGCGCGTCCTCGTCGCCGAAGAGGAACTCCGCCAGCGTCTTGGACAGCTCGGTCTTACCGACGCCGGACGGGCCGGCGAAGATGAACGAACCGCCGGGGCGCTTCGGGTCCTTGAGGCCCGCACGGGTGCGTCGGATGGCCTGGGAGAGCGCCTTGATGGCGTCCTTCTGGCCGATGACGCGCTTGTGCAGCTCGTCCTCCATGCGCAGCAGACGCGAGGTCTCCTCCTCGGTCAGCTTGAAGACCGGGATGCCGGTGGCGGTGGCCAGGACCTCGGCGATGAGCTCCTCGTTGACCTCCGCGACGACGTCCATGTCGCCGGCCTTCCACTCCTTCTCGCGCTTGGCCTTGGCCTGCAGGAGCTGCTTCTCGTCGTCGCGCAGGGACGCGGCCTTCTCGAAGTCCTGCGCGTCGATCGCGCTCTCCTTCTCGCGGCGCACGTCGGCGATCTTCTCGTCGAACTCGCGCAGGTCCGGCGGCGCGGTCATCCGGCGGATGCGCATTCGGGAGCCGGCCTCGTCGATCAGGTCGATCGCCTTGTCCGGCAGGAAGCGGTCCGAGATGTACCGGTCGGCCAGGGTGGCGGCGGCGACCAGGGCGGCGTCCGTGATGGAGACCCGGTGGTGGGCCTCGTAGCGGTCGCGCAGGCCCTTGAGGATCTCGATGGTGTGCGGCAGCGAGGGCTCCGCGACCTGGATCGGCTGGAAGCGGCGCTCCAGCGCGGCGTCCTTCTCCAGGTGCTTGCGGTACTCGTCCAGGGTGGTGGCACCGATGGTCTGCAGCTCGCCGCGGGCCAGCATCGGCTTGAGGATGCTGGCGGCGTCGATGGCGCCCTCGGCGGCGCCCGCGCCGACCAGGGTGTGCAGCTCGTCGATGAACAGGATGATGTCGCCGCGGGTGCGGATCTCCTTGAGCACCTTCTTCAGGCGCTCCTCGAAGTCACCGCGGTAGCGCGAGCCGGCCACCAGGGCGCCCAGGTCCAGCGTGTAGAGCTGCTTGTCCTTGAGCGTCTCCGGGACCTCGCCCTTGACGATCGCCTGCGCCAGGCCCTCGACCACGGCGGTCTTGCCGACGCCGGGCTCACCGATCAGCACCGGGTTGTTCTTGGTGCGGCGGGACAGCACCTGCATGACCCGCTCGATCTCCTTCTCGCGCCCGATGACCGGGTCGAGCTTGGCCTCGCGGGCGGCCTGGGTGAGGTTGCGGCCGAACTGGTCCAGGACCAGCGAGGTCGACGGGGTGCCCTCGGCGGGCCCGCCGGCCGTGGCCGACTCCTTGCCGCCGCTGGTCTGGTAACCGGAGAGCAGCTGGATGACCTGCTGGCGCACCCGGTTGAGGTCGGCACCCAGCTTGACCAGGACCTGGGCGGCGACGCCCTCGCCCTCGCGGATCAGGCCGAGCAGGATGTGCTCGGTGCCGATGTAGTTGTGGCCGAGCTGCAGGGCCTCTCGGAGCGACAGCTCCAGGACCTTCTTCGCCCGGGGGGTGAAGGGAATGTGACCGGACGGGGCCTGCTGGCCCTGGCCGATGATCTCCTCGACCTGCTGGCGAACGGCCTCAAGAGAAATCCCGAGGCTCTCCAGGGCCTTGGCGGCGACGCCCTCGCCCTCGTGGATCAGACCCAGGAGGATGTGCTCGGTGCCGATGTAGTTGTGGTTGAGCATCCGGGCTTCTTCCTGAGCCAGGACGACAACCCGCCGCGCGCGGTCGGTGAACCTCTCGAACATCGTTTATCGCTCCTCAGAGCGGTCGGGCAGTTCGGGGTCCGTCCCCGCCCTGTCCTTCCGCATGCTAGTCCCGCTCAGCGGCGCGGCCCACGGATTCACTCCCCGGTAGAGGAGCGAGATGCTGCGCGACCAGCCGACACCAATCCCAACCTGATGCTGGGATTCGGTGTTCCCACTGGTGGGCCGGATGCACCGGAATCCGCTACGCCATCGGCGAACAAGCGCCGCCGGACGCGGTCGGACTCCCTCCGGCCGGTCACGCATACTGCCCCTGGACGGGCGCAGAACCCGTCCACCTGCATTCATACCCGGTATCGGGGCGGTTCTCGCGCAGTTTCCGCGGTGGCGGTGTTCGCCTGGCGAGAAGTCGGGCCGTGGTGACGGTGGTTCAACGGAGGCCCAGGTGGTCGGTACGCCATCCCGGTGGTGTCCGCGTTACCGCTTCGCCCCTACAGCGTTGCACAGCTCGTGATTGTTCCGCCGCCCGAGTCCGACCCCCGGACGTCCCCCGGGACCGGACCCGGCACCGGCGGCGCCCCGGTCGTTCGGGCACGCGCTGCGGGGCGCGGAGGAGGCTCCTCCGCGCCCCGCGCGTGTGTCGTCGACGCCGTGCACAGCCGCCGGGGCCCCGCACCCGCTCCGGCGTGCCGGCAGCGACGGGGTCAGGCCGCGTTGGCCTTGTCGTAGGCCTCGCGGACCGTGCTCGGCACGCGGCCGCGGTCGTTGACATCCATGCCCTGCTCCTTGGCCCACGCGCGCACCTTCGCGGTGTCCGGAGCGCTGCCGGAGGGGCGCTGGGCCGTGCCGCGGCCCGGGCGGCGGGGGCCTGCGAGCCGGCCGCTCTGCTTGCGGCCCTTCTCCACGTACGGCGCCAGCAGACCGCGGAGCTTGTCCGCGTTGGCGCTCTTCAGGTCGATCTCGTAGGCAACGCCGTCGAGCGCGAACGTCACCGTCTCGTCCGCCGAACCACCGTCGAGATCGTCTTCAAGAATGACCTGCACCCTCTGTGCCACGGGCTTCCCTTTCCGCTAAACGACCCATTGCCTAAGGAAAGGAAAGCGCTTTTCTCCGGAAAACACAAACCCTTGACCCCGGCGGAGCCGCTCAGAGGTGCAGCAGCATGCGCGAGTTGCCCAGTGTGTTGGGCTTCACCCGCTCCAGGTCAAGGAACTCGGCGACGCCTTCATCGTACGAGCGGAGGAGTTCTTCATAGACATCCGTAGCGATCGCCGCCGGGTCTGTCGTACCATCATCGGTTTCCTGGAGCTCCCCGATCTCGACGAAACCGTGTTTCGCGAAGAACGCGACCTCGAACGTCAAGCAGAAAATCCGACGGACGCCGAGCCAGCGCGCCGTCTGTACCAGCTTCTCCAGCAGCAGATGCCCGATGCCGAAGCCCTGGCAGACCGGATCCACCGCGAGTGTCCGGACCTCGGCGAGGTCCTCCCACATCACGTGCAGGGCGCCGCAGGCCACCACCGCGCCGTTGTCGTCGCGTTCCGCGACCCAGAACTCCTGGACGGATTCGAACAGTGTGACAGTGGGCTTGTCCAGCAGAATGCCGTCGCGCGAGTAGGCGTCGATGAGCCTGCGTACTGCCCGCACGTCCGTGGTCCGTGCGCGGCGGATGGTGACCTCCATGGCGGGACGTTATCGCGTCGGCCCCGGCGCGGTCTCCCCGGTATGCGGTCCGCCGGTATCGGGTCCGCCGGTTTCCGCCCCGTCGGTATCCGGCCCGTCCGCCGGGGAATCGGCCCCCGGCGGATCGGCCGGGAACAGCGCGGCGACCCGCAGCGCGTCCCGGAGTGCCTCGCGTTGCTCGGGCGACATCAGGCCGAAGAAGTGCACCAGGGCGGCCGCCGGATTGTCACTGGTGGCCCAGGCGTCGTTCATCAGGGCCGCCGTGTACGCCTCACGTGAGGAGACCGGTTCATATCGATAGGCCCGGCCGACCCGCTCGCGGCGCAGCCAGCCCTTTCTGTGGAGCTTGTCCAGGACGGTCATCACCGTGGTGTACGCGATTTCGCGTTCCGACCGCAGATCCAGGAGAACCTCGCGAACCGTCACCGGTCGGTTCCACTGCCACACCCGGGTCATGATGGCGTTCTCAAGTTCGCCGAGTTGCCGGACCATAGTGCGGCCAGGATAGGGAGTGATTGGGGCAAATCTTGTGAAGTGCACCAAACCGGCGCGCCGCCACCCCGGGGAATCGGGAATGGCGGCGCGCCGGTCGTCCGGGGCCCGGAACCGTCCGGGACCCCGGGGGATCAGTCGAAGTCTTCCTTGGCCCGCTGGCTCCCGCCCTGGCTGCGGACGATGGCCCGCACCAGGAACCCGAAACCGATCGCCATGACCAGCGGCGGCACGATCGCGCTGACGTAGTCCATCAGGTCACTCCTCCTCGGTCTTCTCCGCCGTCGCGGCGGCAGCCTTCGGCTCCGGCTTCACCAGCGGGAAGAGCACGGTCTCCCGGATGTTCTTGCCGGTCAGCAGCATGATCAGGCGGTCCACGCCGAGGCCGAGGCCACCGGTCGGGGGCATCGCGTACTCCAGGGCGCGCAGGAAGTCCTCGTCCACCTGCATCGCCTCGACGTCGCCGCCGGCCGCCAGCAGGGACTGGGCGGTGAGGCGGGCGCGCTGCTCGACCGGGTCGACCAGCTCGGAGTAGGCGGTGCCGATCTCGGTACCGAAGATCACCAGGTCCCACTTCTCGGCCACGCCCGGGATCGAGCGGTGCTGGCGGGTCAGCGGGGAGACCTCGGTCGGGTAGTCCTTGATGAAGGTCGGCCGGACGGCGTTCTCCTCCAGCAGACGCTCGACCATCTCCAGGACGATCTGGCCGTGGCCCCAGTCCTTCTCGAACGGGATGCCGTGCTCGGCGGCCAGCTTGCGCAGCTCCTCGACGCCGGTCTCCGGGGTGACCTCGGCGCCCAGGCGGGCGGAGATGCCCGGGTAGACGCTGACCTCCTCCCACGGCTCGGCCAGGTCGATCTCGTGCTCGACGCCGTGGGCGTCCACGCCCTTGATCACCGTGGTGCCCAGCGCGTCCCGGGCCGCGTTGACGATCGTCTCGCGGATCAGCTCGGCCTGGGTGTCGTAGTCGCCGTAGGCCTCGTACGACTCCAGCGAGGTGAACTCCGGGTTGTGGGTGGAGTCCGCGCCCTCGTTGCGGAAGTTGCGGTTGATCTCGAAGACCTTCTCGGCGCCGCCGACCACCAGCCGCTTGAGGTACAGCTCGGGGGCGATGCGCATGTAGAGGTCGATGTCGTACGCGTTGATGTGCGTCTTGAACGGACGCGCGTTGGCGCCGCCGTGCACCGGCTGCAGCATCGGGGTCTCGACCTCGATGTAGCCGCGGTCCTCGTAGGTGCGGCGGATCGAGCGGACCACGCGGCTGCGCAGGTGCAGGATCTCGCGGGCCTCGGGGTTGACGATCAGGTCCACGTAGCGCTGGCGGACCCGGGCCTCCGGGTCGGTCAGGCCCTTGTGCTTGTCCGGCAGCGGGCGCAGGCACTTGGCGGTGAGCTCCCAGCGGTCCACCATCACGGACAGCTCGCCGCGCTTGGAGGTGATCACCTCGCCCTCGACGCCGACCTGGTCGCCGAGGTCGATGTCGGCCTTCCAGGCCGCCAGCCGCTCCGCGCCCAGCTTGTCCAGGGAGAGCATCACCTGCAGGTCGCCGGTGCCGTCGCGCAGGGTGGCGAAGCACAGCTTGCCACCGGTGCGGGAGAGGATCACCCGCCCGGTGATGCCGGCCCGCTCGCCGGTCGCGGTGTCCGGCTCCAGGTCCGGGTGCTTGGCACGCAGGTCCGCAATGGTGCTGGTGCGGGGGAATCCGACCGGGTACGGGTCGACGCCGGCCGCCCGGAGCCGGTCCAGCTTCTCGCGCCGGACGCGCATCTGCTCGGGAAGGTCGTCGGTCGCGGGAACAAGACTCTGATCGCTCACCCCACAAGGGTAGCCAGCCACACACGGTGCTCCGTGACGGGACCGGCGGGAAGCGGGCCGGGACCGGCGGGAAGGACAGGCCGGGACGCGGAAGGGGGGAGACCGCCGTCGCGGTCTCCCCCCTGCGGGGCGGGCGGGGCGGCTCAGCCGGTGCCGGTGGCGAGCTCGATCTCCTCGGGGGCCTCGTCGCCGGCCGGGGCGGGCCGGGCCGGGGGCTTGGGCCGGCGGCCGAAGAGCTCGGCCGGGGTGGGCATCCGGTGCGGGCGGGGCGGGGTGTTCGCGGCGGCGGGCTCGGCGGGCTGCTCCGGGCGGGAGTCGGTGCTGCTCATGGTGGTCCGTCCTCCTACAGGGGTGGGGTGACTGCTCGGGGGTGCGGCGGGGCTCGGTACGGCCACCAGGTGGCGCGGCTGGCCGGTGGTGAGGGCGAGGCGTTCGCGGACGGCGGCCTCGGCCAGCGCGTGGCAGCGCCCGGCCAGCCGCGAACGGCGCGACCGTTCACCGTGGCCGCAGGGCTGACGGATCAGCCCGCGCAGTGCGGTGAGGTCCTCGGGCCCGGGCAGGTACCCGTCGGACACCGCCTCCTCCAGCCGTTCCAGGTAGCCGGGCGCGCTGCCGGGCAGGGCGGAGCGGTAGCGGCCGAGGTCGGCGAGCAGGAAGGCGCGCAGTCGGCCGCCCTCCTGGACGGCCTCGTCGATCGCCTCGGTCAGACGCAGCGCGTCCTGGACGTCCTCCGCCCACAGTTCGGCGCCCGGCCCGGTGAGGGCCGGCCGGTCGGGCACCTGGAGATGGACGGGAACGGCGGGGTGCAGGGCTTGGGCGAGGGCTCGGCGCAGCACGCGGACTTCGTCGGCGCTGAAGGCCATGCCGCCGCGCGATCCGTGTGGCGTAGGCATGGGTTGACACTACGTGACGAATATCCGATTTGTCGGTAACGTCGCGCCGAACCACCCACGTTCGGCCCGACGGGGGGAGCCGGTCAGCTCGGACGGTTGCGTTCGTAGACCAGGCGCAGGCCGATGAGGGTGAGCCAGGGCTCGTGGACGTCGATGGTGGTGGCCTCGCCGAGGACGAGGGGGGCCAGGCCGCCGGTGGCGATCACCTGGACGTCGTCCGGGTCCTTGGCGAGTTCGCGGGCCATCCGGTCGACCAGGCCGTCGACCTGCCCGGCGAAGCCGTAGAGGATGCCGGACTGCATGCCCTCGACGGTGTTCTTGCCGATCACGTTGCGCGGGCGGGCCAGCTCGATCTTGCGCAGCTGGGCGCCGCGGACGCCGAGGGCCTCCACCGAGATCTCGATGCCGGGGGCGATCGCGCCGCCCACGTAGTCGCCGCGGGCGTTGACGGCGTCGAAGGTGGTCGCGGTGCCGAAGTCGACCACGATGCACGGGCCGCCGTACAGGTGGTTGGCGGCCAGGGCGTTGACGATCCGGTCGGCGCCGACCTCCTTGGGGTTGTCCATCAGGACGTGCACCCCGGTCTTCACGCCGGGCTCCACGATCACCGCGGGGACGTCGCCGTAGTAACGGCGGGTCACCTCGCGGAGCTCGTGGAGCACGGCGGGAACGGACGAGCAGATCGCCAGGCCGTCCACGGTGGCCTCCCGGGCCGCGGTGTGGTTGCCCATCAACCCCTGCAGCAGCACCGCCAGTTCATCGGCGGTGCGGCGCGGATCGGTGGAGATCCGCCAGTGTTCCACCACTTCCTCGCCGTCGAACAGGCCGAGCGTGGTCTGGGTGTTGCCGACGTCGATGGTGAGGAGCATGGGGCGCTTTCTGCGAGTCGGGACGGGTCTGCGCTGGTCCTGACGGTCAGGCGCGCAGGTCCAGGCCGATGTCCAGGATCGGCGAGGAGTGCGTGAGCGCGCCCACGGCCAGGTAGTCCACACCAGTCTGGGCGACCTCGCGCGCGTCGGCCAGGGTCAGTCCGCCGGAGGCCTCCAGCTTCGCCCGGCCGGCCACCAGCGCGACGGCCTCCTTCAGCTGCTCGACGGTGAAGTTGTCCAGCAGGATCAGGTCGGCCCCGGCCTCCAGCACCGGCGCGATCTGCTCCACCTCGTCCACCTCGACCTCGACCGGCAGCTCCGGGTACGCGGCCCGGACGGCCCGGAACGCCTCGGCCACACCGCCGGCCGCGACCACGTGGTTGTCCTTCACCAGGGCGGCGTCGGACAGCGCCATCCGGTGGTTGGCGCCGCCGCCGCAGCGCACCGCGAACTTCTCCAGCGCCCGCAGGCCCGGGGTGGTCTTGCGGGTGTCGCGGACCACCGCGCCGGTGCCCTCCAGGGCGTCCGCCCAGGCGCGGGTCGCGGTGGCGATGCCGGACAGGTGGCAGAGCAGGTTGAGCGCGCTGCGCTCGGCGGTCAGCAGGTCGCGGGTGCGGGAGCGGACCGAGAGCAGCACCTGGCCGGCCTCGACCCGGTCACCGTCCTCGACGTGCCGCTCGACCTCGAACTCCTCCTCGCAGATCAGCGAGACGACCGCCTCGGCGACCCGCAGACCGGCCACCACGCCGGCCTGACGGGCGGTGAAGTCGGCGGTGGCGACGGCGTCGGCGGGCACGGTGGCCACCGAGGTGACGTCCTCGCCGCCGGCCAGGTCCTCGGCCAGCGCCAGGGTGGCGATGTCCTCGACCTCGACCGGGTCCAGCCCGGCCTGCTCCAGCAGCTCGGCCAGCTGCGGGTCCAGGCCGGTCTCGTAGCCCTCGCCGTCCCCGCAGGCGCAGCCGTCGCCGCAGCCGCCCTGGTCGGCCAGGGGGAGTTCCTCGTGGGAGTGGGTCATGGTTCTACTGCTCCTCAGGGGTGCTGACGGGGCCGCCGGTGGCGGCGAGGGTGGTGATCAGGTGGCGCCGCCAGTGGGCGTCGTCGCGCTCGGGGAAGTCCTCGCGCCAGTGGCAGCCGCGGGTCTCCTCGCGCTGCGCGGCGGCCGCGACCAGCGCGGTGGAGACCAGCAGCAGGTTTGCGGCCTCCCAGGTCTCCACCCGGGGGTCGGCCGGTTTCTCCTCGGCGACGTGTGCGTAGGCCTGCTCGGCGATCAGGGTGAGCCCGGCCGCGGCGTCGGCCATCGAGGCGGCCGAGCGCAGCACGCCCGCGCCGCGCGACATCAGCCGCTGGACGTCGGCGCGTGCCTCGGACGGCGGCAGCGGGACGGGGTGCGCGGCCTGCGCGGCGGCGACGTCCACGGCGCGCTCGGGCAGCTCGCCGGCCAGGTGCCGCCCGGCCAGGTCGGCCGCGATCCGCTCGGCGAAGACCAGGCCCTCCAGCAGCGAGTTGGAGGCCAGCCGGTTGGCGCCGTGCACCCCGGTGCAGGCGACCTCGCCGCAGGCGTACAGGCCGGGGACGGAGGTACGGCCGTGCCGGTCGGTGCGGACGCCGCCGGAGGCGTGGTGCGCGGCCGGGGCAACGGGGATCGGCTCGGTGACCGGGTCGATGCCGTGGGCGCGGCAGGCGGCGAGGATGGTCGGGAAGCGGTGCTCCCACATCTCGGCGCCGAAGTGCCGCCCGTCCAGGTACATGTGCTCGGCGCCCTGCTCCTGCATGCGCCGGGTGATCGCCTTGGCGACGATGTCGCGCGGGGCCAGCTCGGCCAGCTCGTGCTGCCCGACCATGAAGCGGACGCCGTCCGCGTCCACCAGGTGGGCGCCCTCGCCGCGGACGGCCTCGGAGACCAGCGGCTGCTGGCCCTCGGCCTCGGGGCCGAGCCAGAGCACGGTCGGGTGGAACTGGACGAACTCCAGGTCGGTGACGGCGGCGCCGGCCCGCAGCGCGAGCGCCACACCGTCGCCGGTGGAGACCGCCGGGTTGGTGGTGGCGGAGAAGACCTGGCCCATGCCGCCGGTGGCGAGCACCACCGCACGGGCCCGGACGGCGCCGACGCCGTCCCGCTGACCCTCGCCCATCACGTGCAGGGTGAGGCCGGCCGCGTGGCCCTCGGCGTCGGTCAGCAGGTCGAGCACCAGCGCGTGCTCGATCAGCTCCAGGTCCGGGTCGTCGCGGACGGCGGCGACCAGGGCGCGGGAGACCTCGGCGCCGGTGGCGTCCCCGCCCGCGTGCACGATCCGGCGGCGGTGGTGGCCGCCCTCGCGGGTGAGCAGGATCTCGCCGGCCTCGTCGCGGTCGAAGGCGGCGCCGACCGCGATCAGCCGGCGGACGGCGTCCGGGCCCTCGGTGACCATGGTGCGCACGGCCTCCTCGTCGCAGAGCCCGGCGCCAGCCACCAGAGTGTCGTCCAGGTGCTGCTCGGGGGTGTCCCCCTCGCCCAGGGCGGCGGCTATGCCGCCCTGGGCCCAGCGGGTGGAGCCTTCGTCCAGCATCGCCTTGGTGACCACCATGGCCCGCAGGCCGGCCTTGCGGACGTTGAGGGCGACGGTGAGACCGGCGATGCCGGAGCCGACCACCACCACGTCGGTGGCGGCGGTCCAGCCGGGGGCCGGGGCGGTGAGGCGATGCGTAACGGACATGGCTCAGTGGCTCCTTCAGCGAGAGGCGGCGTCGGCCGCGTCGTCCCGGCCACCGTACGCCGCGTCGCCGCGGAGCAGCCCGGTGCCCTCCTGGGCCTCCGCCGGGTCGCCGCCCAGGCCGGTGATCCGGTTCCGCTCGTCCACGAAGACGATGCTCGGCTCGTAGCCCTTGGCCTCGGCCGTGTCCATCTGCCCGTAGGCGATGAGGATGACCAGGTCGCCGGGGTGGACCAGCCGGGCGGCGGCGCCGTTGATGCCGATCACGCCGGAGCCGCGCGGGCCGGCGATGGTGTACGTCTCCAGCCGGGCGCCGTTGTTGATGTCGACGATGTGGACCAGCTCGCCGGGGAGCAGGTCGGCGGCGTCGAGCAGGTCCTCGTCCACCGTGACGGAGCCGACGTAGTGCAGGTCGGCCTGGGTCACGGTGGCCCGGTGGATCTTGGACTTGAGCATGGTGCGGAGCATGGGGTCACGCCTCCTGTGAGTGCATGCCTGAGGGCTGGGCTACCGAACGGTGGTGCTTAGCGAACGATGATGCGGACGTTGTCGATGAGGCGGGTCGAGCCCACCTGCGCGGCGACGGCCAGCACCGCCTCGCCCTGGAAGCCGTCCGCCGCTTCGCTGAAGTCGTGCGGGTCGATCAGGGCGAGGTAGTCAAGGGTGACACCCTCGGCGGCGTCCAGGACGGCCGAGGCGGCCTCGCGGACGGCCTTCGGGCCCTGGGCGGCGGCGTCCCGGCCGGCGAACAGGGCCTTGGACAGGGCCAGGGCGCGGGCGCGCTCCTCCTCCGAGAGGTAGCGGTTGCGCGAGGACAGCGCCAGGCCGTCCTCCTCGCGGGCGGTCGGCACGCCGACGATCTCGACGTCGAAGTCCAGGTCGGCGACCATCCGCTGGATGACCGCCAGCTGCTGGGCGTCCTTCTCGCCGAAGAAGGCGAAGTCCGGGTCGGTGATGTGCAGCAGCTTGGCGACCACGGTCAGCACGCCGTCGAAGTGGCCGGGCCGGGTGGCGCCCTCGAAACGCTCGCCCATCGGGCCCGCCACGATGCGCACCTGCGGCTCGCCGTTCGGGTAGACCTCCTCGACGGACGGCGCGAAGACCACGTCGGCGCCGTTCTCCTCGGCCAGCTTCACATCGTCGTCGAGGCTGCGCGGGTAGCGCTCCAGGTCCTCGCTCGGGCCGAACTGCAGCGGGTTGACGAAGACCGTCACCGCGACCCGGCCGTCCCGGCCGACCTGCTTGCGGGCGGCCCGGATCAGCGCGGCGTGGCCCTCGTGCAGCGCGCCCATGGTCATCACCACGGCGTTGTCCACCGGCTGCTCGTCCGGCCAGAACGCGGCCTCGAAGTCGTCCACGGTGCGGGTGACGACGGCCCGGTGGACCTTCGGCGTCCGCTGGGGCTTGTTCGGCTGCTTGCCGCGTGCCATCAGGGCTTCTCCTCGTTCAGTACGTCCAGCAGCGCCGCCGCCGACGTGTCGTCGATCGTTCCGTTGGCGAGCGCCCGCTGCGCGGTGGCGCGGGCCATCGCTCGGTACGCCGCCGGGATGTCGGGGGACACCGTACTGAGCTGCGCCAGGTGACGCCGTACGGTGCCCGCGTCGCCCCGGGCGACCGGGCCGGTGAGGGCCGCGTCGCCGGAGCGCAGGCTGTTGTCCAGGGCGGCGCCCAGCAGCGGGCCGAGCATCCGGCCGGGCTCGGCGACGCCGGCCGTGCGCAGCAGCTCCATCGCCTGGGCGACCAGGGTGACCAGGTGGTTCGCGCCGTGCGCGAGGGCGGTGTGGTAGAGCGGGCGGACCTCCTCGGGCACCCACTCGGGCTCGCCGCCCATCTCCACCACCAGCGCCTCGGCGACCGGCCGCAGCTCCTCGGGGGCGGTCACGCCGAACGGGCAGCCGGCCAGCCGGTCCAGGTCGACCGAGGTGCCGGTGAAGGTCATCGCCGGGTGCAGGGCCAGCGGCAGCGCCCCGGCCCGGGTGGCGGGCTCCAGGATGGCGACACCGTGCGCGCCGGAGGTGTGCACGACCAGCTGGCCGGGGCGGACGGCGCCGGTGGCGGCCAGACCGACCACCAGGTCGGCCAGCGCGTCGTCCGGGACGGTCAGCAGGACCAGGTCGGCGGCGGCCAGCACCTGCGGCGGGGTGACGATCCGCACGCCCGGCAGCAGCGCCTCGGCACGGCGGCGGGAGGTGGCGGACACCCCGGAGGCGGCGACCACGGTGTGCCCGGCGAGCTGCAGGGCGGCGCCGAGCGCGGGGCCGACCCGGCCGGTGCCGACCACGCCGACGGCGAGTCGGGCCGGACGGTTGCCGGGATCGCTCGGGTCGCCGAGGCCGTCGGCGAGCGGGGCGAACTCGCCGAATTCGGCGAAGTCGGACGGATCCACGCATCCACCCTTGTCGTGAATGACCGTTCCGGTCCACTCATCGGGTACCGGACGTACCGCCCCAGTCTACGGTCGGCGCCCGGACGCCGAGGAGGCTCAGTCGGTGGCCCCGGCGCGGATCAGCCCGGCCTCGTACGCCAGCACCACGGCCTGGACCCGGTCGCGCAGGCCGAGCTTGGCCAGGATCCGGCCGACGTGGGTCTTCACGGTGGCCTCGGAGAGCACCAGCCGGGCCGCGATCTCGCCGTTCGACAGGCCCTGGGCGACCAGCAGGAACACCTCGCGCTCGCGCTCGGTCAGCGGGCCGAGGACGTCCGAGCCGGGCGCGCTCTGCGGGGTGGGCAGCACCTCGGCGAAGCGGTCGATCATCCGGCGGGTGGTGGTCGGGGCGACCACCGCGTCCCCGCCGTGCACCGCGCGGATCGCGGCCACCAGCTCGGTCGGCGGGACGTCCTTGAGCAGGAAGCCGCTGGCGCCGGCCTTGAGCGCGGCGAAGGCGTACTCGTCCAGGTCGAAGGTGGTGAGGATCAGCACGTGCGGGGCGCCCGGCAGCGGGCTGCCGTCCTCGGCGAGGCAGATCCGGCGGGTCGCCTGCACGCCGTCCAGGCGCGGCATCCGGACGTCCATCAGGATCACGTCCACCGTGGTGTGCCGCAGCAGCTCCAGGGCCTGCGCGCCGTCGCCCGCCTCGGCGGTGATCTCGATGTCGCCCTGCGACTGCAGGATCATCCGGAACCCGGTGCGCAGCAGTTCCTGGTCGTCGACGAGCATCACGCGGATGGTCAAGGTGGCTCCTAGAGAGAGGGCGGAGGGTCAGTGTGCGGCCTTGAGCGGCAGGACGGCGCGGATCCGGAAGCCGCCGCCGGGGCGGGGGCCCACGTCGAGGCTGCCGCTGACCATGCCGACCCGCTCGCGCATGCCGATCAGGCCGTGGCCGAGACCGTCCGTGCCGCCGGAGGCCAGCTGTTCGTCGGTGCTGCCGCGCCCGTCGTCCTCCACCAGCACGGCCAGCTCGCGCTCGCCGAAGTCGACCGCGACCCGGGCGTGCACATCGGGGCCGCCGTGCTTGCGGACGTTGGTGAGCGCCTCCTGGACGATCCGGTAGACGGTCAGCTCGACACCGCGCGGCAGCTCGCGCGGGTGCCCGGAGGTCGCGTAGTCCACCTGCAGTCCGGCCGTGCGGACCTGCTCCAGCAGCTCCGGCAGCTCCTCCACGCCCGGCTGCGGCACGTACTCCTCGGCGGTGTCGGCGGTGCGCAGCACGCCCAGCAGGCGGCGCATCTCGACCAGCGCCTGGCGGCCGGTGGAGGCGATCGTGCCGAGCGCCTCCTTCGCCTGCTGCGGGGAGTTGTCGAGGACGTACGCGGCGCCGTCGGCCTGGACGATCATCACCGAGACGTTGTGCGCGACCACGTCGTGCAGCTCGCGGGCGATCCGGGCCCGCTCGGCGGCGACCGCCACCTTGGCCTGGGCGTCCCGCTCGCGCTCCAGCCGGGCGGCGCGGTCCTCCAGCTCGGTCAGGTAGGCGCGGCGCACCCGGGTCAGCCGGCCCCACGCCCAGCACAGGATGAACGGCGTGCTCATCAGCAGCATGATCAGCGCTGCTTCACCGAGGTTGTAGTCGCGGGAGATGTAGTGACCGGAGTTCTCGCGGACCGTCTTCATCGGGTGCATCTGCCAGAACACCAGCGGCCCGGCGGACAGCCCGGCGACCAGCGCCAGCCGCGAGGTCCACTTCTGGCCGAAGGCGGCGCCGGTGTAGGCGAAGACCAGGTAGGCGATCGAGGAGGCGCCCGGCTCGACGCCGGCGAGCACCTGGCTGACGCCGAGGCCGGTGGCGGCGGCCACGGTGACGTCGGGGTAGCGCCGGCGGACGACCATCAGCGCGGGCAGCACCAGCGCGACCAGGATGTTCGCGTCGAAGCGCCAGCCGCCGTCGGGGAAGTTGCCGTCCGGGAGCAGGCCGAGGAAGAGCACGATCGCCGCCCATGCGGCGTCGACCACCATGGGGTGACGGCGGAGCCAGGCGTTGAGTCGATGCACGTGTCCAGCGTAGGCAGTCGCTCCACGTGTCCAGGTCCGCCGGTAGGGCGATCCGTCCTACTCCGTAGGTCGGAGAAGCCCCGGCTCCGATTGGGAGGGCCTTCCGACTGCCGGGTAGCGTCCCGCCCCATGACTTGGATGCGGTGGGCGCCCGCCATGGAACAGGCCCTCTACGACCCCGACCGGGGCTTCTACCGCAGGCCCGAGGGCCCGGCCGGGCACTTCCGCACCTCGGTGCACGCCTCGCCGAGGTTCGCCCGTGCGGTGGCCCGGCTGCTCCTCCAGGTTGACGCGGCCCTCGGTCGTCCGGAGGAGCTGGCCTTCGTCGACGTCGGGGCCGGTCGGGGGGAACTGCTGACCGGGGTCCTGGCCGAGCTGCCCGCCGAGGTGCTGGCGCGGCTGCGCCCGTACGGCGTGGAGATCGCGGACCGCCCGGCCGGGCTCCCGTCCACAGCCCTGTGGACGGACGAGCTGCCGCAGGGCGTGACCGGGCTGCTGTTCGCCAACGAGTGGCTGGACAACGTGCCGCTGGACGCCGGCGAAGTGGACGAGGACGGAGTGCTGCGCTGCGTCGAGGTGGACACCGAGAGCGGAGCGCTGCGGCTGGGCGCGGAGGCGCCGGAGGCGGAATCGGCCTGGGCCGCGCGCTGGTGGCCGGTCTCGGAGCCCGGGGAGGTGGTGGAGTTCGGCGGACCGCGGGACGCCGCCTGGGCGCGGGCCGTCGCCGGACTGGAGCGCGGCCTGGCCGTCGCGGTCGACTACGGGCACACGGCGGGGCGGCGGCCGCCCCTCGGCACCTTCACCGGCTTCCGGGACGGCCGGGAGGTGTCCCCGGTGCCGGACGGCTCCTGCGACGTGACCGCGCACGTGGCCCTGGACGCCATCGCCGTCCCCGGTCTCCACAGCCTGTGGACGACGCAGCGCGAGGCCCTGCGCGCGCTCGGCGTGAGCGGCGGGCGCCCGCCGCTCCTGCTCGCCTCCACCGACCCGGCGGGCTACCTGCGGGCGCTGAGCGGGGCGGGGGAGGGGGCCGAGCTGACCGACCCGAACGGGCTGGGCGGCTTCGGGTGGCTGCTGCAGGCTGTCCGCATGCCGCCCCCTGAGATTTTGAGGAGGGCGGCGAGCTTGGAGCTCCTGCCGGGATGGCAGACTCTGGGGGCATGAGGGAGACCACGGTCGGCATCGGGGCGGGAGCCGAGAACGTCAGCGGCGCGGCGGGCACCACCGACATGGTGCTCAACATCGGCCCGCAGCACCCGGCCACGCACGGCGTGCTGCGGCTGCGCCTGCTGCTCGACGGCGAGCGCATCATCACCGCCGAGCCGGTGATCGGCTACATGCACCGGGGCGCGGAGAAGCTGTTCGAGGCCCGTGACTACCGGCAGATCATCATGCTGGCCAACCGGCACGACTGGCTCTCCGCCTTCTCCAACGAACTCGGCGTCGTCCTCGGCGTCGAGCGGATGCTCGGCATGGAGGTCCCCGAGCGGGCGGTCTGGATCCGCACCCTGCTCGCCGAACTCAACCGGGTGCTCAACCACCTGATGTTCCTCGGCTCCTACCCGCTGGAGCTCGGCGGCATCACCCCGATCTTCCACGCCTTCCACGGCCGCGAAGACCTCCAGCACGTCCTGGAGGAGGCTTCCGGCGGCCGGATGCACTACATGTTCAACCGGGTCGGCGGCCTCAAGGAGGACCTCCCGGCGGGCTGGCTCGGCCGGGTCCGCGCCGCCGTCGCCAAGGTGCGGTCGGAGATGCCGGTGTTCGAGGAACTCGTCCTCGGCAACGAGATCTTCCGCGCCCGCACCGCCGGCGTCGGCACCCTCACCCGGGCACAGGCCGAGGCCTACGGGGTCAGCGGCCCCATCGCCCGGGCCAGCGGCCTCGACCTCGACCTGCGCCGCGACGAGCCCTACCTCGCGTACGGCTCCGAGGAACTGCGGCAGGTGCTCACCGTGGTCACCCGCGAAGAGGGCGACTGCCTGGCCCGCTTCGAATGCCTGCTGGAACAGAGCCTCAACGCCCTGGACCTCGCCGACGCCTGCCTTGACAAGCTCGCCACCCTGCCGCCCGGCCCGGTCAACCAGCGGCTGCCCAAGGTGCTCAAGGCACCCGAGGGCAGCACCTACGCGTGGACCGAGAACCCGCTCGGGATCAACGGCTACTACCTGGTCTCGCGCGGCGACAAGACGCCCTGGCGGCTCAAGCTGCGCTCGGCGTCCTTCAACAACATCCAGGCGCTGACCGAACTGCTGCCGGGGACGCTGGTCGCGGACATGGTGGCGATCCTGGGGTCGATGTTCTTCGTCGTCGGGGACATCGACAAGTAGGTCAGTCCTTCTTGGCCTTCTTGCCCGTCCTGGTCGGGTCCGCCTTCTTGGCGGGGTCCTTCCTGATCGGGTCGGCCGGGTGCGGGGCGATCCTGCGGTCGCCCTTGGTGGCGATCCGCTCCTCGCACAGGCGGGCCAGCACGTCGTACGCCGCCCCGCCCATCAGCTCGGTGAGCTCGGGGCGGTAGCTGACGTACACCGGCTCCGCGCCCTGGTGGGCCGCCGGGGCGCCGGTGCACCACCAGTGCAGGTCGTGGCCGCCCGGGCCCCAGCCACGGCGGTCGTACTCGCCGATCGAGACCTGGAGGTAGCGGGTGTCGTCCGGGCGGTCGATCCAGTCGTAGGTGCGGCGGATCGGCAGCTGCCAGCAGACGTCCGGCTTGGTCTCCAGCGGCTCGCGGCCCTCCTTGAGCGCCAGCGCGTGCAGGGCGCAGCCGGCGCCGCCCGCGAAGTCCGGGCTGTTCACGAAGATGCAGGCGCCGTTGACCCGGCGGGTCTGGCGGTCGCCGTCCTCGTCCAGCATGGTGATGCCGCGGGCGCCGCCGTTACCGCCGTTGCCGGGGTCGGAGACCAGTCGGCCCTTGGCGTCGGTGCCCTCGGCGAAGTTCTCCCACAGCTCGGGCGTCAGCCGCGCCGCGTGGCCCAGGACGCGCTTCTCGTCGTCCTCGTCCGAGTAGTGCGCGCCCAGCGTGCAACAGCCGTCCGACTCGCCGCGGCCCTCACGGATGCCGTGGCAGCCCTGGCCGAACACGCAGGACCAGCGGGAGGTCAGCCAGGTGAGGTCGCAGCGGAACACCTGCTCCTCGTCGGCGGGGTCGGCGAACTCGACCCAGGCGCGCGGGAAGTCGAGCGGGACCTCGTCGCGCGGGATCTCGCGGCGCAGGGTCGGCATCGCGAGGTCGACGGGGGCGGGGGAGGCCGGGGGCTTCGCCTTGGCCTTCTTCTTGGACGTTTCTGCTGGTGCCACCCGGCAAGGGTAGAGCTTTCGCGGGCGTGGTGACGGGGTCGGTGCGCGTGGCGGCGGTTTCGGCACGGCGCTCGGGCCGGGTTCGGGCCGGGCTCAGGCCGGGTTCGGCGCCGGCTTCGGCACGGGGCCGGGCGGGGGCCCGGTACGGGTGAAGGCGGGGTGAAGAGGTCCGTCGGGCGCTGCGGGCAGGCCCGGGAGCGTGCCTAGGATGGCGGTCCGCTACGGGGAGGTACGGGGATGGCAGGCGGCAGCACCGGGGCGTCCGACCGCGCGGGCGGCGCGTTCGTCCTCAAGCCGTGGGAACTGCACGGCGAGGGGCGGGAGTTCGAGAAGATCGGGGGCGAGCTGACGAAGGCCGTCGCCGCCCTGGAACGGGACCTCGCCGCGCTCGGCGCCCCCTGGGGAACGGACACGCCGGGCAGCGGCTTCGCCACCGTGTACGGTCCGGCGCACGGCGAACTCGTCGGCGGGCTGCGGGGGTTGGCCGGACGGGTGGGGAAGGTCGGGACCGGGCTGCACGCGATGGCCGAGCGGACGACGGACACGGACACCTCGGCGGCGAGCGGCTTCGGCGGTGGGGTCGAGGGCGTGACCGGGCCCGGGCCCGGGGCGGCGGCGGTGTCCGCGGTCTATTCGACGACGGGGGCAACCCCGGGGGCGGCGCCCGCCGTCCCCAAGGACATGTCGGTCTGACGGACCCGGCTCGGAGGGGGAAGCGCGTGTCCCGGAAACTGCCCGAGGAACTGGCCCCGGTGCTGGCCAGGACCGGCCACCAGTGGCCGCAGGCCGACGAGGAGGGCCTGCGCAAGGCGGCCGGAGTCTGGCGGGAGTTCGGCAAGGAGGCCGACCGCCTCACCCGCCGCTGCGGCGAGTCCGTCCAGCGCGTCACCGCCGACAACTCCGGCCACGCGGTCGAAGCCTTCGGCGCGTACTGGCAGGCCTTCAGCGGCGGCGGCAAAGGCCACCTGGACGACGCGCACGCCGCGGTCGGGCTGGTCGCCGGCGCCTTCGACACGGCCGCGCGGGCCGTGGACACCTGCAAGGCCGAGATCATCGCGACCCTGCAACAGCTCGCCGCCGACCTCGCGCAGGCCGAGGAGCAGGCCGCCAAGGCCAAGGAGGCGGCGGGCAAGCTCGCCGCGGCGGCCGATGGCGCCCCCGGGCCGGGGGCGGAGAACAGCGGGGTGGTCGGCGGGCTGAAGAAGGCCGTCGGCGGCCTCGCGACCACGGTGCAGAACACCGCCACCGAACAGGTCGCGGCGGGCGTGGCGGCCGTCGTCGTCGACGCCGCCGCGCTGAAGATCGGCGGGCTGCTCGCCGAACTCGGCCGTGCCATGAAGGACGCGCTCGCCACCGTGCTCAAGGAACCGGCCGCCGTCGCCCTGCTCCGGCTCGGCACCGCGCAGGGGACGGGGATCACCGCCGCCTCGTACCGCACCGGCGCCTTCGACCCGCTCGCCGCCGGACTGCCCGTCGCCCTCGGCGAACCGGGCGTGCTCGGCGCGGACGGCACGGGGCTGGTCCTGCTCGCGGGCAAGGACGGCAAACAGCTGGTCGGCGTGCCCGGGCTCACCGTCAAGCTCGACGAACACGGGCAGCCCGTCCTCGGCCAGGACGGTCGGCCGGTCATCCTCCGGGCCGACGGCACGCCGGTGGGCGACCCCTCCGGGCTGCTGGTCGTCCCGGGGCCGGACGGCAAACCGGTCGTCGGGGTGGCCGACCTGGCCGTCCGGCTGGACGAGCACGGGCAGCCGGTGCTCACCGACGAACACGGCCAGGAGGTCCACGGGCTGCCCGTCGTGGGGCTGCCACCCGCCGGGCTGCCCGAGACACCGGACAAGCCGGCCACCGCGGACGGGAAGCCGGCCGACGGCACGGGGCCGGACGGCAAGCCGGATCCGAAGACGCCCGGCGTGGTGACCGTGGCCTCGGCCGTCGTGGCGGACCCGGGTGCGGTCGTGGGCGGGGCGGACACCGCCGTCGCCGCGAGCGCGCCCGCCGGTGCGGTGGCGGCGGGGGCCTCGTACGCGACCGGGGGCTGGCAGGGGCAACACCGGGCGGTGGCCGGCGGTGCCGACTGGACGCCGCCGGCGCGCGACGACGGGTCTCCCGGGCGGTCCGTCGCCGCGCCGGTCCGCCAGGGCGGCGGGTCGGCGGGCTGGGCGGACGGCGACTACCCGCTCCAGGCCCCTGCGGCTTCGGGTTCAGCTCCGGCTTCGGTTGCGACGTCGGCTTCGGCTCCGGCACACGGTGGGGGCGGTGGGGGCGGCGGGCCGGTGACCGTACGGACCGACTCGGTGAGCGCGCCGCCCGCGCCCAGTGCCGCGCAGTCCTCCAACAGCTCCTCCGGCTCCTCGTACACACCGGCGCCGGACGCCCCGCCGGCGATCCGGCCGGTCGGCGTCGCCGGGCCGTTCGGGACACCGGCGTACGGCGCCGGGTACCCGGTGGCCGGAGGGGTGGGTGCAGTCGGTGCGGTCGGGGCCGTTGGTGCGGTCGGGGCCGTTGGCGCGGTCGGGCCAGGGCCGCTCGCGGGCGGCGGCGGAGGGCCTGCCGCGCAGGTGGCGGCACCGTTCGGCAGCGGGACGGGTGCTGCCGCGCCGCAGCCCGCCGTCGGCGAACCCCGGCCGGGCGCTCCCGCACCCCGCACCCCGGTCGGCGCCGCGCCGCACCCCGTCACCGGTCCGCCGACCCCGGTTCCGGTCACACCGCCGATCGTCGGCACCACCCCGGTGCTCGGCCGGCCCGAGCCGCACCACGTCGACACCCGACGCCGGGACACTGCCGAGACCGTCGCCGACCCCACCCTCGCGTGGGGCGCCGTCCCGGTCGCGACCGCCCACGCCATGGCCCTCCAACTCGCCCTGCGCGCACGGCGCGGAGCCCACCCCGACGACCCGGCCGCCCAGCCGCGCAGCATCACCGACAGCCGCCCGTACGGGCTGCCCGGCGGGCTCGGCCCGGTCGACCCGGAACACCAGGCCGAACTCGAACGCCGCGCACCCCGCGACGCGGACGGGCTCCCGGTCCGCCACCCCCACCCGGCCATCGGCGGCTGGGCGGAGGCCGTCAACGCCGGCGGCTACCGCGAACCGGGCCGGGCCAACAACAGCCTGGAGATCGCCCTCTCCGCCGTCGAGTGTCACACCGGCCGACCCACCTGCGCCGCCCCGCGCATCCCCACCGAGGGGGACGCCGGCGAACGCGGCGGCCGGGACCGCGCCGAACGCGAACTCGGCGCCCCCTTCCGTGACCTGGGCGACGGCGACCAGGCCATCGACCGCCTCGCCGACGACCTCCGCCGCGCCGGCCACGGCTCCCAGGCCGTCCTCCTCACCCTGGACGCCTTCGGCCGCCCGCATGCCTGGAACGCCGTCAACCACCAGGACACCGTCACCTACCTCGACCACCAACTCGCCCGCCAGGGCCCCACCCCCCTCCACCCCGCCACCCACGGCCTCTGGGCCATCGCCCTCACCCCGGAAGGCCGCCCCCTCGCCCTCACCCCCACCGGCTAGCCACCCGCAGTTTGCGCAGGAAGTCGACCAGGCCGACTTCCTGCGCTCGCTCACCTCCGCCAGGGCAAATATGCAGACCGGTCTCCATATTGGCCGGATGGGGACGGAAAGCGTGCGTGCGTGAGAAGTCGACCGGGCCGACTTTTCGCGTGCTGGGTCGGTATGTAGACCGATCGCCGGGGTTGGGTGGGCGTTGCGCGAGAAGTCGGCGGGGTCGACTTCCTGTGTGCGGTGGGGGTCGGCTACCCGTAAATCTGTAGCTGGTCGCCATATTTTTGCCTATGTGCGTGGGAAGTCGGGCGGGCCGACTTTTCGTGCGTGGGCTCGCTGTGGATCTGTAGACCGGCCTTGATGGTCGTGCAGGGGTGGGCGGGATTTGCTCAGGCAGTCGGTGGGGTCGACTTTCTGCGTGAGCCGGCAGGGGAGTTCGGGTGGAGGCGGCACTCCTTGGTGTGAGGGCGTAGGGTCGCGGCGCGGTCGGGTTGGGTGTCGGGGACGGGGGTGGCCGGGTGGTTTCGCGGGCGCAGGCGGTGGCGGCGGGGCATCGGTGGATCAACGGGGATCTTCCGCAGGGCGCCGGGGTGGTGCGGCGGGTGTGCGCGCACGAGTTCGAGCTCGGGTGGGTGGTGTGGGCGGAGCCCGCGCGTGTGGAGGTGGATCCGCGGACCGGTGAGCGGCGGGCGCCCGAGGAGGTGGGGGCTGCCTGTGCCGTGGTGGACCGGGAGAGCGGGCGGTTCACGGTGTGGCCCTCGGTGCCGGTGGACGAAGTGGTCGGGCTGTACCGGGACTTCGTCGGCGCGGGCGGGTACGACCCGACCCGGCCGCCGGCGACCGGCCGCGGTGCCCGTGCCGAGCTGACGTACCGGGACGACGCGGGCGAGGAGCGGTCGCTGGCGCTGCGTTCGGCGGCGGGCCTGCCGCATCCGGCGCTGCGCGGCTGGTGGTGGCTGCGCGAGCAGGGGGTGGCGGCCGGGGACGTGCTGGCCGTCCGGACCGACCTGCGGATGAGCGCCCTGCCCGGCGGCTACTGGGCCCACGCGCTGGCCGCCGAACTGCCGGACGCCCGGGTCGACTTCGAGTTGCCGTACGGCCCGCGGTTCGACCACCGGGCCGCCGCCGTACGGGCGCTGCCCGCGCCCCCGGACGGGCCGGCCCGCAACCGGGTGCCCTTCCCCCGCCCGGTGCGGAACGCGCCGGACGAGCCCGACGCGGCGCTCGCCGCGCGGCTCGCGGAGCGGTTCGGCCCGGCGGGTGTGCAGCGTTTCGACCCGGCGGACGTGGCGCGGGCCGAACTGCCCGGGAACGCGGCCGCGTTGCTGCTGGCAGTGGGTGTGCCGACGGCCGTGCCGGGGTTCTTCGCCCTGCACCACCCCGGCGCGGAGGCGATCGCGGGCGGCACCCGCCCCGGCACCGTGCTGCCGCCGCTGGCGGCCCACCTGGCGGCGCTCGGCCGCGGCGCCCGGGTGGCCGAGCGCGAGCGTCCGGCGCTCGCCGGGCAGCTGGTGCTGGGGACGGACGGCTGGGCGCTGGTGGCCCTCGACACGGTGGACGGTGCCGTCCGGGCGGTGGATCCGGACTACGCGACCGCCCGCCACTGCAACGCGGACCTGCGCGCCTTCGTCCGCTGCCTGGAGGTGTTCGCCGGCTGGTGGCCCGCCCTGCGCGGCCTCGGCCCGGTGGCGGCGGGCGAGGCGGTGGACGGTCTGCAGCGTGCTCTGGTGGAGGCGGACGGTTCGGTCTTCGCCGATCCGGAGAACTGGTGGGCCGTCATCGTGGAGCAGCTGTGGGACGGCCTGCTGTGACGGGACGCCGGGGAACCTGACGCCGGGGGGCGAACGCCAGGGAGCCGGAGGCCGCCGAGGGCCCGGACGCCGCCCCGGACCAGCGTGAATACCGTCGCAACCCCCCTCGCCCGGGCCCGGATCGCGTAGCGTGGAGAGTTATGCGACTCGGTGTTCTCGACGTAGGTTCCAACACGGTCCACTTCCTCGTGGTGGACGCCCATCCGGGCGCCGCCCCGCTGCCCGCGTACTCCCACAAGGCCGAACTGCGCCTGGCCGAGCTGCTGGACGAGGACGGCTCGATAAACGAGGCCGGTATCGAGCGGCTGGTCGGCCACATCGCGTCCTCGCTGCGGGTCGCCGAGGACAAGGGTGTCGTCGACATCCTGCCGTTCGCCACCTCCGCCGTGCGCGAGGCCGCGAACGGCGAGGAGGTGCTGCGCCGGGTGACCGCCGAGACCGGTGTCGAGCTGCGGGTGCTCTCCGGGCAGGACGAGGCCCGGCTCACCTTCCTGGCGGTTCGCCGCTGGTTCGGCTGGTCCTCCGGCCGGCTGCTCAACCTGGACATCGGCGGCGGCTCGCTGGAGATCGGCTGCGGTCTGGACGAGCAGCCGGACGTCGCCTGCTCGCTGCCGCTGGGCGCCGGGCGGCTGACCGCCCGCTGGCTGCCCGGGGACGTCGCGGACCCGGACGGGCTGCGCGAGCTGAGACGCCACATCCGGGCCGAGATGGCCACCGTGGTCGGCGAGATCTCCCGGCTCGGGCCGCCGCAGCACGCGGTCGCCACCTCCAAGACCTTCAAGCAGCTGGCCCGGATGACCGGCGCCGCGCCCGCCGACGCCGGCCCGTACACCGACCGCCGGCTCACCCGCAGCGGGCTTGGCGCCTGGCTGCCGCGGCTGGCCACGATGACCGTCGCCGAGCGCGCCCAGATCCCCGGCGTCTCCGAGGGCCGTGCCAAGCAGTTGCTGGCCGGCGCGCTGGTCGCCGACGCCGCGATGGACCTGTTCGGCCTCGACGAGCTGGACGTCTGCCCGTGGGCGCTGCGCGAGGGCATCATCCTGCGCCGCCTGGACGCCATGGACAGCCCCGCCGACCGGCGCCGACCGGCGTTGACTCCGTAGGACGGCGTCCCGTTCGGAGCGAGCTCCGCTTACGCTGTCTCCCGTGGTGCAACCAGCGGGCGAGGACGGGACGCGGGAGGGCCGCGCTCCCGGGGACGGGCAGCCGCGGCCGGACAGCCCGCGCCGCCGGCTCGGCAAGGCGGTCAAGGGCGCCACCGCCGCGCAGGCCGCCAAGGCTGTGAAGGCGGCCCAGCGCACCACGAAGAAGGCCGCCACGAAGAAGGCTGCCACGAAGGACGCCCCGAAGACGGCCGCACCGAAGACCGCCGCGACGACGCGCACCGCCGCCGAGAAGCCGACCGCGAAGAAGCCGACCGCGAAGAAGCCGACCGCGAAGAAGCCGGCGACGAAGAAGACCACGGACAAGAAGGCCACGGACAAGAAGCCCCCGACGCAGCCGCCGGAGCAGCCCGGGGCGGCGCCCGCCCGCGGCCCGGCCCCCCGCAAGGCGGCCGCCAAGGCCGCGCCGCGGGAGACCCGCACCGCCCGGGCCGCCGGTGCCGCGAAGGCCGCCGTCCAGTCGGTGCGCTCGGTCAAGGCCGCCCGCCGGGACGCCGCCCGTCCGCCGTTGCTGCGCACCACCGACCGGCTGGTGCTGCCCCAGCACCCGGCGCTGCACATCCCCGACACCAAGGTGGCCCTGTCCACCGCTTCGGTGTACCCGGCGAGCACCGCCGTCGCTTTCGAGCTGGCGGCGAAGCTCGGCTACGACGGGGTCGAGGTGATGGTCTGGAACGATCCGGTCAGTCAGGACATCGAGGCGCTGCGCCGGCTCTCCGACGCCCATCAGCTGCCGATCCTGGCCGTGCACGCGCCCTGTCTGCTGATCACCCAGCGGGTGTGGACCACCGACCCGTGGACCAAGCTGGTCCGGGCCCGGGCGGCGGCCGAGAAGCTCGGCGCGAGCGCCGTCGTCGTCCATCCGCCGTTCCGCTGGCAGCGCCAGTACGCCCGGGACTTCGTCGAGGGCATCAACCGGATGGCGGGCGAGACCGACGTCCGCTTCGCCGTCGAGAACATGTACCCGTGGCGCTACCGCGACCGTGAGGTGCTGGCGTACGCGCCCGGCTGGGACGTCACCGACGAGGAGTACCGGCACTTCACCATCGACCTCTCGCACGTGGCGACGTCCCGGATCGACACCTTCGCCATGGTCGAGCGGATGGGCGACCGGCTCGCCCACGTGCACCTGGCCGACGGCAGCGGCTCCGGCAAGGACGAGCACCTGATCCCCGGCCGCGGCAAGCAGCCCTGCGCGGAGCTGCTGGAGCACCTCGCCCGTACCGGGTTCGACGGCCACGTGGTGCTGGAAGTCAACACCCGGCGCTCCGCGTCGCCCGCCGAACGCGAGGCCGATCTGGCCGAGGCCCTGGCTTTTACCCGCTTGCACCTGGCCACCTCCTCGCGCGTACGCTGAGCCGCACGGGCACGCCCCGCTGTGGGTACGAACTTCCGTACGGAGGGCGAGACATGACGGAGGAGCGGAACTACCGGGAGGCCGCCGGGAGCTTCGGCGCGGTGGCCGCCGAGTACGACCGGGGCCGCCCCGGCTACCCCGACGAGCTGTTCGACGCGCTGGAGCGGCTGTGGGGCCGGGGCCTCAAGGGCGCCCGGGTCCTGGACGTCGGCGCGGGCACCGGCATCGCCACACGGCTGCTGGCCGCCAGGGGCGCGGACGTCGTCGCCGTCGAGCCCAGCTCCGGCATGGCCGCCCAGTTCCTGGCCTCCTCGCCCACGCTGCCGCTGGTCCGCGGCAGCGGCGACGACCTGCCCTTCCACGACCACTCCGCCGACCTGATCACCTACGCCCAGGCCTTCCACTGGACGTACCCCGAGCGGTCGGTCCCCGAGGCGCTCCGGGTCCTGCGGCCGGGCGGCGCCGTCGCCGTCTGGTGGAACGTGCACGACGAGACCGTGCCGTGGGTCCGGGCCCGGGACCGGCGGATGGCCGCCGCACTGCCCGCCCGCTACCGCGGCTACGGCGGGATCAGCGACCACACCAGCCACTTCGCGCCGGCCGGCCTCGCGGTCGAACGGGCGGTGCTGCACTGGGAGCGGCGGGTCACCGTCGACCACGTGCTGACCGACCTCACCTCCCGCTCGTACCTGGCCTCGTTGAGCCCCGAGGAGCGTGCGCCGGTGCTGGCCGCCGAGCGGGAGGCCATGCTCGTCGAGTTCCCGGACGGCATCGTGGTCGAGCCGTTCGCCCTCGACCTCACGGTGGCCGTCACCCCGGGGTGATCCCGCAGCGCCGCCCACCGACCAGCCGCCCACCTCACTGCCGACTGCCCGCCGCCCCCGCCGGCCAGCCGCCCCCCGCCCACCGCCCGTCGACAACCCCCCGGCCCGCACGCCGGCCCGCACGCCGGCGGTACGACCGCATCGCGGACGGCCCGTCCGCCGCCCGGACGGCGGGCGTAGGCTCGGTAGCCACAGCGGCCCCCGCACCCTCCCACCGGCGGGGCGCCGGCGAGAGCCCGAAGGAGTGGAGCACAGTGCCCGAGCTGAGGTCCCGTACGGTCACCCACGGTCGCAACATGGCAGGCGCCCGGGCGCTTCTCCGGGCGGCCGGTGTAGCCCGCGAGGACTTCGGCAAGCCGATCATCGCGGTCGCCAACTCCTTCACGGAGTTCGTCCCCGGCCACACCCACCTCCAGCCGGTGGGCCGGATCGTCTCCGAGGCGATCAAGCAGGCGGGCGGCATCCCGCGCGAGTTCAACACCATCGCCGTGGACGACGGCATCGCGATGGGCCACGGCGGCATGCTCTACTCGCTGCCCTCGCGCGACCTGATCGCCGACTCGGTCGAGTACATGGTCAACGCGCACTGCGCGGACGCCCTGATCTGCATCTCCAACTGCGACAAGATCACCCCGGGCATGCTGATGGCCGCGCTGCGCCTGAACATCCCGACCGTCTTCGTCTCCGGCGGTCCGATGGAGGCCGGCAAGGCCACCCTGGTCGACGGCACCGTGCGCAAGCTCGACCTGGTCGACGCGATCTCGCAGGCCGTCAACGAGAACGTCTCCGACGAGGACATCGCGATCATCGAGGAGAACGCCTGCCCGACCTGCGGTTCGTGTTCCGGCATGTTCACCGCCAACTCGATGAACTGCCTCACCGAGGCCATCGGCCTCTCGCTGCCCGGCAACGGTTCGGTGCTCGCCACCCACACGGCCCGCCGGGCGCTGTACGAGAACGCCGGGCAGACCGTCGTCGCGATCGCGAACCGCTACTACGACGGTGACGACGCCTCCGTCCTGCCCCGGGCGATCGCCACCCGCGCCGCCTTCGAGAACGCCATGGCCCTGGACATCGCCATGGGCGGCTCGACCAACACGATCCTGCACCTGCTCGCCGCCGCCCAGGAGGCCGAGCTGGACTTCGACCTGCGGGCCATCGACGCGATCTCCCGCAAGGTGCCCTGCCTGTCCAAGGTCGCGCCGAACGGCTCGTACTACATGGAGGACGTCCACCGGGCCGGCGGCATCCCGGCGATCCTCGGCGAGCTGTACCGCGGCGGGCTGCTCAACGAGGACGTCCACACCGTGCACGCCGACTCGCTCGCCGAGTGGCTCAAGACCTGGGACGTGCGCGGCGGCTCGCCCTCCGCCGAGGCCGTCGAGCTGTGGCACGCCGCCCCCGGCTGCGTCCGCTCCTCCGAGGCCTTCTCCCAGTCCGAGCGCTGGGAGTCGCTGGACACCGACGCCGCCAAGGGCTGCATCCGCGGCGTCGAGCACGCCTACTCCGTCGAGGGCGGCCTGGCCGTGCTGCACGGCAACCTCGCCGAGGACGGCTGCATCGTGAAGACCGCCGGCGTGGACGAGTCGATCTGGACCTTCAGCGGCCCGGCCGTCGTCGTCGAGTCCCAGGAGGACGCGGTCGAGGCGATCCTGGCCAAGCGGATCAAGGAGGGCGACGTCGTCGTCATCCGCTACGAGGGCCCCAAGGGTGGCCCGGGCATGCAGGAGATGCTCTACCCGACGTCCTTCCTCAAGGGCCGCGGCCTCGGCAAGGCCTGCGCGCTGGTCACCGACGGCCGTTTCTCCGGCGGCACCTCGGGTCTGTCCATCGGCCACGCCTCCCCGGAGGCGGCCTCCGGCGGCACCATCGCCCTCGTCGAGGACGGCGACACCATCGCCATCGACATCCCCGGCCGGACCATCTCCCTGGAGGTCCCGAACGAGGTCCTCGCCGAGCGCCGCCGCGCCCTGGAGGCCTCGGGCGGCTACCGCCCGAAGAGCCGCGAGCGCCAGGTCAGCCAGGCCCTGCGCGCCTACGCCGCGATGGCCACCTCCGCCGACAAGGGCGCCGTCCGCGACGTGACCAAGCTCGGCTGAGCCCCGGCAGTACGCGAAGGAGCCGTCCCGCAGGCCGGGACGGCTCCTTCGCCGTAGGGGACGGCTCCTCCGTCGGTTCGGACGGCTCCTCCGCCGGATGGGGCGGTCGGGTGATAATCGACGGCGTGAGCGAGCAGCCCCCCACCCCCGCGCCCAAGGCCGTCGGCGCCCCCAAGACCGTCGGCGCGCCCGAGCCGGAGCCGATCCGCTGGTTCGGCACCAGCTGGCTGAACCGGGACGGCGGCTACTGGCCGCGCCGGGTCGCCGTGTCCGTCGGCGCCCTGGCCGCGACCGCCGCCGTGGTGCTGGTGCTGCGGTTCGGCGTCGAGGGCATCGCCCTCTCCGACAACGGGACCTTCGTCAACGGGCTGATGACCGCCGCCATCGCGATCTGCTCGATGATGTCCGTCCGGCGCACCTGGAAGCTGCTCACCGAGGGCAGGGACCAGCTGACCGGCTGGATGGCCGAGGACAAGTCGCTCGGCGCGGTCTGGCTCATCGGCAGCGCCGGCGCCCTGGCCGCCTACTTCGCCCGCAGCCTGGTCGAGGCGCCGGGCGAGGCGGTGCGCCGCGCCGCGTACCAGCGGGCCGTCGCCCAGTACGAGAAGCGCCAGGCCGGCCGCAGCGGCCGGCCCGACGCCAGGGCCAAGCGCAAGCGCTGACCGGTCAGTAGCGGCTGATCGTGCCGCACTCGTCGGTCTGCTGGATGTCCTTGCTGCGGTCGTACGGGTCGATGGCCGGGCCGGTCGGCCGGGAGCCGGGGGTGTCCGGTCGCAGCGCCGCGAACTGGTCGAACTGCGGGTGGAAGAAGCCGTCGTAGACGTCGCAGGCCGAGTTGGCGGGGTCCGTCTGGCTCTTGGCGTACACGATCTTCTTCGGCTGGACCTGGTAGCGGCCCGGGTCGTAGAAGCGGAACGTGTCCGCCCGCCGCACGATCGTGCGGGTGGTCCAGGTGTCCCCGGCCACGTCGTCCGTCGGCGCGAGCAGACCCGCCGGCACGAGGAGACCCGCCGGCTTGGCCGTGCCGCCGCCCTGCGGCGCGGCGGGCTTCGTCGGCTGCGGGGCGGGGGTCGTCGGCTGGGGCGACCCGGCCCGCTTGGCGGCCTCGGGGCCGGGGCGCAGCGCGTACACGAAGCTGAAGTCGGTGTGGATCAGGACGCCCTTGTCCCCGTCGCCTTCGTAGGTCATCCGGCCCTGCACCTTGACCGTGTCGCCCACCGGGATCGCGTCGCGCGGGTCGAACCGGCTGAACCAGTTGGTCGGGTCGTTGTCCTTGGACGGGTGCTCCAGTGCGGCCTTCGCGCCGTCCTGGTCCTCCCGCTCCAGCAGTGCCAGGGCGGCGTCCGGACGGCCGCCGGCGACCACCTTGGGGTCGAGGTTGGCGGCGATCAGGTAGTCCTTGACGGACTGCAGTTGGGCGGCGACCTGGGCGGTGGAGAAGACGCCGGTGGCCTGTGCCTCGGGGAGGACGAAGGCCTCGGCGCCGTTCGGCCAGCCCTCGGCGAGGGACCCGGCCCAGGGGTGGTCGACGGTCGGCTGCTGTTCGTCGACCTTCGGCGGCGCGGTGGTCGGCCGGGCCGTCTCGGGGGCGACGGTCGGCGCGGGGGTGTGGGCCGAGGAGGAGCCGCCGTAGTGGTCCGAGTACCAGTTGCGCAGCCCGTTGACGTTCAGGGCCGCGAGCAGCACGGTGACGGTCAGCACGACGTAGAGCGGTGTGCGCCACGGCAGTTGGCGACTGCGCGGGCGCGGGTTGCCCCAGGGGTCGACCGCTTGGGGCTTCGGCTTGCGCCCGAAGCGGCGCTTGGCCTTCTTCGCCGGGCCGTCGTTGACCGAGCGGCGGCCGCCCGGGTCGACCGGCGGGGTGTGCTTCCACCGGGCGGTGAGCATGCGGGTGCGCCCGCTCTGTTCCTTGACGGCGGCGCCCCGGACGAATTCGTCGTCCAGGACGAGGTCGGCGAACGGGTCCTTCGCACCCGTTCCGGACGGGTCGGACCCGCCCGGCTCGTCGCCCCTGACGGGGCGCGGTTCCGGATCTTCGGCTATCGGCATCGCGCCAGTATGACGACGGGGTGTGACGATGCGCTGATCGGGGGCGCTCCACGTGGTGAACTCGTGCCCGCCGGGTGGCGCTTCACCCTGTTTCGTCCTGAACCGTGCCGGTGCGTCAGCCCTTGCGGCGGGCCTGCTTCACCGACCCCACCACCCCGGCGATCGCCAGCAGGAGGCCGGCGGGCAGCAGCGAGATGAAGAAGGCGCCGAACAGACCGGAGTCGCCGAGGAACAGCTGCGCCAGGGTGTTCAGTGCCAGCAGCCCGCCGGCCGCCGGGAGGGCCGACTGCCACGGGTGGTCGTTCGCCCAGCGGCGCAGCCGCCGGTCGGCGGTGTCGCGGCGCAGTTGCCCGCCGACGGTGCCGACCAGGAAGAAGAAGAACAGCGCCCAGCCGGCCGGTCCGGCCAGCATGCTCAGCGACCAGCTCCCGGAGATCGCCTCGATCCCCAGGGAGGTCGCCCCCACCACCGCACCGACCCCCGCGGCGGTTCGCCACGGGCCCACGGTCGCCGAGGCGACGGCGAGTTGCCGGTTCTCACGTCGGGACATTTCGTCGTGTGCCATGGTTCAACGGTGCGCCCGCCCGGCCCCGGAGGCCATAGGGGAACCCCCTGGTTTTCTCCCTAGGGGCGGGAAGGTCGACAAGGGCCGACAAGGCGCGACAAGGCGCGGCGACGGCCGAGCGAGCGGCGCACCCCGCCGGGCCCGGCGACCACGAACCGGACGGTCCCGCCGGGCGCCGACGTACGGTGCGAGGATGGCCGCAGTACCAAGGCAAGGAGCGGACCATGGGCAGCAGCGCAGCACGCGGACAGAAGATCGCCTTCCTGGGCACCGGCAAGATCGGCGAGGCCCTGCTCTCCGGCCTGCTGCGGGCGGGCAAGAACCCGGCGGACGTCCTGGTGACCGCCCGCCGCCCCGAGCGCGCGGTCGAACTCGCCGCCCGGTACGGCGTGGTGGCGGTCTCCAACGCCGAGGCCGCCAAGCTCGCCGACACCCTGATCCTCGCGGTCAAGCCGCAGGACATGGGTACCCTGCTGGAGGAGCTGGCCCCGCACGTCGGTGCGGACCGGCTGGTGATCTCGGCCGCGGCCGGCGTCCCGACGGCCTGGTTCGAGGAGCGGCTGGCGGCCGGCACTCCGGTGGTCCGGGTGATGCCCAACACGCCGGTCCTGGTGGACGAGGGGATGAGCGTCATCTCGGCGGGCTCGCACGCCACCGAGGAGCACCTGGCGCGCACCGAGGAGATCTTCAGCTCGGTCGGCAAGGCGCTGCGGCTGCCGGAGTCCCAGCAGGACGCGGCCACCGCGCTCTCCGGCTCCGGCCCGGCCTACTTCTACTTCCTGGTCGAGGCGATGACCGACGCGGGGATCCTGCTCGGCCTGCCCCGCCAGGTGGCGCACGACCTGATCGTGCAGTCCGCGATCGGCGCGTCGGTGATGCTGCGGGACTCCGGCGAGCACCCGGTGAAGCTGCGCGAGGCGGTCACCTCCCCGGCCGGCACCACCATCGCGGCCATCCGCGAGCTGGAGAACCACGGTGTGCGGGCCGCGCTGCTGGGCGCCCTGGAGGCGGCCCGGGACCGTTCCAGGGAGCTGGCCTCCGGCGGGAAGTAGTCCGCGGCGGCCGGGGCAGAAGTCCCTGCGCGACCCCTCCCGCAATCGCGGCGCACCGCCTACGCTCTCGCCAACATCGTCCTACCGGGCGGTAGCGAGGTCGCCGGGAGGCCCGTGTGGAGGTCCGTATGAGTGCCGCGCCGTCCGCGGTCCCGCCCGGCCTGCGGGTGGGGCGGGCCGCACTCGCCGTCAGCTTCCTGCTGCAGGGCACCACCTTCGCGCTGCTGGTCACCTGTATCCCGGAGCTGCAGCACCGGTACGGGCTGAGCGACGGGCTGCTGCCGGTCTTCCTGGCCGCCGTGCCGATCCTGGCCGGGGTCGGCTCGATCACCTCCGAGCAGCTGGTGAAGCGCACCGGCGCGCGGGCCGTGCTGCGGGTGGTCCAACCCGCCGTCTGCCTCAGCCTGGCGGCGGCCGGGCTCGGTGACATGCTGTGGCAACTCGCCCTCGCGCTGGGGGCGTTCGGGCTGCTGGTGGGGGCACTGGACGCCAGTATGAACATGCTCGGGGTGGGCCTGCAGCACCGCTACGGCCGCTCGATCATGATCGGCTTCCATGCCGCGTTCAGCCTGGGCGGCATCGTCGGCGCGGCCCTGGCGGGCCTCGGCTCGCACTACGACCTCGGGCTGCCGGTGCTGTTCGGCACGGCCGCCGCGGTGATCGCCCCGCTCGCGGTGGTCACCGGCACCAGCTTCGCGGGCCCGGCCGAACTCGGCGACGCCGTCCGGGAGGCCGCCGAGGCCGCCGCCCGGTCCATCCCCTGGCGGCCGCTGCTGCCGCTCTGCCTGGCGATGGCCTTCGCGTACATCGCCGACGCCTCGGTCTCCAACTACAGCGTCAAGTACCTCACCGACGGCCTGGGCAGCCGCGAGGACCTCGCCAAGCTCTCCTACCTCGGCTACATGGTCGCGATGCTGCTCGGCCGCGCTCTGGGCGACCGCGCGGTGCAGCGCTTCGGCGCCGTCCTGGTGGTCCGCGCGGGTGCGGCGCTGGCCGCGCTCGGTTTCGGGGTGGCCGCGGTGGCGCCCGCCGCCTGGGCGGGCGTCGCCGGGTTCACTGTGCTCGGCTTCGGCATCTGCGCGATCATCCCGCAGGTCTTCGCGGCCGGCGGCCGGCTCTTCCCGGCCGACTCGGACGCCGCGGTGGCCCGGCTCAACCTCTTCAACTACGTGGGTTTCCTGATCGGTTCGCCGCTGGTCGGGGCGATCGCCGACGCGAGCTCCTACCGCTGGGCGCTGCTGGCCCCGATGCTGCTGGTGCTCGCCGTCCTGCCGCTGGCGGACCGCTTCGCCCCGGCACCGGCGCTGGCCCCCGCCGCCGCGTGACGACGGGGGCCGTTGGCGGGACGGGGGTCAGCTGATCACGGTCTGCAGCTCGGGCAGCCCGGAGAGCGAGCCGCCCTCCCTGACGTCGGTCGGACTGCCCACCTGGCCGAACTCGTAGTAGAGGTAGGTCGCCCAGTTCACCGTGTAGGGCCCGGCGCCCCACGACGGGGTGTCGGCGATCTTGACGGTGAGCGTGACGGTCCTGGTCGCTCCCGGCGCGATCGGCGCGTTGAAGTGGAAGTTGGCGCTGTTCCCGCTGATCACGCAGTCGACCGTGTCCCCGGTGCAGCTCGTGACGGTGAAGGCGCCGCTGGTGTTGGCGGGCCAGGTCGGCGAGATGGTCTCGTAGCCGAAGTAGATGTCGCTGGTCTCGGTGTTGGTGAGGGACAGCGTCAGGGTCAGCTGGTCACCGGCCTTCGCGGTCGACCTGTCGACGGCGAAAGCGGGTCCGCTGACCGCGGCGGAGGCCGGCTGGGCGGCAAAGAACAGGCCAAGTCCCAGTATTGCAGCGAGAATTACCCCAAGGCGTTGCACGCTGAATGGCTTCATGGCGGAGAGGATAGGGAGCCGGATAGCTTTTGTCTGTACCGCCTCAACAAAGCGCTTCCGCCCCGGCGCGCCCTGGCGGCGGCCCGGCCACCGCCACCCGCTACGGTGGAGGCCATGCCCGAAGCCGAGCGTGACACCCCCTGCGGCCTGCACCTCTTCTGGGACGAGGCCGTCACCGCCTACGACTTCGGCCCCGGCCACCCGATGGACCCGACCCGGCTGGCGCTCACCATGCGTCTGGTCGAGGCCCTCGGGCTGGACGGCGGTCCCGGGGTGACCGTCCGGTCCGGGCCGGCCGCCGGCGAGTCCACCCTCCAGCTGGTGCACACCCGGGAGTACGTCGAGGCGGTCAAGCACGCCGCCGCCCACCCCGACCGGACCGACCCCCGGCACGGCCTCGGCACCGACGACAACTGGTCCTTCCCCGCGATCCACTCGGCCTCCGCGCTGATCGCCGGCCAGTCGGTGGCCGCCGCCGAGGCGGTCTGGCGCGGCGAGACCCCGCACGCCGTCAACTTCGCCGGCGGACTGCACCACGCGATGCCCGGCAAGGCCTCCGGTTTCTGCATCTACAACGACCCCGCGCTGGCCATCGCCCGGCTGCTCGAACTCGGCGCCGAGCGGGTCGCCTACGTCGACGTGGACGTCCACCACGGCGACGGCGTCCAGGAGGCCTTCTGGAACGACCCCCGGGTGCTCACCGTCTCCCTGCACGAGCACCCCGCCACGCTCTTCCCGCAGACCGGCTGGCCGATGGAGACCGGCGGCCCGGATGCCCCCGGCTCCGCCGCCAACCTGCCGCTGCCGGCCGGCACCGGCGACGCCGGCTGGCTGCGCGCCTTCCACGCCCTGGTGCCCGACCTGCTCGACGCCTTCCGGCCGCAGGTCCTGGTCACCCAGCACGGCGCCGACACCCATGTGGAGGACCCGCTCGCCCACCTCGCCGTCACCGTGGACGCCCAGCGGCTGATCGCCGAGGAACTGCACGACCTCGCCCACCGCCACGCCGACGGCCGCTGGGTGGCCACCGGCGGGGGCGGCTACGCGGTGGTCGACGTCGTCCCGCGCACCTGGACCCATCTGGTCGCCACCGCCGCCGGACGACCCGTCGACCCCGCCACCGAGACCCCCGAGTCCTGGCGCGCCGAGGTCTACCGCCGTACCCGCCGCCCGGCCCCGCTGCGGATGACCGACGGCGCCCGCCCGGCCTGGCGCGACTTCGACGCGGGTTACGATCCGGCCGACCGGCTCGATCAGGCCATCCTCGCGAGCCGCCGCGCGGTGTTCCCCCACCACGGTCTGCTGGCCTGAACCCGCCGCCCCGGCCGGGCAGCGAGGGCGCCCCGGCCGCCCGCCCGCCGGGCCGTGCGTACGCCGACCCGTGCGATCCGCCGAGTGGCTACGTACTGCAACAGTCCTATCTCTCACCGTACGAGGACTGCACCTCCCCTCTTCCCACTGGTACCACCCATAACTACTCTGGGGATACACGTGTGCCGGTGGAGTCACCGGAGGGGAAGCCGGTGCCTTGCACACGGGTAAGGGTCGGGTGATGGTCATGAGTTCCCTGGAGCGTCCCCTGCAGGAAGTCGTCTTCCTGACCGTGGCGGAGGTCGCTGCGGTCATGCGGGTGTCCAAGATGACGGTGTACCGGTTGGTGCACAGCGGAGAACTGCCGGCCATCCGGGTCGGACGGTCCTTCCGGGTGCCCCAGCAGGCGGTGCACGAGTACCTCAAGGAGTCGTACGTGCGGCTCGAGAGCGCGTAGGACCGGGCCGGCGGGGGCGGGTCCGCAGCCGCGGGCCCACCCCCGTTCGTCCCCGTTCGCCCTGGATTTCCCGCGAGTTTCCCGGCTACCGGGAGCGGGATTACGGCCTTCGCGCCATGGACGGTAGGCTAGGCCCTCACGTCAGTCGTATGGACTCCGTCTCTCACGGACGAGAGTCTCAGTGAGCGAGGGTTGTTCCGTGGGCTCTGTCATCAAGAAGCGTCGCAAGCGTATGGCCAAGAAGAAGCACCGCAAGCTTCTCAAGCGCACTCGCGTTCAGCGTCGCAACAAGAAGTAAGCGCCCCCGGCCGCGCCCAGCGCGTCCAGCGCTTCCACCGCCCGCCCTGGCCCTCGTGGCCCGGGCGGGCGGTGTCGTTTCCCGGCCCGGCAGGGCGGCGCGGTACGGTGCACACAGGCCGCTCGGGTCGAGGAATGGGGTGCAGCACCGTGGGCGTGGTCGTGCTCGTCACCGGCGTGGCGCGCCGTCTCGGTGCCCGCTTCGCCGCCGAGGTCCGTCGCCGTCCGGGCGTGGACCTGGTCGTCGGCGTGGACGTGCAGCCGCCCCGGGTGCCGGCCGAGGAGCCGGCCGGCCCGGCCGCCCCGTACCGCTTCCACCAGCTCGACCTGCGGCGCCCGGCGCTCGCCCGGGTGCTCGCCGAGCACCGGGTGGACACCGTCGTGCACCTCAGCGTCAGCGCCACCGGCCTGGGCTCCACCAACCGCTCCGCGGTGAAGGAGTCCAACGTCATCGGCACCATGCAGCTGCTCGGCGCCTGCCAGAAGGCACCCGGGGTGCGTCGGCTGGTGGTGAAGTCGACCACCGGCGTGTACGGCTCCGCGCCCCGTGACCCGGCGGTGTTCAGCGAGCGGATCCAGCCGAAGGACCCGCCCGGCGGGGGCTTCGCCAAGGACGCGGCGGAGGTCGAGGGGTACGTCCGGGGCTTCGCCCGGCGCCGCCCTGACGTCGCGGTGACGGTGCTGCGCTTCGCCAACATCGTCGGTCCGAACGCGGACACCCCGCTCGGCGAGTACTTCGCGCTCCCGGTGCTGCCGACCGTCCTCGGCTACGACCCGCGGCTGCAGTTCGTCCACGAGGACGACGCCGTCGCCGTACTCTGCCGGGCCGTCGGCGAGCCCGAACCGGGCACCGTCAACACCGGGACCTTCAACGTGGCGGGGGAGGGCGTCCTGCTGCTCTCCCAGTGCGCCCGCCGGCTCGGCCGGCCCACCCTGCCGCTGCTGCTGCCCGCGGTCAGCTGGATGGCCGTCCTGGCCCGGCAGACCCGGCTGGTGGACGTCTCGCCGGAGCAGCTGCGGCTGCTCACCCACGGCCGGGTGGTGGACACCACGCGGCTGCGCGAGACCTTCGGCTACCGCCCGGCGTTCACCACCCCCGAGGCCTTCGCTGACTTCGCCGCCGCCCGGGGCCCGGGCCTGCTGCCGCCCGGGCGGCTGGCCGCCGTCACCGACCGGCTGACCGCCCTGCTCGGCCCGGAAGGGGCGGCCGCCGCCGACGACGCCTCCGCCGTACCGAACCGCCCCCGCCGACCGAGGAGCTGAACCCGCGATGAGTGCCGCAGCCGAGAACGCGTCGGGCGAGGCCAAGGTCATCCCGATCGAGTCCGCCCCCAGCTGGTCCGAGCCCGAGGGCCCGGGCCCCGGCCTGGCCGACCGGCTCGCCGGGGCCGTCGGCGGGGCGCTGTCCGGGCCGCTCGGCCCGGCGGCCACCCGGCTGTTCGGCAAGGGCTGGGAGGGCCGCGCCGCCGAGGGGCTGGCCTTCCTGCGCCGCCGGGTCACCGGCGACTACGAGGTGGACGAGTTCGGCTTCGACCGGGAGCTCACCGAGGAGGTGCTGCTCGCGCTGCTGCGCCCACTGGCCGAGAAGTACTTCCGGATCGACGTCCAGGGCGCGGAGAACATCCCGGCCGAGGGCGGCGCGCTGATCGTCGCCAACCACTCCGGGACGATCCCGCTGGACGCGCTGATGACCCAGGTGGCCATCCACGACCACCACCCGAACCGGCGGCACCTGCGGATGCTCGCCGCCGACCTGGTCTTCGTGCTGCCCGGCATCAACGAGCTGGCCCGCAAGGCCGGCCACACGCTGGCCTGCAACGAGGACGCCCAGGCGCTGCTGGAGCGCGGCGAGGTGGTCGGGGTCTGGCCGGAGGGCTTCAAGGGCATCGGCAAGCCCTTCTCCGAGCGCTACAAGCTCCAGCGCTTCGGCCGGGGCGGCTTCGTTGCCTCGGCGCTGCGGGCGCGGGTGCCGATCGTGCCGTGCTCGATCGTCGGGGCGGAGGAGACCTACCCGATGATCGGCAACGTGAAGACGCTGGCCCGGCTGCTGGGCCTGCCGTACGTGCCGATCACGCCGACCTTCCCCTGGCTGGGCCCGCTGGGGATGCTGCCGCTGCCGACCAAGTGGACGATCCGATTCGGCGAGCCGATCGCCACCGACGGGTACCCGGCGGAGGCGGCGGACGACCCGATGCTGGTCTTCGACCTGGCCGACGAGGTGCGCGAGACCATCCAGCACACGCTCTACCAGCTGCTGATGCAGCGCCGCTCGGTGTTCTTCTGACCGTCCGTACCAGCGCGGGGGTGCGGCAGCGCACGAGCGTACGGAGCGGGCCCGGCGGATATCGCACTCCGCCGGGCCCGCCGCACAACCCCGGTCAGCCGCCGAGGATCCGCAACCCGGGCAGCAGGCCCGGGACCAGTGGGGGCACCTCGACGCCCTGCTGCCGGGCCTCGTCCGGGACTCCGGGCGTGCCGGACGGCTTCGGCGCCGACGGCGGGGCCGCGTCGGGGTTCGGCGAGGGCTTGGCGCCGGTGAGCCCGCCGGTGAGGTCGCCGACCAGCCCGTTGACGGCGTCCGGGGCGCTGGTGGGCAGGGTGCTCGGCAGGCCGGCGCCCTTGCCGCCGCTGCCGCCGGCGCCGGGGTTGGCCGGGGCGTGTTCGGTGGCACCGGGGCGGTTGCTGCCGGTGGCGCCGCTGCCCGGGGCCTGGCCGCCGCCCTGGGTCGCGCCGGAGCCGTCGGCCGGGGTACCGGCGGGGGAGCCGCCGGTCCGGTCGGAGGAGCCGCCGCCCGCCCCGGAGCCTGCCGTGCCACCGCTGTTGGCGGGGGGCTGGGCCAGGCGCAGGGGCGCGACGTCCTCGCTTATGTCGTCGAAGAGCTGGTTCACCAGGGAGGCCTGCTGGGTGAGTTGCACGGGCAGCTTGCCCTGCAGCTCGGTCCAGCGGCCGTCCTCGTCCTGGGCGAAGCCGGCCAGCGCGCGCATCGGCTCGAGCGAGCCGTTGCTGCGGTAGACCGAGCGCAGCAGCTCGCGGCCCTTGAGGGCGTCGGCGTGCATGTCGTCCAGGGCGTGGCGGACCTGCTCGACGGTGCCCGGGCTGAGCCCGCCCGCCGGGCCGGTGCGGCCGACCAGGACCTTCGCCTCGCCGAGCCGGGTGGCGGCGTTGTCGAGCAGCAGCTCGCCGCGCTCCGAATCGGAGCCCGCGAAGTCCAGTCGGAGCCCTTCGAGGCCGCGCTTCAGCCCGTACAGCGTGTCACCGGGTACGGAGCCGGTGCTCGCGGCGGCGGCACCGGCCAGGCTGCCGACGGCGAGCCCGGCCACGAGTCCGCCGATCGCGAACCGGCGGCTCCAGCGGCCGCGTGGCGCGCTCCGGATCGCCCGGTGGCGGCGCTGGCGGGGCACCGCGGCCCCCGGTCCGCCGGCGAAGGCCTGTTCGAACGCGGCCATCAGCTGGGCGCGTTGGACCGTCCGGACCTCGCGGTCCAGCACCGGTCCGGGCAGCGCTTCCAGTGCGTCGGTCAGGCCGACCAGTTCGGCCATCGCGGCCGAACCGGGGCCGGTACCTGCGGCGTTGGCCGATTCCGCGTCGGTTGCAGCGCGTTGCTCCGTCCGGTGGGCCTCCAGCACCTCGGCGAAGGCCTTCGCCCGCCGGTGCTCCAGCACGTTTGCCGTCACGGGCCACACCTCCCTTCGTCGTTGTCGACACCCCGGCCTGCCGGACGGTTGCCCCGGCTGGCCAAAGCCACTCCATCGGGTGACAGGTCACAATTCGGCTTGACCGTACGCCTGGTGGAGGCTTGCACTCTGGCCAACGATCGGTGCGGGCGGTCGGTTACGCACGGCTGATCATCGGATCGACCGTTCACTCTGACGTGTCGGTCGGGTGCGGACGGTGACGGCCGGCCGGGCGACACCCCGGCTGTGTCCCCCTCGGTCACGACAGGCTCACCGCGCGTCGGGCGGGAGCAGCCGGGCCAGGGTGCGGACGGCGCGGTACTGGAGGGTCTTGATGGCGCCCTCGTTCTTGCCCATGATCCTGGCCGTCTCGGCGACCGAGAGCCCCTGCAGGAAGCGCAACGTGACGCACTCCTGCTGCTGCGGGTTGAGCCGGCGCACGGCGTCCAGCAGGGCGGCGTTGGAGAGCGACTCCAGCACCGACTCCTCGGGGCTGCGCTCGCATTCGTTGGAGTCGAGCATCTCGCCGGTGGTGACCTCCAGCCGGAAGCGGCTGGACTTGAAGTGGTCGGCGACCAGGTTGCGGGCGATGGTGACCAGCCAGGCGCCGAAGTCGCGACCCTGCCAGGTGAAGGTGCCGATCCGGCGCAGCGCGCGCAGGAACGTCTCGCTGGTGAGGTCCTCGGCCGTGGCCCGGCTGCCTACCCGGTAGTAGATGTAGCGGTACACGGTGTCCGCGTAGTGGTCGTAGAGCCGGCCGAAGGCCTCGCTCTCGCCGGCCTGGGCCCGCTCGACCAGCTCCATGATCGGGTTGTGCTCGGTCTCGTAGCCGGGGCCGGTCGTGGTTCGGGCGCGGCCGCGGCCGACGCCGGTGCTGCCGGTGCGGCCGCGCGAGCCGGTGCCCGTCGAGCCGGTGCCGGTCGAGCCGGCGGCGGTGGTGCGCAGGGCCAGGCCGGGGCCGTGCGGGTGGTTGAACGATCCGCCGGCGGGTGCGAGTTGGGGCGAGGTGGCGAGCTGGCTGCGGAGCAGGTTGCGCAGCATGTCCAGACCGGTGGAGATCTGCCGCTCGGCGGTCGGACGGCTGCGGTGGCCGGTACGGGGGCGCAGGGGCGCGGACGACGGGCGGGAGGGTGCAGGCGCGTCGTTCCGGACGGGTGGGTACACGGGACTCCCAGAGGCAGAACTGTGGACGGATCACCTCCGCCTGCGCGGAGAGCACTCCCCGAAGCATCCGTTCGAGCGGGACGCGTGGGTGACGTGCATCCAGGAGAGAATAACGCTTTGTGCAATGACAGCTACACCGTGTGGTTGAAGTGGTCGTTTGGGATCCATTTGTTGCGCATATTCGGCTGACACTGACCGGAGCTGTCATCGTTCATCCGGCTCAACGTGATCGAACAGGCGCCCAGGGTGACCAATTCGGCGGCCTGGCGGGCGGTTTCCCAGCCTTGGGGCTCCGCAACCCCTGACTTTCCCGGCCTGGCGAACGATCAGAACCGGTCACCGGCAGACAGGTTCGCACATGGGGCCCGGACTGTCCTGTCACGCACGGGAGTTCGCCCGTACGAGCGGCCAGGTCAGGGCCCTGGTTGACGTCCGGTCACCCGCGCGGGCGAGCTCGTCGGGTGACCTCGCGCAAGCGCGCCTGACGGCTCCGGCGAGGGGATCGGGCGGGAAATCAGGCGTGGCGGCGACGGCGGTACAGCGCCACCCCGGCCGCCGTCGCGCCGGCCAGCACCCCGACCGCGGCCGCCGCCGGCAGCCCCACCCGGGCCGCCTTCCGACCGGTGCGGAAGTCCCGCACCCGCCACCCCTGGGCCCGGGCGTGGCGGCGCAGCGCGCCGTCCGGGTTGACCACGTACGGGTGGCCGACCAGCGAGAGCATCGGGATGTCGTTGGCCGAGTCGCTGTACGCGGCGCAGCGGTCGAGGTCGAGGCGTTCGCGGCGGGCCAGCGCGCCGACGGCGGCGGCCTTGGCCGGGCCGTGCAGCAGGTCGCCGACCAGTCGGCCCGTGTAGTGGCCGTCCCGGGCCTCGGCGACGGTGCCGAGCGCGCCGGTCATGCCGAGCCGCCGGGCGATGATCCGGGCCACCTCCAGCGGGGCGGCGGTGACCAGCCAGACCCGCTGGCCGGCGTCCAGGTGCATCTGGACCAGGGCGCGGGTGCCCGGCCAGATCTTGTCGGCGACGACCTCCTCGAAGATCTGCTCGCAGATCTCCTCCAGGTCGGCGGCGCGCTTGCCGGCGACGATGCCGAGGGCGGTGTTCCGGGCGTCCGAGATGTGGTCCGGGTCCTCGGCGCCGTGCAGCCGGAACCAGGCCTGCTGCCAGGCGAAGCGGGCGATGTCGCGGCGGGTGAGGAAGCCGCGGCGGTAGAGGCCGACGCCGAGGTAGAAGACCGCGGCCCCGCGCAGGATGGTGTTGTCGCAGTCGAAGAAGGCGGCGGCGCGGGGGTCGTCCGGGTCCGGGGTGTGGTTCTCGGTGGGCGCCTGGGGGGTCCTGGGGGCCTTCCCGGGCTTGGCCGTGGCCGGCGCCTCGGCGGTGTCCGGCGCGGTCTCCGCCGCGGCGGCCGGGACGGGCTCGGGCTCGGCGCGCAGCGCGGCCTCGGCCGCCTCGGCCGCGGCCTCGCCCGCCAGGGCGCTCCGCTCGCTGGTGGAACGTCTTGCCTGGGTGAGCCTTCGGAGCACGGCCATGGCACCGAGCATAGCCAGCCGGGCGCGGAGCGGCCGTGACGGTGCCGTGCCCGAGAGGTGAACAGCTCCACCGCGCGCGGGGGCGGGTGCGCGGTGGGCGCAGAATGGGGCGGTGAGCCCACTGCTGCGACGTAAGAGCCCCGAGCCCGCGGACCGTACCGTGACCCTGGTCGGCAAGCCCGGCTGCCACCTGTGCGACGAGGCCCGCGAGGTGATCGTCCGGGTGACGGGCGAGCTGGGGGCGTCCTTCGAGGAGAAGGACATCACCCAGGACGAGGAGCTGTACCGCCGCTACTGGGAGCAGATCCCGGTCACCCTGATCGACGGCCGTCAGCACGACTTCTGGCGGGTCGACGAGCGCCGGCTGCGCACGGCCCTGGGCGGCTGACCCGGCCGCCCGCGCGGGCACCGCCGCCCCCGCCACTCGGCGGGGGCGCTTCGCCGAATCGTTGCCAAAGACACTCCGTTTCGGCGTGCGGCGGGGCGGGTTGGTCGGCTTACGATCGAACGCGTTTGCGCCCGAGGGGGGCTGAGCACACGAGGAGTGCCGCCATGCTTCCCGGCCCGACCCCTGCGACACCCGAAACCCCGCCCGGGGCCCGGGGCTTCGCCGTGGTCGACGTGGAGGCGACCGGCCGCAGTCCGTGGCGGCACCGGGTGGTCGAGGTCGCGGTGGTGCTGCTCGACGAGCGGCTGCGCCCCGAGGGGGAGTTCGCCACCCTGCTGGATCCGCTGGGTCCGGTCGGCCCGACCCATGTGCACCGGATACGGCAGTGCGACGTCGAGGGCGCCCCGCGTTTCCGTGAGATCGCCCCGCGGCTGCTGGAGCTGCTGGCCGGCCGGGTGCTGGTCGGCCACCACGTCAGCTGCGACCACGCCTTCCTCGAGCGTGAGTTCGCCCGGATCGGGGTGCCGCTGCCGCCCGTCCCGCTGTTGTGCACGATGCGGCTGGCCGGCGCCCACCTGCCGGAGGCCCGCAGTCACGGCCTGGCGGCCTGCGTGGAGGCGGCGGGCCTCGGCTGGTACCCGGCGCACACCGCGTTGGGCGACGCCCGGGTGACCGCCGAGCTGCTGCGGTACTGCCTGGGCGCCACGTCCTGTCCGCCGGACGACTGGGCGGGCCCGCTGCGCGAGGCGGCCCGGGTGCCCTGGCCGCGGCTGGGCCGGGCCCGCTCCCGCCCGTCCGGCGAGGCCGTCCCGTTGCTGCGCCGGGAGGCGCCGTACGGCCCCTGGCTGCCCGGTTCCCGGGCCCCGGAGGTGGTGCTGACGCAGGCCGGTGCTATGGGTTCGACGGCGTGATGCGCATCACTGTGCGGGGACAAAACGGACACCATCTTTGTGCACACGTTCACAAACGCATAGCCTGGCTGCCAAAGCCCAGCTTCACCCACAGGAGCACCGTGGCAATCGGCCGATCACCACAGAGCAGTTCGCAGACGCCCGACCAGGGCGCCGCGCGCCGACCCTCGCGTGCCCGGGGCATCCCGGAGGCGACCGTCGCCCGCCTGCCCCTCTACCTGCGGGCCCTCACCGCGCTCTCCGAGCGCTCGGTGCCGACCGTCTCCTCCGAGGAGCTGGCCGCGGCGGCCGGCGTGAACTCGGCGAAGCTGCGCAAGGACTTCTCCTACCTCGGCTCGTACGGCACCCGCGGCGTCGGCTACGACGTCGAGTACCTCGTCTACCAGATCTCCCGCGAGCTGGGCCTGACCCAGGACTGGCCGGTCGTCATCGTCGGCATCGGGAACCTCGGCCACGCCCTCGCCAACTACGGCGGCTTCGCCTCCCGAGGCTTCCGGGTGGCCGCCCTGCTCGACGCCGACCCGAACGTGGTCGGCACCAGCGCGGCCGGCCTGCCGGTGCGCCACATGGACGAGCTGGAGTCGATCGTCGAGAGCCAGCACGTCTCCATCGGCGTGATCACCACCCCGCCCGGCGCCGCCCAACAGGTGTGCGACCGACTGGTCGAGGCGGGCGTCACCAGCATCCTGAACTTCGCCCCGACCGTGCTGACCGTCCCGGACGGCGTGGACGTGCGCAAGGTGGACCTCTCCATCGAGCTGCAGATCCTGGCCTTCCACGAGCAGCGCAAGGCCGGCGAGGAGCCGGACGACCGCGCCGAGTCGGTCCTCGACCGCGCCCCCGGCCCGGTCCGCGCGGCCGCCGCCAAGCTGCGCCGTGCGGCCGGCGGCAACGGCAAGGGCCGCGGCACCGCCGAGTCGGCGGCCAAGGACCCGGTCGAGCCGGCCAAGGGAAAGTCCGCCAAGGGCGGCGACGGGGATCTCTCCGCGGTGATGCCCGCATGAACACCGAGAGCTGTGGGGGGCGGGCATGAGCCTTCTCGTCGTAGGGCTGAGCCATCGCACGGCCCCGGTCGGGGTGCTGGAGCGCGCCGCGCTGACCGGTGACGTGCCGACCCGGCTGCTGCACGACGCGGCCGCCACCGCGACCGTCGCCGAAGCCGCGCTGCTGAACACCTGCAACCGGATCGAGCTGTACGCGGACGTGGACAAGTTCCACGCCGGCGTCGCCGAGCTGTCGCTGCTGCTGGCCCACCACAGCGGGGTGGACCTGGAGGAGCTGACCTCCCACCTGTACGTCCACTACGAGGACCGCGCCGTCCACCACCTCTTCTCGGTGGCCTGCGGCCTGGACTCGATGGTGGTCGGCGAGGGCCAGATCCTCGGCCAGCTGCGCGACGCCCTGGCCAAGGCCCAGGAGGAGCACACCGCCGGGCGCGGCCTGAACGAGCTGTTCCAGCAGGCGCTGCGGGTCGGCAAGCGGGCGCACAGCGAGACCGGCATCGACAAGGCCGGCCAGTCGCTGGTCACCTTCGGCCTGGAGCAGGTCGCGGCGGGCGCGGGCGAGATCGCCGGCAAGCGCGCGCTGGTGGTCGGCGCCGGCTCGATGAGCTCGCTGGCCGCCGCCACCCTGATCCGCTCCGGCGTGACCGACCTGCTGATCGCCAACCGGACGCCGGCCCGCGCCGAGCGGCTGGTCGAGATCCTCGGCCCGGACGTGGCCCGCACCCTGGACCTCGCCAAGGTGCCGGAGGCGCTGGCCGACGTGGACCTGGTGATCTCCTGCACCGGCGCGGCCGGCGTGGTGGTCAAGGCCGAGGACGTGGCCGCCGCCGTCGCCCTCCGCTCGGCCGCCGAGCCGCTCGCCCTGCTCGACCTGGCCATGCCGCGCGACGTCGACCACGCCGTGCACGAGCTGGACGGCGCCCTGCTGGTCGACCTGGAGAGCCTCTCCCACGCGCACGCCGCCACCCCCGGCGCCGGCGACGTCGACCAGGTCACCCGGATCGTCGCCGACGAGGTGAGCGCCTTCGGCGCCGCCCAGCGGGCCGCCCGGATCGCGCCGACCGTGGTCGCGCTGCGCTCGATGGCCTCCGACGTGGTCGCCGCCGAGCTGGGCCGGCTGGAGTCCCGGCTGCCCGACCTGGACGAGCGCTCCCGCGCCGAGATCGGCCAGACCGTCCGCCGCGTCGTCGACAAGCTGCTGCACGCCCCGACCGTCCGGGTGAAGCAGCTGGCCGCCGAGCCCGGCGGCGCCTCCTACGCGGAGGCACTGCGCGAGCTCTTCGACCTCGACCCGGCGGCCGTGCACGCCGTGTCCGGAACGCCCGTCGGCGGCGCGCCCCAGCCCTCCGCCGGGGGCACCAGATGAACCGTCAGCCATCCCACGAGTACCACCGGGACGATCACCTCATGAATGGTCAACCGATCACGGAGCAGCCCTCCGCCGCCGCACCCCTGCGGCTCGGCACACGGCGCAGCGCCCTCGCCATGGCCCAGTCGGGCATGGTGGCCCGCGAGGTGACCAGGGTCACCGGGCGCCCTGTCGAGCTGGTCGAGATCACCACCTACGGCGACACCTCCCGGGAGGCGCTGGCGCAGATCGGCGGCACCGGCGTGTTCGTCTCCGCGCTGCGGGACGCGCTGCTGGAGGGCCGGATCGACTTCGCCGTGCACTCGCTCAAGGACCTGCCCACCGCCGCCCCCGCGGGCCTGGTGCTGGCCGCCGTCCCCGAGCGCGAGGACGTCCGGGACGCCCTGGTCGCGGCCGAGGGCCTGAACCTGGACGAGCTGGTCGAGAAGCTGGCCGGCGCCGGCCGCCCGGCCCGGATCGGCACCGGTTCGCCCCGCCGGATGGCGCAGCTGAACGCCTGGGCCACCGCCCGCGGCGCCCAGCTGGAGACCGTCGCGATCCGCGGCAACGTGGACACCCGGATCGGCTACGTGACCGACGGCGAGCTGGACGCGGTGGTGCTGGCGACGGCCGGCCTGAACCGGCTCGGCCGCAGTGCCGAGATCTCCCAGCACCTCGACCCCGAGCTGATGATCCCGGCCCCCGGCCAGGGCGCGCTCGCGATCGAGTGCACCGCCGGGAACACGGCCCTGACCGCCGCGCTCGCGGCCCTGGACCACGCCCCCACCCGGGTCGCCGTGGCCGCCGAGCGCGCCCTGCTGGCCACCCTGGAGGCCGGCTGCTCGGCGCCGGTGGCCGCGCTGGCCACCTGGGGCCGGCAGAACGAACTGCGGCTGGACGGCGTGGTCGGCGACCCCGACGGCTCCGCCCTGCTGAAGATGTCCGCCAACGGTCCGATCGTCCTCGACGAGACCGCCGAGCAGCAGGCGGCGGCCCTCGGCCGCGCGCTGGCTGACCGGCTGCTCGGCGCGGGCGCGGCCACCCTGATGGGGGAGCGAGCCCGATGAGCCCCACCGCCGCCACCGACGCCCTGTTCCCCGCAGGGCAGCCCGCCACCGGACGGTGCACCTTCCTGGGCGCGGGCCCCGGCGACCCGGGCCTGCTGACCCTGCGCGCGGTCGAGGTGCTGTCCACGGCCGACGTCCTGGTCGCCGACCCGCTGACCGCCGCCGCCGTGCGCAGCCACTGTCCGGCCGCCGTGCAGGTGCACACCCCGGCCGTCGAGGGCATCGACTTCGACCTGGCCAAGGTGGTCGCCGAGGCCGTCCGCTCGGGCAAGCACGTGGTCCGCACCGTCGACGGCGACCCGGGCCTGGACGGCTGCGCCGCCGAGGAGATGCTCAGCTGCGCGGGCGACGGGATCCCCTTCGAGGTGATCCCGGGCGTCGCCCAGTCGGTCGGCGTCCCGGCCTACGCGGGCGTCCCGCTGCGCGTCGGGGCCGGCACCGACGTGCGCTTCGTGGACGGCGCCCAGCTGCTGTCCGGCGGCCCGGTGGACCTGGGCGCACCGGAGACCACCCTGGTGGTCCGCACCACCCTGGGCCAGCTGCCGGCCACCGCCAACGCGCTGGTCTCCAACGGGCGCAAGCCGGACTCGGCGCTCAGCGCGACGCTCTCCGGCACCACCACCCGCCAGCGGACCTTCACCTCCACGCTGGCCGGCATCGCGGCCGACCTGAAGGCCGCCCGGGTGCTGCCCTCGCCGGTCTCCGCCCCGGTCGACCCGGCCACCTCGGTGATAGCCGTGGTGGGCGAGCAGGTCGCCCACCGGGCCTCGCACTCGTGGTTCGAGACCAAGCCGCTGTTCGGCTGGAACGTCCTCGTGCCGCGCACCAAGGAGCAGGCCACCGGCCTGTCCGAGCAGCTGCGCTCGTACGGCGCGGTGCCGCAGGAGGTGCCGACCATCGCGGTCGAGCCGCCGCGCACCCCGCAGCAGATGGAGCGGGCCATCAAGGGCCTGGTCACCGGCCGCTACGAGTGGATCGCCTTCACCTCGGTGAACGCGGTGCGCGCCGTCCGGGAGAAGTTCGAGGAGTACGGCCTGGACGCCCGCGCGTTCGCCGGGATCAAGGTCGCGGCGGTCGGCGAGACCACCGCGCAGGCCCTGGTGGACTTCGGCGTGAAGCCGGACCTGGTGCCCTCCGGCGAGCAGTCCGCCGCCGGTCTGCTGGAGGACTGGCCGCCGTACGACCCGGTCTTCGACCCGATCGACCGGGTGCTGCTGCCGCGCGCCGACATCGCCACCGAGACCCTGGTGGCCGGCCTGGTCGAGCTCGGCTGGGAGGTCGACGACGTGACGGCGTACCGGACGGTGCGCGCCTCGCCGCCGCCGGCCGAGACTCGTGAGGCGATCAAGGGCGGCGGCTTCGACGCGGTGCTGTTCACCTCGTCCTCGACCGTCCGGAACCTGGTCGGCATCGCGGGCAAGCCGCACAACGTCACGGTCATCGCCTGCATCGGCCCGGCCACCGCCAAGACCGCCGAGGAGCACGGCCTGCGGGTCGATGTGATGGCCCCGGCTCCGTCGGCCGCCGCGCTGGCCCAGGCCCTGGCAGACTTCGGGGCCAAGCGCCGCGACACCGCGACGGCCGCCGGTGAACCGGTCTACCGGCCCAGCGAGCGCCGTCCCGGTTCGCGCCGCAAGGCCCGCTGAGGGCCCGCCCCAACCCCGGCCGGGGGCGGCGAGCCGTCGCCCCCGGCACTGCACAACCGTTCGGAGAGAGAAGCCGTGTCCGCTGAATTCCCGTACGTACGCCCGCGCCGACTGCGGCAGAGCCCGGCGATGCGCCGCCTGGTCGCCGAGACCCGGCTGCACCCGGCGGAGCTGATCCTGCCGCTGTTCGTCCGCGAGGGCGTCAGCGAGCCCGTCGCGGTCAGCTCGATGCCGGGCGTGGTCCAGCACTCCCGGGACACCCTGCGCAAGGCCGTCGTGGAGGCGGCCGAGGCGGGCCTGGGCGGCGTCATGCTGTTCGGTGTCCCGCAGGTGCAGGACGCGATCGGCAGCGAGGGCACCAACCCGGACGGCATCCTGCAGCAGGCGATCCGGGACGTGGTCTCCGAGGTCGGCGACTCGCTGGTGGTCATGTCGGACCTCTGCCTGGACGAGTACACCGACCACGGCCACTGCGGCGTGCTGGCCGCCGACGGCAGCGTGGACAACGACGCCACCCTGGAGCGCTACGCCGAGATGGCCCGGGTGCAGGCCGACGCCGGCGTCCACCTGGTCGGCCCCTCCGGCATGATGGACGGTCAGATCGCCGTCGTCCGGCGGGCGTTGGACGAGGCCGGCCACCAGGACGTGGGCATCCTCGCCTACACCGCCAAGTATGCCTCGGCCTTCTTCGGCCCGTTCCGCGAGGCCGTCGGATCCTCGCTCAAGGGCGACCGCAAGAGCTACCAGCAGGACCCGGCCAACGCCCGCGAGGCGCTGCGCGAGCTGGAGCAGGACCTCGCCGAGGGCGCCGACCTGGTGATGGTCAAGCCGGCCATGGCCTACCTGGACATCCTGCGCCAGGTCGCCGACGCCTCCCCGGTGCCGGTCGCCGCGTACCAGGTGTCCGGCGAGTACGCGATGGTCGAGGCGGCCGCCGCGAACGGCTGGATCGACCGGGAGCGGATGATCATGGAGACGCTCACCTCGATCCGCCGGGCCGGCGCCGAGCAGATCCTCACCTACTGGGCCGTCGAGGCCGCCGCGATGCTGAAATAGCTGTCATTCGCCCGCTCGCCTCGGGGGTGCTCGGGGCGGGGACTCGCCCGCTCGCCTCGGGGGTGCTCGGGGCGGGGACTCGCCCGCTCGCCTCGGGGGTGCTCGGGGCGGGCGGACCAAGCGCAGAAGGCCGGGCCGCTCCCCGTCGGGGGCGGCCCGGCCTTCCGGGTTCTACTCCCAGCCGTTGACGTGGGCGAAGCCCTCGCCGCGGCCCGTCAGGTCGGTGGAGGTGGCGGCGCCGCAGCCGAAGCCGCCCGCGGTGGTGTTGCTGGTGTGGGCGAGGCCGAAGCCCTCGCCGGCCACGAACGGCTCGTCGGCGGTGGCGACGACCGCGCCGCCGCCGACCAGGCCCACGTGGGCGAAGGCGGGGGTGGCGGCACCGGCGAGTGCCAGCGCGGCGGTGGCGGTCAGCGCGGCCTTGGCCAGCATGCTCTTCATGGATCTGCCCTCTCTCTGGGAGCGCCCGCACGGGCGCTCTGACACGTGTTCACATCCGGCCGCTCGGCCCGACGCCCCGCCGGGCCGGACGGCCGGTCACCCGGCCGGTCCGCTGCTGCGGCCGACCGGACACTTCGTCCGCCAAGCCCGGAGGGCCCGGGGAGACCTTCCTCCCCGGGCCCTCCGTCCGTGCGGTGCCCCTTGATCAGCCGATCAGGTGCGAGATACCCGCGTCGCCCGAGGACTGGGTGTTCTGGCCGACGTTGCAGATCTGCTTCGGGGTGCTGTTCAGGATCGGCACCTCGATCGGAACCGCGGCACCGGCAGCGGCGATGGCGATGTTGTGGATCTCGGGCAGGCAGATGTTCGGGTTGTCCAGGGTGTGGAAGTTCGGGCTGCCGTTGCCGTGGGTGCCGGTCTGGTTGGTGCCGCCGTTGCCCTGGACCGTGGTGGCGGCGCCGTCCGAGTCGACGATGGCGGAGGCCGAGCCCGCGGACATCGCGATGGCGGCGGCGGCCAGGCCGGCGGCGGCGAGGGACTTCTTGATCATTTCCGGTTTTTCCTCTCGAAGGGTGAATCGGGGGACGATTCGAAGGGTGGTTCAGGGGCCCTGCAGGGGAGTGCAGTTCTGGGGGGGCGTCAGCCGACCAGGTGGGAGACGCCCGCGTCGCCGTGGCTCTGGGTGCCCTGGCCCTGGGTGCAGTACTGCCTGCCACCGCTGTTGGCGATCGGGACCTCGACCGGGATGGCCAGACCGACCCCGCTCACGGCGATGTTGTGGATCTCGGGCAGGCAGATGTTCGCGTTGTCCAGGAAGTGGAAGTTCGGGCTGTTGTTGCCGACCGTGCCGGTGAAGTTGGTGCCACCGTTGCCCTCGATGGAGGCGGCGGCGCCGTCCGCGTCACCGATGGCCGAGGCGGGCGCGGCTGCGGCGGCCAGCGCGGCGACGGCCAGGCCGGCGGCGGCGAAGGACTTCTGGATCATGGGGAGATCCCTCTCTGAAATGCTCTTGGTTTCCGTGCGTACAACGCGTAGAACGAACGCTCAGACCCGGTCTGCAGTCACTGACGTCCAGATCAAAGAATGACGGCACGGAAGGTTACGGGGATTTTTGAAAAGAGTCCGGGAGGCGCGGCGACAGGGGGTTTCCGGTCGGATTATTGGGCCGAACCAGTTAACCGGCGCAATCCGCGCTCCCGGTCACTCGTTGAGACAGATTGTTTTCCGGCTGCGCCCGCGTAGCCGTTCCTCAGTGAACCCCAGTACGGACAGCAGAACGGTGAAAAGCATGAAGTTCTCCAAGCGGGCCGGCGCGATGTTGCTGGCGGTCGGTGCGGGCATGCTCGCCTCCCAGGGACCGGCCTGCGCCGCCCCGGTCGGCCTCGACCACGTCGGAGCCCTGGAGGACGCGCTGGCCACCCAGCAGGTCCCCGCGGACGTGCCGCTCACCCCGCTGGGCAGCCATGTCTCGGCCGGCATCCCGACCTCGCTGCTCATGCCGCCGGTGCCCGGCCGGACCACCAGCACCAGCACCGAGCTGGTCCCGGAGCGGATCGTCCCCCAGCTGAGCACCGGCAAGGTCGGCCCGAGCGCCAAGGCCGAGCTGCCGCTCCCGCTGGTCGACCAGGGCGCCGACCTCGGCCAGGTGCTGCTGGACGCCCCGACCGCGCCGCTGCACGCCGACACCCCCGGCCTCAGCCTCGGCAAGCCGCTCTCGCTCGCCCAGGACGGCGCCGGCCAGCTCGCCGACGGCCGGCTCAAGGTCGGCGAGGTCGACCCGAGGCTGCTCACCGGCGCCGTGCAGGCCGTCCCCGGGGCCAGCGCGAGCCTCGGCGGCGACGACCAGCGGCTCTCCGTCACCGACGAGGTGAACGACCTGACGGCGACCACCGCCGCCACCACCGCCGGTGTGGTGCAGCAGACCGGACTGTCCGACCCCGCAGCCGCCACCGCGACCGCCACCGGGGTGCTGCAGTAGGCCGGGCTGACCGGCCTGACCCAGCTCTGACCAGCCGTCGGGCGCACCAGGAGCCCGGCACCCCGCCGCGCGAGCGGGGTCCCGGGCTCCTGGTGCGCCCGACGGCTCAGCCCGGCAGGGCGCCGGTCAGCCCGCCGACCAGCGGCAGGTCCTTGACGCCGCCGCCCGCGCTCAGCGGACCGGTCAGCGTGCCGGTGCCGACCGGGGCCAGGCCCTGGTCCGGCTGGACGGTCGCGCCGTTGTTGAGCACGTCGGCCGAGGAGTTGGCCCACGGGTCCAGGCGCAGGCTCTTGAGCGGCGCGACGCCGTAGCCGAGCCCGGCCGTCGTCCCGTTCAGTGCCTGCCCGACGTCGGTCTTGGCCAGCGAGGCCGGGCCCGCCGCGGGCGGCTGGCCCGAGGCGGTGGCGGCCTGCGCGGAACCGGCGCCGAGCAGTACTGCCGCGCCGACGGCGGCGGCCAGGCCCGCCCCGCTCTTCATCGAAACCATGCGGATCACCCTTCGGTGGATCGGTGTCCCGGACGGTCGGAAGTCGCCCGGGGATGCCGAACTGCCCCCCGGCCGGCTGGTCGGGGGGCAGTTCGGCCGGAACACGTGCCGATCGGGGATCAGCAGTCGTCCGCGGGCTTCGGGTGCATCTCCACGTTGGCGCAGCTGTTGCCGAACGCCGGGTTCAGCAGGCCGCCCGCGCTGATGGTGTTGCCGCACAGGTTGAGCGGGATGTGGATCGGCACCTGGATCTGGTTGCCGGAGAGCACGCCGGGGGAGCCGGCGGCCACACCCTCGGCGCCCGCGCTGGCGGCGGCGGAGCCCGCCGCGCCCAGCACCAGGCCGGCGGCGGCGGCGGAGAGGATGGCGACCTTCTTCACGTTCTGCATGGGGGTTGATCTCCTCGATCACACATGGTTGGAGCGTGCCGCCCCCCGGCGCTGCGGAGCGCGGCACGTGCTCGGTGAATCAGCTGTCGCCGGTGCGGCGACCGCCGGTTCAGCCGGCGTTGACGCAGGTGTTGCCGAACGCCGGGTTCAGCAGGCCGCCCGCGCTGATGCTGTTGCCGCACAGGTTGATCGGCACGTGGATCGGCACCTGGATCTGGTTGCCGGAGAGCACGCCGGGGGAGCCGGCGGCGACGCCCTCGGCGCCCGCGCTGGCGAACGCGCCGCCGGCGGCACCGAGCACCAGGCCGGTGGCGGCCAGCGACAGGGCGGCGGCCTTCTTGAGGTTACGCATGAATTTCCTCCGAGTTTCTGCCCGACGGAAGGGAAATGTCGGGAGCCGGGCGAGCACGAATACTCGCCTGATGGCTTCAGGGATCGCCGTGATTGTCACTCCGACGGCGCACACCGGCGTGTTCCGCCCATGGCTCGGGCGTCGACGCAGCCGCCGCGTTGTTTCCGGTGCCTCGCGAACGATTTCCGCGCGGCCGGGAACGATTCGGACAAAGGCGCGACCGGGAATTCCCGGTCAGGCGTTCAGGCGGTGTCGTCGAACGCCGGGTTCTTGGGGGGCCCGCCACGTCGACCGACTTGCCGGTGGCCTCGGTGCCGACGGGCCGTGGGCGAGCTGCGCATGGGCGGTACTCGATTTCATTGAGTAGGGCCGGTTGGATCGTCTTCGCCAGGGAGAACGAGGCGGCGCGCGGGGGGAAACGGTCCGGCCCGTCGATCACCCGAATGCCGGTCAGAGGCTCCGCTGCTCCGGACGGGTGACAGTGCGCGCACCGTCGCAACCGGTCCGGACGGGTGTCGTTCTTGATGTCGCACTCCCCGTGCATCTCTGTTGAACAGTCAGGAGGCTCACATGAGCATCAAGAAGACCGCCGCCGTCGGCGCGGCCGTGGTGGGCATCGTGGCCGCCGGCGCCGGCACCGCGATGGCCAGCTCCGGCGCCGAGGGTGTTGCCGCCGGTTCCCCCGGTGTCATCTCCGGCAACCAGATCCAGGTGCCGATCCACATCCCGCTCAACCTGTGCGGCAACACCGTCGACGCCGCCGGCCTGCTGAACCCCGCGTTCGGCAACCACTGCGCCAACGTGGGCTGAGTCCACACCCGGTTCGGCCGGTGAGAGCCGCCGTTGCGCGTTTCCCTCCTGGGGCGCGGAACGGCGGCTCTTCTTTCTGTGCCCGCACGTTCCGGTGGTCGCGCGGTCACGCGGACTGCGTGTCAGAAGTCTTGTTGGACTACTTGTCAGTACCTAGAATCCGAGTCCTGCTCACCTTCCTGCTCTCCCCTTGGTCCGCGCCGCTCGGCGCCCACCCGGCCGGGCGGTTCCCCACCCCGCAAGGAGTCGCGTGTGATCAGGTCCCGCCTGTCGGCGGCGCTCGCCACCGGCGCCCTCATAGCCACCCTCGGCCTGGCCGGCGCCCCCGCCGCCCTCGCCGACTCCGCCCCCGCCCCGGCACCCGGCGCCGTCAAACCGGCAGCGGTCGTCGCCCTCGGCGACAGCGCCATCTCCGGGGAGGGCGCCGGCACCGACACCGGCGACGGTTACTTCCCGGACACCGACAGCCCCACCGACTACTGCCACCGGCACCCCAAGTCGGAGATCTTCGTCACCGACATCCCCGGGGTCACCCCGATCGACCTCGCCTGCTCCGGCGCCCAGACCGGCGACCTGGTCAGCGACCCCGAGCTGGCGAAGATCACCGGCGCGGGCAGCGGCGACTTCGGCGAGCCCAAACAGGACGTCAAGCTCGCCGACGCGGCGTCCAAGTACGACGTCAAGCTGGTCGTGGTGACGATCGGCGCCAACGACGACTTCGACTTCAGCGGCATCATGATGCACTGCCTGGCGCAGTACTTCCCGGTCCCCAAGGACCAGGGCTGCCGCGACACCATCGGCAGCGACGAGATCCTCCGGCGGGCCAAGGGCGTCCAGCCCAAGGTCGTCGCGGCGCTGCAGAACATCCGGCAGACCATGCGCAAGGCCGGCTACGCCGACTCCTCGTACCAGCTGGTCTACCAGTCGTACTTCAACCCGATCACCCCGGACATCCGGCGCAACGACTACCTCGGCAAGGTCGCCGACGGCTGCCCGGCCTTCCCCGAGGACCTCGCCTGGGGCCACAACTGGGTGGTCCCGACCCTGAGCGACGCGCTGCGCGGCGCGGCCGAACAGGTGCCCGGCGTCCGGTACCTGGACCAGCGGCGGGTCGCCTTCGGGCACGAGGTCTGCGCGGAGTGGACCAGTTCCCCGTACGAGTACTCGAACGGGGACGTCATCAACCTCTCCGAGTGGGTGCGCAACGGCTGCGACTCGCAGATCGGCATCCCCGGCCTGTGCATGAACATGGTCCGCCAGTCGTACCACCTGCGGGTGGCCGGCTACCGCGGCGAGGGCGTCTGCCTCGGCCAGTTCTACGCCCGGCCCGAACTGACGCAGGCCTACTGCACGCTCAACCAGCAGAACACCACGTCGATCCAGCCGCTCACCCCCGGGAAACCCTTCGGTGACGGCCCCGAGGACGGCGCCTGGTACCAGCTGACCAACGCGGGCACCGGCAACGCCCTGGACCTCACCGGCGGCGGCACCTACGGCGACTCCACCAACGGCCGGGCCGCCATCAGCTATCCGGCCGGCGGCGGGCTGAACCAGTCCTTCGTGCTGGAGGCCAAGGCCGGCGGCAGCTACGAACTCGACTTCAGCGGCAACCGCGACATGTGCCTGGACGCCAACGCGGCCGCCACCGCCCCCGGCACCCGGATCCAGCAGTGGCGCTGCAACGGCGGCGGCAACCAGCACTGGGTGTTCAAGCCGGCCGGCGACGGCCGCTACAAGATCGCCGACTCCCAGGACCAGAGCAGGGTCCTGGCAGCCGGCAGCACCCTCGACGCCAAGGGCAACCCCTACGTCGAGCTGGCCACCGACACCGGCGCCGCCAACCAGCTCTGGCAGCTCACCAAGCTCGGCATCGTCTACGTCCAGGGCTGACCCCCCGGGCACCGCTCAGGCCGTCGCCGCCCCCAACCGGGCGGCGACGGCCGCACCCACCGGGTACGGCGTCTCGACCGGCAGCAGCGCCGGGTCCCGCTCCAGCCGCACCCGCCCGGCCAGCTCGGTGACGTCCGAGATCCGCCGGATCCACTCGTCCGCGTACCGCCGCACCGCCTCGCCGCGCAGTCCGACCTGGACCGCCCGGTGGTCCAGCGGCCGCAGGTGGAGGTCGCGCTCCGGGTCCCACTGCACCCGGACCGGGCTGTGCCGCAGCTCCCGCTTCCACGCGGCCTGCGAGTCGTGCACCCGGCCGGTGTAGGCGCTCAGCACCGCCTGCTCCAGCGCCCAGTCGAAGCCCTCCCGGCTGATCTCCAGCGCCAGCACCCGCTCCTGCCCGGGGCTCCTTCCCCAGTCGCTGCGGTGCATCATCCAGAGGAACGACGGCTTGATCCAGGTCATCCGGTCACGCTTGAACGCCTCCGGGAACCGCCCGTCGGCCGCCGCGGGCTCGGCGATCTCCGGTGGAAACGCCTGGTAGACGGTGATCGTGTCGGCGGTGTGGGCGGCCCGGATCCGGCGGGTCGGCGGGGTGCTCGGCATACCCGGAATCGTCGCGGGCGCCGCCGCCGGGGCGCCAGCGGTTTTCCCGCCGGGGGTGTGCCGTAGGCTCACGGGAAAATCGTTGCGCCGGAGCCGCGCGGACCACGAGCGGGGCGGGGAGTACCCAGAGCAGATGAGCACGGCATCGAGCACCGAGTCGTCCAGCACCGAGCCCGGGGCGTCCGCCGCGGCGACGCCGGCGCCGTCCGAGGAGCGGACGGCCCAGCGGCCCGGGCGGTTCGGGGCGCTGGTGGACCGGTTCGCGCCCGCGCTGGGCGCGTACGCGGTGGTCAAGGCCATCGGCCTGACCGTCTTCATGCTGTTGCTCTCGCACACCGGCGACTACCTGAAGAAGCAGCCGGGGCGCGGCGGCGGCGCCAACCCCTGGGACGTGCTGAGCACGTGGGACGGCGTCTGGTACCAGCGGATCGCCGACAACGGGTACGACCCGCAGCTGATTCCGCTGCACGGCTTCCCGCTGGCCACCTACTACGAGAACTCGGCCGCCTTCTTCCCGCTCTACCCGTGGCTGATGCGGCTGGTCGGCGCGGTCACCGGGCTCGGCTCGTACGGTTCCGGGATCGTGGTCTCGGTGCTCGCCTCGCTGGTCGCGGCGGCCGGGATCTTCGCGATCGCCGAGCGGCTCGGCGGTTTCCGGGCGGGTGTGACGGCCGCGGTGATCTGGGGCCTGTTCCCGGGTTCCGGCGTGGAGTGGGCGGTCTACTCGGACTCGCTGTTCGTGGCGCTGTCCGCCTGGGCCTGCTACTGCGTGATGACCCACCGCTGGCTGACGGCCGGTCTGCTGGCGCTGGTGGCGGGCCTCAACCGGCCGACCGCCGCCGCGCTGATCGCCGCCGTGTCGATCGCCGCGCTGGTCGCGCTGGTGCGCCGGACCGACGGGGTGGCCCGTCCGCTGACCGCGATGCTGATCACCCCGTGGGGCCTGATCGGCTTCGTCGCCTGGGTCGGCTGGAAGATGGGCGACTGGGGCGGCTACTTCAAGCTCCAGCGGGGCGCGTGGAACCGCTACTTCGACGGCGGTGCCTCCACGCTCCGCACGATCATGGACGTGATCACCGGCCACTGGGACTTCTGGCAGTCCAACCCCGTCCCGGACCTGATCGCCATCGCCCTGCTGATGGCCCTGCCCGGACTGCTGGTGCTGCTCTGGCGGGCCCGGCCGCCGCTGGTCCTGTGGGTCTACACCGCGCTCACCATCGCCACCGCGCTGAGCAGCAACCAGATCTTCGGCAACATCTCGCGGTACCTGTTGCCGGCCTTCCCGCTCTGCATCGGCCTGGCGTTCGCGTTGCGCCGGGTGCGGGTGTCCTCGCTGGTCGGGCTGTTCGCGATGCCCGTGATCGCGGCCGGGTGGTACGCCGGGTATGCGCTGTTCGAGTTGGGCATTCCGTAGACCCGGCGTTGGTTGGCAACGGGATCATCCGGCAGCAGACGGGCCGTTGCTAACCTCGGACGTATGACGACGACCCCGCCCGTACGGCAGATCCGCGACATCTCCGGCCTGCTGGACCACGCGAGCCACGTGCTGGCCACGCGCATGTCGGCCGCTTTCACCGAGCTCGGGATCACCCCCCGCGCGTACTGCGTGCTGTTCCACGCGCAGGAGGCCGAACGCACCCAGATCCAGCTGGCCGAGCTGAGCGACCTGGACAAGACCACGATGGTGGTCACCGTGGACGAGCTGGAGAAGGCGGGCCTGGCCGAGCGCCGCCCGTCGGCGACCGACCGCCGGGCCCGGGTCATCTCCGTCACCGAGGCGGGCGCCCGCGCCGTGGTGCAGGGCACCGCGATCGCGGACCGGGTGCACCGTGAGGTGCTGGAGTCGCTGCCGCAGCCCGAGCGCGAGGTGTTCGTCTCGGCGCTGTCGCACCTGGTGGACGGCCCTCTCGCGGAGCCGGTGGAGAGCGACCGCACCGTACGCCGGGCCCGTCGTTCCCGCGGGTAGGCCCACTTCGCCGAGCACCTCGCACACCTGATCCCGAGATAGATAGTCCCGAACAAAACAATCTGATAGCGTTCTACTCGGTACTCGACGAACCGGGAGAACCGCCATGACCACGCACGCCCCGGCCGCACCCCTCGCGGCCCTCGCCACCCCCGCCCGCTCCCGCACCCTCGCCCTCGCGGTGCTCTGCGCGGGAATGCTGATGATCATCCTGGACGGCTCGATCGTCACCGTGGCCCTGCCGGCCATCCAGGAGGACCTCGGCTTCTCGCCGTCCGGGCTGACCTGGACCGTCAACGCCTACCTGATCGCCTTCGGCGGCCTGCTCCTGCTGGCCGGCCGGCTCGGCGACCTGATCGGCCGCAAGCGGGTCTTCGTCGCCGGGCTCGCCGTCTTCACCGCCGCCTCGCTGCTCTGCGCCGTCGCCACCAGCCCCGGGCTGCTGATCGGCGCCCGCTTCCTCCAGGGCGTCGGCGGCGCGCTCGCCTCCTCGGTCAGCCTCGGCATGATCGTCACGCTCTTCCCCGAACCGCGCGAACGCGGCCGCGCGATCGGCGCGTTCAGCTTCGTCGGTGCGGCCGGCGCCTCGATCGGCCAGGTGCTCGGCGGGGTCCTCACCCAGGCCCTCAACTGGCACTGGATCTTCCTGATCAACCTGCCGCTCGGCATCGCCGCCGCCCTGCTCGCCGTCCGGGTGCTGGAGTCCGAGCGCGGCCCCGGCCTGCGGGCCGGCGCCGACGCCCTCGGCGCCGCGCTGATCACCGCCGCCCTGATGCTCGGCGTCTACACGATCGTCGGCACCGGCGAGCACGGCTGGGCCTCCGCCCGCACCCTCGGCCTGGGCGCGCTCGCCGTCGCCCTGCTGGCCGCGTTCCTGTGGCACGAGGGCCGGGCCGACCAGCCGCTGCTGCCGCTGCGGATGTTCCGCTCCCGCAACGTCTCCGGCGCCAATCTCGTCCAGGTCCTGACCATCTCCGGGATGTTCGGCTTCCAGATCCTGGTCGCCCTCTACCTGCAGAACGTCCTCGGCTACGGGGCCGCCGCCACCGGCCTCGCGATGCTGCCGGCCGCGGTCGCCATCGGCGCGGTGTCCCTGCTGCTCTCGGCCCGGCTGAGTGCGCGCTTCGGCGAGCGCCGCGTCCTGCCGGCCGGTCTCGCCCTGCTGGTCGCCGCGCTCGGCCTGCTGGCCCGGCTGCCCGCCGACGCCGACTACGCCGTTCACCTGCTGCCGACCATGCTGCTCGTCGGCGGTGGCGGCCTGGTGCTCTCCACCCTCGCCGTCCTCGGCATGTCGGGCGCCGGTCCGGACGACGCGGGCGCCGCCTCCGGCCTCTTCAACACCACTCAGCAGATCGGCGGCGCGCTCGGGGTCGCCGTCCTCACCACCCTCGCCGACGGCCGCACCGCCACCCTGGCCGCGGCCGGGCAGGCCGGCGCCGACGCCCTTGCCGGCGGCTTCCGGCTCGCCTTCGGGATCGCCGCCGGCCTGCTCACCGCGGCGCTGCTGGTCGCCGCCACCGTGCTCAAGTCGACCGCCACCGAAGAGAATTGATGTCAAGTCGACTCGCCTCACCCCGGCCCGTGTCCAGCGGTTCGGGGCGCGGCGCTGCGGCCATTGCCGCGGTCGGCGTCACGGCCGGTGTTGCGAGCGGCGTCACGGGTGGCCTTACGGCCAGACCAGGCAGTACAGCTGGTGCCCGGCGTCGTGCAGCCGGTTGGCGAAGTCCTGCCACTCGTGCAGCATGCTGTAGATCACGAAGGCGTCCCGCGGCCCGCGCCGGTCCGGCACGGTGGACCAGATGAAGGCGGCGGCGCCGAGCTCGGTCTCGTCCGCCTTGCGGAGCGGTTCGACGACGTTGTGGGGGAGTTGGACGACGGCGTAGTCCGGGTGCAGCACGACGAGTTCCAGCGGGGGCACCTGGTGCAGTGGGACGCCCTGGATCCCGGTGAGGACCATGGCGCTCATGGTCTCCGGCTTGATCTTGGTGGAGAGGTGGCCGGTGGGGGAGCCGCTGGTCTCCATCAGGTCGCCGAGCCGCCCCAGCGAGCCGAGTTCGCCGGCGTCCAGGCCGAGTCCGCCCGGGCCGAGGGCGGTGGGGACTCTGGCGGCGGTGGCGCGGTCGGGGGCGCCGAAGTATTTGTACGTCACCCCCACGCGTCCCTCACCCCGCCTCTCGCCGCCGCGGCGACCACGTCCCGTACCCGCTCCCGTACCCCCGCGTGCGGTCTCGGCGGGCCTGCGGGAGCCCCCCGCGGCCTCGTCGTAACCGTCCTGCGCCTCGGACACTCGGACCATCCTCACCGGAATTCGCCGGAATCGACAGACCCCCGCACGTCCGGCGTCCCTCCGGACGTGCTCCTTACCCGTCATGCGCCGCCGTACCCACTCGCGGTACGCGGCAGTCCTCTCCACACCCCTGTACACAAACCGGAGCGCTCGCGCACTCTGTGTACACAGTCTGACTGGTCCGTCCTCCGGAGCGCTCAGCGGCCCCGTCCGTACGGACTGTACGGACAACCGTACAGACAACGGTGCCCGGATCATCGTTCCAGATGATCGGGTCCGACATGCAGAGGGCAAGGACACGATTTGAGACCATGTCTCCCGTGAGCTACCCGTACGAAGCCCCCCAGTCCCAGTCGCTGTTCGATCGCGCCTCCGTGGTGACGCCCGGCGGCGTCAACTCCCCGGTGCGCGCCTTCCGCGCGGTCGGCGGCACGCCGCGCTTCATGGTGTCCGGCACCGGCCCCTACCTGACCGACGCCGACGGCCGCGAGTACGTCGACCTGGTGTGCTCGTGGGGTCCGATGATCCTCGGCCACGCGCACCCCGCGGTGATCGACGCCGTCCAGCGGGCCGTCACCCGCGGCACCTCCTTCGGCACGCCCGGCGAGGGCGAGGTCGAGCTGGCCGAGGAGATCGTCGCCCGGGTCGCCCCGGTCGAGCAGGTCCGCCTGGTCTCCTCCGGCACCGAGGCCACCATGTCCGCGATCCGGCTGGCCCGCGGTTTCACCGGCCGGGCGAAGGTGGTGAAGTTCGCCGGCTGCTACCACGGTCACGTGGACGCCCTGCTGGCCGCCGCCGGTTCCGGTGTGGCGACCTTCGGCCTGCCGGACACCCCGGGTGTCACCGGCGCCCAGGCCGGCGACACCATCGTGCTGCCGTACAACGACCTGGCCGCCGTCGAGCAGGCCTTCGCGGCGCACCCGGGCGAGATCGCCTGTGTGATCACCGAGGCCTCGCCCGGCAACATGGGCGTCGTCCCGCCGCTGCCCGGCTTCAACGGGGGCCTGGCCCGGCTCTGCCGGGACAACGGCGCGCTGTTCATCTCCGACGAGGTGATGACCGGCTTCCGCGTCTCCAAGGCCGGCTGGTACGGCCTGGAGGCCGCGAACGAGGGCTGGGCGCCGGACCTGCTGACCTTCGGCAAGGTCATGGGCGGCGGCTTCCCGGCCGCGGCCTTCGGCGGCCGCGCCGACGTGATGGCGCACCTGGCCCCGGCCGGCCCGGTCTACCAGGCGGGCACCCTGTCCGGGAACCCGATCGCCACCGCGGCCGGCCTGGCCCAGCTGCGCGGCTGCACCGACGAGGTGTACGCGAAGGTGGACGCCGTCGCCGCCGAGGTGTCCGGCCTGGTCGCCGAGGCGCTCGCCAAGGAGGGCGTGGCGCACCGGCTGCAGACCGCCGGGAACATGTTCTCGGTGTTCTTCACCGACGCCGCCGTGACCGACTACGACCAGGCGAAGGCCCAGGAGGCGTACCGTTTCACCGCCTTCTTCCACGCGATGCTGGCCGAGGGCGTCTACCTGCCGCCGTCCGCGTTCGAGTCCTGGTTCGTCTCGGCGTCCCACGACGAGCGGGCGATCGAGCGGATCGCCGCCGCCCTGCCGGTCGCCGCGCGCGCCGCTGCCGCCGCCACGGCCTAGTCGCCACGGCCCGGTCGCGAGACCGGCCGCCACGGCCCAGTCCACCCCGAGCCCCAGGAGCAGTTGAGAAGTGAGCGCCAAAGAGATCACCGTCGTCCACCTGATGCGGCACGGTGAGGTGCACAACCCGGAGGGCGTCCTGTACGGGCGGCTGCCGGACTACCACCTGTCCGAGCTGGGCCGGCGGATGGCCGACCGGGTGGCCGAGGACCTGGCCGGCCGGGACATCACCCACGTGGTGGCCTCGCCGCTGGAGCGGGCCCAGGAGACCGCCGAGCCGATCGCCAAGGCGCACGGCCTGGACGTCGCGGCGGACGCGCGGCTGATCGAGGCCGAGAACATCTTCGAGGGCAAGACCTTCGGCGTCGGCGACGGCTCGCTGCGCAACCCGGGTTACTGGAAGTACCTCACCAACCCGTTCAAGCCCTCCTGGGGCGAGCCGTACCTCGACCAGGTGGTGCGGATGATGGGCGCGCTCGGCGCCGCCCGGGACGCCGCGCGCGGGCACGAGGCGGTCTGCGTCAGCCACCAGCTGCCGATCTGGATCGTCCGGTCCTTCGTCGAGCGCCGCCGGCTCTGGCACGACCCGCGCAACCGGCAGTGCTCGCTGGCCTCGCTGACCAGCTTCACCTTCGAGGGCGACAAGATCGTCTCGGTCGGCTACCGCGAGCCGGCCCGCGACCTGCTGCCCGCGCACCTGGTGGGCAAGGGCCGCAAGGGCGACAAGCCGGTGGGCAAGAGCTTCGGCGCCTGACACTCGCGAGCGCCTCCGTAAGCGGTGCGTAAGTATGACTTCGGGTCACCCGGCGAGCGCCGGGTGATCCGATTTCGTCGCAGGTCAGAGGGGGTGCGACGCGCAAGGCAGGACCCCCCCGAACCTGCCCGGAACTCCATGCGAAACTTTTCACATGTCTGCCATGGCGCGCCCCCGTCCCCGTGTCGCCGCAGCCGCCGCCGCCACCGCCGCGGCCGCTGCGCTCGCCCTCACCGGCTGTTCCTCCTCGGGCTCGTCCGGCGGCGGCGCGGGCCAGGTCGGCTTCGTCACGGTCAAGGGCACCAACCTGTCGAAGGCGGACGCCGGCAAGCGCGGGGACGCGCCGGACATCTCCGGGGAGACCCTGGAGGGCAGCCAGACCAAGCTCTCCGACTACCGGGGCAAGGTCGTCGTGCTGAACGTCTGGGGCTCCTGGTGCGGGCCCTGCCGGGCCGAGGCGAAGAGCCTGCAGGCCGTCGCGGACAAGTACAAGGACCAGGGCGTCCAGTTCCTCGGCGTCAACACCCGGGACACCGAGAAGACCAACGCCGTCCGCTTCGAGCAGGAGCAGGGTGTCACCTACCCGAGCATCTTCGACCCGGCCGGCACCCAGCTGCTCAAGTTCCCCAAGGGCAGCCTCAACCCGCAGTCCATCCCGACCACCCTGATCGTCGACCGCGACGGCAAGCTGGCCGCCCGCGCCGTCGGCGGCACGACCGAGGACGCGCTGGAGTCGATCCTGCAGCCGGTGGTCGTGGAGCAGAAGCAGTGAGCCTGCCGCAGCAGCTCGCCGACAACACCGGCACCCTCCAGAGCGGAGCGCTGCTGGTGGCCGCGCCGATCGCGCTGGCGGCCGGCCTGGTGTCGTTCTTCTCGCCCTGCGTGCTGCCGCTCGTCCCGGGCTACCTGTCGTACGTGACCGGCTTCTCCGCGGCCGACCTCGCGGACGCGCGCGGCGTGCGGCGCGGCCGGATGGCGCTCGGGGCGACGCTCTTCATCCTCGGTTTCACCGCGGTCTTCGTCTCCGGCGGTGCGCTGTTCGGCCAGTTCGGCGACACCCTGCAGGAGCACAAGCGCGTCATCTCGATGGTCCTCGGCGTGGTGACCGTCGTGATGGGCCTCGCCTTCATGGGCCTCGTCCCCGGCCTGAGCATGCGCGAGGTGCGCTCCCACCGCCGTCCGGCGGTCGGTCTGCTGGGCGCCCCGCTGCTGGGCGTGGTCTTCGGCGTCGGCTGGACGCCCTGCCTCGGCCCGACCATCGCGACCGTCCAGAACCTGGCCCTGAACCAGGCCGACGCCGCGCGCGGCGCCATGCTGATGACCTTCTACTGCCTGGGCCTCGGCGTACCGTTCATCCTGGCCGCGGTGGCCTTCCGCCGGGCACTGGGCGCCTTCGGGTGGGTCAAGCGGCACTACCCGCTCGTCATGCGGATCGGCGGCGGCATGCTCGTCGTGGTCGGTCTGCTGCTCGTCACCGGGATCTGGGATTCCTGGATGAGCGAACTGCAGTCCTGGACCGCCGACTCCTCGATCGGAATCTGACCGTGAGCAACACCACGACCGAGACCGAGCAGCCCCCGGCGCCGGACGACCTCGCCGCCGAGCGGCTCAGCTCCGCGCCGGTCGAGTCCGACGGACCGACCGGCATAGGGGCGTTCGGCTGGGCGCGCTGGATGTGGCGTCAGCTGACCTCGATGCGGGTCGCCCTGATCCTGCTCTTCCTGCTCTCGCTGGCCGCCATCCCCGGCTCGCTGATCCCGCAGTACCAGAACGGCCAGGGGCAGCTGAAGGTCGAGGCGTGGAAGGCGCAGCACGGCACCGTCGCGCCGATCTACGAGAAGCTCCAGCTGTTCGACGTCTACAGCTCGGTCTGGTTCTCCGCGATCTACATCCTGCTGTTCGTCTCGCTGGCAGGCTGCATCGTCCCGCGGACCTGGCAGTTCGTCGGCGTGCTGCGCGCCCAGCCGCCGGCCGCGCCGCGCAACCTGACCCGGATGCCGGTGCACGCGGCCTGGCGCACCGAGGCGGACGCCGACACGGTGAACGCCGCCGCACACCGGCTGCTGCGCAAGCGCGGCTTCCGCGCCGACCTGTCCGGCGGCGCGGTGGCCGCCGAGAAGGGCTACCTGCGCGAGGTCGGCAACCTGCTCTTCCACCTGTCGCTGTTCGCGCTGCTCGGCGGCTTCGCCTGGGCCAGCCTGGCCTCGGGCACCGGCGGCAAGCTGATGGTCGAGGGCGAGGGCTACTCCAACACCATCACCCAGCTCGACGACTTCAACGGCACCCGGTTCTACGGCAGCGACGACCTCGACCCCTTCTACCTGAAGCTGGACACCTTCACCGCGAAGTTCCAGGCCAGCGGCTCCCAGATCGGCGCCGCCCGGCAGTTCACCGCGAACGTCGAGTACGCGACCGGCAGTGACGCGTCGAAGCTGAAGAAGTCCACGATCGAGGTCAACCACCCGCTGGAGATCGGCGGCAGCAAGGTCTACCTGATCGGCCACGGCTTCGCCCCGGTCGTCACCGTCCGCAACGCCAAGGGCGAGGTCGTCTACAGCGGCGCCACGCCGTTCCTCCCGCAGGACGCCAACCAGACCTCCACCGGCGTCGTGAAGGTCTCCGACTACGGCGAGAAGGACGGCCAGCGGACCCAGCTCGGCTTCAGCGGCTTCTTCCTGCCGACCGCGCCGGTGAGCTTCGAGGGCACCGGTCCGATCTCGCTGTTCCCGGACGACGCGGCGCCGGAGCTGGTCCTGAACGCCTACGCGGGCGACCTGGGCACCGACTCCGGCCTCCCGCAGAACATCTACCAGCTCAACATGCGGAAGATGACCCAGCTGACCCAGGACGGCCAGCCCGCCAAGATCCGGCTCAGGCCCGGCCAGGCGTGGGACCTGCCGGACGGCTACGGCACCGTCACCTTCGAGGGCTACAAGCGCTGGGCCAGCTTCGACGTCTCGCACCGCCCGGGCAACGCGATCGCCCTGTCCGGTGCGGTGCTGGCGATCCTCGGCCTGATCGGCTCGCTGTTCGTGCAGCGCCGCCGGATCTGGGTGCGGGCGGTCGCCCTGCCGGGCGGCGGCACCCAGGTGGAGCTGGCCGGGCTGGGCCGCAGCGAGTCGGCGAAGATCGCCGAGGAGCTGGCCGAGCTCGCGGTGGACCTCCAGGACGACGCCCCCGCCTCCGAGGAGGACGACGCCCCCGCCCCCGCCCCCGCCCCCGCCTCCGAGGGCGAGGACGAGCACAAGCACGAGCACGAGGACGACACCCCGGCTCCGGACGGCGAGGAAGCCGCCGCCGGATCCGCTGACACCGAGGCCGAGGCCTCAGACCCCGCAGACCCCGCAGTCCCCGCCGACCAGAACTCCAAGGAGTAGACGGTGCATCTCGCCTCGGGGGTCGACCCACACCTGGCCGACCTCTCCAACAAGCTGATCTATTCGGCGATGGTGGTCTACACGATCGCCATGTTCGCCCAGATCTTCGAGTGGACCTTCGGCAGCAAGGGCGCCGTCGCGGTCCGCTCGAAGGAGCAGTCGGGGAACCTGGCCGAGACCGTCGCCGCCGCCGGCACCAAGGGCGGCAAGAAGGTCACGGTGACCGTCGCGGGCGCCAACGGTGGCACCACCACGTTGACCCGCACCGCCCTGGCGGGCGAGGGCGCGACGGTGGTCACCAGCGGACGCGGCGAGGAGGAGGTGGACGGCCCGGGCGCGGCCGGCACCAGCGAGAAGGCCGACCTGGCCGGCCGGATCGCGGTCTCGCTCACCGTCCTGGGGTCCCTGCTGCACGCGGGCGGCGTGATCACCCGCGGCCTCTCGGTGTCCCGCTGGCCGTGGGGCAACATGTACGAGTTCTCCTGCGCCTTCGCGCTGGCCATGGCGGCGGCGTACATCGTGCTGCTGGCCGCGCGGAAGAACGTCCGCTGGCTCGGGCTGCCGGTCACCATCGCGGTCCTGCTGACGCTCGGCATCGCCACGTCGATGCTGTACACCGACTCCGACCAGCTCGTCCCGGCGCTGCACTCGCCGTGGCTGGCGATCCACGTCTCCACCGCGATCTTCTGCGGCGGCGCCTTCTACGCGGCGTTCATCGCCACGCTGCTCTACCTCGGCAAGGACTCCTTCGACAAGCGGATCGCGGCCGGTCTGACCACCGGCCCGCTGGGCACCCCGGCGTCGGTCTGGCGCCGGCTGCCCGCCGCTTCCACCCTCGACAAGCTGTCCTACCGGATCAACGCCCTGGTCTTCCCGCTCTGGACCTTCACCATCATCGCGGGCGCGATCTGGGCCGAGGCGGCCTGGGGCAAGTACTGGGAGTGGGACCCGAAGGAGACCTGGTCGTTCATCACCTGGGTCGCCTACGCCTGCTACCTGCACGCCCGGGCGACGGCCGGCTGGAAGGGACGCAAGGCGGCCTACCTGGCGCTGGCGGCCTTCGCCTTCTGGCTCTTCAACTTCTACGGCGTGAACATCTTCGTCACCGGCAAGCACTCGTACGCGGGGATCTGACCGGGGCGCAACCACCCACCGGCCCGGCTCTCCGCAGAAGGGTAGCCGGGCCGAGGTGTGACAGGGGTAGTTCGTGCCGGCCGCCGGTCGGCGCGAGAGGGAACTGAGGAGGAAATCGCGCAATGGAGTGCGAAGAGGTCATGCTGACCGTCCGAATCACCGCCGCCGAGCGCATGCTGCTCCGCCGGCTCGCCCAGGGACACCGGAGCGACGTGTCCGAGGTGGTGGCCGACGCTCTGCTGGACATCATTCCCACGCTGAGCGCGCCGGGGGACGCCTACCGGCTGCTGGGGGCGCTCGCGATGCCCGCACCGTGTGCCCTGACGGTCTGGCTGCCGTCCGCGCTGGCGGACCTGCTGGTGCCCGGCGCGGCCCGGATCGCGCAGATCACCGACGTCCGGATCGAGTCGGCCAGTGCCGCCCTGGGGGCGGCGCTGCGGCTCTGGCTGGCCCAGGACCCGGTCAGGCTGGCGACCAACCTCAGCGTGATGCACGCCGGGCGGCGGCCGTCATCGGCGCTGGTGGCCGCGTAGCGGGGGTCAACTGGCCAGCGGCAGCCGAGTGCTGCCGAGGCCCGGCGCGGCGGTGCGGCCGTCGAGGGCGTCCCGCCGGGCCGGCACCGTCGGGCCCTCGGCGGGCCCGTCCAGCGGCCCGTCCAGGGGCTCGGTGAGCAGCCGGCACTCGGCCGCCGTCCGCCCGTCCTGGATCAGCTGGACCCGTACGGGCAGTCGGCGGCCGTCCGCCGCCGGCTCGGGGACGGCCCGGACGAAGCAGGGCCGGTCCAGCTCGATGTAGTGGTCGAAGGAGGTCACCAGCTCGACCGGCACCACCGGCTCGGGGTGGCGCAGCCGCTGGGCGGCCTGCCGGGCGGCCTCCAGCACCAGCATCCCGGGCACGTGGTCCAGCTCGTGGTCGAAGAGCACCGGGTGGGTGGCGTCGGCGCGCAGCAGCCAGGTGTCCGGTCGCAGGGTCGGGCTGAGCACCACGTCGGCGGGCTGTGCGCGGCCGACGAGTTCGGGCGCGGTGGGGGCCGGCGGCCGCGGCGGGGCGACGGCGTGCCGTCCGGGGCCGCGCAGCCGGGCGTACGAGGCGGGGGAGAGCACGCGCAGCTGGCCCGAGCCCCGGCCGATCGGTCGGCCGTCCCGGGTGACCTCGGCGTGCACCCGCAGGGAGACCAGTCGGCCGTGCCGCATCCGGACGTCCTCGCAGCCGACGGCGAGCATCAGCGAGGCCGGGGCGGAGGTGACGGCCAGGCCGGGCAGGCCGGGCTCGGCGAGGGCGTAGGAGAGGTCGTCCATGACGAAGTGATGGCCGCGCGGCACCCCGAACCCGGCGTGGCCGATCAGCAGCCCGGCCTGCCGGACGGTCTCGGCCATCAGCACCGGGTCGTGGTAGCGGTCCCCGGGCAGCCGGTAGAAGCCGTGCAGCCGGGGCCACTGGGCGCCGAGCAGGAAGTCGTACGGGCCGGTGGCCTGCCAGCCGGTGAGGAGGACCTCGGACACCGAGGCGCGGTGCACCAGGTGCCGGGAGACGGTCCGGTCGTGGAAGTCGTAGCCGGAACCGGGGCCGAGGCCGGGTCCGGGGTGGGCGTACGCGCCGTGGGGGTCCGGCTCTACGATCGATGGCATGACTGGCCCCCGCTCCCAGGGTGTCGGTCGAGCGGCCGCCATGGACGCCCGAGCAAAACATACAGACCACCCGGTTTGTGTTCAGCGACTGGGGTGCCCCGGCCGCGCAGCCCGGCCCGCTCACGCTACCCGCCCCGTGGGCTGGGGCAATGCCCTACGGATGACCGCAGACCTTGGGCGGGGGGCCGTCCCCGCTGGACGGCGGGGGCGACGCACGCGCTAGATTAGATACCAACCATGCGGTTTCGGTCGCGGCCGTCCGCATGCGAGCGTCGCTCCCGGCAGGGGGCGCGCCGACAGCAGCCGGGCGGGGAGGGGATCACGCCCGGTCGAGTCCGGAGGGGGCCAGTGGTCAAGCAGGAACGGGCTGGGCGGACCCGGCAGGCCGTGCTGCTCGCCGCCGCGGAGACCTTCGCGCGGGTGGGCTTCGAGGCCGCGAGCCTGGTCGACATCAGCCGCCGCGCCGGGGTCAGCAAGGGCGCCCTCTACTTCCACTTCGTGTCCAAGCAGGCCCTCGCCGACGGGGTGCGCGGCGCCGCCGGGCGGGAGATCGGCTCGGCCGCGCTGCGTGCCCTGCGCGCCGACGGCCCGGCCCTCCAGGGGCTGATCGACTTCTCGCACGAGCTGGCCCGGATGCTGCGCGAGGACCTGGTGGTGCGGGCCGGCGTGCGGCTCGGCCGCCAGGGCCCGCGCCGGAACGCCTTCCCGCCCGGCCCGCCCGGCCCCGACGCCACCTGGCGCAGTCTCACCGCGGTCGTCCACCGCCTGCTGGACCGCGCCGCCCAGGCCGGCGAGCTGCGCCCCGGGGTGGACCTGGCGGCCACCGCCGAGCTGCTCACCGCGGTGGCGGCCGGCCAGGTGCTGCTGGCGGGCGAGGAGACCGACCGGCCCCGGCCGGAGGCCGTGCGCCGGGTGTGGACGGCCGCGCTGCCGGCCCTGGTGGCGGCGGAGAACCGGGCCGGCTACCGGCTCTGACCGGCCCGGCCCGGGTCCGATCCGGGCGCGCGGTCAGGAGCGCTCGGCCACGCTCAGCCGGGCGAGCGCGTGCGGCTGGACCAGGCCGGGCAGCAGTAGCGTCCACAGGTCGGCCATCCGCTGGATCAGGTCCTGCCGGTCGGCCAGCACCTGGGAGCTCAGCTGGATCCCGGTGACGGCCCCGGTGATCACCCCGGAGGCCGCGACCAGGTCGATCCCCGGGTGGAGGTCGCCGGCGTCCCTGGCGTGCTCCAGCAGCTCCCGGACCAGGTCCATCCAGCCCTGGTAGGCGGCGATCTGCGGCTGGGTGAAGCTGCCGTGCTCGATGGTCAGCCGGATGCTGCCGCGCACCAGCGGGTCGTCCTGGAGCGCGCGGGCGAAGGCGTACCCGAGGTCGATCAGGTTCTGCACCGAGCTGTCCGAGGACGGCTCCCAGCCGGTGATCCAGGCGCCCTGTCCCTCGATGACGGCGAGCGCCAACTCCTCCTTGGAGCGGAAGTGGAAGTACAGCGCGCCCTTGGTGACGCCGGCGCGGTCCAGGATCTCGGACATCGTGGCGGCGGCGTAGCCGCGCTCGTCGAACACCTCGGCCGCCGCGAGGAGTACCGCCTGGCGGGTCGCCAGCGCGCGGGCCTGCCTGGCCATCGCAGCCTCCCTGGAAAGTTCTGGTACCTCGGCAGCGGCCGATCCTATGGGGCCGACGGGGCGGCGGAGGCATACCGTCCAGTAGGCATCCTACCGAGCCGCCGGTCGGCTGTTCCCGGCCCGAGGCGCACCGGGGCGGACCGGACGGACGCGAAGGGTGCGCCCGCTCCCCGGGAACGGCCGACGGCCGGTCACCCGATGGGGGTGACCGGCCGTCGGCGGAAGCCGCGGGCCGTCAGGCGGCCTGCTGCCAGCTGACCGGCGAGTAGTAGGCCGGACGGCGCTCCAGGCGCTGCCAGTTGGCGATCGGCTCGATCGGCGCGGAGGCGGCGGCCTGCTGCGCGGCGGCGGCGCGCGAGATCAGGACGGCGGTCAGGGCGGCGAGTTCCTCGTCGGTGAGGCTGCCGCGGACGATGCGGACGAGGGGTTCGGCGGAAGCGGTCATGTTCTGGTTTCTCCCCCGGTTGCTGTGGTCTGAGGTGGTGCCCGCTGCGGTGCTCGGTGCCGTGCTCGGTAGGGCTTGCTGCGGTGAACCGCGCTGCTACATCGGCGGGTTGCCGTGCTTGCGGCTGGGCAGGTCGGCGTGCTTCGTGCGGAGCATGGCCAGGGCGGAGGCGATCACCTGGCGGGTTTCGGCCGGGTCGATGACGTCGTCCACGAGGCCGCGCTCGGCCGCGTAGTACGGGTGCATCAGCTCGCTCTTGTATTCCTTGATCTTCTGGGCGCGCATGGCGTCCGGGTCCTCGGCGGCGTTGATCTCGCGCCGGAAGATGACGTTGGCCGCGCCCTCGGCGCCCATGACGGCGATCTCGTTGGTCGGCCAGGCGTAGGACAGGTCGGCGCCGATGGAGCGGGAGTCCATCACGATGTAGGCGCCGCCGTAGGCCTTGCGCAGGATCAGCGAGATGCGCGGCACGGTGGCGTTGCAGTACGCGTACAGCAGCTTGGCGCCGTGGCGGATGATGCCGCCGTGCTCCTGGTCGACGCCGGGCAGGAAGCCGGGGACGTCGAGCAGGGTGACCAGCGGGATGTTGAAGGCGTCGCACATCTGCACGAAGCGGGCGGCCTTCTCGCTGGCGTGGATGTCCAGCACGCCGGCCAGCGACTGCGGCTGGTTGGCGATGATGCCGGTGACGTGGCCGTCGACCCGGGCCAGCACGCACAGCACGTTGGTGGCCCAGCGCTCGTGGACCTCCAGGTACTCGCCGTGGTCGACGATCTCCTCGATCACCTTGCGCATGTCGTACGGGCGGTTGCCGTCGGCGGGCACCAGGTCCAGCAGGCCGTCGTTGCGCCGCTCGACCGGGTCCTCGCTCACCACGGACGGCGGCATCTCGCGGTTGTTCTGCGGCAGCATCGACAGGAGGAAGCGGACCTCCTCGATGCAGGACTGCTCGTCGTCGTAGATGAAGTGGGCCACCCCGGAGACGCCGGCGTGCACGTCCGCGCCGCCGAGGCCGTTCTGGCTGATCTTCTCGCCGGTGACCGCCTGGACCACGTCCGGGCCGGTGATGAACATCTGCGAGGTCTCGCGGACCATGAAGACGAAGTCGGTCAGCGCGGGGGAGTACGCGGCGCCGCCGGCGCACGGGCCGAGCATCACCGAGATCTGCGGGATGACGCCGGAGGCCTTGGTGTTGCGCTGGAAGATGCCGCCGTAGCCGGCCAGCGCGGTGACGCCCTCCTGGATGCGGGCGCCGGCGCCGTCGTTCAGCGAGACCAGCGGCGCGCCGGCCGCGATGGCCATGTCCATGATCTTGTGGATCTTCTGCGCGTGGGCCTCGCCCAGCGCGCCGCCGAAGATCCGGAAGTCGTGCGCGTAGGTGAAGACGGTGCGGCCGTGGACGGTGCCCCAGCCGACGACGACGCCATCGGTGTGCGGCTTCTTGGCCTCCAGGCCGAAGCCCTGGGCGCGGTGCCGGCGCAGCGGCTCGACCTCGCAGAAGGAGCCCTCGTCCAGCAGCAGCTCGATGCGCTCGCGGGCGGTCAGCTTGCCCTTGGCGTGCTGGGCCTCGGTGGCCTTGTCGCTGGGGCCGCGGCGGACCTTCTCGCGCAGCTCGTGCAGCTCGGCGACCCGACCGCGGGCGTCGGCCGAGACCTCGGGAACCTCGCCGTCGACCGGCGCCTCATGCACAACCGTCATCTCGAACCACTCCAAGGGTGAGGGAACTGTCCGACAGCCAACGTCTGCTGTGCCCCCGGCCGCGAATCACTTTCTTCACTTATGACTGTACGAGGGGCCGTGCGCTGGTTTCGGCGTCGATTCCGTACAAGGTCGGGTTCGTTTAGCTGTCAGGCTTGCACAGAAGCGGGCGGGTCGGAGCCGGAGCGCTGGGTGTTCGTTCGAATACCGGGGGTTGTCGGGCAGATGATGGTCCGATGATCTGAGCATGAACAAAAGCGCAGGTCAGGGCCGTCCCTCAGTAATGTAGGTCGGTCATCTGGGGTGCCGCTCAAGGTCCACTCAAGCCGGGCGCCCGGATCGAGGCCATCCGCGTGAGACGGCGTTCAGTCGTAGGGAAGCGCCAAAAAGGCCACGGCCCACCCGAGGTCGCCCGGGTGGGCCGTTGGAGGGATCGTGAGAACCCCCGTGATCAGCTCTTTCGGCCGTCCTCCGGCTCGTCGCGGTCGCGCAGCTCCCGCTCCCGGCGGCGCAGATCGGCCTCCCATTCCTTGAGCATGGACTCGTGGTCCTTGTCGCTCTTCTTCAACGAGGCGAGGAACTCCGGGTCGTCGTCCGGCGCGAGCGGACGCCCGCCACGCGCGGCGGGCCGCCCCGGGCCGTCGGCGGCCGGGTACCCCGGGTAGCCGTCGGCGGTCGCGGCCCGCAGGAAGCGCTGCTTGCCGGCGATCAGCCAGGCGATCGGGCCGAGCGGCGGGAAGAGCAGCACGATCAGCACCCAGACCACCTTCGGCAGATGCCTCACCTCGTCCTCGGGCGTCGTCAGACAGTCGACGAACGCCCACACCCAGAGCGCGAGCGGAAGGACGATGGTCAGCAGAATCCGCAACATGGCTGCGAGCTCCCCCCAGCGGGCGGCATTGGCGGGCGCCTTCCCGGGGCCCTTGACGCAAGCCAGGCTATCTGGTGGCGGATACTGACAGGCATGGCATACGACGATCTCCGCTCGTTTCTCCGGGCCCTCGACCGCGAAGGCGACCTCAAGCGCATCAAGGCGGAGGTGGATCCCCACCTGGAGATCGGCGAGATCGTCGACCGCGTGCAGAAGGCCAAGGGCCCCGCGCTGCTCTTCGAGAACGTCAAGGGCTCGTCGATGCCGCTCGCGATGAACGTCTTCGGCACCGAGCAGCGCCTGGCCAAGGCGCTCGGCCTCAAGGGCCCCGACGACATCTCCGAGAAGATCGCCGGCCTGCTCAAGCCCGAACTGCCGCAAGGCTTCACCGGCTTCCGTGACGCCTTCGGCAAGCTCGCCTCCATGGCGCACGTCCCGCCCCGGAACGTGAAGTCCGGCGACGCCCCGGTGCAGGAAGTCGTCCTCACCGGCGACGACGTCAACCTGGACGAGCTGCCCGCCCTCTTCACCTGGCCGCTGGACGGCGGCTCCTTCTTCAACCTGGGCCTCACCCACACCAAGGACCCGGACAGCGGCATCCGCAACCTGGGCCTCTACCGGCTCCAGCGGCACGACCGCCGCACCATCGGCATGCACTGGCAGATCCACAAGGACAGCCGCAACCACTACGCGGTGGCCGCCCGTCGTGGGGAGCGCCTCCCGGTCGCGATCGCCTTCGGCTGCCCGCCGGCCGTCACCTACGCCGCCACCGCGCCACTGCCGGGCGACATCGACGAGTACCTCTTCGCCGGCTTCATCGCGGGCGAGCGGGTCCGGATGGTCGACTGCAAGACCGTCCCGTTGCAGGTGCCCGCCGACGCCGAGGTCGTGCTGGAAGGCTGGCTGGAGCCCGGCGAGATGCTGCCCGAGGGCCCGTTCGGCGACCACACCGGCTTCTACACCCCGCAGGAGCCGTTCCCGGCGCTCACGATCGACTGCGTGACGATGCGCCGCCGCCCGATCCTGCAGTCCATCGTGGTCGGCCGCCCCCCGACGGAGGACGGCCCGCTGGGCAAGTTCACCGAACGGTTCTTCCTGCCGCTGCTGAAGATCATCATCCCGGACATCGTCGACTACGACCTGCCCGAGGCCGGCGGCTTCCACAACTGCGTGATCGTCTCGATCGACAAGAAGTACCCCAAGCACGCCCAGAAGACGATGCACGCGATCTGGGGCGCCCACATGATGTCGCTGACCAAGCTGATCATCGTGGTGGACGCCGACTGCGACGTGCACGACTACCAGGAAGTCGCCTGGCGGGCCTTCGGCAACGTCGACTACAGCCGGGACCTCACCGTCGTCGAAGGCCCGGTCGACCACCTCGACCACGCCTCCTACCAGCAGTTCTGGGGCGGCAAGGCCGGCATCGACGCGACCCGCAAACTGCCCGAAGAGGGCTACACCCGCGACGGCGGCTGGCCGGAGATGGTCTCCTCGGACCCGGCCACCGCCGCGCTGGTCTCGCGTCGCTGGAAGGAGTACGGGCTGTGAGCACGGCCGCTGTCGAAACCCCGGGGCGTACGAAGGCGTTCCTGCGGTTGGTGATGATCGAGCACTCGGTCTTCGCCCTGCCCTTCGCGTACATCGCCGCACTGACGGCCATGTTCCTCGCCGACAAGCGGGTGCACTGGGGGCAGCTGTTCGTCGTCACCGTGTGCATGGTCGGGCTGCGGACCTTCGCCATGGCCGCCAACCGGATCATCGACCGCGAGATCGACGCCCGCAACCCGCGCACCGCCTCGCGCGAACTCGTCACCGGCGCGGTGTCGTTGAAGACCGCGTACGCCGGGTCCGCCGTCGCGCTGGTGGTCTTCCTCGGCGCGGCCGCCATGCTCAACCCGCTCTGCCTGGCCCTCGCCCCGGTCGCCGTCGTGCCGATGGTCGTCTACCCGTACGGCAAGCGGTTCACCGACTTCCCCCAGGCGATCCTCGGCCTCGCCCAGGCCATGGGGCCGGTCGGCGCCTGGCTCGCGGTGACGGGCACGTGGTCCTGGGAGGCCGTCGTCCTCGGCGTGGCCGTCGGCATCTGGATCGGCGGCTTCGACCTCATCTACGCCTGCCAGGACGTCGAATCCGACCGGCAGGGAGACGTGCGGTCCGTACCGGCCCGCTTCGGCATCCCGGCGGCGATCCGGGGCGCGCGCGTGTGCCACGTCCTGACAACGCTCCTGTTGGGCTGGTTCGCGCTGTTGACGGGCGCCGGAGTGGCGTTCTGGGTCGGCCTCGTGGTCGTCGCGGGCGCCTTCCTGTACGAGCACACCATCGTCAAGCCGAACGACCTGTCGAAGCTCAACCGGGCGTTCTTCCAGACCAACGGGTTCGTGGGCATCTCGCTGTTCGTCTTCGCCCTGCTGGACCTGATCATTCGCGGCCTCGGAATCTGATCCTTGCTTCGAGATGATGCGCAAGGCGTCGAGCTACGGGCGGCCGACTGGCGCGCCGACCGCATCGGCAGTGCGCTCCGGGGCGAGAACCCCACCGTGCTGCGGCGCTTGGACGCCGGCTTCGCCGTCATCGGAGACGTCCAGTTCCTGCCCGGCTACTCGGTCCTGCTGACCGATACGCCGGGTGCGGAACGTCTCAGCGACCTGCCCCGCCCGCGCCGCCTCGCGTACCTCGCCGACCTCGACCGCCTCGGCGAGGCCGTCGAACGGGCGTGCCGCGCCGCCGATCCGGCCTTCCGCCGGGTCAACCTCGAAATCCTGGGCAACAAGGACCCGTTCCTGCACGCCCACATCTGGCCCCGCTACGACTGGGAGCCCGCCCACCTCGTCCAGCGCCCGGTGTGGCTCTACCCGCCCACGCACTGGCAGGACCCGCAGCACGCCCTCGGCCCCACACACGACGCGCTCCGCACCGCCGTCACCGCCGAACTCGACGTACCGGTCGAGGATGAGTGCGGCTCCCCCCAGCCCGGATGGTCTTCACCGTGACGCCGGCGAAGGCTGCGGCCTGCGTGACGTCCCGCCGCGTTCAGCGGAACAGGGCGGCGTGGTCCGTTGCCCAGGTGTGGAAGCTGCGGGCCGGGTGGCCGGTGAGGTCCTGGACGGTTGTCGTCACCGGCTCGGGGGCGGTGATGCGGGCGTGGATGAAGTCCAGTGCGCCGTCGGCGATGGCCGGGGGCCGGCCGGTGCAGAGCATGCGGTGGCGGGCGGCTTCGCGGGGGATCTCCTGCCAGCGCGCCGGGCGGCCTGCGGCCTTGCCGATGATGCTCACCTGTTCCGCCTGCGTGGGCGAGTCGGGGCCGGTGAGGACGTACCGGGCGCCGTCGTGGCCGTCCTCGACCAGGGCCCGGACGGCGACGGCCGCGATGTCCCGCTCGTCCACGGGGTTCAGCCCGGCCGTACCGCCGTAGCCCCGCACCGCGCCGTCGGCCCTGATCTCCTCCGACCACTGCAGCGCGGTGGCGAAGCCGTGCGCCCGCAGCACGGTGTGCCGTACCCCGCTCCCGGCGAGCAGCGTCTCGATCGTGCCGTCCGGTCGGCCGGGGACGGCCGATGACAGGAACACCACTCGCCCGACCTCCCGGGCGAGCACCCCGACGGCCTCCGCCGCCCCCTCCGGGGTCGGGAACGGCCACCCCAGCAGGACCGCGCCGACGCCCTGCGCTGCCGCCTCCAGGGACATCGGGCCGAGCAGGGCCCGCTGTGTCAGGGTCCGCGCCCGCACCCCGGCGGCCACGAGCTGCAGCCCGACGTGCCGTCCGACCGTCCCGGAGGCGCCGACCACCAGCACGGGCGACGTGTCGTCAACTCGCTTATCTGTCATGTATCGAACGTAAGCGAGGAACATGAGACACCCCATGCGTACGGGTCCAGAGTCCATGCGCCATCGTCTACCCGGCGCGCGCCCAAATCCCGTGCGCCCCCTGGCGCTTCGAGCGCTGACTATTCGTCAATCCGGTTAACACGGGGCGCGATCGACGTGTTACGTTCCGTGGCGTACGCGGAAAGAGTTGACCCCGGCGGTGCTGGAACACCCCGGGGCCCGGCACCAGGAGCCAACACTCCCCATGCACATTCATCGTAGCGTCCGGACGCGCAGCTTCACCGTTCTTCCGAACGAGATCGTCACCCGGAAGAAGTACCCACCCTCCCCGCAGAGGAGTTGACGCCACCGCCCGACCCGCAGGTCCAGGAGGCGGTCGCCGCGCTCTACCGGGTCATCCGCCGAGAGCCCCGCCTGCGCCTCGGCGAGCGCGAGGCCCTCGCCCTCGCACCCCTCGTCGCCGAGTGGCTGGCGCGCGGCGCCACCGAGGCCGACCTCACCCAGGCCCTCGTCCCCGGCCTCCCGCAGCCCGTGCACTCCCCGGTCGGCATCCTCCGCAATCGCCTGAAGCGCAAACTGCCCCCACCGGGCCGTCCGGCTGTCGCCCCGCCCCCGCGCACCGAATGCCGCGAGTGCCGCGCCCCCGTGCCCAGCCCGGGCATCTGCCGCCCCTGCGCCGGCCTCGTCCCCCGGCGACCCGTCCCCGACCCGGCCACCGCCCGCACCGGTGCCGCCATCGCCCGCACCGCCCTCCTCGCCGCCCGCAGACTCACCCTGCGCCCCGCCTGCTGATCCCGATCCGTTGCGCCACTCCAGGCGCAGGAAGTCGGCCCCGCCGACTTCCTGCGCTGCGCAGCCGGGGCCTCAGTTGTGCAGGAAGCCCTCCAGGGAGGCGGCCAGGGCCACCGGTGCCTCGTACATCGGGTAGTGGCCGGTGCCGCCGAGCTCCTCCAGCTCGGCGTTGGGGTAGTGGCTGAGCCAGGTGCCGCGCATGACGTCGGCGGTGAGGGCGAGGTCGTGTTCGCCGACGATCACCTTGACCGGGACGGGGTGGCCGCTGATCCGGTGCTCGAGGTCGGCGGTGGTCCAGTCGCGGGCGTAGCCGCCGAAGGCCTCGGGCGTGGACAGGTGCAGGGACTGGTCGACCATGCGGTCGAGCCAGACCCGGCCGGCTCGTCGCCCGGTGACGAGGTCGAGGATCGTGAGCCGCTTCTCCCGGTCCTCGGCGGCGCCGTAGAACAGCGCCTCGCCGGCCTCGTCCAGCGGGTAGGCCCCCGCGGGCACCGGAGCCAGGCCGACCAGTTTGCGGACCCGCAGCGGGGCTTCGGCGAGCACCTGCTGGGCGGCCTTGCCGCCCATCGAGTGGCCGACCACCGAGAAGCGGTCCCAGCCGAGCTGGTCGGCGAGGGCGAGCGCGTCGGCGGCGATCTCGGCGAGCGTGTAGTCGCCGGGGACGTCCTTGCGTTCGCCGTAGCCCCGGTAGTCGAGGAAGGCGTAGCTGAAGGCGCCGCCGTCGAGGTAGTCGAGGAACGGGCCCCAGCCCACGCTGGTGCCGAACCAGTCGTGCAGGACCAGGACGTGGTGGTCGCCGGTGCCGGTCGAGCGGTGAGGGATCGTCATGCCATCGGTCATTCCCGGCGGCCCGCCGGCTCACGCCGCCGGTCGTCGGGCGAAGGCCGGGGCGTGCTCGGGCAGCGGGCCGAAGGCGACCATGCGGGACAGCAGCAGCGGGAAGCCGGGGACGTAGCGGGCGAGCAGCACCAGCTGGGTGGGCGGGCCGACCCGGCGGCCGGTGAGGACGGGCTCGAACATCACGCGGTGCAGGACCCGCTGCAGGCGCTGCATGATCACGGTCGGCCGCCACCGGCGGCGCTGCACCCGGGCCAGGGCCGCGACGGTGGGGCGGCCGCGCCGCAGCGGTTCGGCGAGCAGGGTGGCGGCCGCGACGGCGTCCTGGATGGCCAGGTTGATGCCGACCCCGCCGGCCGGGGACATCGCGTGGGCGGCGTCGCCGATCAGCAGCAGTCCGTCGGCGTACCAGCGGTCCAGCCGGTTGAGTTTGACGTCGAGCAGGTGGACGTCGTCCAGGCTCGTCAACTGGTCGACCCGGTCGGCGTATTGGGGGAGCAACCGGGCGATCCGCTCGCGGAAGCGCTCGATGCCCTCGGCGCGCAGCTGGGGGTCGGTGCCCTTGGCCCTGAAGTAGGCGATCTGGAAGTAGTCGTCGCGGGTGAGGCTCAGCGCCATGTCGCCGTGCCCGAAGCCGGGGGCGAGGTTGGGCGGCGCGGCCTGCTCGTCGGCGTGCCGGGGGAGGCGGAACCACCAGGTGTCGAAGGGCACCGGGTACTCCTCGGGCTGCAGTCCGGCTTCCTGGCGCAGGGTGGAGTGCCGTCCGTCGGCGGCGACGGTGAGCGCGGCGCGCAGTTCGCCCTCCTCGCCGTCCCGGGTGCGGTACCGCACGCCGACCACCCGGCCGCCCTCCCGGAGCAGGCCGGTCGCCTCGGTGTTCATCCGCACCGTGAAGGTGGGTTCCCGCTGCGCCGCCGCGACGAGGAAGTCGAGCAGGTCCCACTGCGGGATCATCGCGATGTAGTCGTACGGCGCGCGCAGCCGCTCGAAGGCGCTCAGGGCGACCGGGCCGACTCCGGGCACGGGCACCACCATGTTGCCGAGCCGGCTCTGCGGCAGTGCGGCGAACTCCCGGCCCAGGCCGAGTTCGTCCATCAGTCGCACGGTGGAGGCGTGGACGGTGTCGCCGCGGAAGTCGCGCAGGAAGTCCCCGTGCTTCTCCAGCACCGTCACCTCGATTCCTGCGCGGGCCAGCATCAGGCCCATCATCATTCCGGCCGGACCGCCCCCGGAGATCACGACGCTCATGGCCGTCTCCCTTCAGTGTTCGACAGATCACTGTCCGTGTGGAACTTGCATTAATAGACTCTCTGGAACCGTCTCAGGTGTCAAGTAGTACGATGCTTCACATGAAGGATCTGGTGGCGGCCGCTGTCGCGGCGGCGAAGGAGCGGGGCCAGGACGTCGCCGACGTCCCGCTGACGGCGATCGCCGCGGCGGCCGGCATCTCCCGCAGCACACTGCTGCGTCGGCTCGGCGGCTCCCGCGCGGCGCTGGACGAAGCGGTCCGGCAGGCCGGGGTCGACCCGGGCGGGCGGCCGCCGGTGCGCGAGCGCGCGATCGAGGCGGCGGCCCTGCTGGTGGCCGAGCGCGGCCTCGCCGGAATCACCCTGGACGCCGTCGCCGACCGGGCCGGGTGCTCGCTGCCCAGCCTGCACACCGTCTTCGAGGGACGGGACGGTCTGCTCGCCGCCGTCTTCGAGCACTACGGCCCACTGCCGGACCTGGAGGCCCTGGCGGCCGACCCGCCGGAGCGCCTCGCGGACACCGTCCGGGCGTTCTACGACACCTTTGCCGCGGCCTTCGCCCAGGAGCCCCGGATCGTCCCGGCCGTCCTCGCCGACCTGTTCAGCCGCCCGGACGGTCCCGCCGCGAAGATGATGGCGGCCAACCTGCCGCGGATGTTCGACGGCCTCGACCGGCTGCTGCGGCCGCACATCGAGGCCGGACGGCTGCGGCCACTGCCGCTCCCGGTGCTGGTCCAGCTGCTGTTCGGCCCGCTGATCACCCACATCCTGCTGCGGCCGGTGCTCGAACCCGCCCTCGGCGCCGGTCTGCCCTCGCTGGCGGAGTCCATCGACCTCTTCGTCGACTCCTACCTGCGGGCGGTCGCCCTCCCCGGGGCAGAATCCGAGGGCCGCAACCAGGCCCGAGGAGAACCGTGATCGGCAAACTGCAGTGCCTCGTGCTCGACTGCCCGGATCCGGCGATCCTCGCCCGCTTCTACGCCGCCCTGCTCGGCGGCGAGGTGGACCGCCCGGACCCGCGCTGGTCGCTGGACACGGACTGGTCCACCCTGCACCTCGACGGCGGCGCGGTGCTCTGCTTCCAGGGCGTCGCCGACCACCGCCCGCCGCGCTGGCCCGACCCGGAGCACCCCGCCCAGGCCCACCTCGACATCGACGTCGAGGACCTGGCCGCCGCCCACCGCGACGTCCTCGCCCTCGGTGCCACCCACCTCCACGACGCCGGCCGCTGGCGCATCTACGCCGACCCCGCCGGGCACCCCTTCTGCCTGATCGGCCCGCCGCGCAGCACGAGTTGACGGTTCGTCAGTCCAGTGTCAGCCGATCGCCCACGCGGAGTCGGCCCGGGGCGGCGACCTCGGCGAGGGCGTCGAGGCGGCCGTCGTGGGCGTGCACGACGGCCTTGAGGATCTCGGGTGCGTGCGGCAGTCCCGGCTGCGGGGCGCCGGTCATCGGGCAGCGTTCGCTGGAGGTGACGAAGGCGAGCCGGGCGCTGTCCGGGGCCCCGCCGTGGGCCTGGCGGCCGAGCCAGGCGTCTTCGACGAAGGGCGGGGTGCCGGGCGGGGTGCGCAGCACGATGTTGGGCCGGAAGCGGCGTTCGTCGACGGCGGCGAAGGGGACGGTCTCGCGCACCCAGTCCAGGGTGGCGGTGCTGAGCACGCTGACCGGCAGCCGGTCGAAGTGCGAGACGGCGTCCTCGCGGGCGAGTTCGACGTCCTCGCGTTGGAGGTAGGCGCGCAGGAAGGCGGTCGGCCGGTCGACCGGGCGGCCGAGCGGGTCGAACAGTTCGGGCCCGTCGATCCGATGGCCGAGGCGGGCGGAGAGGCGGAGCAGGCCGTCCATCCGGCGGAAGCGGCGGGTGTTCTTGCCGGAGCCGAGCTTCCCGGTCGCGTCGCGGACGGCGTAGAGGCGGTCGCCGGCCAGGCCGCGCTCGTCCACCTCGACGGAGTCGAGCCGCTCGCCGCCGGTGGATTTCACGGGGTAGCGCCAGAGTCGCTCGATCACTCCGATGATCTCAGCCATGGGCGGACAGCGTACTGGCGCCACCGGGGGATGGTCTAGACCAAGTGAGGTGCGCGCGGCGGCGACCGGCTGCGGCTCAGCCCAGCCGGGCCACCGCCCGTACCGGGGCGCCGTCCGCCGCGACCAGCCGCAGCGGGAACAGCGAGACCGCCACCGGCCGGCCGGCCTCCTGCGCCTCCAGCAGCGCCCGCAAGTCGGTCAGGTTCTCGGCGATCACCCCGCCGCCGGGCGCCCCCAGCAGCACCCGGTGCGCGGCGAGCGACGGTTCGGCGGCGGTGTCCTGGTCGTGCTCGTCGGTGAGGTCGGCCAGCAGGGCGGCCACCGCGGGGTCCCCGGGGCCCGGGTCGGGCGTCGGGTCGACGCTGAGCGCGTCCACCCCGACCGTCCGCACCCCGGCGGCCACGATCGCCTCGGCGGCGGCCGGGGTCAGGCTGGGGTGGGCGAGGTAGGCGTCGGTGCCCCAGTGCCGGGCCCAGCCGGTGGCCAGCAGCAGGACGGTGCCCTCGCCGGAGTCCGCGGCCCGTTCCAGCGCGGGCGCCAGCAGGTCGGGGGTGACGGCCGTCCGGGGCTCCAGCCCGCGCAGGTCGGCGAGTACGGCGGGCCCGGTGAACCGCTCCAGCGGCAGGCCGTCCAGGGTCGGCCAGGTGACGTCCACGTGGTACGGCGCGTCCACGTGGGTCCCGGACTGCGAGCCGAGGTGCAGGGCCAGCACGTTCACCCCGGCGGTGGCGGTGGTGAGTGCGGGCTCCAGCAGGACGGCCGGATCGCCGGGGTAGACCGGCATCGCGGTGGTCACCTGATGGGTGAGGTCGACGAGGGTCGCTGCCATGCCCCCATCCTTCCAGGGGCGACCGCGGATGCGGCTCCGCCGGGTGAAGCCGGATAGAAATGCCCCATGGGACATGCGAAGCGTCAGCCGTGGGTGGTCGGGGTCTCGGGCGCGTCGGGGACGCCGTACGCGGCCTCGGTGATCCGGGGGTTGCTGGCGGCCGGTGAGGCGGTGGACCTGATCGTCAGCCGGGCCGCCCGGCTGACGATCCTGGACGAGACCGGCATCTCCTTCCGGGACGCCCACTGGCGCGCCGACCTGGCCGCCTGGCTGGGCGTGGAGGGCCCCGAGGACGGCCTGGACGACGTCCGCTACTGGCCCGCCGGGGACTTCGCGGCCGGCCCGTCCAGCGGCTCGTACCCGGCCAAGGGCATGCTGGTGGTGCCCGCGACCACCGGCGCGGTGGCCGGGATCGCGCTGGGCCTGAGCAAGGACCTGCTGCAGCGGGTCGCCAGTGTCACCCTCAAGGAGCGCCGCCCGCTCGTCGTGTGCGTGCGCGAGACGCCACTCAACGGGGTGACGTTGAAGCACCTGGTGGAGCTCGACGCGCAGGGCGCGGTCGTCCTGCCCGCTTCGCCCGGTTTTTACGCCGGCGGCTCCACCGTGCGCGAACTCGTGGATTTCGTGGCCGGACGGGTGTTGGACGCCGTCGGCGTGCCGCATTCCCTGTACCTGCGCTGGGAGGGCGAGTTGGGCGCGGCCGCCCGCCGAGCGGACGGGAATGGGGGCGCTTCGGCTGAGGGGGAGTAAGGAGACCGAGGGCGGGAGAGTATCTTCTCTGCGATATCCGGGTCGGTCGGCGCACGGCGCCTTTGAATCCGGATAATGATCTGTGGGTCTGGAGAGGTTCGGAAGGACGCGGACGGTATATGGACACGGTGGACAGACAGCTCATCCAGGCGCTCCGGGAGAACGGCCGTGCGTCCTACGCCGAGCTGGGCCGGTTGGTCGGACTCTCCGGCCCGAGCGTCACGGACCGGATCAACCGCCTGGAGCAGGCCGGGGTCATCACGGGGTACCGCGCGACGGTCAACCCGGCCTCGCTCGGTTTCGGCGTCACGGCCCTGATCGGCCTTCAGCTCACGGACGCGGCGGACCACGAGGACGTGGCGTTCCGGCTGAAGGACCTCAACGAGGTCGAGGACTGCTGGTTCATCGCCGGCGACGACTCCTACATGCTCAAGGTCCGGGTGGCCGACGTGGCCGGCCTGGAGTCGGTGGTGAAGCGGATCTCGGGCACCAAGGGCGTGGCCCGGACCCGCACCACCGTCGTACTCTCCACGAAGTGGGAAAACCGGGTGAGTGAACTTCCTCCTGTAGGAGAGTGACGCATGGCACTGGTCGGTCTGGAGGAGCTGCGCGCAGCTCGGCAGCGGATCGCGGGGGTCGCCGTGCGCACCCCGCTGGTTCCCGCCCCTTGGGCGGCCGAGGGGGAGCGGCGGCTCTGGCTGAAGCCGGAGAACCTCCAGCCGACCGGGGCCTTCAAGACCCGCGGCGCCTACAACCGGCTGGCCGCGCTGACGGCGGACGAGCGGGCCCGCGGCGTGGTCGCCCAGTCCAGCGGCAACCACGCGCAGGCGGTGGCGTACGCGGCGCAGCTGCTCGGCATCAAGGCCGTGATCGTGATGCCGGACACGTCGCCGGCGGTGAAGGTGGAGGCCACCCGGGGGTTCGGCGCCGAGGTGGTGCTGGTGTCCCCGGCGGACCGGGACACCCTGCCCGGCGAGCTCGCCGAGAAGCACGGCTACGTCTGGGTGCCGCCGTACGACGACCCGTTCATCATCGCGGGCCAGGGCACGGTGGGTCTGGAGATCGCCGAGGACGCCCCGGCGGAGCTGGACACCGTGCTGGTGCCGGTCAGCGGCGGCGGGCTGATCGGCGGGACGGCGGCCGCGCTCAAGCTCACCCGCCCGGGCATCCGGGTGATCGGCGTGGAGCCCGAGCTGGCGGCCGACGCCCAGGCCAGCCTGCGGGCCGGGCGCCGGCTCTCCTGGCCGGTCGCCGACACCTACCGCACCATCGCGGACGGCCTGCGCACCCCGTCCGTCGGCGTGCTGCCGTACGAGCACATCACCGCCTACGTGGACGACATCGTCACCGTCACCGAGGACGAGATCCGGGCCACCGTCGCCCTGCTGGCCCGCCGCGGCAGGCTGGTCGCCGAGCCCTCCGGGGCGGTCGCCCCGGCCGCGTACTTCCACCGCGCCGCCGAGACCGGGGGCCAGTCGGTGGCGGCCGTGGTCAGCGGCGGGAACATCGAACCCGCACTGCTCGCCGAGCTGCTCTCCGCATAGGCGTACGCTCGTTCCGGCAAGGAATCGAAGTCGGAGGAGGCGGGTCACCGCATGGACGCAGGGCTCAAGCGCGAGCTGGAGGCGAAGGTCTACGCGGGTGAGCGGCTGACCCGCGAGGACGGGATCGCGCTCTACGAGAGCGACGACCTGGCCTGGCTGGGTGGTCTGGCCCACCACGTGCGGACGCGGAAGAACGGCGACGTCGTCCACTTCAACGTCAACCGCCACCTCAACATGACCAACGTGTGCAACGCGTCCTGCGCGTACTGCTCGTTCCAGCGCAAGCCGGGCGAGAAGGACGCCTACACGATGCGCATCGAGGAGGCCGTCCGCCTCGCCAAGGCGATGGAGGTCGACTCCCTCACCGAGCTGCACATCGTCAACGGTCTGCACCCGACCCTGCCGTGGCGCTACTACCCGCGCTCGCTGCGGGAGCTGAAGGCGGCCCTGCCGACCGTCTCGCTGAAGGCCTTCACCGCCACCGAGATCCACTGGTTCGAGAAGATCAGCGGCCTGTCCGCCGACGAGATCCTGGACGAGCTGATCGACGCCGGCCTGGAGTCGCTGACCGGCGGCGGCGCGGAGATCTTCGACTGGGAGGTCCGCCAGCACATCGTCGACCACGACACCCACTGGGAGGACTGGTCGCGGATCCACCGCCTCGCGCACAGCAAGGGCCTCAAGACGCCGGCCACCATGCTGTACGGCCACATCGAGGAGCCCCGTCACCGGGTGGACCACGTGCTGCGGCTGCGCGAGCTGCAGGACGAGACCGGCGGCTTCCAGGTCTTCATCCCGCTGCGCTACCAGCACGACTTCCACGACTCCAAGGACGGCGTCGTGCGCAACAAGCTGATGGCCCGCACCGAGATGGCCACCGGCGCCGAGGCGCTGAAGACCTTCGCGGTCTCCCGGCTGCTCTTCGACAACGTCCCGCACGTCAAGGTCTTCTGGGTGATGCACGGCGTCACCACCGCCCAGCTGGCGCTCAGCCACGGCGCGGACGACATGGACGGCTCGGTCGTCGAGTACAAGATCACCCACGACGCGGACAACTTCGGCACCCCGAACAAGCTCGGCCGCGACGACCTGCTCGGCCTGATCCGCGACGCCGGCTTCCGCCCGGTCGAGCGCAACACCCGCTACGAGATCATCCGCGAGTACGAGGGCCCGGACCTGACGCGCCGTGAGACCCCGCAGGCGATGCGCCTCTGACCTGCCCTCCGACCAGCGCACTCTCCCGCCGCCCGGGCCGCACTCCGGCCCGGGCGGCGGTGCCTTCACGGCCTCCGCACGCGACCCGGGTTTACCAACGGGTAGGGCGTTTGGCAGGATCGACCGCATGTCCGGTTCCCATCGCGCCACCGAGTACCCGCCGTACGAGCCGATGCAAGAGCCGGTGTACGGGGTGCCGCAGCAGTCGCACGAGGCGCCGTACGGCACGTACCAGCCGTACGCGCAGCCGGTTCAGCAGCCCTACCAGGAGCCCGCGCAGCAGCCGTACCAGGAGCCCGCCGGGCAGGAGTACGGCTACGGCGTGTACCAGCCGTACGAGCAGCCTTATCAGCAGCCCTACGACCAGCAGCCCTACGACCAGCAGCCCTACGACCAGCCGCACCAGCAGTCGTACGAGCAGTCGTACGAGCAGGCCCCTGACGGGTACTTCGAGGCGTACGACCAGCCGTTCCCGTCGTACGAGCCCGCGCCGGAACCGGCCGTCCACGCGCCCGAACCGGCCGCCTGCGAGCCGACCCCCGAGCCCCTCGCCCCCGTCGTGCCCGCCGCCACCCCCGTCGCGGCCACGCCCGTTGCGGGCGGCCGGGCGGCCAACCGGGGCCGGCGGCGCAAGGCGAAGCAGAAACGTCACGGCAAGGCCGTGATGGCCGGCACCGCCCTGCTGGTCGCGGCCGCCGCCGGCTGGTACACCGTCGGCCAGGACGAGGCCAAGCCCGGCCTCACCGCCGCCGACGGCCCCGGCCCCGACGGCGTCAGCAAGCCCGACCAGCCCGCCCCGGCCCCCGCGGCCGTCCAGGCCGCCTCCGACCGGCAGGCCGCCCCCCAGGCCGCCGGCCGCAGCCAGGCCCGCCCGGACGCCTCGGTGGCCGCGATACCCGGCCTCGGTGCCACGTTCACCGCGAAGATCCCCGCCGAGACCGCCCAGGTCCTGGTCGCCTCCGGCACGGACAAGAACACCGACAAGAACACCGTCGTCCTCTGGACCCGCACCCCCGAGGGCCGCTGGCTGGCCGGCGAGACCTGGCAGGGCCACAACGGCAAGAACGGCTGGACCGCCGACCACAACGAGGGCGACCTGCGCAGCCCGATCGGCGTCTTCAGCCTCACCGACGCGGGCGGCCGCAAGGACGACCCGGGCAGCAAGATCCCGTACGACAAGGACCCGAGCTTCGTGGTCTCCGGCACCGGCTTCTTCGGCGACCAGCTGGCCGGCTCCTTCGACTACGTGGTCGCGATCAACTACAACCGCGTCGCCGGCAGCACTCCGCTCGACATGCGCCGCCCGATGGGCTCCAAGAAGGGCGGCGGCATCTGGCTCCACGTGGACCACGACGGCCCCACCCACGGCTGCGTGTCGATCCCCGAGGACAAGATGGCCGAGCTGATACGAACCCTGGACCCGGCCGCCCACCCGGTCATCGTGATGGGGGACACGGCGACGCTGGCCGCCTGACCTCGGCACGCGCGACCTCGGCACACGCGCTACCTGGCACACGCGCGACCCCAAGCGCCCCAACGGCCGTTGTTGATCCCCTACAGATCGCCGGTGCGGATCCTGTCGCCGGTCGTGCCCCGCTGACCAGCGGGTAACCCGGTTCCATGGCAGCATGAGCGGTTCTCGCATTGTGGCACTCGGGCACTACCAGCCCCCCAAGGTCCTCACCAACGACGACCTGGCGGCGCTCGTCGCCACCGACGACGAGTGGATCCGCAGCCGGGTGGGCATCCGCACCCGGCACATCGCCGAAGGCGAGACCCTGGTCGACCTCGCCGCCGAGGCCGCCCAGAAGGCGCTCGCCAACAGCGGCCGGACGGCTGAGGAGATCGACCTCGTCGTCGTCGCCACCTGCACCGCGATCGAGCGCAGTCCCAACACCGCCGCCGCGGTGGCCGCCCGGCTGGGCGTGCGCTCGCCCGCCGCGTACGACATCAACACGGTCTGCTCCGGCTTCTCGTACGCCCTGGCCACCGCCGACCACGCGATCCGGGCCGGCGCGTCCCGCCGCGCGCTGGTGATCGGCGCCGAGCGGATGTCCGACACGCTCGACTGGACCGACCGCTCCACCTGCGTGATCTTCGGCGACGGCGCGGGTGCCGCGGTGGTCGAGGCCCAGGAGGAGGGCGCCGAGCCCGGTATCGGGCCGGTGGTCTGGGGCTCCGAGCCGGAGAAGGGCGACGCCGTGGTGATCACCGGCTGGGACCCGGTGATCAGCCAGCAGGGCCAGTCGGTCTTCCGCTGGGCCACCACCCAGCTCGCCCCGCTCGCCCGGCAGGCCTGCGAGCGGGCCGGGATCGACCCGGCCGAACTGAAGGGCTTCGTCCCGCACCAGGCCAACCTGCGGATCATCGACGCCATCGCCCGCAAGCTGGGCCTCGGCGACGCGGTGGTGGCCCGGGACGTGGTCGACTCCGGGAACACCTCGGCCGCCTCCATCCCGCTGGCCTTCTCCAAGCTGGTCGAGCGCGGCGAGCTCTCGCCCGGCGACCCGGTCCTGCTCTTCGGCTTCGGCGGCGGCCTGGCGTACGCCGGTCAGGTCGTGCGCTGCCCCTGAATCGCCCGCTCGCCTCCGGGGCGCTCTGACCCGGTGCCGACGGTCGGCGCTCCGGCGCTCGTGCCTCGCTTGTCGCTTCTCCCTTTCGGCACCGGCGCGCCCCTTCGGCTCGGGGCGGGAGTTCGCCCGCTCGCTGGTGACGCGGCTCGGGGCGGGAGTTCGCCCGCTCGCTGGTGACGCGGCTCGGGGCGGGAGTTCGCCCGCTCGCCCGTGACGCCGCTCGGGGCGGGCAGGGAGGCGGGCCGTAAGGAGCCCTGACAGACGAATGCCGGTGGGCGGGCACCCCGTACGAGGGGGTGCCCGCCCACCGGCATGTCTGGCGCGCGTGCGGTACGTCGGCGGACCTCCCCCGAGGACACGGCCGCCGTCCGTCGTTCCCCGGACAGGAGGCCGGGGCTGCGCGCGGAGCGGATGGTGGGTCGGTTGGTCGGTCTACTTGGGCGGCTTCTTGCCGGTGACGCCCAGGTACACCAGGGGAGCGAGGTTGGGCTTGAGGTCCTTGACCTTGACGCCCCAGGAGGTGAAGGCCTTCTGGTGCTCGGCCGCCGAAGCGAGCAGCGAGACCAGGGCCCCGGCGACGGCGTTCGGGTCGAGCGACTTGTCGGCCTGACCCTTCGCCTGGAGTTCCTTGACGGCCTCTGCGAGCGGCTTGGCGACCGCGTTGAGGACGGTCATGCGGATCTTGAAGAACCGCTTGTCCCCTTCGGCGGCACCGAGCGTGACCACTCGGAGAATGGCGTCGTTCTTGCGCCAGAAGGCGAGGAATCCGTCGACCAGTTCTTCCGAAGTGGTCGGTCCGGACTTCCCTGCCCAGGACTTTCCGGCCACCAGCTCTTTGAGGGTGTCGGCGTCCTTGGCCATTTCCTCGGCGATTTCGAGGACTGCGCCCTCGACATCCGGGAAGTACTGGTAGAAGGTCGCGGGGGAGGTACCCGCCATACGGGCGACGTCGATGACCTTGACGTCCCGATAGGGCGACGTGCTGAGCATCTCGCGGAGGCAGTCGAGCAGCTTCTGCCGCGTCTCCTGTCCGCGTCGCCCGGCGACGCGACCGTCGACGGTGCGAACTTGTCCTGTCATGCCGTCAGCTTACCGTGGCACGATCTTGGCGCGATTCGGTGATGCGACTATTACTCCGCACGGGGGTTGGTATAGCGGCATCAACCACTTCGGACGGATATTCGCCGGGCCTCGAAGCCCCTGTTGAAGCCCCCCCGTGTGCTTTTGATCTCACAGCGTGACGGCGAGTCCGCTGAGGGGTGGTCGGGTGACAGAACGTGACGATTGGTGAGGGGTCCGGAGCCGTCCCGAAGTGGACGGTCCGGAGCTCCGGGTGCAAGCCGCAGCCGGAGCGGGCGTCAGAATCCAGCCGTTCCGTTCCCGGCGGCGGGGGCGCCCGGCGGTGCTCTCCGGGCGGGGGAGGTTGGAGATGCGCCGGGCGGCGTTGGAGAATCGGGTCCGGCACCACGCGGCGGGTGCGGACAACGGGGAGGTGGCAGCGGAGTGGACCAGCTGACGGCGCACGATCCGAGGAGGATCGGGCCCTTCGAGGTGCTGGGGCGGCTCGGCGCGGGTGGGATGGGGCTGGTCTACCTGGCGCGGTCCGCGTCCGGGCGACGAGTGGCCATCAAGACCGTCCGGGGGGAGCTGGCCGAGGACGAGCTGTTCCGGGTTCGCTTCGCGCGGGAGATCGCGGCCGCCAAGACGGTCGGCGGTTTCTACACGGCGGCCGTGGTGGACGCCGACGCGGACGCCCGGGTGCCCTGGCTCGCCACGGCGTACATCCCGGCGCCCTCGCTCGAGGACCTGGTCGAGGACTGCGGCCCGCTGCCGGTGGACGCCACCCGCTGGCTGGTCGCCGGCATCGCGGAGGCCCTGCAGTCCATCCACGCGGCCGGGCTGATCCACCGCGACCTCAAGCCCTCCAACGTCCTGGTGGTCGAGGACGGCCCGAAGGTGATCGACTTCGGCATCGCGGCCGGGGTCTCCAGCACCCGGCTCACCATGACCAACGTCGCGGTGGGCACCCCCGCCTACATGTCCCCCGAGCAGGCCCGGGACAGCCGGACCGTCCGGGGCGCCAGCGACGTCTTCTCGCTCGGCTCGCTGATGGTCTTCTGCGCCACCGGGCACCCGCCCTTCCGCGGCTCCAACCCGGTCGAGACGGTGTTCCAGCTGCTGCGCGAGGAGCCGGACCTGACCGGCATGCCGCCCGAGCTGATGGACCTGGTCCGGGCCTGCATGCAGCAGGCGGCCGAGCACCGGCCCACGCCGGCGCAGATCCAGGCCGAACTGGCCCCGCACCTCTTCTCCCGGGACGACGCCTCCGGCGAGGCCGGGGACTGGCTGCCGGCCAACGCGCTGGAGCTGATCGAGCGCAAGCGCGGCCGTCGCCAGCCGGCCCCGCCGCGGCCAGTCCAGGCCGAGCCGCCGCAGCCGCCGCAGGCGCCTGCGCCGTCGTACACGCCCCCGCCGCCGCTGGTCCCGCCGCAGTCCCACGGGGCCGCCGACCCGCGCACCGACCCGGGCGTCCGGCACGGGCAGCCGCCGGCCGGGCCGGTGCACACCGCGCCGCGGCCGGGCCAGGCCTCCGACGCCGAGATCCCGACCGCGAAGATCGCCTCCCCGAACAAGCACCGCGCGCCGACGGGCGGCGGCGCCGTCGAGGTGCAGCTGTCCGGCGCCTCGGTACGGATAGGCCCGGGGCCGCGGGCCGAGCACGAGCAGCCCGGTCCGAACACCGCCCCGGCCGCGACCGACTGGGTCCGCCGGGCGGCCCCCACCGCGCCGCCGCAGCCGGTCCAGGCCCCCACCCCGCCGGCCCCGGCCGCCCGCTGGCGCCCCTGGCGGTTCCGGATGTCCAACGACGTCTGGGGTACCCCGGTGGTCGCCGACGGCATGCTCTTCGTCTCCAGCTTCGAGGTGCACGCGCTGGACATTGGCTCCGGCGAGCGCCGCTACAAGACCCGCGACGTCGCCTGGGCGCTCGCGGTGGACGCCGGCCGGGCGCACGCCGCGGACGGCCCGCACCTGTACACCGTGGACGCCGCGGACGGCACCGAGCGCTGGCGCACCTCGCTGGACGGCTGGGTCTACTCGCTCTCCGCCGCCGACGGCGTGCTCTGCTGCGGCATCAGGGGCGGCGGCGTCCAGCTGCGCTCGGCGGCCAACGGCGCCGAACTGTGGCGCGCCGACGACGCCCAGCAGGACTACGAGAACCCGCAGTCCGGCCCGGTCCTGCTGGGCGGCGCGGCCTACTACTACGGCGCCGGACGGCTGCGCTGCGTCGACCCGCGCGGCGCGGGCCTGCGCTGGTCCTTCCAGGTCGGCGAGGACGTGCCCTCGCACCCGGTCGAGCGCGGCGGCGTGCTGTACGTCACGGCCGGCACCCGGGTGTACGCGCTGGACGCGGCCAGCGGGGTCGAGCGCTGGCGCTTCGAGGCCCCGGTGGTGCTGTTCACCCCGCCCGCCCTGGACGCCGACGCCGTCTACGTGGCCGACTACCTGGGCACCGTCTACGCGCTGGACGCGGCCACCGGCCTGGACCGCTGGCGCGGGGTCACCGGCAGCCGCCAGGGCGCCGAGCCGGTGGTCGTCGGGGACGGCATGGTGCTGGTCGGCAGCGGCGAGGTGCTGTACGCCTTCGAGGCGGCGACCGGCCGGGAGCGCTGGCGCTACACCGCGCGCGGCGAGATCGTCGGCTCCCCGGCGGTGGCCGACGGGCTGGTGCACCTGGGCAGCCGGGACCACTCGCTGCACACCCTGGACCTGGCGAGCGGTCAGCTGCGCTGGGAACTCGGCACCAAGGGCGAGCTCACCGGCTCACCGGTGGCGGTCGGCGGCCGGGTCTTCGTCGGCTCCAAGGACCGCTGCGTGTACGCGCTGGACGCCTTCTACGGCACGGCGGTGCCTGCCCGCTGAGCCGTGCCCGCCCGCTGGGGTGGGCCGGCTGGGGTGGGCCGGCGGCGGGGCACCGGCCCCGCCGCCCCGCCGGGCCGTCGGACCCGGGGCCGTCAGGCCTTGCGGGCCTCGGGGTGGCGGCCGCACCAGCCGTCCCACGCGGAGGCGACCATCTCCGCCACGCCGTGGCGCGCGCTCCAGCCCAGCTCGCGGTGGATCAGGTCGGCGGAGGCCACCACCCGGGCGGGGTCGCCGGGGCGGCGCGGCGTCACCTCGGCGGTGGTGTCGTAGCCGGTGACCTCGCCGATCACCGCCAGCATCTCCTGGACGCTGACGCCCTCGCCGCGGCCGATGTTGAGCACCAGCGTGGTGGTCCCGGCCGGGTCCGCGGCCAGCCGCTTGGCGGCCGCCACGTGGGCCGAGGCGATGTCGGAGACGTGGATGAAGTCGCGCACGCAGGTGCCGTCCGGCGTCGGGTAGTCGGCGCCGAAGATCCGCGGGGCCTCGCCGGCGGTGAGCCGCTCGAAGACCATCGGGATCAGGTTGAACACCCCGGCGTCGGAGAGCTCGGGGGAGGCGGCGCCGGCCACGTTGAAGTAGCGCAGGGCCACGGTGGACATGCCGTGGGCCTTCCCGGCCGCGGCGACCAGCCACTCGCCGGCGAGCTTGGTCTCGCCGTACGGGCTCATCGGGGCGCAGGGGGTGGACTCGGTGACCAGGTCGACGTCCGGCATGCCGTAGACCGCGGCGGAGGAGGAGAACAGGAAGCGCTTGACCCCGCCCTCGGCGGCGGCCTCCAGGACGGTCTGCAGGCCGATCACGTTCTCGCGGTAGTACAGGAACGGCTGCTCGACCGACTCGCCGACCTGCTTCTTGGCGGCGAAGTGCAGGACGCCCTGGACGCCGTGCTCGCGGATCGCGGCGTCCAGGACGGCGCGGTCCAGGGTGGAGCCCTCGACCAGGGGGACCCCGGCCGGGAGGCGGGACGCGTCGCCGGTGCTCAGGTCGTCCAGGACCACGACGCGCTCACCGGCGTCGAGCAGCTGGCGGACGACGTGCCCGCCGATGTATCCGGCACCGCCGGTGATCAACCAAGTCATGCGGCGAATCCTAGGTGTTCGGTTTAGGTCGGCTTTCCGGGCGAGTCCGGCCAGCGAACCGGATAAACCGGTGAAATGCTGACAAAGATTTCCGTGCTCTCATGCCCGCGCCCTCGGCGTGGTGACGAATCGGAGGCAGCCAGGTGAGCCGTAAGCAGGAACACACCCGCCCCCGGCCGACCGGGCCCCGGCCCACCGGGCCCAGGACGGCGCAGGCGCGGCTGCTGGCACCGGTCGCGGTGACCGCCGCGCTGGCCCTGGCCGGGTGTAGCAGCGGCTCGTCCTCCTCCGCCTCCTCCTCGTCGTCCTCGCCCGCGTCCGGCGCGTCCGGATCCGGCACCAAGCAGGCCTCCTCGCCCCCCACGTCGAGCGGGAACCAGCTGCAGGACGCGTACCAGAAGGTGATCGCCGACGTGCTGCCCTCGGTGGTGCAGATCACCACCGGCGACAGCCTCGGCTCCGGGATCGTCTACGACAACAAGGGCGACATCGTCACCAACGCCCACGTGGTCGGTACCGCGACCACCTTCACCGTGACCCTCGCCAACACCAGCAAGTCGCTGGACGCGAGCCTGGTCGCCAGCTACCCCGACTCCGACCTCGCGGTGATCCGGCTGGCCAGCCCGCCGAGCGGCCTCAAGCCCGCGACCTTCGGCGACTCCGGCAAGGTCGAGCTCGGCCAGATCACCCTCGCCATGGGCAGCCCGCTCGGGCTCTCCAGCAGCGTCACCCAGGGCATCGTCTCGGCCACCGGACGGACCGTCTCCGAGCCCCAGGGCGGCAGCTCGCCGGGCGCCACCATCGGCAACATGGTGCAGACCTCGGCCGCGATCAACCCGGGCAACAGCGGCGGCGCGCTGGTCAATCTGGACAGCCAGGTGATCGGCATCAACACGCTCGCCGCGACCGAACCCGAGGCCAACGGCGCGGCCGCCCCCGGCATCGGCTTCGCCATCCCGGCGTCCACCATCACCAACATCACCGACCAGCTGATCAAGCAGGGCAAGGTCACCAACTCCGGCCGGGCCGCGCTCGGCATCACCGCCCGGACCAGCTTCAACCAGCAGTTCCAGCCGGCCGGCGCGGTGATCGTGGCGGTCAGCCCGGGCAGCGCGGCCGCCTCGGCGGGGCTGCAGGCCGGGGACGTCATCACCAAGATCGGCGACACCCCGGTCGACTCCCTGAACGCGCTCACCACCACGCTCGCCTCGCTCACCCCCGGCAGCAAGGTCACCGTCACCTACACCCGGGACGGCAACACCCAGACCGCCGACGTCACCCTCGGCCAGCTGGCAACCCCGTAACCCCGGTACGGCGCCGCCGGGCCGCACGCCGCGCAAGGGTTCCGCGGCCCGCCCGCCGTACCGGACCGGCGCCGGGCCCCCGTCACTGCCTCGACGGGGGCCCGGCGCCCGTCCGGACAGTCAGCGGCGGGGTCAGCGGCGGGCAGTGCGGGTGTGCCAGGGCAGCTCGACGGTGACGGAGGTCGGGCCGTCCTTCGGGCTCTCCACCAGGAAGACCCCGTCCACCGCGCGGACCCGCTCGGCCAGCCCCGCCAGACCGCTGCCCGGGTACGGGGCCGCGCCGCCCTTGCCGTCGTCCTGGACCAGCACCATCAGCTGGTGGTCCGAGCGCCAGACGTCGACCGAGGCGGTGCGGGCTCCGGCGTGCTTGGAGACATTGGTCAGCAGCTCGCTGACGGTGAAGTAGGCGATGCCCTCGACCGCCGAGTCCGGGCGCTCCGGCTCACCGTCCCGGCCGGTCAGGTCGACGTTCACCTTGACCCCGCCGGGGACGGTGCAGCGGGCCGCGACCGCGGACAGCGCGGCGTCCAGACCGCGGTCGGTGAGCACCGCCGGGTGGATGCCGCGGGCCAGGTCCCGCAGCTCCTGCAAGGCCAGCTTCACCTCGCCGTGCGCGTTGTCGACCATCCTCGTGGCGGCCACCACGTCCTCCTCGGACTCCACCTCGCGCAGCCGCTCCTTGGCCATGCCGAGATCCATCGCCAGCGCCACCAGCCGGGCCTGGGCCCCGTCGTGCAGGTCGCGCTCGATCCGGCGCAGGTCGGCGGCGGCGGTGTCGACCACCGTGCCGCGGTCGTCCTCCAGCTCGCGCACCCGCTCGGCCAGGGCGCCCGGGAAGAGCAGCGACTCGATCAGGATCCGGTCGATCGCGGCCATGCCGCGGATCACCCAGGGCAGCACCGGCCACAGCACCAGGACCGAGACCAGGGTCAGGGCGAAGCTGAGGATGCCCCAGGGCAGCATCAGCACGTTGTAGAGCGCGGTGCGCCAGTTCAGCAGGTCGGTGACGTGCGCGATGGTGTAGCCGACCACGCCCGGGCGGCGCGGCTGCACCGGCTCCGGCTCGTCGATCGCGGAGCCGTACGCCGTCCGCGCCCGGCGCCGGCCCAGGGCGCCCAGGGAACGCTGGGCGGCCAGCCCGGCGGCCAGCAGCGGCAGGCCGACCACGGTGACGGACAGCCCCAGGCCGACCGAGAGCGTGAGCACGGCGAGGACGAAGCCGACGATGCCCAGCGGCAGGTTGAGCAGCAGGTGCCCCGCCTGGCGCCACATCCGTGCGCCGTACAGCGATGGGCGCTCCATCCGAGCGTCCTGCTCATCGATGGTGTCCTCGGCGCGGCGGTGCAGCGGCTTCATCCGGATCTACCGTCCTCTTGATCGTGCGACTGGACCAAGCTTCTCCAACCGGGGGCGGTGGGTGCCATGGGGGTGATACATCTTCCCGGCCGGGGGTTATCCCCACCCCCGTCCCGGACGCCGGGCGTTCACCGGGGTGTCCACGGGCCGTCTTGCGGAACGGGCAGGGTTCGGGTGGAGCCGAGCCGTCCCCTTAGACTCACGCATTGGCCATGGTTGTGATCCCGGTTGAGACCGTGGTCGGGACCGTGGTCAGGACCGCGGTGACGACCGTGGTTATGACCGTGAGAGGAAACGTCGTAGAACTGCCTTGAGGGGCGGATTCACGGCCGAGGTGGAGGCGAAGGCATGGAGGGGCAGCACGCGGCTGTCGTCGCGGCCGACCCGGCGGTCGGCAGCGGCTACTTCGACGCGTACGCCGCGATGGGCGTGCTGGCCGTCGTCGGGGTGCTGTTCGTCGCCGTGGCGTTCACCGCCAACCGCCTGCTGCGGCCGGTGGTCTACTCGCCCGAGAAGCTCCTCGCCTACGAGTGCGGCGTGGACCCGGTGGGCGAGGACTGGGCGCACACCCAGATCCGCTACTACGTGTACGCCTTCCTGTACGTGATCTTCGCGGTCGACGCGATCTACCTGTTCCCGTGGGCGACCGTCTTCGCCACCGCCGGGTACGGCGCCGGAACGCTGATCGAGATGTTCCTCTTCATCGGCTTCCTCGCAGTCGGGCTGCTCTACGCCTGGAAGAAGGGCGTTCTGGAATGGACGTGACGCACTCCCACTCGCACGGCGCCCAGGGCGGTCCCGTCCCGCTCGGACTGCCGGACCCCGCCCGCCCCGGCGCCGTCGAGCGCCGCGGCATCGGACCGCTGGCCCGGCTCGCGCCGGACCCGGTCAAGGTGGTGCTCAACTGGGGTCGCCGCTACAGCCTCTGGTGCTTCAACTTCGGCCTGGCCTGCTGCGCGATCGAGTTCATCGCCGCGTCCATGGCCAAGCACGACTTCATCCGGATGGGCGTCATCCCGTTCGCGCCGGGTCCCCGTCAGGCGGACCTGATGATCGTCTCGGGGACGGTCACCGACAAGATGGCCCCGGCCGTCAAGCGGCTCTACGAGCAGATGCCCGAGCCGAAGTACGTCATCTCCTTCGGCGCCTGCTCCAACTCCGGCGGGCCCTACTGGGACTCGTACTCGGTCACCAAGGGCGTGGACCAGATCATCCCGGTCGACGTCTACGTGCCCGGATGCCCGCCCCGGCCCGAGGCGCTGCTCCAGGGCATCCTCAAGCTGCAGGAGAAGATCGCCGAGGAGTCCCTGCCCGACCGGTACACCGCGCCCGCGGCGGCGCTGCGCCGCCCGCTGGTGGCGGGGCCCACGGCTGCGGCCGGTTCCGAGGCCGGGTCTTCGGCCGGGTCTTCGAGTGAGGCCGGGCCTTCGAGTGAGGGAGGGGCCTCGTGACCACGGCCGAGCAGTACGCGGCGTCGGTCGGGGAGTGGGCGACCGGCGCCGAGGCGTACGGGCTGATCACCGTCGACGTCCCGGCCGAGAACTGGATCGAGGCGCTCACCAACGCCCGGGACGTCCTGGGCCTGGGCTTCTTCGACTGGCTGAGCGCCGTCGACGAACTCGCCGAGGGCTTCTCCGTGGTCGCGCACCTGGCCGCCGTCGAGGCACCGGGCGTGCGGCACCTCGCGCTGCGCACCAAGGTGCCGCGCGACAAGGCGGCACTGCCGACCGCCGTCTCCGTCTACGCCGGTGCCGGCTGGCACGAGCGCGAGACGCACGAGATGTTCGGCATCGACTTCCCCGGGCACCCCTACCTGGCCACCCTGCTGCTGCCGGACGGCTTCGAGGGGCACCCGCTGCGCAAGGAGTTCGTGCTCGCCGCCCGGGTCGCCAAGGACTGGCCGGGCGCCAAGGAGCCGGGCGAGTCGGACCACGGCGGCGGCCCGGCCCGGCGCAAGATGCAGCCGGCCGGTGTGCCGGACCCGAACGAGTGGGGGCCGCTCAAGGGCACCCTGCCGCCGGTCGCCGAGCGGCCCGCGCGCGGTGCGCGGGCGGCGGGCGCGGCGGCGCGCACGCCCCGGGCGGCCGCTGCCGCCGGTGGCGCCGCCCCTGCTGCCGGTGCCACCGGTGCCGCCGGTGGCGCCGCCGAGGGCGCGCCCGTACGGGCCGACCGGCCGCGGCGGACGCGCTCGGTGGCGGAGGGCTCGGCGAGCCAGGCCGCTTCCGACGCCGCTCCCGCTGCTTCCGGTGCTCCCGCTCCCGCTTCCGGTGCTCCCGCCGTTCCCGCCGAGGAGACGCCCGCGGTGCGGGCGGACCGGCCGCGGCGAGTCCGGTCGGTCTCCGACGGGTCGGTCAGCCAGACCGCCGACGAGGCCGCGCCGGAGCGTCCGGCCCCCGCGCGGCCCTCGTCCTCCGACGCGCCCTGGCACAACCCGGTGCCGGCCCACGACGAGAAGCCGTCGGGCGACCGGCCCCCGGCGCCGTCGGGCGACGAGCCCGCGGAGCAGCCCGGCGAGCCGGAGCAGAAGGACGAGACGGCGGCCGCCCCGGCCGACCGGGACGGAGACGGCGCGTGAACCTGCTCGACACCGTGCTGCGCTGCGTCGCCACCCTCGTGGTCTTCCTGGTCGTCCCGCTGGTCATCGGCCAGACCGAGCACAAGGTCATGGCGCACATGCAGGGCCGGCTCGGCCCGATGTACGCGGGTGGCTTCCACGGCTGGGCACAGCTCGTCGCGGACGGCGTGAAGTTCGCGCAGAAGGAGGACATCGTCCCGGCCGGGGCGGACCGCCGGATCTTCCAGCTGGCGCCCGCCGTCTCGCTGCTGCCGTACCTCTTCGTCCTGCTGGCGATCCCGGTCGGCCCGAACGGCTTCGTCGGCCAGGCGATCGACGCCGGGCTGTTCTTCGTGCTGGCCGTGATGGGCGTCGGCGTGATCGGCAAGCTGATGGCCGGCTGGGCCTCGGCGAACAAGTTCTCGCTGCTCGGCGGTCTGCGCACGGCCGCGCAGCTGATGTCGTACGAGCTGCCGATGGTGCTGGCGGCGGCCTCGGTGGCGATGGCCGCGGGCACCCTCTCGCTGCCCGGGATCGTGGACTCCTGGCAGTGGTACTGGCTGCCCTGGCAGGTCATCGGCGCGTTCGTGTTCTTCACGGCCGGTCTGGCCGAGCTGCAGCGCCCGCCGTTCGACATGCCGGTCGCCGACTCGGAGATCATCTTCGGCGCGTACACCGAGTACACCGGTCTGCGGTTCGCGCTGTTCCTGCTGTCCGAGTACGTGGGCATCCTGGTGGTGTCCGCGCTGACCGCGGTGCTCTTCCTGGGCGGCTGGCACGGGCCGATGGCGGACCAGCTCGGCTGGCTCTGGATGATCCTCAAGACCTTCGCGCTGGCCTTCGTGGTCATCTGGCTGCGGGTCACCTACCCGCGGCTGCGCGAGGACCAGCTGATGCGCTTCGCGTGGACGGTGCTGATCCCGCTCGCCCTGGTCCAGCTGGCCCTCACCGGCATCATCAAGGTGGCGATCTCATGAGTTTTCCGGGTATCGGCCTCGCCAAGGGGCTGGCCGTGACGCTGCGGACGATGACGAAGAAGAGCGTCACCGCGCAGTACCCCGACGTGCAGCCGGTGCTGCCGCCGCGTTCGCGCGGCGTCATCGCGCTGCTGGAGGAGAACTGCACGGTGTGCATGCTCTGCGCGCGCGAGTGCCCGGACTGGTGCATCTACATCGACTCCCACAAGGAGACGCTGCCGGCCGCCGAGCCGAACGCCCGGGCCCGCACCCGCAACGTGCTGGACCGGTTCGCCATCGACTTCTCGCTCTGCATGTACTGCGGGATCTGCATCGAGGTCTGCCCCTTCGACGCGCTGTTCTGGTCGCCGGAGTTCGAGTACGCCGAGACGGACATCCACGAGCTGACCCACGAGCGGGACAAGCTCCGCGAGTGGATGTGGACCGTCCCGGCGCCGCCGGCGCTGGACCCGGCGGCCGAGGACCCCAAGGAGATCGCCACCGCGCGCAAGGCCGCGGACAAGCTGGCCGCAGCCGCCGCGGCGCTGGAAGAGAAGGGTGACGACGCATGAGTACCGCCGCCACGCTTCTCGCGGCGACCGGCTCGTTGGAGCCGGCCGCCCGTTCGTTCCTGTCCCCGACCGGGCAGGAGATCGTCTTCCTGCTGGTCGGCATCGCCGTGCTCGGCTCGGCCGTGGTCGCCGTCACCACCAAGCAGCTGGTGCACGCCGCGCTCTGGCTGGTCGTCGCGCTCGGCGGGCTGGCGGTGGAGTTCCTGCTGCTCACGGCCGAGTTCATCGCCTGGGTGCAGGTGCTGATCTACCTCGGCTCGGTGGTCGTCCTGGTGCTGTTCGGGCTGATGCTCACCAAGGCGCCGATCAGGCGCTCGCCGGACGCCGACTCCAAGAACCGCTGGGTGGCCCTGGTCGTGGCGCTGGCCTCGGCCGGGACGCTGGTCACGCTGGTCGTCGACGCCTTCCGGACCTCCTGGATCGACCTCGGCGCGGGCGGCGGCTCCGCCGCCGTCACCGGGGCGAGCCTGTTCCGGAACTGGGTGCTGCCCTTCGAGGCACTGTCCGTCCTGCTGCTGGCGGCGCTGGTCGGCGCGATCGTGCTGTCGCGCGGGGACAAGCGGCGGGTGCCGGTGCCCCGGGCGGGCAAGCTGCGCGCAGGACGGCCGGTCGGGTCCAACGGGACGGTCGCCGCGACCGCGCCCAAGCCGGCCGCGCCGGCCGCCGCCGAGCAGGCCGCCGCTGAGCAGGCCGCCGCCGAGTCGGCCTCCGCCGAGCCGGAGGAGAAGAGCTGATGCACCTCGCCTACCCCGTCGTCCTCGCCGCGCTGCTGTTCAGCGTCGGCGTGTACGGCGTGCTCGCCCGGCGCAATGCCGTCCTGGTACTGATGTCGGTCGAGCTGATGCTCAACGCCGTCAACCTCAACCTGGTCGCCTTCGACGCCTGGCTGCGCGACTCGCTGCACGCCGGACAGGCGCTCACCCTGTTCACCATCACCGTCGCCGCCGCCGAGATCGGGCTGGGGCTCGCCATCGTCCTGCTGCTGTTCCGGGCCCGGGGCACGGCGGACATCGACCGGGCCACCGCGCTCGGCGACCCGGCCGAGTCGCTCGCCGCCGAGGAGACGCCGACCGGAGCCGAGGCGCTGAAGGGCCAGGCCGCCGCATGAACCTCGCCCTGCCCGTACTCGTCCCCGTGCTGCCCGCGCTCGGCGCGGCCGCGACCCTGGCCACCGGCAAGAAGGCGCCCGGGCTGGCCCGGCCGCTGGCGATCGTCCCGGTCTCCGTCTCGGCCGTGCTCGCCCTGGTGGTCGCCCTCCAGCTCGGCACCGGCCAGACCCTCGACGCGGCCACCCGGCTCACCCCGACCGGCGGCCCGGACATCACGCTCGCCCTCCACCTGGACGGCTTCAGCTCGCTGATCTCGGTGCTCGTCGGCCTGGTCGCCACCTGCGTCCAGGTCTACTCGACCGCGTACCTGAAGCAGGACCCGCGCTACCCCTCGTACGCGGCGCTGGTCTCGCTGTTCACCGCGGCGATGTTCCTGGTGGTCTACTCGGGCGACCTGATCGTGCTGCTGGTCGGCTGGGAGGTCATGGGCCTCTGCTCGTACTTCCTGATCGGCCACCACTGGGAGAGCGCGGACGCCCGCTCGGCCTCGCTCAAGGCCTTCCTGGTCACCAAGCTCGGCGACGTGCCCTTCCTGTTCGGGATCTTCCTGCTGGGCGCGGACGCCGGCAGCTTCCGGATCACGGACGTGCTGGCCGCCGCGGGCGAGGGCAAGCTCGGGCACCCGACGCTGATCGCGCTGCTGCTGCTCGCCGGGGTCGCCGGCAAGAGCGCGCAGTTCCCGCTGCACACCTGGCTCCCGGACGCCATGGCCGGCCCCACGCCGGTCTCCGCGCTGATCCACGCCGCCACCATGGTCGCGGCCGGCATCTACCTGGTCGCCCGGCTGATGCCGGTCTTCCTGCTGTCCGGCGCGGCGCTGGTCGTGCTCGCGGTGATGGCCGCCGTGACGATGATCGGCTCGGCGCTGTGCGCGCTCGCCCAGGACGACCTCAAGCGGGTGCTCGCCTACTCCACCGTCGGCCAGCTCGGCTACATGGCCGGCGCGCTGGCCAGCGGCGACCGCGAGGCCTCCGTCTTCCACCTGGTCAGCCACGGCGCGTTCAAGGCACTGCTGTTCCTGGCCGCCGGTGTGGTGATCCACGCCGCGCACACCAACTCGATCTCCGCGATGTCCCGGATCCCGGGGCTGCGCAAGCGCGTCCCGGACGCCTACTGGACGATGGGCATCGCGCTGATCGCCCTGATCGGGCTGCCGCCGTTCTCCGGCTTCTTCAGCAAGGAGGCGGTGCTGACCGCCGCCGAGCACGCCGCCAAGGGCGAGGCGCTCACCAACGGGCTCGGCCCGGCCTCGGCGGTGCCGCAGGTCGCCGGGTGGATCGTGCTGATCTCCGCCGCGCTCACCGCGCTGCTCACCGCCGCGTACGCGACCCGGCTCTTCCTGGTGGCGTTCCACAGCCCGGCCGGTGCCGCCGCTGCCGCACCGCAGGTGCTGCCCGCCGCCGACCGGGCCACTGTCGTGGCCGACCACGAGGCCGACGCGCCGTACTCGCCCGAGCTGGACGAGGCCGACCCGGGCAGCACCGAGCCGCCCGCGATGCGCTGGCCGCTCTGGGTGCTCGCCGTCCCGACCATGGGCTTCGGCATCGCCGGCCTGCGCTCGGACTGGCTGCCCGCGCTGCTGGACGGCGGCTCGCTGCGACCCACCGGGGTCACCGCCGTCACCGGCACCGGGCTCGCCGTGGTCGGCGTGCTCGCGGCGTACGGCGCCTGGCGCTCGGCGACCGCCCGGCTGGGCACCGGCAGGCCGGCTCCGGCCGCCGCCGGCCGGGTGCCCGAGCAGGCCGGAGCGCCGGCCGCCGAGGTGATCGTCGCCGACCCCGGGCGCACCCTGCTCGGCCCGCTGTTCGGCCCTGCCCGGCACGGCTTCGGCGTCGACCGGCTGTACCAGGCGCTGTTCGTCCGACCGGTTGTTGCCGCCGCCCGGCTGGTCCGCTTCCTCGACCGCGAGGTCGTCGAGGGCTACGTGCAGGGCAGCGGGATCGGCGCCAACCTGCTCGGCCGGGCCGTCCGGCTCGCGCAGACCGGCAACGCGCAGACCTACCTCAGCGCCCTGCTGGCCGCCGTCGTCCTGCTGGCCGTCCTGGTGGCGGTGTAGCCGGTGCTGTCCTTCACCTCCGTCCCCTCGACCGCCGCACGTAGGAGCCCCCGATGAACGCAGTCCTCATCGCCCTCCTGGTGCTGCCGCTGCTCGGCGCCGCGCTCACCCTGGCGCCGGTGTTCGGGCCGGACCGGGCCGCCGCCGACCGGCGGGCGCTGCGGCTGAACACTGTCGTCACCGGCGCGGTGCTCCTGCTCACCGTCGCCCTCGCGGCCGGCTTCGACCACGACGAACCCGCCCGGATGCAGGCCACCACCGACGTGTCCTGGATCCCGGCCCTGCACGTGCGCCTCCACCTCGGCGTGGACGGCATCTCGCTGCCGCTGATCGTGCTGACCGCGCTGCTCACCTTCCTCTGCGCGCTGTACTCGGAGAAGCGGCTGCCGAACGGGGAGGCCCGGGGCGGAGTCCCCGATGAGCCCCGTCCGTCCGCGCAGGCCTTCGTCGGGCTGTTCCTCCTCCTCGAAGTCGGCATGCTCGCCACCTTCGCGGTGCTGGACCTCCTGCTCTTCTTCCTGGCCTTCGAGATCGTGCTGATCCCGATGTACTTCCTGATCGCCCGCTGGGGGAGCGGCGCGAAGGCCCCGGCCGCCAACCGGTTCATCCTCTACACGCTGCTCGGCTCGGCCGTGATGCTGCTCGGCTTCCTGCTGATCGGCAGCAAGGCCGGCACCTTCGACATGCAGGCCCTGGCCGCCGCGCACGGCAGCGGACTGAGCCACACCACCCAGGTGATCGCCGCGCTGGCGATCCTGGTCGGGCTCGCCGTCAAGGCCCCCGCCTGGCCGCTGCACAGCTGGCTCCCCGACGCGCACACCGCCGCCCCGACGGTGGGCTCGGTGCTGCTCGCCGGTGTGCTGCTGAAGATGGGCACGTACGGTCTGGTCCGCGTCCTCCTCCCGGTCGTGCCGGACGGCACCGCCACGCTCGCCCCCTACCTGGGCGCCTTCGCGGCCGTCGGCATCGTCTACGGATCACTCGCCTGCCTGGCGCTGGCCCGCCCCGGATCCAAGGGCGACCTCAAGCGCCTGATCGCGTACTCCTCCGTCGGCCACATGGGCTTCGTGCTGCTCGGCATCGCCTCCCTCACCCCGGTGGGCGTCAACGGCGCACTGTTCGCCAACATCGCCCACGGCCTGATCACCGGCCTGCTGTTCTTCGTCGTCGGTGCGCTCAAGGACCGCTACGGCACCGCCGACCTCGACACCCTCTCCGGCGCCACCGGCGCCGCCCTGTACGGCCGGGCGCCGCGACTCGGCGCGCTGCTCGCCTTCGCCGCCGTCGCCAGCCTCGGCCTGCCCGGCCTGGCCGGCTTCTGGGGCGAGCTGCTCGCCATGTTCGGCGCGTTCGACCCGGCCGACGCCCTGTCGCGCCCCGCCTTCGTCACCTACATGGTCCTGGCCGGCCTCGGCACCCTCCTCACCGCCGCCTACCTGCTGATCGTCGTCAAGCGCGTCTGCATGGGTGACCCCGAGCAGCCCGCGCCGGTGGCCGAGGTGGCCGACCTGCGCCCGTACGAGGCCGTCAGCTGGACGCCGCTGGCCGCGCTCACCCTGCTCGCCGGCCTCTGGCCCGCGCTGCTGCTCGGCCTCTCGAACCCCGCCGTCAAGCACCTCCTCGGGGGTGGCTGACCGTGCTCGCAGCCCAGACCGCCGCACTCGGACCTCACTCCACGGGGCAGCACACTGTGACCTCCCTCGCCGTAGCCAACCCGGGCAGCCTGATCCAGTCCGTGGACTGGGTGGCGATCGCGCCCCCGCTGATCGCCGCCGTGGCCGCCCTCGCCGTGCTGGTCACGGACCTGTTCCTGCCCGAGCGGCACAAGAAGTGGCTCGGCCGCCTCACCGTGGCCGGACTCGCCCTCGCCCTCATCGCGCTTCTTCCCCTCACCGGTGGGTCACCCCGAGCGACCTTCTGTGTGCAGAACGTAGCAGGCGGCACTGACAACGCCGGCTGCTCCTACGTCGCCGACCATTTCGCCCTGGTGTTCCAGCTGCTCGTCCTCGGCGGCGCGCTGATCGCGGCGCTGCTCTCGGCCCACACCGTCGAGAACGAGAAGCTGCCCCGCGGCGAGTACTGGTTCCTGCTGCTCTCCAGCGCCACCGGCGCCGCCCTGTTGCCCGCCTCCCGCGACCTCGCCACCCTGGTGATCGCCCTGGAGGTCGCCTCGCTGCCCGCCTTCGCCCTGGTCGCGCTGCGCCGGGACGGCCGGGGCGCGGAGGCCGCGCTCAAGTTCTTCGTCTCCTCCGTGACCGCGACCGCCGTGATGCTGCTCGGCATCGGCTTCGTCTACGCGGCGAGCGGCAGCCTGCACCTCGCCGCCGTCGCCCAGGGCCTGGAGCACGCCCCCGCGCAGCTCAAGCCGCTGGCCGAGGCGGGCGCGGTGCTGACCCTGGTCGGCTTCGCGTTCAAGGTCGCCGCAGTCCCGTTCCACTTCTGGGTGCCCGACACCTACACCGGCGCACCGCTGCCGGTGGCCGGCTACCTGTCGGTGGTCGGCAAGGCGGCCGGGCTCTCCGGGCTCGCCCTCGCCACCACCATCGCCTTCCGGCCGTACGCGCACACCTGGGGGGCGGCGCTCGCGGTGCTGGCCGCCGTCACCATGACCGTCGGCAACGTCGGCGCGCTGCGGCAGCGCTTCGACACCCGGTACAGCGCGGTGCGGCTGCTCGCCTGGTCCTCGGTCGGCCAGGCCGGGTACCTGCTGGTGCCGCTCGCCGCGGCCGGCTACGCGCCCACCGGGAGCGACCAGCTCGGCGCCACCGCCGCGTACGCGCTGATCTACGGCGTGGTGAACCTCGGCGCCTTCGCGGTGGTCGCGGCGGTCGGCCGCCGGGCCGGGACCAGCGTGGACGACTTCCGCGGCCTGTTCGCCCGCCGCCGCTGGACGGCGCTGGCACTCGCCTTCTTCCTGCTCTGCCTGGCCGGACTGCCGCCGGGCGTGATCGGCCTGTTCGGCAAGGTCGTGGTGTTCCGCGCGGCCGTCGACGCCGGGCTGGGCTGGCTGGCCGTGGTGATGGCCGCCAACGTGGTCGTCGCCCTGTACTACTACCTGCTGTGGACGGCCCGGCTGTTCGCCCCGGCGGCGGACCGGCCGGCGGGCGGCGCCGTGGTCGAGGCCGAGCAGCGCCTGCCCGCGAGCCTGACCGCGACCCTGGGGCTCACCGCCTCGGTCGCGGTGGTCCTGTCGGTGGCGCCCCAGCTGGTCCTGCAGGTCGCGGGCGGCTCGCTGTTCTGAGCCGGTGCCCGCCCCGGCGGGGCGGTGCGGCGGTGCGGCAGTGCAGCGGCGCGGCGGTGTCGCGTCGGTCACAAGGGAACAAGGTCCCAGGCCCCGCCCGTTGACCGGGCAAGAGGGACGAGGCAAGGGCTTCCCCACCGCACCAATGGAGGGCCTGACGTGCACCGCCGGCACAACGGACTGAGGACCGCCGTCCTGCTCGGTGGCCTCTCCGCGCTGATCCTGGTGATCGGAAGCTTCTTCGGCCGCACCGGCTTCGTGATCGCCCTGCTGATCGCCCTCGGGACCAACGCCTACGCCTACTGGAACAGCGACAGGATCGCGCTGCGCGCCATGCGGGCCCGGCCGGTCAGCGAGTTCGAGGCGCCGCAGCTGTACCGGATCGTGCGCGAGCTCTCCACGGCCGCCCGCCAGCCGATGCCCCGCCTCTACATCTCCCCGACCCCGGCCCCCAACGCCTTCGCCACCGGCCGCAACCCGCGCAACGCGGCGGTCTGCTGCACGGAGGGCATCCTGCGGCTCCTGGACGAGCGCGAGCTGCGGGGCGTGCTCGGGCACGAGCTGAGCCACGTCTACAACCGGGACATCCTGATCTCCTCGGTCGCCGGGGCGCTCGCCTCGGTGGTGATGTTCCTGGTGAACTTCGCCTGGCTGATCCCGTTCGGGCGCGACGAGGACGACGACGGGCCCGGGCTGTTCGGGGTGCTCGCCATCATGATCCTCGGACCGCTCGCGGCCGGACTGATCCAGATGGCGGTCAGCCGCTCCCGCGAGTACCAGGCCGACGCCGACGGCGCCCGGATCACCGGCGACCCGCTCGCCCTCGCCGGCGCCCTCCGGAAGCTCGACGACGGCACCCGCCGGCTCCCCCTGCCGCCCGAGCCGCAGCTCCAGACGGCGAGCCACATGATGATCGCCAGCCCCTTCCGCCCCGGCGAGGCCGGCGCCAGGCTCTTCTCCACCCACCCTCCGATGGCGGAGCGCATCGCCCGCCTGGAGCGGATGGCGGGGTACGGGCGGTAGCCGACCGCCACCCGCGGTTGCAGGGGTCAGGGGGCGCGGCGAGGCCTGGGCGGGCCCCTGCGCCACCCGGGTTCAGCCGGCGGTCTCCTCGTAGGCCAGTCGGAGGCGGTGGATGCCCTCGGCCACCCGGGCGGGGCTCTCCGCGGCGGCGTAACTGAGGCGGACGTGGGGCGCCTGGGGTTCGGCGGGGTGGTAGGGGCGGCCGGGGGTGATCTGGACGCCGGTGCGCAGGGCGGCGGCGGTGAGGGCGCCGTCGTCGGTGCCGTCCGGGAGGCGCAGCCACAGGTGGTAGCCGCCGGGGCGGTGGATGGTGAGGAGGCCGGGCAGCTCGCGGTGCAGGGCGGCGACGGCGGCGGTGCGGCGGTCGCGCAGTTCGGTGCCGAGGGTGCGCAGGTGGCGGGCCCAGGCGGGGTCGGCGACCAGTTCCAGCGTCGCTTCCTGGAGCGGCCGGGGCACGAAGAAGCTGTCCACCACCTGGGTGGCCCGCAGCCGGGCCAGGGCGGGGCCGCGGGCGGTGAGGGCGCCGATCCGCAGGTTGGGGGAGGCGGCCTTGGTGAGCGAGCGCAGGTGCACCACGACCCCGTCCCGGTCGTCGGCGGCGAGCGGGCGCGGCAGCGCGGGGGCGTCCGCGTGGACCAGGAGCCGGGCGAAGTCGTCCTCGACGACGAAGGCCCCGGCCGCCCGGGCGATCCGCAGGACCTCCTCCCGCCGTGAGGGTGAGAGCACCGCGCCGGTGGGGTTCTGGAACAGCGGCTGGCAGACGAGGACCCGGGCCCGGGTGGCCGCGAACGCGTCCGCCAGCAGGTCGGTGCGGACGCCGTCGGCGTCGATCGGGACGGGGACGGGCCGCAGCCCGGCGGCCCGGATGACCGCCAGGATGCCCGGGTACGTCGGCGATTCCACCAGGACCGGCGCGCCGGGCGCGGCCAGCGAGCGCATGGCGACGGTGAGCCCGCCCTGCCCGCCGGAGGTGATCAGGACGTCTCCGGCGCCGATCGGCCCGCCGTGGCCGCCGATGTCGCGGGCGAACCAGCCGCGCAGCTCGGTGAGGCCGTCGACGGGTGGGCGGTCCCAGGCACCGGGGCGCCGGCCGGCCCGGGCGAGGGCGGTGGCCAGCAGGCGTTCGGGCAGCAGTGAGGCGTGCGGGTAGCCGCTGTTGAGGTCGATGACGTGGGGCGGCGGCACCCGGAGGGTGGCGAGGACCGGGGCGGCGATCAGGTCGCGGGGGCCGGAGTCGGCGCTGAGCGCGATCTCCTGCCAGGAGAGGTCGCCGGTGCGGCCGGGCGGTGCGGCGGGGGCGGTCGGGGCCGCGGCGAAGGCCGCCGCCCGGAAGACCCCGGCGCCGGGCCTGGAGACCACCAGTCCCTCGGCGACGAGGACCGCGATGGCCCGGGAGACCGTCACCGGGCTGACCTGGTGGCGTTCCATCAGCGCCCGGCTGGCGGGCAGCTTCCGTCCTTCCGGGTAGCGCTCGACCTCCCGCCGCAGGGTGTCGGCGAGTTCGGTCACACTGCTACGCTCGTTCATGACGGCACAAGATAGCGCTACCCAGCTCCGGGCGATAGCACCGCAGCGCGGCGCGGCCTCCGGCACCGCTCTCGCCGCCCTCGGGGTGGCCTCCTTCTCGCTCAGCTTCCCGGCCACCGCGTGGTCCCTGACCGGCTTCGGCCCGTGGACCTCGACCGGCCTGCGCGGGGTCCTGGCCGGGGCGCTGGCCGCGCTCTACCTGCTGGCCGCCGCCGCCCCGCTGCCGCAGCGGCGGCACTGGCCCGCCCTGCTGGTGGTCTCGGTCGGCTGCGTCCTCGGCTTCCCGCTGCTGACCACGCTCGCCCTGCGCACCTCCTCGACCGCCCATTCGGCGGTGGTGATCGGCGTCCTGCCGCTGGCCACCGCGGTGGTCGCGGCGCTGCGCACCGGCCGCCGGCCGTCCCGGGCGTTCTGGGCGGCCGCGCTGGCGGGGGCGGTGGCCGTCCTGGCCTTCACCCTGCTGCAGAGCCACGGCCGGCCGACCGTCGCCGACCTCTACCTGTTCGTCGGGCTGGTGATCTGCGCGGCCGGGTACGCGGAGGGCGGGCGGCTCTCCCGGGACCTCCCGGGCGCCCAGGTGATCGCCTGGGCGGTGCTGGCCGCACTGCCGGTGACGCTGCTGACCTCGGCGTTCGGGCTGGCCACCGAGCCGGTGCAGCTCGGGCCGAAGGCGCTGGCCGGGCTGGCGTACGTCGCGGCGGTGTCGCAGTTCGGCGGGTTCGTGCTCTGGTACCGGGGGATGGCCGGGATCGGCGTGCCGAGGGCCAGTCAGCTGCAGCTCGGGCAGCCGCTGCTGACGCTGGTCTGGTCGGTGCTCCTGCTCGGCGAGCACCTGCCGGCCGCCGCGCCGGTCACGGCGGTGGTGGTGCTGGTCTGCATCGCGGTGACCCAGCGGGCCCGGACCTGAGCGGGCAGCGGCGCGGGGGACGCCGAACGCCACGGCTGACGCCACGGCGAACGCCGCCGCGAACGCCGCCGCCCGTACGGCCCCGGAGCCGCGCACTGACCGCTTCGGAGCAGCCCTCCGCTCGTTAGGATGAAGCCGTGCCCGTCGGTCCGGGCGCGGCATCCGGAGGGAGTGGGCCGTCATGGCAGACGAGAGGCACGCCCCGGCGGCCGGGGAAGCGCCGGCCCGACGACGCGGCCAGGGCGAGCTGGAGGCGCAGGTGCTGGCGGTGCTCCAGCAGGCGCCCGGCCCGGCCAGCGCGGGGTGGGTCCAGGAACGCCTGGAGGGCGACCTGGCGTACACCACGGTGATGACCATCCTGTCCCGGCTGCACGCCAAGAACGCCGTCTCCCGGTCCCGCTCCGGCCGCTCCTACCTGTGGCTGGCCTCCTCCGACGCCGCCGGGCTGGCGGCGCTGCGGATGCGCCGGATGCTCGACGGGGAGGCCGACCGGGACGCCGTCCTGGCCAGTTTCGTCACTGCGCTGCTGCCGCACGACGAGGAACTGCTGCGGGCGCTGCTCGACGCCGCCTCCGCCGATCCGGCGGCGACCGACCGCGAGAGCTGACCCGTGGGCTTCTTCGTCTTCCTCCCGCTCATCCTGCCGCTCACCGCGGTTCCGATCGCGCGCCTGACCGAGCAGCACCTGCACCCGCGCGGCGCGGCCCGGCTGATGACCGTGATCAGCGCGGTGATGGCGGTGTGCAGCGTGCTCTGCCTCGGGCTGATCGGCGTGGTGGGCACCGCGCAGATCCCCGGCAACCCGCTCCCGGACAGCTGGTCAGACCCGGAGGTGCGGGCCGCGCTGCCGTACCACGAGACGGTCGGCACGGCCGCGATGTGGCTGCTGGCGCTGGTGGGCCTCGCCTGCGCCCGGACGCTCGTCCGGCACCTGCGGGTGCGCGCCCGGGCCCGGCGGGCGCTGTCCGGACTGCCCGCGCGGCCCGGGCCGACCGGTGACCTCGCGGTGCTGCCGGACCGCAGCCCGTACGCCTACGCGCTGCCCGGCTCGCCCGGGCGGGTGGTGGTGTCCACCGGGATGCTGGACGGCCTGGCGGCGGACGAGCGGGAGGCCCTGCTCGCCCACGAGCGGGCGCACCTGCGCCACCGTCACCACCGGTACCTGCTGACCACCCAGCTCGCCGCCTGCGTCAACCCCTTCCTGCGGCCACTGCAGGACGCGGTGGCGTACAGCGCGGAGCGGTGGGCGGACGAGGACTCGGCACAGGCCGTGGGGGACCGCCGGATCACCGCGCGGGCGGTGGCCCGGGCGGCCCTGGTCTCGCACGCCGCCCCGGCGCCCGGCTTCGCGGCCTTCGCCGCCCCGACCGCGGCGGCCGGTCCGGTGCCGCGCCGGGTCGCCGCGCTGCTCGGCCCGGTGCCGACCTCCCGCAACTGGCCGCCGGCCAAGACCCCGGCGGGCCTGGCGGCGATGGTCGCCGCGATCGGGACGGCGGCGTCGGCGCTGTGCGCGCTCAACGCCGCCGTGGCCCTGCTGCTGGTGCTGAAGGCCGTCACCCCGCTGTAGTGGACGAACCTGCCGCCGGGCTCAGAGCGTCGCGGCCAGTTCGTCGACGGCGGCCTCGGCCGCCGCCAGCGACTCGGCGGCGAGCGGCTCCAGGCCGTTCAGCGCGGGAACGTCCACGGCCCGGGTGAGCTCGGCGGTGACGACGTGCAGGTTCTCCTCGGCGATTCCGAGGCTGCCGAAGTACGCCCGCAGGTACGGGAGCTGGAAGTCGAAGTGCTCGCGCGGGGTGCCCGGCCCGTAGCCGCCGCCGCGGACGGCGACGACCACCACGCGGGTGCCGCGCAGCAGCCGCTCGCCGGTGTCCGGGTCGAGGAAGGCGCCGGGGAAGGAGACCCGGTCGATCCACGCCTTGAGGCCGGTCGAGACGGTGAAGTTGTACATCGGGCTGCCGAGCAGCAGGGTGCCGGCGGCCCGCAGCTCCTCGATCAGCGGCCGGCTGAGCGCCCACTCGCGCGCCTCGTCCGGGTTCTCGACCAGCGCGGCGACGTCCGCCGGCGGGAGCGGGCCCTTGCGTTCGGTCCGTCGGCCGAGGCTGTCGTAACCGGCGCGCACCGCGGGCACCGGGTCGGCGGCGAGGTCGCGGTAGCGGTGCCGGGCGGCGCTGCCGTGCCGGGCGCGCCATGCGGCGGCGAAGCGGCCGGTCAGGGCGCGGCTGACCGAGCCGGCCGGGCTGATGCTGGAGTCCAGGTGGAGCAGCGTGGTGGAGGTCATGGTGGTCTCCTGGTCACCTCGGGGAAGGACGGATCGTCATAGCGGTGACGAGCCGGGCCGAGGAAAGGTGACCGATGGACCGGGACGGGATTTCGGGAGCGATCACCGAGGGAGCGCCGGCCGGGGACGCGATTACCAGCGGAGCGGCGGCCGGGGACGCGATCACCGGCGGAGCGGCGGCCGCAGGCGCGGCGGCGCGGTTCGAGGCCGAGCGCGGGCGGCTGCGGGCGATCGCCCAGCGGATGCTCGGGTCGACCGGCGAGGCCGAGGACGCCGTGCAGGAGGCCTGGCTGCGGCTGGCCCGGACCGACCCGGCGGAGATCGACAACCTGCCCGGCTGGCTGACCACCGTGGTCTCCCGGATCTGCCTGGACCTGCTGCGGGCCCGCGCCGCGCGCCGCGAGGAGCCGACCGGCGAGGCGCTGCCGGACGCGGCGGGCGGTGGCGCGGACCCGGAGCGGGAGGCGTTGCTGGTCGAGTCGGTGGGCCGGGTGCTGCTCGTGGTGCTGGACCGGCTGGGCCCGGCCGAGCGGGTCGCCTTCGTGCTGCACGACGGCTTCGCGGTGCCCTTCGAGGAGATCGCGCCGATCGTCGGACGGACCCCGGTGGCCGCCAAGAAGCTGGCCAGCCGAGCCCGGCAGCGGGTGCGGGGCACGGCCGCGCTGCCCCCGGAGCCGCTGGCCGGGCACCGGCGGGTGGTGGAGGCCTTCCTGGCCGCCGCCCGGGACGGGGACCTGGCCGGGCTGCTGGCCGTCCTGGCCCCGGACGTGGTGCGCCGGGCCGACCCGGCCGCGCTGCCGCCCGGCCGCGCCCTGGTGGCCCGCGGCGCGGCGACGGTCGCCCGGGAGACCACGGTCTTCGGCCGCCGGGCCCGCCACGGCGCGGTGGCCCTGGTGGACGGGGTGCCGGGCATCCTGATCGCGCCGGCCGGGCGGCTGCGGCTGGTGCTGCGGGTGGCGGTCGCGGACGGCCGGGTGGCCGGCTACGAGGTGGTCGCCGACCCGGCCCGGCTCGCCGCCTTCGAGCTGGCCGTACTGCCGGGGTGATCCCGAGGCCCGCCCCGCCGCCCGTCCGCCCCGCCGCCCGTCCGCCCCGCCGCCTGGCCGCTCCGCCCTGCCGCCCGTCCGTCCCGCCGAAGGGCTCAGTCGGTGGAGGGCTCAGTCGGCGATCCGGACCAGCATCTTGCCGGTGTTGGCGCCGCGCAGCATGCCGAGGAAGGCGTCCACCACGCGGTCGAAGCCGTCCACGATCGTCTCGTCCGGGACGACGGCGCCCGACCGCAGGTGCGGGACGAGGAAGTCGTACAGCTCGGGCCGGGCGTCGAGGTGGTTGCGGACCAGGAAGCCCTCCAGCCGCAGGCTCTTGCCGACCACGTCGTAGAGGTTGCGCGGCGCGGCCGGCGGGTCCTGCGGGCGGTCGTACTGGGCGACGGCGCCGCACCAGGCGATCCGGCCGTGGTCGCGCAGGGCGCCGATGGCGGCTTCCAGGTGGTCGCCGCCGACGTTGTCCAGGTAGACGTGCAGCCCCTCGGGGGCGGCCTCGCGCAGGCGCTCCGCGATCGGGCCGTCGTGGTAGTCGAAGGCGGCGTCGAAGCCGAGGTGCGCGGTGAGGCGGGCGGCCTTGGCGGCGGAGCCGGTGCTGCCGACGATCCGTCCGGCACCGAGCAGGCGGGCGAGCTGTCCGGCGGCGGTGCCGACGCCGCCGGCGGCCGCCGAGACGAACACCGTCTCGCCGGGCTGGAGCCGGGCGATCCGGGTCAGGCCGACCCAGGCGGACAGGCCGGTGCCGCCGAGCACCGACAGGTGGGCGCTGAGCGGGACCCCGGCGAAGTCGGGCAGCAGGCTCGCCCGCTCGGCGGTGACCACCGAGTGGGTGCGCCAGGCCTGGCGGTGGTGGACGAGCGCCCCGACGGGCAGGGCGTCGGCCCGGGACTCCACCACCCGGCCGAGGGTGCGGCCCTCCAGCGGGGCGTGCAGCTCCCAGCCGCCCTCGTTCATCTCCTCCCGCATGTACGGGTCGACGGACTGGTAGAGGTTCTCGACGAGGGCCTCGCCCGCCGCGAGCGCCGGGACGGCCTCCTCGACGAAGGCGAAGTTCTCGGCGGTCGGCGCGCCGTCGGGGCGGGAGACCAGGTGGACGGCGTGGGCGGTGGGGCGGGACATCGGGGCGCTCCGGACGGGTGAGGACGGGCGGGACGTGATCACCGTAGGAAGCGGGGGAGCGGTCGGGCAGGGGCTCACGTCGATGGAACGGCGGCTTCCATGAACGGGATCGATGGATCGGGGACTAGATTCGGGCGCATGACCGATCTCGCCCCGCACGAGCTGCGGACCCTCGTCGCCGTCGACGAGGAGCGGAGCTTCACGGCGGCCGCCGGCCGCCTGGACACCACCCAGTCCGCCGTCTCGCACGCCGTGCGGGCCTGCGAGCGGAAGCTCGGCGCGGTGCTGTTCGACCGCGGCCGCCACGGCGCGCGCCCCACCGACGCCGGCCTCCGGGCCCTGGCGTACGCCCGCCGGATCCTGCGGCTGCTGGACGCCATGGGTCCCGAGGTGCGCAGTGCCGGAACGGAGGGGCCGCTGACCGGCACGCTGCGGATCGCCGCCTTCCGCAGCGCCGCCGCCCACCTGCTGCCGCCCGTCCTGGCCCGGCTAGCCGAGCGCCACCCCGGGCTCGGCACGCACGTCCGGATCGTCCGGGAGATCGGCCGCGGCACCGCCGGGGAGGTCGCCGACGGCCGCGCCGACCTCGGGCTCGCCACCCTGGACGCAAGCGGCCCGCCGCCCGTCCCGGGCCTGGTCGCGGCGCGCCTGTACGAGGAGACGTACGCGCTCGCGCATCCGCAGGGCCACCCGGCGCCGCGCGAGCTCCCGCTGGTCGACTGGGACGAGAACTGCGGCTCGTACACCCGGGACTGGTGGCAGCGGCAGGACTGGATCCCGCCCGCGACCGTGGACGTGGAGGACGACACGGTCGCCCTCTCGCTGGTCGCCCAGGGCATCGGCATGGCGATCATGCCCCGGACGGCGCTGCTCGGCGCCCCGGCCGGCCTCGCCGTGACCGACCTCGGGCCGCGCCCGCCCAGCCGCTTCGTCGGGTACGTCACCACGCCCGAGCTGGCCGGGGCGGCCGCCGTCCGGGCGCTGATCCGCGAGCTGCGCGAGGTCCCGCTGCCGGCGGGGCTCACCTCCGCCCGGCCCTCGGCAGCCGCCCAGCCCGCGACGGCGGCTCAGCCCTCGACGGCTGCCGCGTCCCCTTCGCCCCCGCCGCCCTCGCCGCCCCCGCCGACCCCGCCGCCCTCGATGGCTTCGACGGCCTCCCTGAGCTTGCGGAACTCCCCGGCCAACGCGTCCAGGGTGTAGTGCGCGTTGAGGCCGCTGGGGTTGGGCAGTACCCACACCTCGGTGTCGCCGATGCCCTCCGGCTGGCGGCCGATCGCGGCCCGTCGCTGCCCGAAGGCCGTCCGGTAGGCGCCGATGCCGAGGACGGCCAGGGCCCGCGGGCGCAGCCGCAGCACCCGGTCGCGGAGCGCGGCACCGCCCTCGCGCAGTTCCTCGGCGGTCAGCTCGTCCGCCTTGGCGGTGGTGCGCGGGGCGACGTTGGTGATCCCCAGGCCGAGCGCGAGCAGCTGCTCCTGCTCGTCCGGCCGGTACTGGCGCCCGGTGAAGCCGGAGCGGTGCAGCGCGGGCCAGAAGCGGTTGCCGGGCCGGGCGAAGTGGTGTCCGGTGGCGCCGGACCACAGGCCCGGGTTGATGCCGCAGAACAGCACCCGCAGCCCGGGCCCGGTGATGTCCGGGATGGTGGTGTCCTTGGCGGCCAGCAGCTGTTCGGCGGTGGGCTTCATCGGCGTGTGCGGCTTCACCCGGCCAAGTGTGCCGTGCCCTCCGCCGGCGCCGTACGGCGGCAGCGCAGCCACCGCAGGCCGAAGACCACCGCGGCCGCGTACGCCCAGCCGACGAAGACGTCGATGATGAAGTGCTCCGCGCCGTAGACCAGGGTGAACGTCATCGCGAGCGGATAGGCGACCAGCACCGCCCGCAGCCAGGGCCGGACGGTGGGCCAGAAGAAGAACAGCAGCATCGCCGGGTAGGCGGAGTGCAGCGAGGGCATCGCGGCGACATCGTTGGCGAACTGGCTGCCGTTCTCCAGCAGCGAGTCGGCCTGCGGCAGCCCGCTCACCGAGATGACCTCCCAGACCACCCGGGTCACGTGCGGCAGGTTGCCGTCCTGGGCGACCAGCCACGGCGGGTCGGCCGGGAAGAGCAGATAGGTGGCGAAGCCCGCGAAGGTGAGCGTCAGGTAGCAGGCGAGCAGCTGTCGGAACCGGTGGTGCGCGCGTCGCCAGAGCGCGGCGAGCAGCAGGAAGACGACGAAGAAGTGCGAGAGGTAGACGCCGATCGCCGCGTAGTCGTACCAGTGCGGCGAACCGGGGGTGTAGAGGGCGTGCTGGAGCCGGACCGTCCAGGTCTCGCCGAAGCCGAGGGCCTCGTCGAAGCGCAGTTGTGGCAGCCAGTGCGGGGCCCACGGGGTGTGCGCGCCGTAGCCGCGCAGCAGCGAGTACGCCCAGACCACGGCCATCACCGGCACCCAGTCGCGCAGCACCAGGAGGAAGCCGCGGGGGCCGTGCCCGCTGTGCACGGCGGCGGTCAGCAGGGCGCCGATCAGCCAGAGGAACAGCACGTCGTTGGCGGCCGGGATGCCCTCGGCGCTCAGGAACCAGAGGAGGCCGGTCAGGTAGAGCGGCCACGCCAGGAACCGGAGTCTCGACCAGCCCGTCACGCGGGGGCGGGGTGGAGGCACCGGGCGCGGTTGTTCGGCCCGCACGGGGGGCGGGGCGGGGCGGAGGGTCTTGGTCATGCGCACCGAAACTAGCAATCGAAACTTGGAGGACTCTGGATGAAGTATGACCGGATCGTAAGAACGTCGGATCCGGTCAGCGCCGCTGCCGGCCTCGCCGCCCGCCTCGCTGCCGAGCTCGCGGTCGGTGCCGCGGTCGGTACCGCGGCCCACCTCGCGGTCGCCGTGCCGGGCATCGCGCTCATGCCACGATGCCCAGCTCGTGCGGGGTGTTGTTGAAACGGCGGCCGCCGGTCGGGGTGACGGTGACGATGTCCTCGATCCGCACCCCGAACCGGCCGGGCAGGTAGACCCCGGGCTCGATCGAGAAGCACATCCCGGGCACCAGCGGCTGCTCCTCGCCCTCGACCAGGTACGGCGGTTCGTGCGTGGTCGTACCGATGCCGTGGCCGGTGCGGTGGATGAAGTACTCGCCGTAGCCGCCGTCGGTGATCACCCGGCGGGCGATCCGGTCGATCTCCTGGCAGCTCACCCCGGGGCGGACCGCCTCGAAGGCGGTCTGCTGGGCGAGCCGGACCAGGTCGTGGACCTTCCGCACCTCCGCCGGGACGTCCGTGCCGACGTGCACCGTCCGAGTGGTGTCGGAGCCGTAGCCGTCCTTGAGGCCGCCGAAGTCCAACACCACGGTGTCACCCGTTCGGATGACCCGGTCGCCGGCCTCGTGGTGCGGATCAGCGCCGTTGGGGCCGGAGCCGACCACCGTGAAGTCGACCTGGCTGTGCCCGTACTGGATGAGCAGCGCGCCGAGGTCGCCAGCCACGTCGGTCTCCCGGCGGCCGGCGAATGCTGCCTCCAGGATCCTGCGGTAGGCGGCGTCCGCCGCGCCGCCGGCCGAAGCCAGGCGCTCCAGCTCCTCGGTGTCCTTGACCGCGCGCAGCATCGGCAGGGTCTCGGTGAGCGAGGTGAACGAGGCGCCGGGCAGCGCGGCCTGGAAGCCGAGCAGGTGCATGGCCCAGGCGTTGTCGGAGACGCCGTAGCGCCCGGCCGGGTCGAGCAGTGGACCGGCGGTGGCGAACGGGTCCTCGCCGTCGGACCAGTCGAGCAGCCGGACGGCCTTGGCGCCGACCGCCTTCTCGGCGTCCGGGCGCTCCAACGTGGGGACGACCAGGGTGGGTTCGCGCCCGACGGTGAGGACGAGGGTGGTCAGCCGCTCGGTGATCGCGGTCGGCGTGTAGCCGCACAGGTAGGCCAGGTCGGGGCCGGCGGCGACGACCAGGCCGGCCAGCCCGGCGGCGGTCGCCTCGGCGCCGGCCCGAACCATCCGGGCGGTGTAGTCCTCGACGGTGAAGGGTCGGGGCACGGGTTCTCCCTCTGGGGGCGGACGGGCTCTGCCGGAACTCCATACTCCTTGAACTCCCTCAAGACCTCCCCGAGTTGGCGAAGCTCCAGGCGGACGTCGTGCAGGCCGGCCGCGGTGAAGGCGGCGGCGACCCGCTCGGCGGGCGTCCGGCACCCGGTGCCGGCCGCGGCGCGGGAGTCGGGGGAGGGCCCCGGGGCGGGCCGTACCCGGCCAGTCCACCCGGGTGCCGGGGCCGCCGCATGCGGCACGCACCCGAGTGGGTGACCGGCCGCCGGCGCCGGGGCGTTCGCGGCCGAGGCCCGGTGCTTGACGGTGCTCAGTCTGCTCTACGGTCTCCGACTGGGCACGGAATCATAAATTCCGGGCCGACTGTCAGTGCGGTGGGACACCATGGCCGGCATGGCCTACGAACTCCAAGCGCTGATAGGAACATTGGAGCTGCTGAGGGTGGCGGCGGCGGAGGTCCCGGCGGCCCGGGTGGTGCCCCTGGCACAGGGGCTGGCCCTGATCCCGGTCACCTCCGCCGTCCTCACCGCGCTCCAGGGCGACGGCAGCGTGCGGAAGCCCGCCGGCTGGGCCGGGTTCGGCCGGTACGCGGACGGCTTCGAACTCCGGCTCGCCGCCTGGTCGAAGGCCGGCCCGATCGCCTGCGTCGAGGCCGAGTACTTCGGCGGCAGCGGCACCCAGTGCGCCGCGGTCTGGGAGAACGGCCGGATCGTCCTCGGCCCGCTCACCGTCGGCGAGTTCGAGCCCGAGCCGCCCGAGGGCCTCCCGATCTCCCGAGCCCTGCGGCGGATCGGCGCGCGCACCGACGAGGGCCGGGTCGACGAGTTCGACTCGGTCGGCCTGGGCGCGCACCGCAGCACCGGGAGCTGGGCCGGGGCCGACTGAGCCGGCGCGCGCGGTTCGGCGTACGTGCGGTGGCTGCGTTCGGACGACTGCCCGACCGTGTGAGGCAGGCACGAACGGCCCCGCTCCCAAATACCGGGGAGCGGGGCCGTGCCGTTCGTCCCGCCGACCGGAGGCCAGTGGCTGGCGGCGGTTCGCGATCAGCGGTAGTTCACGTACTGGATCGCGAAGTCCAGGTCCTTGCTCTTGAGCAGGTTCTGCACGGCCTGGAGGTCGTCGCGGCTCTTCGAGCTGACGCGCAGTTCGTCGCCCTGAACCTGCGCCTTGACGCCCTTCGGGCCTTCGTCACGGATGATCTTCGCGACCTTCTTCGCGTCCTCCGTGGTGATGCCTTCCTTGATGTTGGCGAAGATCTTGTACTCCTTGCCGGAGAGCTGAGGCTCGGCGGCGTCCAGAGCCTTCAGCGACAGGCCGCGCTTGACGAACTTCGTCTGCAGCACGTCGAGGATGGCGCGCACGCGCTCCTCGCCGTTGGCCTTCATCTCGATCTTTTCGCCGGAGCGGCTGATCTCGCCGCCCACGCCCTTGAAGTCGAAGCGCGTCGCGATCTCACGGGAGGTCTGGTTGATCGCGTTGTCGACCTCCTGCCACTCGACCTTCGAGACGATGTCGAAACTGGAGTCGGCCATGGGTGTTGGTCTCCTTGATGCTCTGGCTGCACTGACAAGGGCTGCCCCACCGGACGCCCGCCGCCCCAGCCTATCCAGCGCCGCCCCGCCCTCGCCCGCGGCGAGCACGTGGCGATCCTTGATCATCGCGTGCCTCATCGCGTGCCTCATCGCGAGGCCTATCGAGTGGCGAACCACCCCCCGGCATCGGGTATGGTTTACCAAGTCGAACGGGGCGAACACCCCGGAAGGCAAAAATCCTGGCTGGTTGCCCGAGCGGCCAAAGGGAGCAGACTGTAAATCTGCCGCGTAAGCTACGCAGGTTCGAACCCTGCACCAGCCACAGGATAGAGAACAGCCCCTGATCTGCGGAAACGCAGATCAGGGGCTGTTTTGTCGTGCCCGGATGCCGACGGGCCCAGCTCTTGCACATTGCTTGCAATTGCGTGAGTCAGGCAGCAGAGTGGGGGCCCGGGGGTGGGAGTCCTTCGACTGAGCTGATCGTCTTCCCAACCGGCGCCCGCCGGGACAAACGGCTCGCCCACCCCCGCCAACAGCCCCTCCACGCAGGACGGCGGGCGCGTCAAGGGCCCGTCAAAGCTGCTCGTGGCCGCGTCAGGAACGCGTAGGGCCGGGGAGGCGCCGGGCGCACGGACCGCAGGATCGGAGCAACTACCGACCGCGGAGGTTCCGTCCGATGTCCAGCGCCACCACCACCCCGGCCGTCACGGCCGAACCCGAGCCGCCGGATACCGGCGCGGGCGACGAGCGGCACCGGCTCAGCGCGCTCGGCGGACTGGCGGCGCTGTCGCTGGACGCGATGGCCTCGGTGGCGTACGGGCCGGAGTCGATCGTGCTGGTGCTGGCGGCCGCCGGCGCGTACGGGCTGGGCTTCACGCTGCCGGTCACCGCGGCGATCGCCGTCCTGCTGGCGGTGCTGGTCGCCTCCTACCGGCAGGTGATCGCGGCGTTCCCGGACGGCGGCGGCTCCTACGCGGTGGCCAAGGCGCACCTGGGCCGCCGGACGGCGCTGACCGCGGCCGCCTCGCTGGTGATCGACTACATCCTGAACGTCGCGGTCTCGGTGACCGCGGGCGTGGCCGCGCTGACCTCGGCCGTACCGGGCCTGTACGGCCAGCGGGTCTGGCTCTGTCTGGGTGTGCTGGCCCTGGTGACCGCGGTGAACCTGCGGGGGATCGCCGAGTCGGCGCGCTGGTTCATGGCGCCGACGGCGGTCTTCGTCCTCGCGATCCTGGCGATCATCGTGGTCGGTCTGTTCCGGGACGGCCCGGCGAGCACCGCGGCGGCCGCCGGGCACGCCTCGGCGCTGGCCGGGAACGCCACCACGGTCGGTGCGCTGCTACTGCTCAAGGCCTTCGCGGCGGGCTGTTCGGCGCTGACCGGGGTGGAGGCGGTGGCCAACGCCGTCCCCTCCTTCCGCGCCCCGCGAGTGAAGCGGGCGCAGCACACCGAGGTCGTGCTCGGCGCCCTGCTCGGCGTGATGCTGATCGGCCTGGCCGTGCTGATCGGGCGCTTCCACCTCCAGCCGGTCGAGGGCGTCACCGTGCTCGCCCAACTCGCCGACGCCTCGCTCGGCCACGGCGCCGGCTTCTACGTCGTCCAGTTCGCCACCGTGGTCCTGCTCGGGCTGGCCGCCAACACGTCCTTCGGCGGGCTGCCGGTGCTGATGGACCTGCTGGCCCGGGACAACCACCTGCCGCACGTGTTCGCGCTGCGCGCCGACCGCCAGGTGTACCGGTACGGCGTGTTGTTCCTGGCCGCGGTGTCGGCGGCGCTGCTGGTCGGCTCCGGCGGGGACGTCAACAGCCTGGTGCCGTTGTTCTCGATCGGCGTGTTCGTCGGCTTCACCGTCTGCCAGGTCGGCATGGTCCGGCACTGGCTGCTGCACCGCCCGGCGGGCTGGCGGGGCAAGGCCGCGCTGAACGGCTTCGGCGCGCTGCTCACCGGCGTCGCCGCCCTGGTCGTCACCGGCACCAAGTTCACCGAGGGCGCCTGGGGCATCGTGGTGGCCCTGCCGCTGCTGGTGGTGCTGTTCGAGGCGATCCACCGCAGCTATGCGCGGATCGGCGAACGGCTGGAGCTGGGCCGCGTACCCGGCCCGGTGACCCGACAGCGCAGCCTGGTCATCGTCCCGGTGACCGCGATCACCCGGCTCACCCGGGACGGCCTGTCGGCGGCGCTCTCGCTCGGCGACGAGGTGATGGCGGTGACCGTCGTGCACGAGCCGACCGCGGCCGAGGCGCTGCGCCGGGACTGGGAGCTGTGGCAGCCGGGCGTGCCGCTGGTGGAGATCCCGGACGGCCGCCGGCGGCTGGGCCGGCCGATCGCCGACTTCGTCAACGAGCTCGGGGCGGAGCACGTCTACGACCGGCTGACCGTGCTGATCCCCGAGGTCGAGCCCGCCCGCTGGTTCCAGCGGGCGCTGCAGAACCGGCGCGGTGCCGTGATCGACCGCGCCCTGCGCCGGCACACCGACGCGGTGGTCTGCCGGCTGCGGATGCGGATGTGACCGGGGGAGACCCGCGTGAACGGCCCCGGGCGGCAGCCTGCCGCCCGGGGCCGTTCGCCGTCCCACCTGTTCGCCGTCCCACCTGTTCGCCGTCCCACCTGCACACCGTCCCACCACCCGTTTGCCGTCCCATCACCTGCACACCGCCCCACCACCCGTTCGCCGTCCCACCACCCATTCGCGTCAAGGTCCCGTCAACGTGGCGCGGTCACCCGTATGGAGGGCGTCAGGGCTCGATAACGCGCCTCTGACGGCTGGTTTGCTGCATCTGCCGGTCGTCCGCCGGCGCCGCGCGAGCCGTACGGCCAGGTCGCGGCATCTCCCGAACCACGCTGGTGGAGCCCATGTCCGATCTCATCTACGTCGGTGTCACGGTCGCCGTGTTCGCCGTCATCGCCCTGATCGCGCGGGGGGTGGAGAAGCTGTGAGTGCCGAGAACATCGCTGGTCTGGTCGTGGCTGTCGCGCTCGTCGGCTATCTCGTCGTGGCGCTGATCTTCCCGGAGAAGTTCTGACATGGGATCCACTCTCGCGGGCTGGCTGCAGGCCCTCGCCCTCGTCGGCGCGCTGGCCCTGTGCTACCGCCCCCTGGGCGACTACATCGCCAAACTGCTCACCACCTCCAAGCACCTCGGAGTCGAGCGCGGCATCTACAGGGTGATCGGGGTCGACGGCGACGCCGATCAGCGGTGGCCGGTGTACCTGCGTTCGGTGCTGGCCTTCTCGGCCGTCTCCGTCCTGTTCCTGTACGGCCTGATCCGGCTCCAGGGCTACCTGCTGCTGAGCCTGGGCGTGCCGCAGATGGAGGGCCACCAGGCCTGGAACACCGCGATCTCGTTCGTCGCCAACACCAACTGGCAGTCCTACGCGGGTGAGTCCGCGATGGGCCACCTGGTGCAGATGACGGGCCTGGCGGTGCAGAACTTCGTTTCGGCGGCCGTCGGCATCGCGGTGGTGGCCGCGCTGATCCGGGGCTTCACCCGCAACCGCACCGACCGGGTCGGCAACTTCTGGGTGGACCTGGTCCGGATCAACCTGCGGCTGCTGCTGCCGATCTCGATCGTGTTCGCCCTGGTCCTGGCCGCCTCCGGGGTGATCCAGAACTTCCACGGCTTCCACGAGGTGACCACGCTCAGCGGCGAGGTGCAGAAGATCCCTGGCGGCCCGGTGGCCTCCCAGGAGGCCATCAAGCTGCTCGGCACCAACGGCGGCGGCTTCTTCAACGCCAACTCGGCGCACCCGTTCGAGAACCCCACCGGCTTCTCCAACCTGGTCGAGGTCTTCCTGCTGCTGGTGATCCCGTTCGCGCTGCCCCGAACCTTCGGCCGAATGGTCGGCGACAACCGCCAGGGCTACGCGATCGTCGCGGTGATGGGTCTCTTCTGGGTGGCGTCGACCGCCCTGCTGACCCTCGCCGAGTCGCAGCACCAGGGCAGCGCCCTACAGGCCGCGGGCGCCGCGATGGAGGGCAAGGAGCAGCGGTTCGGTATCGCCGCCAGCTCGCTGTTCGCCGCGTCGACCACGCTGACCTCGACCGGTGCGGTGAACTCCTTCCACGACTCGTACACGCCGTTCGGCGGCGGGTTGACGGTCTTCGACATGATGCTGGGCGAGATCGCGCCCGGCGGCACCGGCTCCGGCCTGTACGGCATGCTCGTGCTGGCGATCGTCGCGGTGTTCGTCGCGGGCCTGATGGTCGGGCGCACCCCCGAGTACCTGGGCAAGAAGCTCGGCGGCCGGGAGATGAAGTTCGCCTCGCTGTACATCCTCACCACGCCGACGATCGTGCTGATCGGCACGGGTGTGGCGATGGCCCTGCCGGGTGAGCGGGCCGGGATGCTCAACTCGGGCGCCCACGGCTTCTCCGAGGTGCTGTACGCGTTCACCTCGGCCGCCAACAACAACGGCTCGGCCTTCGGCGGCATCACCGTGAACACCGACTGGTACGACACCGCGCTCGGACTGGCGATGATCTTCGGCCGGCTGCTGCCGATCGTCTTCGTCCTGGCGCTGGCGGGCTCGCTCGCGCAGCAGCAGCCGGTCCCGGCCACCCCGGGCACCCTGCCCACCCACAAGCCGCTGTTCGTGGGCCTGCTGTCGGGCGTGATCCTGATCGTCGTCGGCCTCACCTACTTCCCGGCCCTGGCTCTCGGGCCGATCGCGGAAGGTCTCACCTCCTGATGTCCACCCCCACGCTCAACCCCGTACCGGCCGACACCGAGGCCGTGCCCGCCGCGCCGCACAGAGTGCAGAGCGGCCTCCTCGACCCGAAGCTGATCGTCGCGTCCCTGCCGGACGCGGTGAGGAAGCTCGATCCCCGGGTGATGGTCAAGAATCCGGTGATGTTCGTGGTCGAGGTGGGCTCGGTCGTCACCACGATCTCCGCGATCGCCAGCCCGTCCGTGTTCGCCTGGACGATCACGGTCTGGCTCTGGCTCACCACGGTCTTCGCCAACCTGGCGGAAGCCGTCGCCGAGGGCCGCGGGAAAGCCCAGGCCGACACCCTGCGCAAGACCAAGACCGAGAGCGTCGCCCGCCGGCTCACCAACTGGCCCGCCACGCAGGACGAGGAAGAAGTCCCCGGCACCGCGCTCCAGCTCGGCGACCACGTGGTGGTCGAGGCCGGCCAGGTCATCCCCGGCGACGGTGACGTCGTCGAGGGTGTCGCCTCGGTGGACGAGTCGGCGATCACCGGTGAGTCCGCGCCGGTCATCCGCGAGTCCGGCGGCGACCGCTCCGCCGTGACCGGCGGCACCAAGGTGCTGTCCGACCGGATCGTGGTGAAGATCGCCTCGGAGCCCGGCAAGTCGTTCATCGACCGGATGATCGCCCTGGTCGAGGGCGCCGCCCGGCAGAAGACGCCGAACGAGATCGCGCTCAACATCCTGCTGGCCTCGCTGACCATCGTCTTCCTGGTCGCGGTCGTCACGCTCCAGCCGATGGCCACCTACGCGGGCGCCCCGCAGTCGATGATCGTGCTGGTCGCCCTGATCGTGGCGCTCATCCCGACCACGATCGGCGCGCTGCTCTCCGCGATCGGCATCGCGGGCATGGACCGGCTGGTCCAGCGCAACGTGCTGGCGATGTCCGGCCGCGCCGTCGAGGCCGCCGGCGACGTCAACACCCTGCTGCTCGACAAGACCGGCACCATCACCCTGGGCAACCGCCAGGCCGCCGAGTTCCTCGCGGTGAGCGGTGTCTCCACGGACGAACTGGCCAGTGCGGCCCAGCTCTCCTCGCTGGCGGACGAGACCCCCGAGGGCCGCTCGATCGTGGTCCTCGCCAAGACCGAGTACGGCCTGCGGGCCCGCGCCCAGGGCGAGTTGACCCACGCCACCTGGGTCCCGTTCACCGCCCAGACCCGCATGTCGGGCGTCGACCTCGACGAGGCCGACGGGGTCCACCAGGTCCGCAAGGGCGCCGCCGCCGCCGTCTCCACCTGGGTCGCCGACAACGGCGGCCGGGTCGGCGACGAGGTCTCCACGCTCGTCGACGGGATCTCGGCCGCAGGTGGCACCCCGCTGGTGGTGGCCACCAGGATCGGTGAGGAGCCCGCCCGCGTCCTCGGGGTCATCCACCTCAAGGACGTGGTCAAGGAGGGCATGCGGGAACGCTTCGACGAGCTGCGCCGGATGGGCATCAAGACCGTCATGATCACGGGCGACAACCCGCTGACCGCCAAGGCGATCGCGGAGGAGGCCGGCGTCGACGACTTCCTCGCCGAGGCCACGCCCGAGGACAAGATGGCCCTGATCAAGAAGGAGCAGGAGGGCGGCAAGCTGGTCGCGATGACCGGCGACGGCACCAACGACGCCCCCGCCCTCGCCCAGGCCGACGTCGGCGTCGCGATGAACACCGGGACCATGGCGGCCAAAGAGGCCGGCAACATGGTCGACCTCGACTCCAACCCCACCAAGCTGATCGAGATCGTGGAGATCGGCAAGCAACTGCTGATCACCCGCGGCGCGCTGACCACCTTCTCCATCGCCAACGACGTGGCCAAGTACTTCGCGATCATCCCCGCGATGTTCGCCGGCGTCTACCCGGGCCTGAGCCACCTCAACATCATGGACCTGCACAGCCCCCAGTCCGCGATCACCTCGGCGATCATCTTCAACGCCCTGGTCATCATCGGCCTCATCCCGCTCGCCCTGCGCGGCGTCAAGTACCGGCCTTCCGACGCCAGTTCGCTACTGCGCCGCAACATCGGGATCTACGGCTTCGGCGGTCTGGTGGTCCCGTTCGTCGGCATCAAGCTGATCGACCTGCTCGTCCAGTTCATCCCCGGCCTCAGCTGAGAGAGGAGTCCACCACCATGTCCAAGCCCCTGCCCGCCGCCGTGCGGACCCACTTCACCGCGCTGCGCGTGCTCCTCGTGCTGACCGTGATCCTCGGAGTCGCCTACCCGCTGCTGGTCACCGGGATCTCCCAGGTCGCGTTCAGCGACAAGGCCAACGGCTCGATCGTGACGTCCGACGGCAAGGAAGTCGGCTCCAGCCTGATCGGCCAGAACTTCAACCTGCCCAAGGCCAACCCGGACGACCCGAAGGAGGAGGCCAAGCCGGACCCGAAGTGGTTCCAGCCGCGCCCCGCCGCCAACGGCTACGCCGGCGACAACTCGGGCGCCTCCAACCAGGGCCCGAACAGCGAGGACCTGCTGAAGGCCGTCAACGACCGCCGCGCCGCCGTCGCCGCGTTCGACGGCGTCGACCCGGCGAGCGTCCCGGCCGACGCGCTGACCGCCTCCGGCTCCGGCCTCGACCCGCACATCTCCGTGGCCTACGCCAAGGAGCAGGTCAACCGGGTCGCCAAGGAGCGCAACCTCCCGGCCGACAAGCTGAACCGGCTGGTCGACACCTACACCGAGAGCCGCTCGCTCGGCTTCCTCGGCAGCGAGGCGGTCAACATCGTGCTACTCAACAAGGCTCTGGGCGAGCAGAAATGACGCTACGTCAGAAGTCTGCGTGACCTGGCCGGCCCGGTCATGGGAGAACCTCTCCCGTGGCCGGGCCGGCCGCGCCACACCCACACCCAGGCCCGCACCCGCACTCACAACCACGACCACGCCCGCACCATCCCAACTGTCGGATCCTCGACGGAAAGAGCAGTGCCCATGGCCCGCGACCTCACCACCGGCTCCGCCATCCGCGGCGGCCGGCTGAGGGTGTACCTCGGCTCCGCGCCGGGGGTCGGCAAGACCTACCGGATGCTGGACGAGGCCCGGCGCAGACAGGAGCGCGGGGCCGACGTCGTGGTCGGCTACATCGAGTGCCACGGCCGGCGTCACACCGAGGGCATGCTGGCGGGCCTGGAGATCCTGCCGCGGGTCCAGCGCTCCTACCGGGGGGCCGAGTTCGAGGAGATGGACCTCGACGCCGCGCTCGCCCGCCGCCCGTCCGTCGTCCTGGTCGACGAGCTGGCGCACACCAACATCCCCGGCGGCCGGCACGCCAAGCGCTGGCAGGACGTCGAGGAACTACTCGCCGCCGGGATCGACGTCATCACCACCGTCAACATCCAGCATCTGGAATCGCTGAACGACGTCGTCCAGAAGATCACCGGCATTCCGCAGCGCGAGACCGTCCCGGACGAGGTGGTCCGCCGGGCCGACCAGATCGAACTCGTCGACATGGCCCCGCAGGCGCTGCGCCGCCGGATGGCCCACGGCAACGTCTACAAGGCGGAGAAGGTGGACGCCGCGCTCTCCAACTACTTCCGGGTCGGCAACCTCACCGCCCTGCGCGAACTCGCCCTGCTGTGGGTCGCCGGGCGGGTGGACGAGGGCCTGCGCGACTACCGCGCCAGCCACAGGATCGACCGGGTCTGGGAGACCCGCGAACGCGTCGTTGTGGCGCTGACCGGCGGCCCCGAGGGCGAGACCCTGATCCGCCGCGCCGCCCGGATCGCCGACCGCACCGCCGGCGGCGAGCTGCTGGCCGTCCACGTCTCCCGCAGCGACGGCCTGGCCGGCGCCTCCTCCGGCGCGCTCGCCCAGCAGCGGCAGCTGGTGGAGACCCTCGGCGGCAGCTACCACGTGGTCGTCGGCGACGACGTCCCCACCGCGCTGCTCGCCTTCGCCCGCGCCCACGACGCCACCCAGCTGGTACTCGGCACCAGCCGCCGCGGCCGGATCAACCGCTTCCTGACCGGCCCCGGCACCGGGCAGACCACCGTGGACGCCTCCGAGGACATCGACGTCCACATGGTCACCCACGAGTTCACCGGCCGCGGCCGACTGCCCGCGCTCGGCCGCCGCCACTCCCGGCGCCGCACCCTGGTCGGCTACGTGGCGGGCTTCGTACTGCCCTGGCTGCTCACCGCCGTGCTCTCCCAGGCCGACGGCCGGATCAACCTCACCACCGACGCGCTGATCTTCCAGCTCGGCGTGGTCACCGTCGCCCTGCTCGGCGGCGCTATGTCCGCCCTGGTGGCCGCGCTGATCGCCTCGGTCCTGCTGAACTACTACTTCATCCCGCCGATCCACAGCCTGACCATCGGCGAGACCAACAACATCGTCTCCCTGGTGGTCTTCGCCGCCATCGCGCTCACCGTCTCCACCGTGGTCGACCACGCCGGCCGGCTCACCAGCAGGGCCGCCCGCGCCACCGCCGAGGCCGAGACCCTCTCCACCCTGGCCGGCAGCGTGCTGCGCGGCGCCGACGCGCTGCCCGCCCTGCTGGAGAAGTCCCGGACGGCCTTCGGCATGCGGGCGGTCGCCCTACTCTCCCGGGCCGACGGCGAGGTGCTCGCGCACTGCGCGGGAGAGCACCAGGACGACGACGGCCCGCAGGAGACCACCGAGGTCCCGGTCGGCGCGGACGCCGTCCTGGTGCTCACCGGCCGCCGGCTGCCCGCCGCCGACCAGCGCGTGCTCACCGCCTTCGCCGCCCACGTCGCCGCCGCCCTGGAACGCGACCGGCTCGCCGTGGTTGCCGCCGAGGTTGAACCCATCAAGGCCGCCGACCGGATGCGCACCGCCCTGCTCGCCGCCGTCAGCCACGACCTGCGCACCCCGCTCGCCGCCGCCCTGGCCTCGGTCGGCTCGCTGCGCAGCCCCGACGTCGAGTTCTCGCCCGAGGACCAGGCCGAACTCCTCGCCACCGCGGACGAGTCCCTGGTCAAGCTCACCCGGCTGGTCGACAACCTGCTCGACATGAGCCGCCTCCAGGCCGGCGCGCTCACCCTGCACCTCACCGAGACCCACCTGGACGAGATCCTGCCCCGGGCGCTCGACAGCCTCCCCGATCCGTACGCGCCGGTCCAGCCGCTGGACCTGGACACGGCCCCGGCGGTGCTCGCCGACCCGCCGCTGCTGGAACGCGTGCTCGCCAACGTGATCACCAACGCGCTGCGGTACAACGCCCCCGGCGCGCCCGTCCTGGTCACCGCCAGCCACCACGCCGACCAGGTCGAGCTCCGGGTGATCGACCGCGGCCCCGGCATCGCCCCCGAGGACCGCGACCGGGTCTTCCTGCCCTTCCAGCGCCTCGGCGACACCGACAACACCACCGGCGTCGGCCTGGGGCTTGCTCTCTCCCGCGGCCTCGCCGAGGCCATGGGCGGCAGCCTGGAGGTCGAGGACACCCCCGGCGGCGGCACCACCATGCTGCTCACCCTGCCCGCCGCCACCGCGCACCCCGCCACCGCGCACGCCACCGAGCCCGCCGCCACCGCGTATCCCGCCACTGCGCACGCCACCGAGCCCGTCGCCACCGAGCCCGTCGCCACCGAGCCCGTCGCCACCGAGCCCGTCGCCCCTGGGGAGGAGCCACCGTATGAGTGAGATTCTGGTCGTCGACGACGAACCGGCCCTGCTGCGCACCTTACGGATCAACCTGAGCGCCCGGCAGTACGCCGTCCGCACCGCCGCCAGCGGCGGCGAGGCGCTCGACCGCGCCGCCCACTCGCTCCCGGACGCCGTCCTGCTCGACCTCGGCCTGCCCGACCTCGACGGGATGGACGTGCTGCGCGGCCTGCGCACCCACAGCGCGATGCCGATCATCGTGCTCTCCGGCCGCAGCGACGCCGCCGACAAGGTCGGGGCCCTCGACGCGGGCGCCGACGACTACCTCACCAAGCCGTTCCTGATGGACGAACTGCTGGCCCGGCTGCGCGCGGTGCTGCGCCGTCCGCTGGGCGGTGTCCCGCCGGCCCGGCCGGTGATCGGCGACCACACCGTGGACCTCGCGGCCACCGCGGTGAACGGCCCGAACGGCCCGGTGCGGCTCACCCCGACCGAGTGGCGGATCCTCACCCTGCTGCTCGCCAGCCCCGGCCGGCTGGTGCCCGGACGGCAGATCCTGCGCGAGGTGTGGGGCCCGGCCCAGGAGGGGCGCGGCAACTACCTGCGGGTCTACCTGGCCGGGCTGCGCCGCAAGCTGGAGCGCGACCCGGCCCGGCCGCGGCACCTGCTCACCGAGCCGGGGATCGGGTACCGGTACGTGCCGTAGCGCGCCCGTCCCGCCGTCCGGGTGTCAACGGGGCGTCAAGAGCGGGCCGCGGGGCGACAGGGGGGCGTCAAGGCCGGTCGGCGGTGGTGCTCCGTGGGCGTAGCGTCGGTGCCGAGGCGAGCGGGACCTGCTCCGTGTGGGGGAGGCCAGGGGCCGCTCACGCCGCCGTCGAAGGACGGCCGGTAGGTGGGGGAGGGGCGCGCGACAAACCGTCGCGCGCCCCTTTTGCGGGTCAGGCCGCCCTCGGAGCCGGTCGCCCCGAGCCCCGGCCCCGGCCGCCCCTCAGTCCTCCGTGCTCCCGGACTGCCGGGGCAGCGCCAGCGCCACGGTGTCCGCGAACTCCCGTACCGCGCTGGTCCGGCTGACCACCCGGCCGCTGTGCACCACCAGTCGGCTGTGCCCGCCCGCCAGCGCCCCGGCCAGGCTGTCCCCGCGCACCGCCAGCAGCTCCGCGGGGAACCCGGCGTCCACCCGGACCGGCGGCAGCCCGAGCGCCGCCCGGGCCTGGTTCGCCACCGCGTCGTACGCCGCCTCCGGCTCCAACTCCCCGCCCGCCGCCAGCAGGTACGCCGCCTCCAGCGGATCCGCCCGGCCGACCGGGTTGGACGGGTCGCGCAGTGCCCCGCTGCCCGCCGCCAGCGGCACCCGGGCCGCCGTCAACTCCCGCAGCAGGCCCGGCCGCAGGCCCGCCGCCCGGCCCTCCAGGCCGGTGCAGCCGCCGTTCTGCGGCAGGCAGACCACCCGCACCCCGCTGGTCGCCAGCACCGTCGACGCGCCGTGGGGCAGCGCGCCGCATGGCCCGAGCGTCACCCGCGGCCGCAGCGGCGCCAGGGCGCCCGCCAGCCGGGCGAGTTGGGCCGCGTCGGCGGCGGTGGTGTGCAGGTCCACCGGGCAGTCCGCCTCCCGGGCGGCCTCCAGCAGCAGCTGCACGTACCCGGCCGGGTCCGGGTCCAGCTCCGGGCAGCCGCCAGCCGCCGTGGCGCCCAGTTTGAGCGCCTCGCACAGCTGCGCCCGGCCGTCCGCGCCGGCCCGGCCGGTGAGCAGCCGGGGCATCGCGACCGCCTGGAGGTCGGCGAGCCCGCGCAGGGCCTGCCGGGCGGTGAGCACCGCCTCCAGCGGGCGCAGCCCGTGCACGTCGCCGATCCGGACGTGGGTGCGCTGGGCGGTGGCGCCGTAGCCGAGCGAGGTGAGCGCGGCCTCGGTGACCCGGCGGGTGAGGTCGGCCGGGGTGTCCGGCGGCGGGGTGGGCAGGGCGGCGGAGAAGGCCGTGTCGTAGTGGGCGTGCGCCTCGGCGGGGGCCGGGAGTAGCAGGTAGCCCTTGAGGTCGATCCGGGCGCCGGTGGTCACGGTGGGCGCGCCGGGCAGGGCGGGCAGCGGGCCGAGGCTGCCGACGGTGCCGACGGCCTGGATCCGGTCGCCGCTGATCCGGACGTCCACCACTCGCCCGTCGGCCAGTCGGGCGCCGGTGAGCAGCAGGACCGGGCCGTGCCCGAGCGGGTTGGCCGCCGGGCCGGGCCCGTGGTGTGGCCCGTCGGCGGCTGCGCTGTCCATCGCCGGCTCCTTCTCGCGCCGGCCCGTACGGTCGGCCAGTCGATTCCGATCAATGAGCGTCGAGCCTATGGCGCGCAGGGGCGGGGAGCCGGGAGGCGGGCAATAGTCGTATCGGGTCGGGCCGCACTCCTCACCGGCCGATCGAACGCCCGACCTTGGATCGCTCGTCCGTGCACCTCGCCCACCTGCGGTCTTCGCCGCGGGATACGGATTTCACCTCCGGGCGCGAAACGTGTAATCTCTTCCTCGTTCGCCCCTATAGCTCAGTCGGTAGAGCGTCTCCATGGTAAGGAGAAGGTCTGCGGTTCGATTCCGCATGGGGGCTCTGGTGAGAAGCGGTCAGTTTCGGCTGTGCTGCGGATCACTGTGGCGGTGTAGCTCAGTTGGTAGAGCAAGCGGCTCATAATCGCTGTGTCACCGGTTCAAGTCCGGTCACCGCTACCCCGCGTAGTCGGTCGGGAGATCGCACTCCCGGTCGGCTACTCTTGTCGTGTTCTTATTCGTTGTCCAAGGAAGGCACTCCCGTGGCTGCCACCGATGTCCGCCCGAAGATCACGCTGGCCTGCGTGGAGTGCAAGGAGCGGAACTACATCACCAAGAAGAACCGGCGTAACGACCCGGACCGTCTTGAGATGAAGAAGCACTGCCCCCGCTGCAACTCGCACACCGCGCACCGCGAGACCCGCTGACCTCGTTGTAGGGCATCGGGCCTGTGTGAATCAGGTCTCGACTCCGGGCCGCATCCCTCATGGGGGGTGTGGCCCGGAGTCATTTTCGTATCCGACCGCTTCGTATCCATCCGCGTTCCGAGGAGCTGCCATGGCGCTCGACCCCTCCTTCATCGGGCGGAGTTACCCGCCCACCGAGCCGTACGAGGTCGGCCGGGAGAAGATCCGCGAGTTCGCGATCGCGATCGGCGACGCCAACCCGGCGTACACCGACGCGGAGGCGGCGAAGGCACTGGGCCACCCGGACGTGATCGCCCCGCCGACCTTCCCGTTCGTGGTCACCTACAGTGCGGCCGGCCAGGTGGTCGGGGATCCGGAGCTGGGCCTGGACTTCAACCGGGTCGTGCACGGCGACCAGAAGTTCGCCTACACCCGCCCGGTGCGGGCCGGCGACCGGCTCTCGGTCGTTGTGACCATCGACAACATCAAGTCGCTGGCGGGCAACGACGTGCTCACCGTGCGTGGCGAGGTGCTGGACGGGACCGGCGAGCACGTGCTGACGGCGGTCATGACCCTGGTGGCCCGGGCCGCCGACGAGGCGGGGGAGTGAACGCGATGGCGATCAGCTACGACGAGGTCGAGGTCGGCACCGAGCTGCCGGCCCAGTCCTTCCCGGTGACCCGCGCCACACTGGTGCGCTACGCGGGCGCCTCGGGTGACTTCAACCCGATCCACTGGAACGAGAAGTTCGCCCTGGAGGTCGGCCTGCCCGATGTCATCGCGCACGGCATGTTCACCATGGCCGAGGCGATCCGGGTGGTCACCGACTGGGTCGGCGACCCGGCCGCGGTGGTCGAGTACGGCGTGCGGTTCACCCGTCCGGTGCCGGTGCCGAACGACGGGGTCGGGGCGGTGATCGAGGTCTCGGCCAAGGTCGCCAAGAAGTTGGACGACCGCAGGGTGCAGGTCGACCTGCTGGCGACCACGGGCGGGCAGAAGGTCCTCGGGATGTCCCGGGCGATCGTCCGGCTCGGCTGAGACCGGCGGGGTCGACGGGCCGGCCGACCGGGCCGGCCCGAATGATCGGCTCGACTGGTCGGCCGATCAACCGACCTGGCCGTGACCGGGGCCGTACGGCGGAATCCCGGTCGCGGTCGCGGGCCTTGCGTAGATAGTGATTGGCCACTAACTTGAGACTCATGGCGAGGTCGAGCATGCGGATGAGCGCGGAGGAGCGGCGCGAGAGCGTCGTCCGTGCCGCGGTGATCGAGTTCGCCCGGGGTGGCTACCGGGGCACCTCCACCGAGGCGATCGCCCGCCGGGTGGGCGTCTCCCAGCCGTACCTGTTCCGGCTGTTCCCCGGCAAGCAGGCCATCTTCGAGGCGGCCGCCGAGCGCTGCGTCGAGGAGACCTGGCGCGTCTTCGACGAGGCCTCGGCCGGCCTGACCGGCGAGGCGGCCGCCGAGGCGATGTCCGAGGCGTACATGGGCCTGGTCGAGGACCGTGACCAGCTCATGATGCAGATGCAGCTCTACGTCTCGGTGTCCGCGGCCCGGGCGGCCGGCGAGGAGGAGATCGGGGAGAGCGCCCGGCGGCTGTGGGAGGGCCTGTTCGATCGCGTCAGGATCCGGATCGGCGGCGACATGAAGGACGCCACGCGGTTCTTCGCCCACGGGATGCTGATCAACACGCTGGTGGCGCTGGGCTACCCGCCGGACCACCGGATGTGGACCGGCCTCGACGGGTGCGAAGGGGCCGAGTAGGCGGGTCGCACGGCGGTGTCCGTGCGGCCTCTTTTCGGGGCATGAAAGTTATTGATCAATAACTACCTAGGGAAACCTAGAGAAACCTGGGGGAAGTCATGACGGAGAAACCGGCCCTCGGCAGGACCGCGATCTGGACCCTGGTGATCGTCAGCGCGGCCAGCTTCATGGCCGCCCTGGACAACCTGGTGGTCACCACCGCACTGCCGTCGATCCGCGAGGAACTCGGCGGCGGGCTGTCCGACCTCGAATGGACGGTCAGCGCCTACACCCTGAGCTTCGCCGTGCTGCTGATGTTCGGCGCCGCCCTCGGCGACCGCTTCGGCCGCCGCAGGATGTTCCTGATCGGCCTGGCGATCTTCACCGCCGGCTCCGCCGGGGCCGCGCTCTCCCCGGAGATCGGCGAGCTGATCGCCGCCCGGGCGGTCCAGGGCGTCGGCGCCGCGGTGATGATGCCGCTCACCCTCACCCTGCTCACCGCCGCCGTGCCCGAGGCCAAGCGGGGGCTGGCCTTCGGCATCTGGTCGGGCGTCAGCGGCCTCGCCGTCGCCGCCGGACCGCTGATCGGCGGCTCGCTGACCGAGCACTTCTCCTGGCAGTGGATCTTCTGGGTGAACGTCCCGGTCGGACTCGTCCTGCTGCCGCTGGCCTTCCTCCGGCTCGGCGAGAGCCGGGGCGCGGACCGGGCCCTGGACGTGCCCGGCACCGTGCTGGTCAGCCTCGGGATGTTCGGAGTGGTGCTCGGCCTGATCCGCGGCAACCCGGACGGCTGGACCAGCCCGCTGGTCCTCGGCTCCCTGATCGGCGGCGCCGTGCTGCTCGCCGCCTTCGTCTGGTACGAGCAGCGCGTGGCCGCCCACCCGATGCTGCCGATGCGGCTCTTCCGCAGCCGCGCCTTCTCCGCCGTCAACGCCGCCAGCCTGCTGATGTACCTCGGGATGTTCGGCTCGATCTTCCTGATCAGCCAGTACCTCCAGGGGGTCGGCCACTACAGCCCGCAGGAGGCCGGCATCCGGATGCTGCCGTGGACCGCGATGCCGTTGCTGATCTCGCCGATCGCGGGCATCGTCTCCGACCGGATCGGCGGCCGGCCGATCGTGGCCGCCGGGCTGGCGCTCCAGGCCGCCGGCCTGGGGCTGTTCGCCCTGGTCGTCGACGGGAGCACCGGGTACGACTACCTCACGCAGGTCCCCGCCATCGTGATCTGCGGGATCGGCATGTCCCTCTACTTCGGCCCGACCGCCCAACTGGTGATGGCCGGCGTCCGGCCGCAGGAGCAGGGGATCGCCTCCGGCGCCAACAACGCGCTGCGCGAGGTCGGCGGGGCGCTCGGGGTCGCCGTGCTCTCGGCCGTGTTCTCGGCGCAGGGCGGCTACCAGTCGGCGCAGGCCTTCGCGGACGGGCTGGTGCCCGCGCTCTACGTCGGCGCGGCGGCCGTCGCGGCCGGAGCACTCGCCGCGGTGCTCATCCCGCGCCGGCGCAAGTCCGCAGCCCCGGCTGCGGCTGCCACCGGGCAGCCGGTGGCGGACCGGGCCGAGGCCGCCCGCGCCTGAGCCGGTGCGGCGGAAGGGCGGCCGGAGGTGAGCGGGCGATTAACTGCCCGCTTTCCCCCCGTACGCTGGTGGGCGTGCTGGTAGAAAACGACGCCCCCCTCGCCCCGCTGACCACGCTCCGGCTCGGCGGCCCGGCCCGCCGCCTGGTGACGGCCCACACCGACGACGAGGTGATCGCCGCCGTCCGCGAGGCCGACGCGGCGGGCGAGCCGCTGCTGGTCCTCGGTGGCGGCTCCAACCTGGTGATCGGCGACGCCGGCTTCTCCGGCACCGTGCTGCGGATCGCCACCACCGGCTTCGTCCTGGACGGCGCCGTGCTGGAGCTGGCCGCCGGCGAGGTGTGGTCGGAGGCGGTCGCCCGGGCGGTGTGCGAGCACGGCCTGGCCGGCATCGAGTTCCTGGCCGGCATCCCCGGCTCGGCCGGCGCCACCCCGGTGCAGAACGTCGGCGCGTACGGCCAGGAGGTCGCCCAGACGATCACCGAGGTGGTCGCGTACGACCGCGCCACCGGCGAGGCGGTCACGCTTTCGAACGCCGAGTGCGCGTTCTCCTACCGGCACAGCCGGTTCAAGGCCGAGCCGGACCGCTACGTGGTGCTGCGGGTCCGGTTCGCCCTGGCGGACCACGCCGGGCTCTCCAGCCCGGTCAAGTACGCCGAGGTGGCCAAGCACTTCGGCGTCGGGCAGGACGAGCGGGTGCCGCTGGCCGAGGCGTTCGAGGCGGTGCTGAAGCTGCGGGCCGGCAAGGGCATGGTGCTGGACCCGGCGGACCACGACACCTGGTCGGCGGGCTCCTTCTTCACCAACCCGGTGCTCACGGCCGCGCAGTACGAGTCCTTCCGCACCCGCCCGGGCGCCGAGAACGCCCCCGCCTACCCGGCCCCGGAGGGCTGCACCAAGACCTCTGCGGCCTGGCTGATCGACAAGGCGGGCTTCGGCAAGGGCTACGGCAGCGGCCCGGCGACCCTCTCCACCAAGCACACCCTGGCGCTCACCAACCGCGGCTCGGCCACCGCCGAGGACCTGCTGGCCCTGGCCCGGGAGATCCGGGACGGGGTCCGCGAGGCCTTCGGGGTGGAGCTGGTGAACGAGCCGGTGATGGTGGGCGTCGCGCTCTAGGCGGTCGAGGTCGAGGTCGAGGTCGCGGCGGCGGTGGCGGGCGCGTCCGCGGGGGCGTGCCCGTTCGCCAGCCAGGCGTCGATGTCCGCCAGCAGCTCCTTGCGGACGGCCTCCGGGGCGACCGAGCCGCGCACCGACTGCCGTGCCAGCTCGGCGAGTTCGGCGTCGCCGAAGCCCAGGACGTCCCGGGCCAGGTCGTACTGGTCGGCCAGCCGGCTGCCGAACAGCAGCGGGTCGTCCGCGCCCAGCGCCAGCGGCACCCCGGCGTCGAAGAGCTTGCGCAGCGGGACCTCCTCGGGGCTCTCGTAGACGCCGAGCGAGACGTTGGAGGACGGGCACACCTCGCAGGTGATCTGCCGGGCCGCCAGCCGCTCCATCAGCCGGGGGTCCTCGGCGGCCCGCACGCCGTGGCCGATCCGGCCGGCGTCCAGGTCGTCCAGGCAGTCCCGGACGGACTCCGGGCCGGCCAGCTCGCCGCCGTGCGGGGCGGCCAGCAGGCCGCCGTTGCGGGCGATCGCGAAGGCCCGGTCGAAGTCCCGGGCGAAGCCGCGGCGCTCGTCGTTGGAGAGGCCGAAGCCGACCACCCCGTGGTCGGCGTAGCGGACGGCCAGCCGGGCCAGCGTCCGGGCGTCCATCGGGGACTTCATCCGGTTGGCCGCGACCAGCACCCGGATGCCCACCCCGGTGGCCCGGGCGGCGTTCTCCACCGCGTCCAGGATCAGCTCCAGCGCGGGGATCAGTCCGCCCAGCCGGGGCGCGTACGAGGTCGGGTCGACCTGGATCTCCAGCCAGCGGGAGCCGTCCTGCCGCTCGTCCTGCGCGGTCTCCAGGACCAGCCGGCGGATGTCCGCCTCGTCCCGCAGCACCGAGCGGGCGGTGTCGTAGAGGCGCTGGAAGCGGAACCAGCCGCGCTCGTCGGTGGCCCGCAGTTTCGGCGGCTCACCGGAGCTGAGCGCCTCCGGCAGCCGGACGCCGTGCTTGTCGGCCAGCTCCAGCAGCGTGGCGGGGCGCATCGAGCCGGTGAAGTGCAGGTGCAGGTGGGCCTTCGGGAGGCCCCTGACGTCTCGCGGGTTCAACAGGCGTTCCATTCACCGATACTGCCGTATGGGACCCCCAAACGGGAACCGCCCTCTTTCCCTCCCCCGAAGGGGTGAAAGAGGGCGGTGTACCGGGTGAATCCCGAATGTCGGGCCGACGTCAGTCGCGGGCCTCGCCGAGCAGCTTCTGGATCCGGCTGACACCCTCGGCCAGGTCGGCGTCGCCGAGCGCGTAGGAGAGCCGCAGGTAGCCGGGGGTGCCGAAGGCCTCGCCGGGGACGACCGCGACCTCGGCCTCGTCCAGGATCAGGGTCGCCAGCTCGCCGGAGGTCTGCGGGCGCGTGCCGCGGATCTCCTTGCCCAGCAGGCCCTTCACCGACGGGTAGACGTAGAAGGCGCCCTCGGGCTCGGGGCAGTAGACGCCCTCGATCTCGTTGAGCATCCGCACGATCGTCTTGCGGCGGCGGTCGAAGGCGGTGCGCATCTCGGCGACGGCGTCCAGGTCGCCGGCGACGGCGGCCAGGGCGGCGCGCTGCGCGACGTTGGAGACGTTCGAGGTGGCGTGCGACTGCAGGTTGGTCGCGGCCTTGATGACGTCCTTGGGGCCAATCACCCAGCCCACCCGCCAGCCGGTCATCGCGTAGGTCTTGGCGACACCGTTGACGACGACGCACTTGTCGGCCAGCTCGGGCAGCAGGGCCGGCAGCGAGGTGAAGGTGGCGTCGCCGTACACCAGGTGCTCGTAGATCTCGTCGGTGAGCACCCACAGGCCGTGCTCCAGCGCCCAGCGGCCGATCGCCTCGGCCTCGGCCTCGGTGTACACCGCGCCGGTCGGGTTGGACGGCGAGACGAACAGCACCACCTTGGTGTTCTCGGTGCGGGCGGCCTCCAGCTGCTCGACCGAGACCTTGTAGCCGGTGGTCTCGTCGGACACGACCTCCACCGGGACACCGCCGGCCAGCTGGACCGACTCGGGGTAGGTGGTCCAGTACGGGGCCGGGATGATGACCTCGTCGCCCGGGTCCAGGATCGCCGCGAAGGCCTCGTAGATCGCCTGCTTGCCGCCGTTGGTGACCAGTACCTGGGAGGCGTCCACCTCGTAGCCGGAGTCGCGCAGCGTCTTGGCGGCGATCGCGGCCTTCAGCTCGGGCAGGCCACCCGCCGGCGTGTACCGGTGGTTCTTCGGGTCGCGGCAGGCCTCGACGGCCGCCTCGACGATGTAGTCCGGCGTCGGGAAGTCGGGCTCGCCGGCACCGAAGCCGATGACCGGGCGGCCGGCGGCCTTGAGGGCCTTGGCCTTGGCGTCCACGGCGAGGGTCGCGGACTCGGCGATCGCGCCGATCCGGGCGGAGACCCGGCGGTCGGCGGGGCGAATGGACTGGTCGGGCTGCGGGGTGGAAGCGCTCATGCCTGCATCGTCGCAGAACCGGGACGGACCGGGCATCGAGGTTCCAGTATCCGTACGGCTCCGTCCGCATCGCGGCGCCCGACGATCCGTCGGCGGGCGCCCCGTCGGACCGGACATCCGCCGGGCGATCGGTCCTCCCGGAAGAAGAGGTTCGACCAAACACCCCTCGACCACGTACACTCGCTCCTCGACGGCCCGCCGAAAAAGACCGGAGCTTTCACCGTCTGTGCAGACAGCGGGGAGAGATGCGGTAGGTTGGTCGCCACCGGAGCCGCGAGGCACCGTAGGGCAATAGCTCAATTGGTAGAGCACCGGTCTCCAAAACCGGCGGTTGGGGGTTCGAGTCCCTCTTGCCCTGCTGCTTGATCCGTTGTCAGCCCGTTCGCTCCACAGAGCGAGCGGGCTTGATGCGGAGATGGCACCGATCAGCACCGCTAAGCCGGCCGGTCGCGCTCCATCGGGTGCGCGGCGACGGATTCGGCAGGACCCGGATTCAGGTGAGGACGAGTGACGGAGACCACGGGCTCCACCGCAACGCCTGAGAGCGGCAACCCCGAGGGTGCCGACGGCGCTGCCGAGACCACGCCTGCCGAGGGCGAGGAGAAGGCGCTCTCGCGCCGCGACCGCAAGCGGGCCAACCGCTCCGGCGACAAGAAGTCCGGCAAGCGGGCCAAGAAGGGCCTGTTCGCCCGTATGGGGCTGTTCTACCGCCAGATCATCGCCGAACTGCGCAAGGTCGTCTGGCCCACCCGGAGCGAGCTCACCAACTACACCACCGTCGTGGTCGTGTTCGTCGTGGTCGTGATGGCCTTCGTGGCCGGCCTGGACTACGGCTTCTCCAAGATGAGCCTCTGGATCTTCGGCTGACGCGGCCGACCACCTTCGAAACAGCTTTCCGACCCGGGCCGACCTTCGGCCCGGGTCGAGCTGTCTGCGGCGGACGTACGCGCCATTACCGTTGACTCGGTACTGTTGAAGTCTCCGAGACCTCTCCAGGCGCCCGCGCGAGCGGCAGCGTGCCGGGTCGGGTTTCGGAGCGCGCCACCTTCACCATCTCCAGGAAAGAAGCAGCCACCGTGTCTGAGTCCCCCCTGTACGACGCCGACGAGACCGTCCGCGAGGCGGATGTCGCCGCCGAGCTGGACGCGGCCGAGCTGGCTGACGACGCAGAGTCCGCCGAGCAGATCGTGGACGCCGCGGACAGCGACGAGGACGAGGTCGAGGCGTACGACGAGGCCGAGGCCGGTGAGCCCGCCGAGGAGGCCGCGCTGCACGTGGAGGGCGACGTCGAGGCCGCCGCCGACGAGGCCGAGGCCGGCGAGGCTGAGGCTGACGAGGTCGAGGCCGACGAGGCCGCCGCCGAGGAGGCCGAGGAGGCCGAGGAGGCCGAGGAGGTCGACCCGGTCGCCAAGTTCCGCGAGGACCTGCGCTTCATGCCGGGCGAGTGGTACGTGATCCACACCTACGCGGGCTACGAGAACCGGGTGAAGCAGAACCTGGAGCAGCGCGCCGTCTCGCTGAACGTCGAGGAGTACATCTTCCAGGCCGAGGTGCCGCAGGAGGAGGTCGTCCAGATCAAGAACGGCGACCGCAAGACCATCCGCCAGAACAAGCTCCCCGGCTACGTCCTGGTGCGCATGGACCTCACCCCGGAGTCCTGGGGCGTCGTGCGCAACACCCCGGGTGTCACCGGCTTCGTCGGCAACGCCTACGACCCGTACCCGCTGACCCTGGACGAGGTCGTCAAGATGCTCGCCCCGGACGTCGAGCGCCAGGCGGCCAAGGAGGCCGGCAAGCCCTCGCCGATCAAGCCGAGCGAGATCCAGGTGCTGGACTTCGAGGTCGGCGACTCGGTCACCGTCACCGACGGTCCGTTCGCGACCCTGCAGGCGACCATCAACGAGATCAACCCCGACTCGAAGAAGGTCAAGGGCCTGGTCGAGATCTTCGGCCGGGAGACCCCGGTCGAGCTCTCCTTCGACCAGATCCAGAAGAACTAGTCATACGGTCTTCGGATCCGGGGTGGGGCCGAGCGCCCTGCCCCGGATCCGTTTTGGTCCAGCGGCGCGAACGCGTTAGCCTGGTTCGATGTGTGTGCTCCCGGCCGGGTGTCGCCCCGGTTCCGCACGCACCAGCAATCACCTCTCGGAAGGACCCGGAGAGACATGCCTCCCAAGAAGAAGAAGGTCACGGGGCTTATCAAGCTCCAGATCAACGCCGGTGCGGCCAACCCGGCGCCGCCGGTCGGCCCCGCGCTGGGCCAGCACGGCGTCAACATCATGGAGTTCTGCAAGGCCTACAACGCTGCGACCGAGTCGCAGCGCGGCATGATCGTGCCGGTGGAGATCACGGTCTACGAGGACCGTTCCTTCACCTTCATCACGAAGACGCCGCCGGCCGCGCGCCTCATCCTGAAGGCCGCGGGTGTCGAGAAGGGCTCCAGCGAGCCGCACAAGACCAAGGTCGCGAAGCTCACCAGCGCCCAGGTCCGCGACATCGCCACCACCAAGATGCCCGACCTGAACGCCAACGACCTGGACGCCGCGGAGAAGATCATCGCCGGCACCGCCCGGTCGATGGGCATCACCGTCGAGGGCTGAAACCCTTCTCGTCCCTTGTGGTAGGGCCCGCGCAGGCCCGTGACACCACAACTCCCATCACCATTCAGGAGCAGCTATGAAGCGCAGCAAGGCCCTGAAGGCCGCGGACGCCCAGGTCGACCGCGAGCGCCTTTACGCCCCCCTCGAGGCCGTCCGCCTCGCCAAGGCGACCAGCACCACCAAGTTCGACGGCACCGTCGAGGTCGCCATGCGTCTGGGCGTCGACCCGCGCAAGGCCGACCAGATGGTCCGCAGCACCGTGATCCTCCCGCACGGCACCGGTAAGACCGCTCGGGTCCTGGTCTTCGCGACCGGCGAGCGTGCCGAGGCCGCGCGTGCTGCGGGTGCCGACATCGTCGGTTCCGACGAGCTCATCGACGAGGTCGCCAAGGGCCGCCTCGACTTCGACGCCGTCGTCGCCACCCCGGACCTCATGGGCAAGGTCGGCCGCCTCGGCCGCGTGCTCGGTCCCCGTGGTCTGATGCCGAACCCGAAGACCGGCACCGTGACCCCGGACGTGGCCAAGGCCGTGAACGAGATCAAGGGCGGCAAGATCGAGTTCCGCGTCGACAAGCACTCGAACCTGCACTTCATCATCGGTAAGGCCTCCTTCACCGACGAGCAGCTGGTCGAGAACTACGCCGCCGCGCTGGACGAGGTGCTCCGCGCCAAGCCGTCCGCCGCCAAGGGCCGCTACATCAAGAAGACCGCGTTCTCGACCACCATGGGCCCCGGCATCCAGGTGGACCCGAACCGCACCCGCAACCTCCTCACCGAGGAGGACCCGGCCGCGGTCTGAGCCCCAGTGCTCTAGAGCAGTCCGTACGGCGGGCCCGTACCCCCTTCACCGGGGGTGCGGGCCCGCCGTCGTTTCCGGGGCCGTCGTCGTTTCCGGGGCCGTGGTCCTTCGGGGAGCCGGGGCCGCGATCGGAACGGTTGCGGGATCGGGACCGGCTCGGATGGGAACGGATGCCCGAGACGTCGTACGCTCTGCCGGTCAGATCATGTGGAGAGCCTGTGACCGACGGAGTGTCCCGTGCCGACAGCCCCCCGCTCCGCCGCCCTGGTGGCGGCTCTCCTGCTGCTCGGCGCCTGCACCGGCTGCAGCCTGCTGGCCACCCCGGACACCCGGAGGCCCGGCACCCCCGCGGCCGTGCCGCCCAAGCAGGTGGTGCTCTCGGCCGCGCAGGCACTGGACGACGCCGGCGGCGCCCGGATCGAGGTGGTACGGGAGGGCCCGGCCGGCCGGCGCACCGCGAGCGGCACCCTGGTCTGGGGCCCCCGGGACGAGGCCGAGCTGACCGTCACCGACGAGGCGGGCACCGGGCAGCTGGCGCTGCGCAACGGTGCGGTCGACCTCGCGTACCAGGGCGGTGCGGCCAAGCACGCCGACCGGGCCGGCGCCGAGTCGCTGGACCCGACGGCCGGCCCTGATCCGGACGGCTACGCGGGAGGCTGGACGACCGCGCTGATCACCGGACCGGGCAGCCGCGCGTACGCGATCGCCCAGCACGTCGCACTCGGCTCGCTCGGTGGCGAGCAACTGGACGGGATGGCCGTCGCGCACTACCAGGGCTCCGTGTCGGTGGACGAATTCTTCGGCAAGGACGAGGAGTTGAGCCCGCAGCGGCGGACCGCGACGGTCGACTGGTGCCGGCAGCAGGGGGTGACGGCGATCGGTTTCGACGTCTGGGTCGGACCCGGCGAGCGGCTGCTGAGGCTGCGTGAGACGGTGCGGGGCAGTGCCGGAACCACCGTGACCACCACGGATGTCCCCTCCTCCGGAACGGAAGACGCGACGCCTACCGCGGGCGGCTGACGGGAGGGGGACATCCGGTGCGTGGCGGCTCGGGCCATCCGTTAGAGTCCGCCTGGGAAAAGTCCTGAGAAGACCTGAATATCAGCTCTTCCATGGATCGAATCGGACCTCACGGGGGTACTCCATGCGCGCTGTGCGCCTCGCCTCGGCCGTCGCGACGACGGCCGTCCTGCTCGGTGCGGTCACCGCCTGCAGCAGTGGCAGCAAGGGCGGCAACGACGCCAAGAGCGGTGACGCCAAGGGCGGCGACCCGATCGCGGCGGCGCTGACCGGAGACCCGAAGGCGGCGCTGGCCGCCTCCGCACTGGTCATGCAGAAGGCCGGCAACGGCAAGGTCACCATGATCGCCCCGGACGACGCCAAGGGCGGCGGCTCCGGTGACGCCGACTGGAAGGACCCGGCCAAGGCCGCCGCGGACCTGACCGGCGACATGGGGGGCAAGAAGCTCAGTTTCCGGGTGATCGGGGCGGACGCCTACCTCGGCGGCGGCGACGCGGCCGCGGCCCTGGGCGGCAAGCACTGGGTCAAGCTGCCCGCCGGCAACGAGGCCGGTGACGGCTTCGTGGCGGCGGGCCAGATGCTGAACCCGGTCGTCGTGCTCACCGTCGCGGCCCAGGGCGGCAAGCTGTCCAAGGTCGGCCAGGAGAGCCTGGGCGGCGTCCAGACCACCCACCTGCGGGCGGTCGAGGACACCTCCGTCCTGGTGGCCGGGATGTCGGCGCTCCCCGAGGGCCAGCGCAAGGCCGTCCAGAAGACGCTGGAGGAGGACGGCAAGACCCTCACCTTCGACTTCTGGCTCAACGGCAAGCAGGAGCTCGTCCAGTACCAGGAGTACGGCGACACGAACGGCCAGAAGCAGGCCGTCACCGTCAAGTACTCGGACCTCGGCAAGGCCTCCGCGATCACGGCGCCCGCCGCCGCCGACCTCGGCGACGCGACCGACCTGCTCAAGCTGCTCGGCTGATCCGGCCGGGCCGGTGAACCGGAGCCCGTGGGGCTCCACCCGCACGACCGGCTACCGCCCCGGGCGCACCTCGCGCCCGGGGGTTCTCAAGGGGGGAACCATGGCTGGAACCCGCAAGACCGCCGTCGCCGTCGTCCTTGCCGCTGTGGCACTGACCGCGACCGCTTGCAACGACAGCAACGGCGACGGCAGGAACGCCGCCCCGGCCGCCCCGGCCGCGCCGACCACGGCCGGCGCGCAGGCTGGCGCGCCGTCGTCCGCAGCCTCGTCGGAGGCCGCCTCGAAGCCGACCAAGGTGACGCCGGCGGTCTACCTGGAGCAGGTCACCCAGAAGACCGGCGCGGCCAAGTCGGCGAAGATCGACGAGGTGATCACGGTGGGCGCGGTCACCATCAAGGGCAAGGGCGCGGTCGGCTGGTCCGACGGCCTCGAAGCCGACCTGACGATGGACCTGTCGGGCTCGCCGATGGCCAAGGTCCTGGAGCCGGTGACCGGAGGGCCCAGCGTGCGGTACCTGTACACCAAGGACGCGATGTACATGCGCCTGGGCGGACAGATGGTCCAGAGCGGTGGGGGCCCGCACTGGGTGCGCTTCGACAAGGCCGACATGGCCAAGGCGACCGGCGGCTCGACCGACCAGCTCCAGAACGCGGACCCGGTGCAGGGCGTCCGGACGCTGATCGCCAGTGGCAAGGTCGCGGAGGTCGGTCCGGAAACGGTGAACGGCAAGGCCACCACCCACTACTCGGGCACGCTCAGCGTCGCCGACATGGCCAAGGCGAGCGGTCAGGGAGTGACCGCGGACCAGCTCGACCAGATCAAGCAGAAGCTGACCGGGGCCGGCATCACCAGCGACCAGGTCGACGTCTGGGTCGATGCCGACCAGCTCGTGGTCAAGCGGACCGAGCGGTCCGAGACCAAGGCCGGCCCGCTGAACGTCTCCGTGACGTACTCGGACTACGGGACCCCGGTCATCGCGTCCGAGCCGGCCGACTTCATCGACTTCGGCGACCTGGACCAGTACATGAAGGACGACGCCACCAGCTGACCCGGGCGGACGGGGAGCCGACGCCGTCGGCTCCCCGTTCCGCGTCCCGACTCGGCCGACCCGGTGGATCCGCCCGGGCCGCGCGGCCCGACGAGGGGGCCGCCACCGACCGAGCCGGTGGCGGGTGGCATGGTGGCCGGAGGAGGGCCGCCGTCGGACGGGGGCCGGGCGAGGAGGGAACGGACGTGGCGGGACGGCAGCGGTTGGCGGCGGTGGTCGTCGTCGCCCTGCTGGCGAGCGGGCTGAGCGGATGCGGCGGGGGAGACGACGCGCGCGCGACGCCGTCCGGCAGCCCGAGCACGACCAGCGCCTCGCCGGCCGGCGCCTCCTCGACCGGGCCGGCCAAGCCGACCGACCGCTCGCCGCACGGGGTGCTGCTCTCCGCCCAGCTGGCCATGCAGACCGCCCGCCGGGCCAAGGTCAGCTACCGGCTCAGTGCGGACGCCGGATCCGGCCCGCTGTTCTGGCAGCCCAAGACGGCACTGCAGGTCAAACGCTCCACCCCGGGCGACGCCGAGCAGCTGATCGTCGTGGACACCGTCGCCTACCAGGGCGGCGACGCCGCCACCGCGGCCCGGCACGGCGGCAGGCACTGGGAGCGCTTCACCGTCCCGCCGGACCCGGACGGCCACAAGGAGATCCCCTACGCCGGGCTGATCGACCTGCTGAACCCGGTCGAGGCGCTGGCCGCGGCCACCGCCGACGGGACGGACGCCGCCTTCGTCGGCGAGGAGAAGTACGAGGACTCGACCGTCGAGCACTACCGGGTCACCACCACCGCCGAGAAGTACGCGGCCGCCCAGACCCAGCTGACCCAGGCCCGCCGGGACGGCCTGCGGGCCGCGCTCGCGCCCGGCGGCTCGCTCTCGCTCACCCTGGACCTCTGGCTCAACGACAAGGACCAGCTGGTCCGGATCCAGCGCACCGGAAACGGGGACAGCGGCCGGGCGGACGACTCGGTGCTCTACACCGACCTCGCCGGGGCCCTGCTCTCGGCGCAGGCGCCCGCCGAGACGGACACCGTGGACACCGGCGTCCGGACGGTCTCCCCACTGGCCCGCTGAGCCCCGGGACGGGCGGGGTCCGGGCGATTTGCCCCGGACGGCGCGGTGCCGTTACTGTTACCGAAGCCAAAGACCGCTGGTTGTCGCCGCGCCCCGTCAGGGAGCCGGTGGCCGAAGGATCTGCGATTCGTCGCAGGCAGCCCGCGCAGGTGTGTCTGGAGCTTCGACTTCCGGGTACCGCGCTCGCGTGGACGCCCGTCGAGGTCGTCACGAGCCCCGTGCGCCTGCGCACCGGGGCTCCTTGCATTTCGCAGGAGCTTTCCTTCCGTCCGGTCGGTCCGCGGCGACCTAGGTCGACTTTCGCGGTCGGCCCGACTTCGACATCACGGAAGGAGGCGTAAGCCTATGGCCAGGCCCGACAAGGCTGCTGCCGTTGCCGAGATCACGGACAAGTTCCGTGGCTCCTCCGCGGCGCTGCTGACCGAGTACCGCGGTCTCTCGGTGAAGCAGGTCAAGACCCTGCGTCGCTCGCTCGGCGACAACGCCGAGTACGCCGTGGTGAAGAACACGCTGACCAAGATCGCGGCCAATGAGGTCGGGATCACGGAGCTCGACGACCTGTTCAACGGTCCGACGGCTGTTGCCTTCGTCACCGGTGACCCGGTGGAGTCGGCGAAGGCTCTGCGTGACTTCGCCAAGGAGAACCCCGCTCTCATCATCAAGGGCGGTGTCCTTGACGGTAAGGCGCTGTCCGCCGATGAGATCAAGAAGCTCGCGGACCTCGAGTCCCGCGAGGTGCTGCTCGCCAAGCTGGCGGGTGCCCTGAAGGCCAAGCAGTCCCAGGCTGCCGCGCTCTTCCAGGCCCTGCCGTCGAAGCTCGTCCGCACCGTGGACGCGCTGCGCGACAAGGTCGAGCAGGGCGGTGCCGGTACGCCGGCTCCCGCCGCCGAGGACGCTGCCGCCGAGTAGTTCGGCAGGCTCACGCCTCGCTGCGGGCCCGTGCCCGCCAAACCCGTACATACGGCACCACCTGCCGATTTAGTGGAAGGACGCCATCATGGCGAAGCTGACCCAGGACGAGCTGCTCGCGCAGTTCGAGGAGCTCACCCTCATCGAGCTCGCTGCCTTCGTGAAGGCCTTCGAGGAGAAGTTCGACGTCACCGCTGCCGCTCCGGTCGCCGTTGCCGCCGCCGGCGTTGCCGGCCCGGCCGCCGAGGCCGCTGAGGAGCAGGACGAGTTCGACGTCATCCTCGACGGTGCCGGCGACAAGAAGATCCAGGTCATCAAGGAGGTGCGCACCCTGACCTCCCTCGGCCTGAAGGAGGCCAAGGACCTCGTTGACACCGCTGGTGCCAAGGTCCTGGAGAAGGTTGCCAAGGACGTTGCCGAGAAGGCCAAGGCCGCCCTCGAGGGTGCCGGCGCCAAGGTCACCGTCAAGTGATCATGCGCCCCCTCTGAGGGGGCGTACGGCCGGGCCGATCACCCTTGCGGGTGGTCGGCCCGGCTTTTTGCGTTCCCGGGGTACCGGGCGGTGCCCGGCCCCGTTTTCCCGTCCGGGCCGGCGCGGCCCACCGGTGTGGCCCACCGCTCACTCGGCACCGTCGGTGGCGAGCGGTAAGGTGATCACCGTCGTCAGGGGCGGCCCCCACCACGGCGTCTGTAACGCGGGAGGGGTCCGGACCGATGGACGGGGCGAGGTCCGCCCCGTCGGCGGGCCCTTGACGAACCCTGGCGCGGCGCGCGATTCTCAAGGCGCGAGTCCGCCCGGTTGGTTCGCTGCTGGATGCATAACCAGTGGCTCCGGCGGGAAATGACTCCACGTGAGTTAGAGCAGTACCCGGCAGGCGTTCGCGTCCGCCGGCTACCGGGAGGAGTCTCCGATTCGGTCTCCGAATCAGAGCTGGACAGCAGTGTGGCCTTTGGCTACACTGTCCCTTTGCGCTGCCTGTTAGCTGCTCCGTGACTCGTCGCCCGGAGTTTGCGTTGCCCTGAAGGGGTCTGGCATCGCCTCCGCAAAGCGGCTCTGACCTGGGGTTTCGACCCCGGCGGAGGCCAGTGGCGAGGAGGCGGGTCCAAGCCCAATTAGGCCCGGCTGGTACGCGCGTAGTGAGCTCCGAGCCCTCGGAAGGACCCCCCTCTTGGCCGCGCCGCGCAACGCCTCGAACAATTCCGCCGCATCCACCGCTCCTCTCCGCGTCTCGTTCGCGAAGATCAAGGAGCCCCTCGAGGTCCCGAACCTCCTGGCCCTGCAGACCGAGAGCTTTGACTGGCTGCTCGGCAACGCGGCCTGGAAGTCCAGGGTCGAGAAGGCGCTGGAGAACGGTCTGGACGTCCCCACCAAGTCCGGTCTGGAGGAGATCTTCGAGGAGATCTCCCCGATCGAGGACTTCAGTGGGTCGATGTCGCTGACCTTCCGCGACCACCGTTTCGAGCCGCCGAAGAACTCCATTGACGAGTGCAAGGACCGCGACTTCACGTTCGCGGCTCCGCTCTTCGTCACGGCCGAGTTCACCAACAACGAGACCGGTGAGATCAAGTCTCAGACGGTCTTCATGGGCGACTTCCCGCTCATGACCCACAAGGGCACGTTCGTGATCAACGGCACCGAGCGTGTCGTCGTGTCGCAGCTGGTCCGTTCCCCGGGTGTGTACTTCGACTCCACCCTGGACAAGGTCTCCGACAAGGACATCTACTCCTGCAAGGTCATCCCCTCGCGTGGTGCCTGGCTGGAGATGGAGATCGACAAGCGCGACATGGTCGGCGTCCGCATCGACCGCAAGCGCAAGCAGTCCGTCACCGTGCTGCTGAAGGCCCTCGGCTGGACCAACGAGATGATTCTCGAGGAGTTCGGCGAGTACGAGTCGATGCGCAACACCCTGGAGAAGGACCACACCCAGGGCCAGGACGACGCGCTCCTGGACATCTACCGCAAGCTGCGTCCGGGCGAGCCGCCGACGCGCGAGGCCGCGCAGACGCTTCTGGAGAACCTGTACTTCAACCCGAAGCGCTACGACCTCGCGAAGGTCGGCCGTTACAAGGTCAACCGCAAGCTGGGCAACGCCGAGTCGCTGGACTCCGGCGTGCTCACCGAGCCCGACATCATCGGTGCGATCAAGTACCTGGTGAAGCTGCACGCGGGCGAGACCGAGTGGCGTGACGGCGAGGGCCGCGACATCGTGGTCGAGGTCGACGACATCGACCACTTCGGCAACCGCCGCCTGCGCAACGTCGGCGAGCTCATCCAGAACCAGGTCCGTACGGGTCTCGCCCGTATGGAGCGCGTCGTGCGCGAGCGCATGACCACCCAGGACGTCGAGGCGATCACGCCGCAGACCCTGATCAACATCCGGCCGGTCGTCGCCTCCATCAAGGAGTTCTTCGGCACCAGCCAGCTGTCGCAGTTCATGGACCAGACGAACCCGCTGTCGGGCCTGACCCACAAGCGTCGTCTGTCCGCGCTCGGCCCCGGCGGTCTCTCCCGTGAGCGCGCCGGCTTCGAGGTCCGTGACGTGCACCCCTCGCACTACGGCCGCATGTGTCCGATCGAGACCCCCGAAGGCCCGAACATCGGTCTGATCGGGTCGCTGGCCTCGTACGGCCGGGTCAACGCCTTCGGCTTCATCGAGACCCCGTACCGCAAGGTCATCGAGGGTGTCGTCACCGAGCAGGTCGACTACCTCACGGCCGACGAGGAGGACCGCTACGTCATCGCGCAGGCCAACGCCCCGCTGACGGCGGAGCTGACCTTCGCCGAGCCGCGCGTCCTGGTCCGCCGCCGTGGCGGCGAGATCGACTACATCCCCGGCACCGAGATCGACTACATGGATGTCTCGCCGCGCCAGATGGTGTCGGTCGCGACCGCCATGATCCCGTTCCTCGAGCACGACGACGCCAACCGCGCACTCATGGGCTCGAACATGATGCGCCAGGCGGTGCCGCTGCTGAAGAGCGAGGCTCCGCTGGTCGGTACCGGCATGGAGTACCGCTGCGCCGTCGACGCCGCGGACGTCATCACCGCCGAGAAGGCCGGTGTCGTCCAGGAGGTCTCGGCCGACTACGTCACCGTGGCCAACGACGACGGCACGTACACCACGTACCGCGCCGCCAAGTTCACCCGCTCCAACCAGGGCACCGCCTTCAACCAGAAGGTGCTCGTGGACGAGGGCGCCCGCGTCGAGGTCAACCAGGTGCTGGCCGACGGCCCCTGCACCGACGAGGGCGAGATGGCCCTCGGCAAGAACCTCCTCGTGGCGTTCATGTCCTGGGAGGGTCACAACTACGAGGACGCGATCATCCTGTCGCAGCGCCTCGTGCAGGACGACGTCCTCTCCTCGATCCACATCGAGGAGCACGAGGTCGACGCCCGTGACACCAAGCTGGGCCCCGAGGAGATCACCCGGGACATCCCGAACGTCTCCGAGGAGGTCCTCGCCGACCTCGACGAGCGCGGCATCATCCGCATCGGCGCCGACGTCGTCACCGGCGACATCCTCGTCGGCAAGGTCACCCCGAAGGGCGAGACCGAGCTGACCCCGGAGGAGCGCCTGCTCCGCGCGATCTTCGGTGAGAAGGCCCGTGAGGTCCGCGACACCTCGCTGAAGGTGCCGCACGGTGAGTCCGGCAAGGTCATCGGCGTCCGCGTCTTCGACCGCGAAGAGGGCGACGAGCTGCCCCCGGGCGTGAACCAGCTGGTCCGCGTCTACGTGGCCCAGAAGCGCAAGATCACCAACGGTGACAAGCTCGCCGGCCGTCACGGCAACAAGGGTGTCATCTCCAAGATCCTGCCGGTCGAGGACATGCCGTTCCTGGAGGACGGCACCCCGGTCGACATCATCCTCAACCCGCTGGGCGTCCCGTCCCGAATGAACCCCGGGCAGGTCCTGGAGATTCACCTCGGGTGGCTCGCCAAGCAGGGCTGGGACGTCTCCGGCCTCGCCGACGAGTGGGCCCAGCGCCTGCAGGCGATCGGCGCCGACACCGTCCAGGGCGGCACCAACCTCGCCACCCCGGTCTTCGACGGCGCCCGCGAGGACGAGATCACCGGCCTGCTGGACAACACCACCCTCACCCGTGACGGTGAGCGCCTGGTGAACTCCACCGGCAAGGCCCGGCTGTTCGACGGCCGCTCCGGCGAGCCGTTCCCGATGCCGGTCTCGGTCGGCTACATGTACATCCTCAAGCTGCACCACCTGGTCGACGACAAGCTGCACGCCCGCTCGACCGGCCCGTACTCGATGATCACCCAGCAGCCGCTCGGTGGTAAGGCGCAGTTCGGTGGTCAGCGCTTCGGTGAGATGGAGGTGTGGGCCCTCGAGGCGTACGGCGCGGCCTACGCGCTGCAGGAGCTCCTCACCATCAAGTCCGACGACGTCCTCGGCCGCGTGAAGGTCTACGAGGCCATCGTCAAGGGCGAGAACATCCCCGAGCCCGGCATTCCCGAGTCCTTCAAGGTCCTCATCAAGGAAATGCAGTCGCTCTGCCTCAACGTGGAGGTGCTGTCCTCGGACGGCCAGTCCATCGAGATGCGGGACTCCGACGAGGACGTGTTCCGCGCCGCCGAAGAGCTCGGCATTGACCTGTCCCGGCGCGAGCCGAGCAGCGTCGAAGAGGTCTGACGGAGGTTGGGCCGGCTGCCCGCGCAGCCGGCCCGCCCCCAGGCCCCCCTCAGACCACATGAACGACTCTCGACTTACGAAAGAGGGCTTGACGACCAGTGCTTGACGTCAACTTCTTCGACGAGCTCCGCATCGGCCTGGCCACCGCCGACGACATCCGCCAGTGGTCGCACGGCGAGGTCAAGAAGCCGGAGACCATCAACTACCGCACCCTGAAGCCGGAAAAGGACGGGCTCTTCTGCGAGAAGATCTTCGGCCCCACCCGGGACTGGGAGTGCTACTGCGGTAAGTACAAGCGCGTCCGCTTCAAGGGCATCATCTGCGAGCGCTGCGGCGTCGAGGTGACCCGCGCCAAGGTGCGTCGCGAGCGGATGGGCCACATCGAGCTGGCCGCCCCGGTCACCCACATCTGGTACTTCAAGGGTGTCCCGTCCCGCCTGGGCTACCTGCTGGACCTGGCGCCGAAGGACCTCGAGAAGGTCATCTACTTCGCCGCCTACATGATCACCTGGGTCGACGACGAGCGCCGCCAGCGCGACCTGCCGTCCCTGGAGGCGCACGTCTCGGTCGAGCGTCAGCAGATCGAGAACCGCCGCGACTCCGACCTCGAGGCCCGCGCCAAGAAGGCCGAGACCGACCTGGCCGAGCTGGAGGCCGAGGGCGCCAAGGCCGACGTGCGCCGCAAGGTGCGCGAGAGCGCCGAGCGCGAGATGAAGCAGCTGCGCGACCGCGCGCAGCGCGAGCTCGACCGCCTCGACGAGGTGTGGGCCCGCTTCAAGAACCTCAAGGTCCAGGACCTCGAGGGCGACGAGCTGCTCTACCGCGAGCTGCGCGACCGCTTCGGCACCTACTTCTCCGGCTCGATGGGCGCGGCGGCCCTCAAGGACCGCCTCGAGACCTTCGACCTGGCGGAGGAGTCCGAGCGCCTGCGCGAGATCATCCGCACCGGCAAGGGCCAGAAGAAGACCCGTGCGCTGAAGCGCCTCAAGGTCGTTTCCGCGTTCCTGCAGACCACCAACAAGCCCAACGGCATGGTGCTGGACTGCGTCCCGGTCATCCCGCCGGACCTGCGTCCGATGGTGCAGCTGGACGGTGGCCGCTTCGCGACCTCCGACCTGAACGACCTGTACCGCCGCGTCATCAACCGCAACAACCGCCTGAAGCGGCTTCTCGACCTCGGTGCCCCCGAGATCATCGTGAACAACGAGAAGCGCATGCTCCAGGAGGCCGTCGACGCGCTGTTCGACAACGGCCGTCGTGGCCGTCCGGTCACCGGCCCGGGCAACCGCCCGCTGAAGTCCCTCAGCGACATGCTGAAGGGCAAGCAGGGTCGTTTCCGTCAGAACCTGCTCGGCAAGCGAGTCGACTACTCGGCCCGTTCGGTCATCGTCGTCGGCCCGCAGCTCAAGCTGCACCAGTGCGGTCTGCCGAAGGCCATGGCGCTGGAGCTCTTCAAGCCGTTCGTGATGAAGCGCCTGGTCGACCTGAACCACGCGCAGAACATCAAGTCGGCCAAGCGCATGGTCGAGCGCGCCCGTCCGGTCGTGTGGGACGTCCTCGAAGAGGTCATCGCCGAGCACCCGGTCCTGCTGAACCGTGCGCCCACCCTGCACCGCCTCGGCATCCAGGCCTTCGAGCCGCAGCTGGTCGAGGGCAAGGCCATCCAGATCCACCCGCTCGTCTGCACCGCGTTCAACGCGGACTTCGACGGTGACCAGATGGCCGTCCACCTGCCGCTCTCCGCGGAGGCGCAGGCCGAGGCCCGCATCCTGATGCTGTCCTCGAACAACATCCTGAAGCCGGCCGACGGTCGCCCCGTCACCATGCCGACCCAGGACATGGTGCTCGGTCTGTTCTTCCTCACCTCGGACCGCGAGGAGGTGAAGGGCGGTGGCCGTTCCTTCTCCTCCACCGCCGAGGCCGTCATGGCGTTCGACGCCAAGGAGCTGGACGTCCAGGCCGTCATCGACGTCCGTCTGCCGATGGGCACCGTCCCGCCCCGTGGCTGGACCCCGCCGATCGACGAGGACGGTCAGCCGGGCTGGTTCGAGGGCGAGTCCTTTCGCCTGCAGACCACCCTGGGCCGCGCGCTCTTCAACGAGCTGCTGCCCGAGGACTACCCGTTCGTCGACTACGAGGTGGGCAAGAAGCAGCTCTCCGCGATCGTCAACGACCTGGCGGAGCGCTACCCCAAGGTCGTCGTCGCGGCGACCCTGGACAACCTGAAGGCGGCCGGCTTCCACTGGGCCACCCGCTCGGGTGTCACCGTCTCGATCTCCGACGTCGTCGTCCCGCCGAGCAAGCCCCAGATCCTCGAGGGCTACGAGGCCAAGGCCGAGAAGGTCCAGCGTCAGTACGAGCGCGGCCTGATCACCAACGACGAGCGCAAGCAGGAGCTCATCGGCATCTGGACCCAGGCGACCAACGAGGTTGCCGAGGCCATGAACGCGAACTTCCCGAAGACCAACCCCATCTTCATGATGGTCGACTCGGGTGCTCGTGGAAACATGATGCAGATGCGCCAGATCGCCGGTATGCGTGGTCTGGTGTCCAACGCCAAGAACGAGACGATCCCCCGTCCCATCAAGGCGTCGTTCCGTGAGGGCCTCACCGTTCTCGAGTACTTCATCTCGACCCACGGTGCCCGTAAGGGTCTGGCCGACACCGCTCTGCGTACCGCCGACTCCGGCTACCTCACCCGTCGTCTGGTCGACGTCTCCCAGGACGTCATCATTCGCGAGGAGGACTGCGGCACCGAGCGCGGCCTCAAGCTGTCGATCGGTTCCGTGGGCGCCGACGGCGTGCTGCGCAAGGCCGACGACGTCGAGACCAGCGTCTACGCCCGCATGCTCGCCGAGGACATCACGGTGGACGGCAAGCTCCTTGCCACCGCCAACACCGACCTCGGTGACGTGCTGATCGACGAGCTGATCCGCCACGGCATCGGCGAGGTCAAGACCCGCTCGATCCTGACCTGTGAGTCGGCCGTCGGCACCTGCGCCATGTGCTACGGGCGCTCGCTGGCCACCGGCAAGCTGGTCGACATCGGTGAGGCGGTCGGCATCATCGCCGCCCAGTCCATCGGTGAGCCCGGTACCCAGCTGACGATGCGTACCTTCCACACCGGTGGTGTGGCCGGTGACGACATCACCCAGGGTCTGCCGCGTGTCGTCGAGCTCTTCGAGGCCCGTACCCCCAAGGGTGTGGCCCCGATCTCGGAGGCGCAGGGCCGGGTCCGCATCGAGGACACCGAGAAGACCCGCAAGCTGGTCATCACGCCGGACGACGGCAGCGAGGAGATCGCCTACCCGGTCTCCAAGCGTGTGAAGCTGCTCGTCAGCGAGGGCGAGGCGGTCGAGGTCGGCCAGAAGCTGACCATGGGTGCCACCAACCCGCACGACGTGCTGCGCATCATGGGCCAGCGGGCCGTCCAGATCCACCTGGTCGCCGAGGTCCAGAAGGTCTACAACTCGCAGGGTGTGTCGATCCACGACAAGCACATCGAGATCATCATCCGGCAGATGCTCCGCCGCGTGACGATCATCGAGTCGGGCGACGCCGAGCTGCTCCCGGGCGAGCTCGTCGAGCGCGGCCGCTTCGAGACCGAGAACCGTCGCGTGGTCGCCGAGGGCGGTCACCCCGCCTCCGGCCGTCCGCAGCTGATGGGTATCACCAAGGCCTCGCTGGCCACCGAGTCCTGGCTGTCGGCCGCCTCCTTCCAGGAGACGACCCGGGTCCTCACCGACGCGGCGATCCACGCCAAGTCGGACCCGCTGCTGGGCCTCAAGGAGAACGTCATCCTCGGTAAGCTCATCCCGGCCGGTACGGGTCTGCCCCGCTACCGCAACATCCGGGTCGAGCCGACCGAGGAGGCCAAGGCCGCGATGTACTCGGCCGTCGGCTACGACGACTACGACCTGTCGCCCTTCGGCGCCGGCTCCGGCCAGGCGGTTCCGCTGGACGACTACGACTACGGCCCGTACACCGGCTGAGTCGCGCGTCACTGATCGCAGGGCGGTCACCCCTCACGGGGTGGCCGCCCTGCGGCGTTTCCGGGCCTCTGCGGCGTTTCCCCGGGCCCCTGCGGGGTTTCCGGGGCCCTGGCCGAGGCCGGCGGGGGTCGGCCAGGGCCCCGGAGGGAAAGCGATTAGGTCTTTTGGTCGAAGTCGCGTAAGGTCGTGTTTACCGACGCGGGGTGGAGCAGCTCGGTAGCTCGCTGGGCTCATAACCCAGAGGTCGCAGGTTCAAATCCTGTCCCCGCTACTCGTTCGAAGGGCCCGGAGGCATTTGCCTCCGGGCCCTTCGGCATTCCCGGAGGAGCTCCTCGCCCGTGCGGGGGAGACGGGGGAACCGCTCCGGGGAGGGAGGCGTGGGAACGGTCGGGTGCGGAAGGCTTCTCGGTGTCGGGTGACGGGGCTTTCGAAGGGGGCCGGGGATGAAGCGGGTACTGGGCGCGGTGGCGATCACGGCGGGGGTGCTGGTCGGGATGTCGGGCTGCCTGCCGATCGGGGACGACCAGGAGCACCGGACGGTCGAGTACGGGGTGGCCGAGCCGGTCAGGGAGCTGGTGGTCGAGGGGGAGAACGGCGGCGTGGTGGTGACCGGCGCCGGTGACACCGTGCACGTGGTCGAGAACCAGAACTACAGGGGGGACGCGCCGAAGAGCACGCACGAGGTGAAGGACGGCGTGCTCCGGCTGACGTACGACTGCGACCACTGCGGCATCGGGTACACCGTGCACGTGCCGGCCGGGACCAAGGTGCGGGTGAAGGAGACCAACGGCGGCATCAAGCTGAACGGGCTGGCCGGCGAGGCGGAGGCCGACGTGAAGAACGGCGGGGTCGAGGCCAGCGGGCTGACCTCCCCGCAGGTGAAGCTGACCGCGGTGAACGGCGGGGTGCGGGCCGACTTCGCCGCCGCGCCGTCGAAGGTGGAGGCGAAGACCTTGAACGGCGGGGTGCGGGTGCAGGTGCCGGGCGGGGAGGCGTACGCGGTGGACGCGAAGGCGTCGGTCGGCGGGGTGGACGTGAGCATCCCCTCGCAGCCGGGAGCGGCGCGCACCATCACCGCGCGGGCGGAGACCGGCGGTGTGACGGTCAGCGGTGCCTGACCGGGCCGTTCCGGAGGTACTGCCGGTAGGGCATGATCTTCTCCGCGGGGGCGGTGTCCCCGGTTACGGGGGAGGTGCCGGGGTGGAGCGTGCTTCGGGCCGGCTGAACCGGCCGGCCGGGCTGAGTCCGTACGTGCAGGACTCGCTGCTGGCGGTGGTGTCGGCCGGGATCTCGATCTGGGCGGTCTACAACGACGACACGGCCTGGCCGTGGTGGGTCTACCTGGTGGCCGTGTCCACCGCGCTGCCGCTGCCCTGGCGGCGCCGGGCGCCGCTGACCGCGCTGGCGGCGAGCAGTGTGGCCTTCGTCGCGCTGTCGCTGCTGGCGCACTCGGCGAACCCGCAGGTCCCGCTGGCCGGGGTGATCGGCCTCTACACGGTCGCCGAGCGGTGCTCGGACCGGGCGCGCTGGACGGTGCTGGCGGCGACGGTGGTCGGCAACGTGATCGGCACCCACTCGCCCAACGGCGCGCTGTTCAGCCTGATCACCTCCGTCGGCTCGTTTGTGTTCGGCTCGCTGGTGCGCGCCCAGCGGGAGCTGGCCCGGGTGCAGGCGGAACGTGCCCGGGAGGCCGGTGAGCGGGCGGCCAGCGAGGCCGGCCGGGCGGTGGCGCAGGAGCGGGCCAGGATCGCCCGGGAAATGCACGACATCCTGGCGCACGCGGTCTCGCTGATGGTGATCCAGGCCGAGGCCGGGCCGGTGGTGGTGCGCAGCAACCCGGACCGGGCGATCCGCGCGTTCGACACCATCGCCGACGCGGGGCGCGACGCGATGGTCCAACTGCGTCGCGTGCTCGGGGTGTTGAAGGAGGAAGGGGTCGGCCCGGAGCTGGCGCCGCAGCCCCGGCTGGCCGAACTCGCCGACGTGGCCGAGCGGGTGCGCCAGGCCGGGCTGGCGGTGGAGCTCGAACTGGCCGACGGGCTGCGCACGGCGCCCGCCGACGTGCAGGCCGCGGCCTACCGGATCGTGCAGGAGGCGCTGACCAACACGGTCAAGCACGCCGGGGCCGACCGGGCCGCGATCCGGGTGCGGCAGGCCGGGGACGTGCTGGAGGTCGTGGTCTCCGACAACGGCCGCGGGGTGCCGCCGACGGCCGGCCGTACGGTGGTCGGCTGGTCCGGCGGGCGCGGGCTGGTCGGCATCCGGGAGCGGGCGGCGGCCTGCGGCGGGCGGGCCGAGGCCGGTCCGGGGCCGGAGGGCAGGGGTTTCCTGGTGAGCGCCCGGCTGCCGCTGGGGGCGGGCGGAACGGTGGAGGGGGTGGGCGGATGACGCCGATTCGGGTGGTCGTCGCGGACGACCAGGAGCTGGTGCGGGCCGGGTTCGGGATGATCCTGGACGCGCAGCCGGACATCGAGGTGGTGGCCGAGGCGGCCGACGGCGCCGAGGCCGTCGAGGCGGTGCGTGAGCACGGCCCCGACGTGCTGCTGCTGGACGTCCGGATGCCGGTGATGGACGGGCTGGAGGCGGCCCGCCGGGTGTGCGCCGAGTTCCCGTCCACCAAGGTGATCATGCTGACCACCTTCGACATCGACGACTACGTCTTCGACGCGCTGTACGCGGGCGCCAGCGGCTTCCTGCTCAAGGACGTCCGGCGGGACGACCTGGCGCACGGGGTGCGGATGGTCGCCTCGGGGGAAGCGCTGCTCGCGCCCTCGGTGACCAGGCGGCTGATCGGCGAGTTCGCCGCCCGCCGGCCGGGGGCGCCGGAACGGGCGGTGCGGCCGCCCTCCAAGCTGCTGGAGCAGCTGACCCTGCGCGAGCAGGAGACGCTGCGGCTGATCGCGCGCGGGCTGTCCAACGCCGAGATCGCGGCCGAGCTGGTGGTCAGCGAGCACACGGTGAAGACGCATGTCAGCAATGTGCTGAGCAAGCTCGGGCTGCGGGACCGGGTGCACGCGGTGGTGTTCGCCTACGAGGCGGGGGCGGTGGTGGTGGGGGAGTCCTGACGGGCTCCGCCACGGCGGGCTCGGCCGGGGTGCCTCCCTCGTGCGGGGGAGGCGGGGAGTTCGCCGGTGCGGGCGATCCGGGACGAGGGCCTGGGCCGGGAGGCTCTGGGGTGTCGGAAACGGACCACACCGCTGGAGAGATCGTCAGATGAACGCCACTCACGCCACCCGTCTCACCCGCCTCACCCCGTACGCCGTCGTCGGCGCCCCCGCCCTGATGGCGCTCTACGGCGGCATCCGCCTGGTCCCGGGCTCCCGCGAGCCGGGCCTCGGCTGGACGGCCGGTCACACCGCGATGCTGGCCGGGCTGCTGCTGTTCGCCCCGGTCTTCCTCGCCCTGCGCCGACAGCTCGCCCCACGCGGCACGGCCGGGCGGATCGCGGCCGGGACAGCGCTGGGGACGGCCTTCGCGGGGCTGCTCTGCTCGCTGGTGCAGATCGGGATCGACCTGGTCGTCGGCCTCGCGGCGGCGGACAAGGGCGAGCAGTCGCGGCTCTTCGGCCGGGTGCAGGACGTCCCGGGTGTGCTGCCGGCCGTCTACCAGGTCGGCCCGCTGCTCTTCTACGTCGGCCTGCTGGCGCTGCTGACCGCCGCCGCGGCCGGCCGCTCCCGGGCGCTGCGCTGGTGGAGCCCGGTGCTGGTGCTGCTCGGCACGCTCGCTTCGGGGGCCGACCTGGCCTTCATCCCGCTCGCCGCCGCCTGCTACCTGGTGGCGCTGGCCCCGCTCGTCCGTCCGGCCGTCGCGCCGCGGCCGGTGCTGGTCTGACCTCCGCGCGCCGCCCGTCGGCTCACGGCGCGGAGCACCCGGAATTTCGGTGGCCGTGCCCGGGCCGGTGGCCGTACCGTCCGGTCCATGAACGCGAAGCGCCCCCTGATCGCCGTGCTCACCGGCGCGGGCATCTCGACCGACTCCGGCATCCCCGACTACCGCGGCCCGCAGGGCCTGTGGCAGAAGGACCCGGCGGCGCAGGAGCTGGTCACCATCGGGCCGTACCGGGACGACCCGGAGGTCCGGCGGCGGTCCTGGCTGCTGCGGCTGGAGACGGGCGCGCTGGCCGCCGAGCCGAACGCCGGGCACCGGGCGCTGGTCGACCTGGAGCGCTCCGGGCTGCCGCTGCGGGTGCTCACCCAGAACGTGGACGGGCTGCACCAGGCGGCCGGGCTGCCCGCCCGCAAGGTGCTCGAACTGCACGGCACCGCACGGGAGACGCAGTGCCTGCGCTGCCGGGTGGTCGCGCCGATGGCCGACGCGCTGGCGCGGGTCGAGGCAGGCGAGCCGGACCCGGCCTGCCGGGAGTGCGGGGGGATCCTCAAGCCGCGCACGGTGATGTTCGGCGAGAACCTGGACCCGGAGGTGCTCGGCCAGGCCGAGTCGATCGCCCGCGGCTGCGACGTCTTCATCGCGGTCGGCACCAGCCTGCAGGTGTTCCCGGTGGCGGCGCTGCCGTACAGCGCGGTGGAGGCCGGGGCGAAGCTGATCATCGTGAACGGCGAGCCCACGCCGTACGACGAGGCGGCGGACGAGGTGATCCGGGAGCCGATCTCGGAGGCGCTGCCCGAGCTGGTGCGGCGGCTGGTGAGTGAGCGGGCGTGAGGGGTGGCGGGCAGCCCGAAGGGCCTGAAGGCGGAAGGGTCTCAAGGCGGAAGGGTCTGAAGCCGGAAGGGTCTTAAATCGGACGTACCGCGTGCGTACGATGATCCTTCCGGCTTCCCCTCACGGCCTGGAGTGATCGACCGATGACGACGACGGCGAAGTTCGACCCCTGGTCGGCGGCGTTCGTGGCCCACCCGTACGACGCGTACGCCGAACTGCGCGACCACGCGCCGGTGACGTACTTCGAGCCGACGAACCAGTGGCTCGTCGCGCGCCACGAGGACGTCAGCGCGCTGCTGCGCGACCGACGGCTCGGCCGCACCTACACCCACCGCTTCAGCCACGCGGAGTTCGGCCGCCCCGGGCCCGACCCGGCGCACGAGCCCTTCCACACCCTGAACGACCACGGGCTGCTCGACCTGGAGGCGCCGGACCACACCCGGATCCGCCGGCTCGTCTCCAAGGCCTTCACCCCGCGCATGGTCGAGGGCCTGCGCCCGACCGTCCGGCGCCTGGCCGGCGAGCTCGTCGACGACCTGCTCGCGGCCGGCGGCGGCGACCTGATCGCCACCGTCGCCGAGCCGCTGCCGGTCGCCGTGATCGCCGAGATGCTCGGCGTCCCGGCGGGCGACCGGCACCTGCTGCGGCCGTGGTCCGCCGACATCACCGGGATGTTCGAGCTCAACCCGACCGAGGAGGCCGCCCGCTGGGCCGTCACCGCGAGCATCGAGTTCTCCGACTACCTGCGCGCCCTGATCCGCGAACGCCGGGTGAACCCGGGCGAGGACCTGATCAGCGCGCTCATCCAGGCCCAGGAGGGCTCCGACGCGCTGAGCGAGCAGGAGATGATCTCCACCTGCGTGCTGCTGCTCAACGCCGGCCACGAGGCGACCGTCAACACCACCGGCAACGGCTGGTGGGCGCTCTTCCGCCACCCCGAGGAGCTCGCCCGGCTACGCGGCGCGGTGGACGAGCTGCTGCCCACCGCGATCGAGGAACTGATGCGCTGGGACACCCCGCTGCAGATGTTCGAGCGCTGGGTCCTGGAGGACATCGAGGTCCGCGGCGTCACCATCCCGCGCGGCTCCGAGGTCGCCCTGCTCTTCGGCTCCGCCAACCGCGACCCCGAGCGCTTCGCCGACCCCGACCGGCTCGACCTCGGCCGCGCCGACAACCCGCACATCACCTTCGGTGCCGGAATCCACTTCTGTCTCGGCGCCCCGCTTGCCAGACTGGAGCTCACCGAGTCCTACGGCACCCTGCTGCGCCGGGCCCCGGGCCTGCGGCTGGTCCGCGAGCCCGAGTGGAACCCGGGGTACGTGATCCGGGGGCTCAGGGAACTACTGGTCGAGGTCTGACGGACAGCCGGGCAGACGGACAGACAGACGGAGAAGAGGGGGGAGCGGCCGTGGGCAAGGCGACGGGGGCGCTGCTGGGGCTGGCGATCGGCGACGCGATCGGCCGGGTGACGGAGTTCAAGACCGTCGAGGCGATCGCCGCCGACCATCCGGACTGGCGGCAACTCCCGCTGCCCGACAAGGCCTTGGTCACCGACGACACCCAGATGACGCTCGCCCTCGGCCGCGGCCTGCGCACCGCCCTGGCGCGCGGGCCCCTCACGCCCCTACGGCTGGAACGGCCGGTTCGCGAGGAGTTCGTCGACTGGTGGCGCTCCCCGGAGAACAACCGCGCCCCGGGCATGACCTGCCTGCGCTCCTGCGAGCGGCTCAGCCACGCCGAGTACCGCTGGCAGCAGGCGAGCGACGTCGGCTCCAAGGGCTGCGGCGCCAACATGCGGGTCGCCCCGATCGGGCTGATCCGCGAGCTGGACGCCCGGCAGCTCTCCGGCGCCGCCCAGCTGCAGTCCGCGCTCACCCACGGCCACCCCACCGCGCTCGCCGCCAGTGACCTCACCGCGTACGCCGTCCGCAAGCTCGCCGAGGGCGTGCCGCCGGCCGGCCTGCCCGCGGCGCTGCGGGCGTACGCGCTGGCGAGCCGGGAGCGGTACGACGAGTTCTGGCTCGGCGACCTTGCCGCGCTCTGGTACGGCGCCTCGCCGCAGGCCGTCATCGCCCGCGGCTGGGACGACTGCCTCGCCGTCCTCGACCAGCTGGAGGCCGCGCTCGCCGCCCCCGACCCGGAGGCCGACCCCTGCCTGGCCACCGGCGAGGGCTGGGTCGCCGAGGAGGCCTTCGGCACCGGCCTGCTCTGCTTCCTGCTGCTGCCGGACGACCCCGTGGCCGCCGTCCGCCGGGCCGCCTACTCCAGCGGCGACTCCGACTCCCTCGCCTGCCTGACCGGCGCCTTCGCGGGCGCCCACCACGGCGAGACGGCCTGGCCGGCCGAGTGGGTGGAGCGGATCGAGCACCGGGACGAACTGCTGGAGCTCGGCGCGCTCTGGGACTGAGCGGAGCCGGGCGGCGGGGTCCACCCAGGGCCGCTCGGCGGGGTCCACCCAGGGCCGGGCGGCGGGTCCACCCAGGGCTGCTCGGCGGGGTCCACCCAGGGCCGGGCGGCGGGTCCACCCAGGGCTGCTCGGCGGGGTCCATCCAGGGCCGGGCGGCGGCGTTCGCGCAGGGCCGCTCGGCGGGGTCCATCCAGGGCCGGGCGGCGGCGTTCGCGCAGGGCCGCTCGGCGGGGCGAGCGGAACCGGTCGGCGGGGCGGCGCGTCGAAGGGCCATGACGAACCGCAGCACCGGAACCCGTCGTCCACCGCGCCGCCCGGCGGCGCTGCTCCTCGCCGCCGCGCTCGCCGCACCGCTGCTCGCCGGCTGTGGCAGCAGCGGGGCGGCCGCGCCCGCGGAGCTCAGGGCCTCGGCGCCCGCCAGCCGGCCCCCGGTCGACCCGGCCCAGCTGACCGCGACCGCGACCGCCACCGACGCCTTCGGCCTCGATCTCCTGCACACCCTCACCACGCGGCCCGACGACGCCGGCCGCAACCTCGTGGTCTCCCCGTCCGGCCTGGCCACCGTGCTCGCCATGCTGCTGCCCGGCACCCGGGGCACCACCGCCGACGAACTCGCCAAGGCCCTGCACACCGAGCTCACCCCGCAGCAGTACGCCCTCGCCACCGGTGCGCTGAACCGCCAGGCACCCTCCGGCAACGGGCTCACCCTGCGCCAGAGCGACGACCTCTGGGCCCAGCGGGGCCTCGCCGTCTCACCGGACTACCTGGCCACCCTCGCTGCCGCGTTCGACGCCGGCGTGCACCCCGCCGACTTCGCCAAGGATCCGGAGGGCTCCCGCAAGGCCGTCAACGCGGCCGTGGAGAAGGCCACAGAGGGCCGGATCAAGGACCTCTTCGCCCCGAACGCGATCACCGCGGACACCCGGCTGGTGCTCACCGACGCGCTCTACCTCAAGGCCAAGTGGGCCTCCGCGTTCAAGCCCTCGCAGACCGCCGACCGCCCGTTCCACAAGCTCGACGGTTCCGCCCCGGCCGTCCCCTCGATGAGTCAGACCGGCGGGTTCAAGTACGCCGACGGCTCCGGCGGGATCGTCGGCGAGCCCTGGCAGGCCGTCGAACTCCCGTACGCGGGCGGCGGGTTGGCGATGGACCTGATCGTCCCCGCGCAGGGCGGCTTCGCGGCCTTCACCAAGGGCCTGGACCAGCCCCAGCTCGACCGGATCCTCGGTGCCCTCGCCGAGCGGCACGTCGACCTGCAGCTTCCGCGCTTCCACTTCGACACGTCCAACGAGCTCACCTCCGCGCTGCGCTCGCTCGGCGTGAAGTCGCTCTTCGACGGGGCCGACCTCAGCGGCATCGCCAAGGATCCGCTCGCCGTCAGCACGGTGGTGCAGAAGGCCACCGTCGAGGTCGACGAGGACGGCACGGTCGCGGCGGCCGGCAGCGGCGTCGGGATCGCCGGAGCGGCCGCGCCGGCCCCGGACCAGCCCGTCCAACTGCACATCGACCGGCCGTTCCTGTTCCTGATCCGGGACACCCAGGGCGGGCGGCCGCTGTTCCTCGGCCAGGTCACCGATCCGCAGGCACGCTGAGGGACCCGTACCGGGGAGGGAACCCGCCAGGGAGGCGCCCCTACCAGGCCGGGTAGCGCCCGCCGAGCCCCGGGTGGAGCGGGTCGCGGCTGCCGAACAGCACCAGCAGGTCGTCCGCGACCTGCCGCAGCTCGGCCCGCCCCTCCACCGCCCCGGCCCACTCGGCGGGCAGTGCCGAGGCGCCGTACGCGGCCCCGACCAGGTTGCCGCAGACCGCGCCGGTCGAGTCGCTGTCCCCGGAGTGGTTCACCGACAGCAGCAGCGCGGTGCGCACCGGGTCGGGGTCGAGGGTGGCCGCCAGCAGCGAGTACACCGCGATGGCCAGGCACTCCTCGGCGATCCAGCCGAGCCCGACCCGCTCCACCGCCTCCGCCGCGGGCTCGGACTCCTGGGCGACCCGCACCGCCCGGGCCAGCGCCTGGACGGTCTCCTTGGAGCCCGGCAGCTCGCGGATCTGCTCCACGGTCTCGCCGACCGCCGCCCACGGCTCCGTCCCGTTCGCGAGCCGCTCGATCAGCGCCGCGAAGGCGCCCGCCGCGAGGTAGCCGGTCGGGTGCCCGTGGGTGAGCTGGGCGCACTGCACGGCCAGCCCGAAGGACTGCTCGACGCCCAGCCGGGCCAGCCCGAACGGCGCCGAGCGCATCACCGTGCCGCAGCCCTTGGAACCCGGGTTGATCGGCCCCGGCCGCCCGATCACGGACGGTGCCTCGAACACCGGGTGCTCGGACACCCCGCTCAGACAGGCGTTGCCCGGCGCCCGCCGCGCGTACAGGAAGGGCTGCCGCAGCAGCCAGCCGTCGTACGGGCGGGGCTGCGGCACGGTGTCCGGCGCGGGCTGGTACTGCGTCAGCAGCCAGCGCCGGTAGGCGCCGTGGACGGCCTCCGGCACCGAGCCTCCGCCGCCCGTCCAGCCGCGGACGAAACCGCGGATCAGGCCCTCGGCGGTGAACAGCGTCATCTGGGTGTCGTCGGTGACCTCGACCGGCCCGGGACCGCCCGGCAGGGAGGTCACGCCCGCCGGCCCGTAGTGGCCCTGGATCTGGTGGAGCTGCTGGAACTCCACCGGCCAGCCCAACGCATCGCCGATGGCCCCGCCGAGCAGCGCTCCGCGCACCCGGTCCCGATACCCCGACTCGGCAGCCGGCTCCGTCACGTCGAATCCCCCTTCGTTCGTGGCGGAATACGTTCTACCAGGTCTCGGTGCGGTGCTACCGACGGATCTCCCCGGCGCGCCCGTGCAGCGCGGCCCGGTCGGCGGCGGCCCGTCCGGCCGCCCAGCCCTTGCCGTCGCTGACCCGGACCCGCTGCGAGACCAGCTTCGGGAACAGTCGGCCGATCTCCTCGTCCACCGCCTCCGAGCGGGCGGCGAGCGCGGGCAGCAGCCGCTCGTCCGGCAGCAGCTGCTCCTCGGTGCCGTCCTCGCGCAGGTGCCGGCCGGCCGCGGCGGCGCTGGTGGTCCGCTCGGTGGCGGCGGTCAGCCGCTCGCGGATCCGCGCCGCGTACGCGACCAGGAAGGAGTGCCGGAACGCCTTGCTGCGCGAGTCCCGGCGGGAGCCCGCCTTGTTGAGCGCGTGGGTGGCCTGCACCAGCAGCGAGGTGTAGAGCAGCTCGACGCCGTCCAGGTCGCCGTCGAAGCCGACCACGGTGCAGAAGCCGAACTCCTTCGCCCACACCACCCGGCACCGGTTGGCCACCGCGACCGCGTCCAGCAGCATCGTCTTGGGGCCCTCGTACGGGTTGTCCACCCCGATCCGCAGCGCCGCCGGGGCGTCCCGGTCCGCACCGGCGGCCGCCAGCAGCGCCTCGTCGATGCTGTGCTGGGCCATCAGCTGCTGGGCCTTGGCGGTCAGCGCCTCGGCCTCCTCCGGGTACTCGGTGGACTCGGCCTTGGCCAGCAGCGCCCGGATCCGGGCCAGCATCCGCGGCTCGCCGGCCAAGGAACCGGGACGCTCCGACCCCGAGTGCCGCGGCCCCGACTGCCGCGACCCGACGTGCTGCGGCCGCACCGTCTGCCCGGGAGCCGGTCCCACCGGGGCGATCGGCGGCAGCCGGCCCCAGGTGCGCAGCAGCTCCAGGACGGCGGTGGCGAGCGCGAAGCGGTCCAGCCGGTGCCGCTGGGCGAACGCCCCCAGGTACTGCTCGTCGCCGGACCACCAGGCCTCGACCTCCAGCTCGCGCAGCTGCTCCTGCCAGCGCCGGTCGAGCGCCGCCGCGGGGTGGCGGCGGTCCTCGGCGGCGATCAGGTCCACCGCGAGGGCCAGGTGGACGGGCTTCAGCCCGCGCCGCACCACCCGCGCCAGGTCGGCCGGGCGCCACCCGGCGGACCAGCAGCGGCCGACGGCGGTGTCCGCGTACCCCAGCAGGGCCCGGCTGACCGCCGGCCACTGCCCGGCCGAGGCGGCCAGCAGCGACGCCCCGGTGTCCAGCGCGAGGTCCAGCCGCTCCTCGGGGGCCGTCAGCACCGCCCGCACCGCCTGCTCCAGTAGCGGCCCGGCGTCTCCGCCCTGCTGCGCGCCCTTGCCCACGGTGTGTCCCTGCTCTCCTCGACGGCCCTGTTCCTCCTGCCCATGATGCCGGAGCCCGCACCGACGACCGGGACGGACGACTGCGGAGGACGGCGGGGAGGGGCGGCGGGGAGGGGCGGGGGAGCAGGCAGCGGCGCCCGGCCCCAGGACGGGACCGGGCGCCGGAGGAAACGGTTCGGCTCAGCGCTGGACGGCCTTGGCCAGGATCTCCGGGATGCGCTCCAGCAGCCGGGTGGCCGCTATCCGTACGCCGAGGACGGCGACCAGGGCGCCGTACAGCGGGCCGATCAGCAGGACCGGCCAGCTCGGCCCGTCCGAGGTCAGCGCCCAGCCGAGGTAGCCGCCGACCGGCAGGGCGAGCAGTGCGACGCCGAACATCGAGCCGAACGAGTTGAGCATGACCAGCCCGCTCTGGCCGGGGGCGGCATTGCGCATCGGGTTGTTGTCGGCGGGCATGGCGTACGGCACCAGCACGCTGAACATCGCGCCGAGCGCCACCCCGCAGCCGAGCAGTGCGAAGGCCAGGCCGAGCGCGGCCGGCAGGTCCGCCCACGTGTCGGTGACGCCCGCCAGTGCCAGCCCGAGCACCCCCGTCACCGGGATCGCGTAGGACAGCACCGCGTACGCCCGGCCGCGCAGCTCGTCGCGGGCGTCGGCCGGGGTGCGCAGGGTGGCGGCGACCATCCAGAACGCCGAGCCGTCCATGCCGAACAGGTTGAGCATCTGCAGTCCGAGGAACATCCCGGTCATCGCGAGCAGGTACACGCTCGCCCAGCCCTGGACCATCGACAGCACGCAGATCACCACCGTCATGCCGATGCTGGTGAACAGCGCGGCCTTGGCCCGCGGTTCGCGCCAGGCGTACCGCAGGTGGCGCTGCATCACCGCGCCGGCCCGCCCCTGGGGCAGGAAGCCCCAGCCGCGCGAGCGCTGCACCCCGCGGGCCACCTCCAGGGTGGAGGAGTCGGCGGTGACCATGAGTTCCTGCAGGCTGCCGCGCCACCAACGCAGCAGCAGCGCCAGCAGCACGCCGGCCGCGGCGAGCTGCAGGAGCGCGAGCCCGTACCGGCCCTCGGCGGCGGTGCGCGGTGCGTCGGCGGCGCTGATCGGCGGGATCCAGCGCAGCACGGAGGCGATCGGCTTCAGCGGACCGAGGTCGAGGTCGTCGCCGGGGCGGCCGAAGACGCTCTGCGAACCGACGTTGGCGGCCTGGATCAGCAGCGCGAAGGCCAGCCCGCCGAAGATCGCGAAGTCCTTGCCGCGACGGCTGGAGAGCATCCGGGCGTTGCCGGCCGCGACCGCCCGGGAGAGCGTGACCAGGCAGAGCACCGCGAGCGGCACGCCGACCACGGCGACCGCGGCCGAGGCCCCGCCGCCGGCGCCGGCCAGTACCGCGCCGGTCACCAGCACCAGGTTGATCAGCGGCCCGGGCCCGATCAGCGCGGCCAGCAGCGAGCCGCGCAGCAGCGGGCCGGGCCGCAGCGGCAGCATGGTGAGCCGGGTCGGGTCGGCGCTCTCGTCGCTGGAGAACAGGAAGAGCGGCAGCGCGGCCCAGCCCAGGGTCAGCACGCCGAGCAGCATCACGCCGGCGTCCCCGGAGCCCGCGAAGCGCCCGTTCAGCGCGGCCAGGGCGACGGCGATGCCACCCGCGAAGGCCAGGCCCACGACGCCGCCGATCACGAAGACGGCGGTTCGGCCGGGGCTGCGCCGCAGCCCGTTGCGCAGCAGCCGCAGCTTGAGCGCGACCAGGGCGCGGACCACCGTCCGCCCGTCGGGGACGGGGACGGGGGTGCGGACGGCGGCGGTGCTCACTGGGTGCCCCCGAGCCAGCCGAGCGCCTGCCCGTCGTCCTCGCGGACGCCGATCAGGTCGAGGAAGGCCTCGTGCAGGCTGCGCCCGCCCCGCACCGAGTCCAGCGGGCCCTGGGCGATCACCCGGCCCGCGTTGACCACCGCGACCCAGTCGCAGAGCTGCTCGACCAGCTCCATCACGTGGCTGGAGAAGACGACCGTGGAACCGGCCGCCGCGTACCGCTTGAGCACGCCGCGGATGGTCTGGGCGGAGACCGGGTCGACGCCCTCGAAGGGCTCGTCCAGGAACAGCACGTCGGGGTTGTGCAGCAGCGCGGCGGCCAGGCCGATCTTCTTGCGCATGCCGGTGGAGTAGTCGGCGACCAGCTTGTCGGCGTCCCGGCCGAGGTCCAGGACGGTCAGCAGGTCCTCGGCGCGGCGGTCCACCTCGGCGCCGGGCAGGCCGCGCAGCCGCCCGGTGTACTGCAGCAGTTCGCGTCCGCTGAGCCGCTCGAACATCCGCAGGCCCTCGGGCAGGATGCCGATCCGCGCCTTGACCGTGACCGGGTCCGCCCACACGTCGGTGCCGTGCACCAGGACGGTGCCCTGGTCGGGCCGCAGCAGTCCGGTGACCATCGACAGCGTGGTGGTCTTGCCGGCGCCGTTCGGGCCGACCAGGCCGATGAACGAGCCCGCCGGCAGTTCCAGGCTCAGCCCGGCCACGGCGGCCTGGGTGCCGAAGTGCTTCCACAGCCCTCGGATGCTGACGGCGGACGGGGTGCCCGGTTCGGGGTGGTCGGAGGAGGGCGGTGATGACGCCTGCATGGCGGCCTTCTCTGCTCGTGGTGGCCGGAGTTCGTGGTGGCCGGACTCCCGGGGTTCAGCCTGGCACTGCCCGAACGGGCTGTCGCCCGAGTTGAGGATTCCCTGAGCGTGTCCGCCGAACGGGTGAGCCGCGCCGCCCTGAATCCCATTCCCGACGTCTACTGGGCCGAATCGGCAACTACTCAGTTCCCCTGTTCGTCCTGCACTATGAGGACCAGTGAGGGTGCGCGGGGGTGCCGCGGTACCGGGAGGTGGCGGATGTCCGTTCAACCGTGGGGCGAACCCGGTCCCGGCCACAAGCACGGCCAGGGCCGCCAGCAGGGCTACGGGCAGGGCTACGGCCACGGGCAGGGCTACGGCCACCGGCCGGTCGTCGGCTGGCAGCAGGCCCCGTCCCCGCAGGCCGCGATGCGGGCGGGCCACGCGGACCGCGACCGGACGGTCGACGTGCTGAAGGCCGCGTTCGCCGAGGGCCGGCTCTCCGTCGAGGAGTACGAGCAGCGCCACGAGGCCGTGGTCGCGGCGCAGACCTACGGCCAGCTGGCCGCGCTGGTGGCCGACCTGCCGGCCGGCCCGATGGTGACGCCGGCCACGGTCGCCACACCGGTTCCGGCCACATTCCTGCCCGCCCCGCCCCCGCCCCCGCAGGCCCGCCCCACCAACGTGCTGGCGGTGGTGTCCCTGGTGTGCGGCCTGACCGGCTTTCTGGCGCTGCCGGTGCTGCCCGCGGTGATCACCGGCCACATCGCCCGGTCCCAGATCCGCGACCGCAACATGGACGGTGACTGGGCGGCCGTCCTCGGCCTGGTCCTCGGCTACATGGGCACCGCGTTCTGGGCCCTGCTGGTCCTCGCCGGCATCGCCTAGGGTCGGCCGACCGGTGCTGCGGCGTGGTGGCGCTGCGCTCCGTCACGTGGCTCTCCGTCGCTGCGCTCCGGTGGCGGGTGGGTCTCCGTCGCTGCGCTCCGTCGGCGCGTGGGTGGCACATAGCGGACGACTGTGGTAGAGCGGGTGGAGGTGGCCCGACACCGGGCGGTCACGTGCGGGACACCCGCGTGACGCTCGGCCGAAGGCGGCGACCTGCGGCGTTGCATTTGTTTTGACCGAGCCCCATGCGCTAGGTACGCTCTGACCTTGTGCCTGGGGTGTCCCCGGGTCCTTGTGCGTGCATGCACACCGGTCGCCGCGCCGAGCCGGAGCGTCTTACAGCGCCCCGCGCGTAGAGCGCCGTCGCTGTACATCAGCCATGGGATTCCGTGTCGGAAAAGCCCAACACACCCGACCGCGTGGGTCGTCCACGGGGTTGTGTGCGAGGGAGACACCGCAGGTTAGTTCCACCAAGCCTTGGCACACAGAAAACGGAGAAACGGTGCCTACGATCCAGCAGCTGGTCCGAAAGGGCCGGCAGGACAAGGTCGAGAAGAACAAGACTCCCGCGCTGAAGGGTTCCCCGCAGCGCCGTGGGGTCTGCACGCGTGTGTACACGACCACCCCGAAGAAGCCGAACTCGGCGCTTCGTAAGGTCGCCCGTGTGCGCCTCACCAGCGGGATCGAGGTCACCGCTTACATTCCGGGCGAGGGCCACAACCTGCAGGAGCACTCCATCGTGCTGGTGCGCGGTGGTCGTGTGAAGGACCTTCCTGGTGTCCGCTACAAGATCATCCGCGGTTCGCTTGACACCCAGGGTGTCAAGAACCGCAAGCAGGCTCGCAGCCGCTACGGCGCCAAGAAGGAGAAGTAAGAATGCCTCGTAAGGGCCCCGCCCCGAAGCGCCCGGTCATCATCGACCCGGTTTACGGCTCCCCGGTCGTCACCCAGCTGGTCAACAAGATCCTGCTGCACGGCAAGCGCTCCACCGCCGAGCGGATCGTCTACGGCGCCCTCGAGGGCGTTCGTGAGAAGACCGGCGCCGACCCGGTCGTCGCGCTGAAGCGCGCGCTAGAGAACGTGAAGCCGGCCCTCGAGGTCAAGTCCCGCCGTGTCGGTGGCGCGACCTACCAGGTTCCGGTCGAGGTCCGCCCGGGCCGCGCCAGCACCCTGGCGCTGCGCTGGATGGTCGGTTACTCCCGCGCCCGTCGCGAGAAGACCATGACCGAGCGTCTGATGAACGAGATCCTCGACGCCAGCAACGGTCTGGGCGCTTCCGTGAAGCGTCGCGAGGACACCCACAAGATGGCCGAGTCCAACAAGGCCTTCGCGCACTACCGCTGGTAGTCCCTACCCCGTCACTAGACAGAGAGAGAACGAGCCACCATGGCTGCAACCTCCCTTGACCTCGCCAAGGTCCGCAACATCGGGATCATGGCGCACATCGACGCGGGCAAGACCACCACCACCGAGCGGATCCTGTTCTACACCGGTGTGTCGTACAAGATCGGTGAGGTCCACGATGGCGCTGCCACCATGGACTGGATGGAGCAGGAGCAGGAGCGCGGCATCACGATCACGTCGGCCGCGACGACCTGTCACTGGACCGTCGACGATGCCGATCACACCATCAACATCATCGACACCCCGGGTCACGTCGACTTCACCGTCGAGGTGGAGCGTTCGCTGCGCGTCCTCGACGGTGCCGTGACGGTGTTCGACGGTGTTGCCGGTGTCGAGCCCCAGTCCGAGACCGTGTGGCGGCAGGCTGACCGCTACGGCGTTCCGCGCATCTGCTTCATCAACAAGCTGGACCGCACGGGCGCGAACTTCTTCTTCTGCGTCAAGACCATCGTGGACCGCCTCGGCGCGACCCCGCTGGTCATGCAGCTCCCGATCGGTGCCGAGTCGGACTTCCAGGGCGTTGTCGACCTGGTCCGCATGAAGGCGCTGGTCTGGTCCGCCGAGGCCGCCAAGGGCGAGATGTACGACGTCGTCGACATCCCGGCCGACCTGGTGGACCAGGCGAACGAGTACCGCGAGATGCTCCTGGACGAGGTGTCGAACGTCAGCGATGACGTGATGATGCTCGCCATGGAGGGCGAGGACGTCCCCGAGGAGCTCCTCTACGAGGCGATCCGCAAGGGCACCCTCGAGTCGGCCTTCACGCCGATCTTCTGTGGCACCGCGTTCAAGAACAAGGGTGTTCAGCCCCTGCTCGACGCCGTCGTCAAGTACCTGCCGTCGCCGCTGGACATCGAGTCCATCGAGGGCACGAAGCCGAACGACCCGGAGACCAAGATCTCCCGCAAGGCTTCGGACGACGAGCCGCTGGCCGCGCTGGCGTTCAAGATCATGTCCGACCCGCACCTGGGCAAGCTCACCTTCGTCCGGATCTACTCCGGCCGCCTGGAGTCCGGCACCTCGGTGCTGAACGCCGTGAAGGGCAAGAAGGAGCGCATCGGCAAGATCTACCGCATGCACGCCAACAAGCGTGAGGAGATCGAGTCGGTGGGCGCCGGCGACATCGTCGCCGTCATGGGCCTGAAGCAGACCACCACCGGTGAGACGCTGGCCGACGAGAAGAACCCGGTCATCCTGGAGTCCATGGACTTCCCGGCCCCGGTTATCCGCGTCGCCATCGAGCCCAAGTCCAAGGGTGACCAGGAGAAGCTGGGTGTTGCCATCCAGCGTCTCGCCGAGGAGGACCCGTCCTTCCAGGTCAACACGGACGAGGAGACCGGCCAGACCATCATCGCGGGTATGGGCGAGCTGCACCTCGAGGTGCTGGTCGACCGTATGAAGCGTGAGTTCAAGGTCGAGGCCAACGTCGGCAAGCCGCAGGTCGCGTACCGCGAGACGATCCGTGCGGCCGTCGAGCGCATCGACTACACCCACAAGAAGCAGACCGGTGGTTCCGGTCAGTTCGCCAAGGTGCAGATCGCGATCGAGCCGCTCGAGAAGGCCGAGGGCTACGAGTTCGTCAACATGGTCACCGGTGGCCGCGTCCCGCGGGAGTACATCCCGTCGGTCGACGCCGGTTGCCAGGAGGCCATGGAGTTCGGTGTTCTCGCCGGCTACCCGCTGCAGGGTGTCCGCGTGAAGCTGCTCGACGGTCAGTCGCACGACGTCGACTCCTCCGAGCTGGCGTTCAAGATCGCCGGTTCGATGGCCTTCAAGGAAGGCGCGAGGAAGGCCAAGCCGGTCATCCTCGAGCCGATGATGGCCGTCGAGGTCACCACGCCCGAGGACTACATGGGCGACGTGATCGGTGACATCAACTCTCGCCGTGGCCAGATCCGGTCCATGGACGAGCGTCACGGTGCCCGCGTCGTCTCGGCGCTGGTGCCCCTCTCCGAGATGTTCGGCTACGTCGGTGACCTGCGCAGCAAGACCTCTGGTCGCGCGAGCTACTCGATGCAGTTCGACTCGTACGCCGAGGTCCCCAAGGCCGTGGCTGAGGAGATCATCGCCAAGTCCAAGGGTGAGTGACATCCCGATATTCGGGATGATTCCGACCCCTTAGGCTATTAGGAGGCGACCCGGGAGGATCCGGACGGATTCTCCCGGGGCCTCCGGCCCCCACCCCGCGGGACGGCGCGCGGTGCCTACGGCACCCGGGCCCAATCCCGACCAAGACCAACTGACGTCAGCACGGCGTACAGAACTGTCCTCAGGAGGACTGCAGTGGCGAAGGCGAAGTTCGAGCGGACGAAGCCCCACGTCAACATCGGCACCATCGGTCACATTGACCACGGTAAGACGACCCTTACCGCGGCCATCACCAAGGTGCTGCACGACGCGTACCCGGAGATCAACCCCTTCACGCCGTTCGACCAGATCGACAAGGCGCCGGAGGAGCGGCAGCGCGGTATCACCATCTCGATCGCGCACGTCGAGTACCAGACCGAGGCGCGTCACTACGCCCACGTCGACTGCCCGGGTCACGCGGACTACATCAAGAACATGATCACCGGTGCGGCCCAGATGGACGGTGCGATCCTCGTCGTCGCCGCCACCGACGGCCCGATGCCGCAGACCAAGGAGCACGTCCTCCTGGCCCGCCAGGTCGGCGTCCCCTACATCGTCGTCGCCCTGAACAAGGCCGACATGGTGGACGACGAGGAGATCCTGGAGCTCGTCGAGCTCGAGGTCCGTGAGCTCCTCTCCGAGTACGAGTTCCCGGGCGACGACCTGCCGGTCGTCCGCGTCTCCGCGCTGAAGGCGCTGGAGGGCGACAAGGAGTGGGGCGAGAAGCTCCTCGGCCTGATGCACGCCGTCGACGAGAGCATCCCGACCCCGGCCCGCGCCGTGGACCAGCCGTTCCTGATGCCGATCGAGGACGTCTTCACGATCACCGGTCGTGGCACCGTCGTCACCGGTCGTATCGAGCGTGGCATCCTCAAGGTCAACGAGACTGTCGACATCATCGGCATCAAGGAGACCAAGACCACCACCACGGTCACCGGCATCGAGATGTTCCGCAAGCTGCTCGACGAGGGCCAGGCCGGTGAGAACGTCGGTCTGCTGCTCCGTGGCATCAAGCGCGAGGACGTCGAGCGCGGCCAGGTCATCATCAAGCCGGGTTCGGTCACGCCGCACACCGACTTCGAGGCCCAGTCCTACATCCTGTCGAAGGACGAGGGTGGCCGTCACACCCCCTTCTTCAACAACTACCGCCCGCAGTTCTACTTCCGTACCACGGACGTGACCGGCGTCGTGACCCTCCCCGAGGGCACCGAGATGGTCATGCCGGGCGACAACACCGCCATGACGGTCGCGCTGATCCAGCCGATCGCCATGGAGGAGGGCCTGAAGTTCGCCATCCGTGAGGGTGGCCGCACCGTCGGCGCCGGCCAGGTCACCAAGATCATCAAGTAATTGATGCTCTGACCTGCCTGCCTCGTACAGGCTGAGTCTGCCGAAGGGCCCCGCGCACCGCACGGTGCGCGGGGCCCTTCGACGTTTCACGGGCACCTCACCGGAGCGCGCCTCCTTTCACCGGCCGCTCATCGCAGACTGTTATGGTCGGGCCACAAACCAGCCCCGCCGTCGCGGAAAGTGGGACCAACGCATGTCTACGGCACCGCTGTTGTCGGTCGTGATGCCGATCTACAACGAGCAGGAGGCGCTCCCGCTGACCGTCGAGCGGCTGCGGCCGATCCTCGACGGGCTCGACGTGGCCTACGAGGTGGTCGGGGTCGACGACGGCAGCACCGACGCGACACCGGTGCTGATGCAGAAGATCCGCCAGGACTGGCCGGAGTTCCGCATCGTCCGCTTCGCCCGCAACTCCGGGCACCAGGCCGCCCTCACCGCCGGCATCCACCGCGCCTTCGGCGACTACGTCGTCTCCATCGACGCCGACCTGCAGGACCCGCCGGAGAAGATCCCCGAGATGCTGGAGCTCGCCCGCGAGCAGGGCCTCGACATCGTCTACGGCGTCCGCGGCGACCGCGGCACCGACACCTTCTTCAAGCGGCACACCGCCGGGGCCTACTACTGGCTGATGCGCAAGCTGGTCGGCAAGCGGATGCCCACCCAGGCCGGCGACTACCGGCTGCTCAGCCGGGCCGCGGTGAACGCGCTGAAGGCGATGCCCGAGCACCAGCCGGTCTACCGGCTGCTGGTGCCGTGGCTGGGCTTCCCCAGCGGCGAGGTGGTCTACGTACGCGAGGAGCGGGTCGCGGGCAGCACCCACTACCCGCTGTCCAAGATGGTCCGGCTGGCGCTGGACAGCGTCACCAACTTCTCGGCGTCCCCGCTGCGGCTGGCCACCTGGCTCGGGCTGTTCAGCTTCCTGGTCTGCATCGCGCTGGCGCTCTACACCACGGTCGCGTACGCGGTCGGCTCCACCGTGCCCGGCTGGTCCTCGCTCTTCATAGGGATGCTGTTCATCGGTGCCGTCCAGCTGGTCTGCGTCGGACTGCTCGGCGAGTACGTCGGCCGGATCTACTCGGCGGTCCAGGCACGGCCCGCCTACTTCGTCGGCTACGACTCGGCCGAGGAGCCGGAGCGGTACGGTACGGGCGAGTGAACGAGATCCTCTCCGCGAACCGCGACGGACACGACGGACACGACGAACACGGCGGACACGGCGGGCACGAGCACCGGGACGAGCCCGACGCAAAAACCGCCGGACCGCGATCGGTCCGGCGGCAGCTGCCGTCCTTCCTGGTCATCGGGGTGCTGAGCACCCTCTTCTACCTGGCGCTGTTCGTCGCCCTGCGCCCGGTCACCTCGTCGCAGGTGGCCAACCTGGTCGCGCTGGCCGTCAGCGCGGTGGCCAACACCGCGGCCAACCGCCGCTTCACCTTCGGCATCACCGGCTCGGACGGCGCGGTGCGCCACCAGCTCCAGGGCGCGGTCGCGTTCCTGATCGGGCTCGGCCTCAGCAGCGGTGCCCTGGCGCTGCTCGGCGTGGCGGTGCCGCACGCGTCCCGCGTGGTGGAGGTGACCGGGCTCGTGGTGGCGAACGGTCTCGCCACCGTGGCCCGGTTCGTCCTCCTCAAACTGTGGGTCTTCAGGAAGCGCTGACCGCGGCCGGCCGCTCCTCCGGGGCGGCCCCGGCCCGGCGGCCGGTGCTGGTCCACGCCCAGATCCCGAGCACCACGCAGCCGGCCGCGGCGGTCAGCAGCGCCGTGGCCGAGCCCGCCGGCGGGTGCCAGGTGCCGGCCAGCGGGTTGAGCGGCGTGTAGTCCACGGCGGTGCCGATGCCGGCCTGCCAGCGGATCATGGTGTACCCCAGGAAGGCCAGCTGCAGCGGCAGCACCACCAGCGCGACCGTGCGGACCAGCGAGGCCGACCGGGCTCCTTCGAGGACGCCGCGCCGTCCGAGGACGAAGGCCGCGAGCAGCGGGACCCCGACGGCGACGGGCAGCAGGTACCGGCCCTGGCCGACGAAGCCGACCTTGTGCGCCGAGATCGCGTCCGAGAGCGTGATCACCGCGAACGGGGCCAGGAAGAACGCGAGCACCCGCCAGCGGTCGCTCCACGCGCCGAAGGCGAGCGCGGGCAGCACCAGGCAGCCGATGGCCAGGTACCAGAGGTAGTAGGCGGTGCCGGGTAGGTGCGTGTCGAGCCAGGACGGGACGCCGATCACTTCGGTGAAGTAGTCGGGCCAGCGCACGACCACCTCGTGCCGGATCGCCTTGGGCACCGTGATGCCGGGCGGCACCTGGACGGGCATCAGCTCCGAGGCCTTCATGACCACGGTCCACAGCGCCCCCGCGGCGCCGGTGGCGAACAGCGTGCCGGCCGCCCACCAGGCCGGCCGGAAGCGCAGCAGCTGCTTCAGCCGTTCCCGCTTGGCCGGGATCAGCATGATCCCGAGGACCGCCGCACACCAGAGCGGACCGAGCGCGCGGACCGTCATGAGCACCGAGCCGGCGATCCCGATCTGCACCATGGCCGCGCGGCGCAGCGGCTGGTCCGGGTCCAGCATGGTCGGGATGAGGGCCGCGACCAGGGCCACGCCGGCCGCGATCTCGATGCCGTTGGGGTTGATCGAGCCCGCCAGGTGCGCGGTGATCGGGGTGACCGCGACCAGCAGCCCGGCCGCCGCGATCCGGTGCCTGGTCCAGGCGACGAGGCTGTGCGCGGCGCAGGCGAGCAGCGCCGAGACCAGGCCCGCGCTGATCAGCCGGGCCAGGGTGAGGCCCAGCCAGTTCGGCCAGAGGGCCATCGGCCAGCCGACGAGCGCGTAGTAGACGGGGTTGTACCGGCCGGCCCTGGTGGCCACCCGCTCGATCTGCTGGTCCGCACCGCCGGGCGCCTTGGCGCAGGCCGCCGACTTGGTGGGGTCGAACCACCAGCAGTTGTCCCGGACGATCGAGGCCGGCACGTGCTGGAAGGCGCCGATGCCGCCGCCGGCCGCCTCGGGCTTGGGCGCGAACTCGCCCCGGGCCACCCCGACCGCGCGGATGATGTGCTCCCGCTCGTCCGGGCTCGCGTCGTACGGCGAGGCGAGGGCCCAGCCCGCGCAGACCAGGAAGAACCCGATGAACGCGGTCCACCAGGTCCGCCGGAACAGCAGGCGGCCCGGACGGCTGGAGCTGTCGCCGGATCTGCTCGCGGCGGGCGAGGGAGGAGAGGTCACGGCGGGGGAGTATGAGGACACGCGACCAAGATAACGGGTGGCCGAATTCGCCTGGCCCGGGCGGCTGTGTGGCCGCCGGGCGTTGCACTTACGATTCCCCCGTGACTCAACTGGAATCGCCCTCCGAAGTGTCCGGCTCCACCGTGAAGGGCCGGATCGCCGGACTCCTGGGCCATAGCGCGGTGCGGTTCCTGGCCGCCGGCGTCACCAGCACCACGGTCGACATGGGCCTGCTGTACCTCCTGCACGGGGTGCTCGACCTGCCGCTGGCGCCGTCCACCTTCGTCGCGGTGCTGGCCGGCTTCACCACGAACTTCCTGCTGAACCGGATCTGGGCCTTCGACAGCTCCTCGCCGGTCGGCAAGCAGACCGCCCGCTACCTGGTGATGGCTGGCGGCAACTGGGTCGGCACCGTGCTGCTGGTCGGCGGCCTCGTGAAGCTGGGCCTGTTCTACCTGCTGGCCCGCGCCGTCGCGCTGGTGCTGCTCTCGGTGGTGAACTACTTCGGCTACAAGTACTGGGTGTTCCGGGACAAGTGACCGCAAGCGCGAAGGCCCGGCCGGATTCCTCCGGCCGGGCCTTCGTGCGTCCTCGCGGGACCTCGGTCCTGTGGGGACCTCAGTTCTCCTGGGTGCGCAGGCTCTCGGTGAACGCCTTGCAGGTCTCGTACGTCGGCAGCAGGCCGGAGGAGATCGCCTCCGCCAGCGACGGCGCGGCCTCGTCCCGGGCCGACAGCAGCGGCTGCTCGGCCGGCCACTCGATGCCCAGGTCGGGGTCGAGCGGGTGGACCGAGTGCTCGCCGGTCGGGTTGTACGTCTCGGAGCAGAGGTACGACAGCGTGGCGTCGTCGGACAGCGCGCAGAAGCCGTGGCCGAGGCCCTCCGGGATGTAGACCGCGCGGCGCTCCACGTCGTCGAGCCGCACGCCCTCCCAGCGGCCGAAGGTCGGCGAGCCGACCCGCAGGTCCACGATGACGTCGAGGACGGCGCCGCGCACGCAGGTCACGTACTTGGCCTGGCCGGGCGGCACGTCGGCGAAGTGGATGCCGCGCACCACACCGCGCGAGGAGACCGACATGTTGGCCTGGGCCAGCCGCAGCGGGTGGCCGACGACCTCGGCCAGCCGGTCGAAGCGGTACCACTCGGTGAACATGCCGCGCGGGTCGCCGTGCAGCTGAGGGGTGATCTCGACCAGGCCCTCGATGCTCAGTTCACGGAACTTCACCGGGCGTTCTCCTCGTCCAGCAGGGCCAGCAGGTACTGTCCGTAACCGCTCTTCAGCAGCGGCTCGGCGAGCTCGCGCAGCTGCTCGGAGCCGATCAGGCCGGCCCGCCAGACGGCCTCCTCGATGCAGCCGATCTTGAAGCCCTGGCGCTCCTCGATGACCCGGACGAACTCCGAGGCCTGCACCATCGAGACGAAGGTGCCGGTGTCCAGCCAGGCGGTGCCGCGATCCAGGATCGTGACGTTCAGCTCACCCTTGCGCAGGTAGGCGTCGTTGACCGCGGTGATCTCCAGCTCGCCGCGCGCGCTGGGCTTCAGGCCGCGGGCGATCTCCACGACCTGGTTGTCGTAGAAGTAGAGGCCGGGGACGGCGTACCGGGACTTGGGCTTCTCGGGCTTCTCCTCGATGGAGATCGCCTGGCCCTGCTCGTCGAACTCGACCACGCCGTACGCGGTCGGGTCGGCCACCGGGTAGGCGAAGACCCGGCCGCCGGGGGAGTCGGTGTGCTCGGCCAGCCGGGTCCCGAGGCCGCTGCCGTGGAAGATGTTGTCGCCGAGGATGAGGGCGACCGAGTCGTCGCCGATGAAGTCCGCGCCGAGGACGAAGGCCTGGGCGATGCCCTCGGGCTTCTCCTGGACGGCGTACTCCAGCTTGAGGCCGAGCTGCGAGCCGTCGCCCAGCAGGCGTTCGAACTGCTCGCGGTCGGCCGGTGTGGTGATGATCAGGATCTCGCTGATGCCCGCCATCACCAGGGTGGACAGCGGGTAGTAGATCATCGGCTTGTCGAAGACCGGGAGCAGCTGCTTCGAGACCGCTCGGGTCAGTGGCCACAGGCGCGAGCCGGTCCCGCCGGCCAGGAGGATTCCACGCATGCGAGCAGCTTAAGTGAGAGGCGGGCGGGCCCTGTCCTGGGCCGTTCGAGGGGGCCGATCGGCGACGGTAGACTACGCGCATTATGCGCATCCTCGTGACCGGCGGCGCCGGATTCATCGGTTCGGAGTTCGTCCGTCAGCTTCTCGGAGCGGATGAGAGCGCCCGGATCACCGTCTTTGACAAGCTCACCTACTCGGGCGTCCTGGAGAACCTGGCTCCGGTGGCCGACCACCAGGGCTACACCTTCGTCCAGGGCGACATCTGCGACGCGGACGCCGTCGACCAGGTCATGCCGGGCCACGACGTGGTGGTGCACTTCGCCGCCGAGTCGCACGTGGACCGGTCGATCGCCGGCGCGGGCCCGTTCGTGCTGACCAACGTCGTGGGCACCCAGGTCCTGCTGGACGCCGCCCGCAAGCACGGCGTCGGCCGCTTCGTGCACATCTCCACCGACGAGGTGTACGGCTCGATCAGCGAGGGCTCCTGGACCGAGACCTGGCCGCTGGTGCCGAACTCCCCGTACTCGGCCTCCAAGGCCTCCTCCGACCTGCTGGCGCTGGCCTACCACCGCACCCACGGCATGGACGTCGTGGTGACCCGCTGCTCCAACAACTACGGGCACTACCAGTTCCCGGAGAAGGTCATCCCGCTGTTCACCACCAACCTGATCGACGGCAAGAAGGTGCCGCTGTACGGGAACGGTGGCAACGTCCGCGACTGGCTGCACGTCTCGGACCACTGCCGGGGCATCGAGCTGGTCATGCGCGGCGGTCGCGCGGGTGAGGTCTACAACATCGGCGGCGGCACCGAGGCCACCAACAAGGAGCTGACCGGCCTGCTGCTGGAGGCCGCGGGCGCCGGCTGGGACAGCGTCGAGTACGTCGAGGACCGAAAGGGTCACGACCTGCGCTACTCGATCGACATCAGCAAGATCCGCGAGGAGCTCGGCTACGAGCCGCAGGTCCGCTTCGAGGACGGCCTCGCCGCGACCATCGCCTGGTACCGCGAGAACCGCGCCTGGTGGGAGCCCCTGAAGCAGAAGGCGGCCCTGGCGAAGTGACCGTGAACGCCACCGGCCGGGTGCGCTGGCTGGTCACCGGCGCGGCCGGGATGCTCGGGCAGGACCTGCTGTCGGTGCTGGCCGCCGACCCGACCGCCGAGATCACCGCGCTGCGCCGGGCGGACCTCGACATCACCGACGCCGCGGCCGTGCAGGCCGCCGTCGACGGCCACGACATCGTGGTCAACTGCGCCGCGTGGACGAACGTCGACGGTGCGGAGACCGAGGAGGAAGCCGCCACCGCCGTCAACGGCACCGGCGTGCGCCACCTGGCCGCGGCCTGCGCCAAGACCGGCGCCCGGCTGCTGCACGTCTCCACCGACTACGTCCTGCCGGGCGACGCCACCGAGCCCTGCCCGGAGGACGCCCCGACCACGCCGGTCAACGCGTACGGCCGCAGCAAGCTGGTGGGGGAGCGGGCCGTCGCCGAACTGCTCCCCGAGCACGGCTACGTCGTGCGCACCGCGTGGCTGTACGGCGAGCACGGCCCGAACTTCGTGGCCACCATGCTCAAGCTGGCCGCCCAGCGGGACACCCTGGACGTGGTCGACGACCAGCACGGCCAGCCGACCTGGTCGTACGCGCTCGCCGGCCGCCTGGTCGAGCTCGGCCGGGCCGCGCTCGCCGGGCAGGCCCCCGCCGGGGTCTACCACGGCACCGCGAGCGGCCGGACCACCTGGTTCGGACTGGCCCGCGAGACCTACGCGCTGAGCGGGCTCGACCCGGAGCGGATCCGCCCCACCACCTCGGAGGCGTTCGTCCGCCCGGCCGTCCGCCCCGCCTTCAGCGTGCTCGGCCACGACCGCTGGGCCGCCGCCGGACTGGCACCGCTGCCCGAGTGGCGGGCGATGCTGGCCGAGGCCCTGGAGCGTCCGGCCTTCCGGGCGCTGCGCATCGCGGCGGAGCGGTGAGCGGCGTGCTCGGCCGGCTGACGCGCGCGCTGCCACCGGGACTGCTGGCGGTCGGCGTCGGGACGGTCACCCTCGGGGTGGCCTCGTACGCGCACCTCGCGGTGGCCGGGCACGCGCTCGACCGCGACTCGCTCGCCGAGGTCTCCGTCCTGTGGACGATGGCGATGTCCTTCGCGCTCGGGCTGTTCTTCCCGGTCGAGCAGGAGCTGACCCGGGTGATCGCCGCCCGGGCCGCCCGGGGCGAGGGCGCGGCCCCGGTGCTGCGCAAGGCGGCCGTGCTGACCGGCGGGCTGCTGCTGGCGGTGCTCATCGGGCTGGGGGTGTTCTCCCGGCAGCTCGCGGACGTGTTCTTCCACGGCGACCGGAGCCTGGTCGTGGCGCTGGCCGCGGCCTTCGTCGGACCGGCCGCGTGCTACCTGACCCGCGGGGTGCTGGCCGGCCTCGGGCACTTCGGTGCGTACGGCCTCCAGCTCGGGCTGGACGGCGTCCTGCGGATCGTCTTCTCGATCGGCCTGCTGCTGGCGGGCGTGCACTCGGCGCTCGCGTACAGCCTGATCCTGGCCGTCTCCCCGGTGCTGGCCATGCTGGTGAGCCTGCCGAGGACGCTGCGGATCGCGCTGCCCGGGCCGGCCATCGGCTGGCGGGAGCTGTGCAGCGGCCTGGGCATGCTGACCGTCTCGTTCCTGCTGGCGCAGTTCGTCGCCAACGCCGCCGTGCTCAGCATCCAGGTGCTGGCGCCCTCGCAGGCCGTGCTGGTCGGCGCGTTCACCGGCGCGATGGTGCTCAGCCGGGTGCCGCTGTTCGTCTTCGGCGCGCTGCAGGCCTCCCTGATGTCGGGGCTGTCGACGGCCGTGGCGACCGGCGACCGGGCCGGTTTCCGTAAGCTCCTCACCAAGACCTGTGGCATGGTGGCCGCCCTCGGCGTCCTCGGCGGGGTGCCCGCCGTGGTCCTGGGGCCATGGGTGATTCACGTCGCGTTCAACGCGGACCGGCATGCTCTGGGCCCGGTGGACTTCCTCTGGCTCTCGGTGGGCACGCTCGCCTACCTGCTCGCCACGGTCGTCGGCCAGGCGGTCATCGCCCGCGGCCACCACCGCCGGCAGCTGCTCGGATGGGTGCTCGGCACCGTGACGCTGCTGCTGGTGACCTGCCTGCCGGGCGCTCCGGCGAGCCGGGTGGAGGCCGCGTACACCGTCGGTCCGCTGGTGGTGCTGGCGGTCATGTTGCTGGCGCTGCGCGGCGACGGTAGCGTGCGCGGCGCCGGTACGGGGTCTTCGCAGGCCGCCGTCTCCGCCGACACGGTCTCCGCGAGCTGATCACGATGTCGTCACCGCTCCCCCCGGCGACGCCCCGCGGTACCGGCGTCCCTAGCATGTGCTCCATTCACCCCTATGCCTCACCGACGCGTGAAAGGCGAGATCCATCGTGCAGCTGAGTGTGCTGACTTCGATCACCGGCGTGCTGGTGCTCGTGTGGATTCTGGAGCTGCTGCGCCGCCAGCAGCTCCGGGAGAAGTACGCGGCCCTCTGGCTGGCCATCGGCGTGGTGATCGCCCCGCTGGGCTTCTTCCCACGGCTGCTGGACTCGACCGCGCGGCGCCTCGGGGTGGCCTCCGGGGTCAGCCTCGTGCTGTTCGCCGGCTTCGTGCTGGTCCTGCTGGTCTGCGTGCACCTCAGCTGGGAGACCAGCCGGCTGGAGGCCGAGACCCGCACGTTGGCCGAGGATGTCGCGATGATGCGCGCCCACCTCGCCGAGCACCACGACTTCCCGATTGCCCGCTCGGGCAGCGACGTGAACGACCCCGAGGTGAAGGCATGATCGACGGCAAGCGGGTACTGATCATCCTTCCCGCCTGGAACGAGGCCGAGGGCCTGCCGAAGATCCTCCGCGAGATCCAGCAGAAGCTCCCCGGCGTCGACACCCTGGTCGTCGACGACGGCTCGACGGACAGCACCGCCGCCGTCGCCGCCGCCTACGGCTCCAAGGTCGCGCAGCTGCCGTACAACCTCGGTGTCGGCGGCGCGATGCGCTTCGGCTACCGCTACGCGCACCTGCACGACTACGACGTGGCGATCCAGTGCGACGCGGACGGCCAGCACGACCCGGCCTACGTGCCCGCGCTGCTCGAGAAGCTCCGCAGCGAGGCGGACCTGGTCATCGGCGCCCGCTTCGCCGGCGAGGGCTCGTACCGGGTGCGCGGCCCGCGCTCCTGGGCGATGAAGCTGCTCTCGGTGGTGCTGTCGCGGGTCGCCAAGACCCGGCTCACCGACACCACCTCGGGCTTCAAGGCCTGCAACAAGCCGATGATCGAGTTCTTCTCGCACTGGTACCCGGTCGAGTACCTGGGCGACACCATCGAGAGCATGGTCGGCGCCGCCCGCTGCGGCTTCGTCATCCGCCAGGTCCCGGTCGCGATGCGCGAGCGGACCACCGGCACGCCCTCGGCCTCCCCGATCAAGGCGACGATCTACCTGGCCCGGGCCGGCCTGGTGCTGCTGCTCGCCCTCATCCGCCGGATGCCGGCGAACGTGAAGGCCATCGAGCCCGCCACCCGCGCCGCCGCCCGCCGGCCCGAGCTCATTGGCAAGGTCTAGGTACCCGATGTCCCGTTTCGAGATCCTGATGCCGTACTACGGCGACGTCCGGCTGATGCAGGACGCCGTTCGCAGCGTGCTGGCCCAGGACGGTGACGACTGGCGCCTCACGGTCGTCGACGACGGCAAGGAGCCGGACGTCCCCGGCTGGTTCGAGTCCCTCGCGGACCCGCGGGTGCGGTACCTGCGCAACGAGACCAACCTGGGCGTCAGCGGCAACTTCAACCGCTGCGTCCAGCTCGCCGAGTACGACTACCTCGTGCTCATGGGCTGCGACGACCTGCTGCACCCCAACTACCTGAAGGTGGTCCGGGACGCGCTGGAGCGCTTCCCGGACGCGGGCATGGTCCAGCCCGGCGTGCTCGTCATCGGCGCCGACGGCAACCCGGTCGGCAGCCTCGCCGACACCGTCAAGCGCCGGCTGTACGCGCCGAAGGACCCGGGGCCGCTGCTGATGTCCGGCGAGCCGCTCGCGATGAGCCTGATGCGCGGCGACTGGCTGTACTTCCCGTCCGTGTGCTGGCGCACCAAGGACATCCAGGCGACCAGCTTCCGGGCGGACCTGGGCGTCATCCAGGACCTCGCTATCATCGTCGACCTGCTCCTCGCGGACGTCCCGCTGGCGGTCGTGCCCGAGGTGTGCTTCAGCTATCGGCGGCACGCGGTCAGCGAGTCCTCGGTCACCGCCTTCACGGGCAAGCGCTTCGAGGAAGCCCGGCGCTTCTTCCGCGAGACCGCCGACCGGCTGGACGCCCATGGCTGGCACCGGGCGGCCACCATCTCCCGCCGCTTCATCTCGTCCCGGCTGCACGCGCTCAGCATGATCCCCGCGGCCGGCCGCAAGGCGGGCCTGCGAGGCGTCGGGGCGATGCTGAGCCATGTGGCCGGCCGCCGGGCCTGATCCGTGAGATCCCTCCAGCAACCCCCTCCCAGTGCCCAGGAAGCGACCATGTCCCAATACGACGACGTCTGGCTGGTGATCCCCGCCTACAACGAAGGCCAGGTGATCGCCGATGTGGTGGAGAACGCCCGCAAGACGTTCCCGAACATCGTCGTGGTCGACGACGGGAGCACCGACGGCTCGGCCGAGCACATCCTGACCACCGGGGCCCACCTGGTGCGGCACCCGGTGAACCTGGGCCAGGGCGCCGCCCTGCAGACCGGGCTCTCCTACGCGCTGCAGCAGCCCGGCGCCCAGTACTTCGCCACCTTCGACGCCGACGGCCAGCACCAGACGGCCGACGTCGAGAAGATGGTCGCCGTGCTGCGCGGCGGGACCGCCGACGTGGTCCTGGGCTCCCGGTTCATCGAGCAGTCCGAGCAGGTCCCGATGATCAAGCGCGTGGTGCTCCGCACGGCGGCCGCGGTCAGCCCGACCGCCCGCAAGCTGAAGCTCACCGACTCGCACAACGGGCTGCGGGTGATCAACCGCCAGGCGGCCTCCCAGCTGCGCATCACCATGAACGGGATGGCCCACGCCTCGGAGATCGTCGGCCTGCTGGCGAAGTCCTCGCTGCGCGTCGTGGAGGTCCCCGTGGACATCCTCTACACCGACTACTCACGCGCCAAGGGCCAGTCCCTGATCAACGGCGTCAACATCCTCTTCGACATCTCGCTCCGGGAGCGTGGCCGGCGATGAAGTACTTCTGGATCCAACTGGTGCTGGTGCTGGGCGCCGGTACCGCGGCGCTCATCTTCATCCGGCGCTGGGACCGGACCAACACCAGGGCCTGGAAGCGCATCGCCTTCGTGCTGTTCGTACTCGCGAACATCTACGCGGTGCTGCGTCCGAGCGACGTCACCTGGGTGGCGAACCGGCTCGGCGTCGGCCGCGGCACCGACCTGGTGCTGTACCTGATGGTCCTGGCGCTGGCCTTCCTGGCGCTCAACACCTACCTGCGCTTCCGCTCCCTGGAGAGGAAGCTCACCGACATGGCCCGCACGGTCGCCATCACCGAGGGCGCGCGGCTCAACCAGGAGCGCTTCGACGAGAAGGTCTCCGGCTAGCTCCGGGCGGTCCCCCGAGGACCGTACGAACCGGGCCCGGTACGCAGTGCGCGTACCGGGCCCGGATCCGTTCGGGGGCGGGGAGGGTCAGGTCGAGACCTGCGACAGGGGCCGTACCGGCGGTGCGGCCGGCGGCTCCTCCTGCCGCGGCGGCTTGCGCAGGCCCAGGTCCTTCAGCTTCAGCGCGGGCTTCTCCACGGCGTACCAGGAGCAGACCGCCGCCGTGACCGAGAGCGCCACCGAGGCCGCCGTGTAGGTCCAGTAGCCGTGCTTGTTGACGCCCCAGAGCGCCAGGCACTGCTGGATCGGGAACGCGTAGATGTACACCCCGTACGAGAGGTCCACCTTGGTGCCGACCTTGGTCAGCGGGCCGGGCATCCGGCAGGCGAGCCAGACCAGCAGGTAGGCGAAGGCGGGCAGGCCGAACACGGTGAAGCCGCCGTAGTGGGCGCTGCCGAGGAACACGACGGCGGCCAGCACACCGGCCGGGTCGTTGATCGGCAGGCGGTTCTTGTACAGCTCCGCCAGCGCGCCGAGGCCGAACATGAAGGTCAGCGGTATGAACATGTCCAGGCTGATCGAGCCCAGGAAAGGCAGCTGCCAGCCGGTGAGGCCGGTCGGCGCGTACTCGGGGGCGCGCAGCAGGTGGAAGCCCGACGCCAGGTGGACCATGTACGCGTAGAGCCCCAGGATCATCAGGGTGACGGCCCAGCGTGCGCGCCGCAGCACCCCGACCGCGGCCAGCGAGACCACCAGCAGGTAGCAGAGGACCTCGTACGCCAGCGACCAGACCGAGCCGTTGAAGGCGGTGGGGTGCGGGACGTGGTCGAGCAGTCCGGAGATGCCCCACTGGTACACCCCGATCGACCAGTTGGCCTCCAGGTAGGCCAGCGGGCCCTCCGGGTGCGACCAGAAGCCCGCCATCCGGCCCTGGTGGTAGGCCACGACCGGGGCGACCACGAAGGCCGTCAGCAGCAGACAGGCCCAGAGGCCGGGCAGGATGCGGATGGCGCGGTTCCACAGGAAGCGCGCCGGGCTCAGCCGCATGCCGCTGCGCGTGATCAGCAGACCGGACAGCACGAAGAAGCCGCTCACCGCGATCGCACCGACGTTGGTCTGACCGCGGCTCTGCAGCAGCCCGAGGTCGGGCTTGCCCATCCCGAGCGGCATCGCGTGGGCGAAGATCACGGCGAGGGCCAGGACGAGCCGCAGGAGGCCGAACCCGTTCTTCCGTCCGAGGGCCTCCGTCAAGGGCGGGCAGGCCGTCAGAACCGACCTCTTGCGTGCGGTGCGAGACATGGGCAGGAGGCTCCGGGCCGGTAGTCGTGGAGGGCGGGAACTGCGCGGAGCTCACCCTATCCGCCCGGGTTCCGCCCCCACTGGGTCGGAAGAGGCCCCGTGAGGGCCCGGAGGCACGCCATGACACGCTCTTGGGGGTGCGATTACCATAAGTCGCGGCCCGGGCCCGGCATCGCCGCCGCCGGCAACGATGCATCCGCCGGACGCCCGCAGCACCTCCACGAGTTTCGGCCGACCTGCGCCGACCGGGCGCCCGGCCGCCGCCCGCTGAGCTCGCCCCCCATCCGGCGAGACGGTCCGACCCGCGGCACTGCGCCGCTTCACGGAAGCGAAGAGACATGACGGATTTGGCCCCGGACGTTGTCGGCGGCCGTGCCGGCGCGCCCGACGCGTCGACCACGGCGTCCTCCGACGGGTCACCGACCGGCCGGCCGGGCGACCGCTTCTCGCGGTGGACCGAGAAGCGCTGGGTCCTCCCGCTGGCGGAAGGCCTGGTCAGCGTCGGCGTCGCGCTCGGCTTCATGCTGCTGTGCACGCACATCAGCGTCAACCCGACCACCCGGATCGGCCAGGTCAGCGGCCTCGCCAAGATCCAGCAGTACGCGGCGCTCCTCGGCATCCCCGTCCTCGCGGTGCTGCTGCTGCTCGCCTACCGCGGGACGCTGCGCTACTACCAGGTCGCGCAGCGGCTGGCGTGCGCCGCGGTGGCGGGCCTGGGCACCGGCGTCGTGGCCGGCGGCGTCGTGGTCGCCCTGCACGGCACCCCCTGGGGCCTCGGCGGCCAGGAGGGCGACCCCGGCAACCTCATGGGCATGGCCAACGACATGATGCGCGGCCACGGCCTGCCCGGGGTGTACCCGCCGCTGTTCCCCGCCCTGCTCGCCCTCTGGGCCAAGCTCTTCCACCACGGCATCCCCGGCGTGGGCCACGCGCTCAAGGACCTGCAGCTGATCCTCAGCGCGCTGGTCGGGCCGATGGCCTACCTCTCCTGGCGGATGCTGCTGCGCCCGTTCTGGGCGATGGCGATCGCGGTGCCGGCGTCGATCGTGTTCCTCGACCCGATCCGTCCGTACAGCCACGGCTCCATGCTGGTGCTGCTGCCGCTGCTGGCGGCCTGCTTCCGGGAGATCCGCCGGTCCGGCGAGCTCTCGACCCGCTCGGCGGTGCTGCGCGGCCTCGGCTTCGGCGCCGCGTTCGGCGTGATGTTCCTCTGGTACTCGGGCTGGTACCTGTGGGCGGCGCCGGGCTCGTTCATCCTCGTCCTGATGCTCTTCCCGTGGCGCCGCGGCCGGACCGCCCTCAAGCGCGCGCTGGTCTTCCTCGCCACCATGCTGGTCACCGCCGGTGTGATCGGCGCCCCGCTGCTGTACCAGCTGGTCCGCCTCGGCGCCTCCACGATGGACCGGTACGCCTACATCAACACCTACATCGACCCGGCCTACGTCATGGGCTGGGCCTCGGACCGCTCCGGCACCCTGAGCTACCACAACTGGCCGGGTGAGGGCGACATCGCCGGGCAGACCGGCTTCGGTGTGCTCCTGCTGGTCGGCGTGGGCATCGGCGTCGGCGTGGGCCTGCGCAGCATGGTGGTCCGCACCGCGGGCTTCGTCCTCGCCGGCGCCTGGCTGATGCGCTTCTGGTTCGCCTCGCACATGGAGCACAACCAGGCCGTCCAGCTGTACCCGCGGACGACCTGGATCATCTTCTACTGCCTGATCATCCTGGCCGTCATGGGCGTGATGCTGACGTACGAGCGCGGCTTCGGCTGGATCCGCGGCACGCTGCGCGAGGTGGCCCCGGCCCGGGCCGCGCGGATCTCGCCGCGGGTGATGTCGCAGCTGGCCGCCGGCCTCGTGTGCGCGCTCGCCCTGTTCGCGACCATGGGCGGCTCCTGGTCGGCCAACCGCTTCATGCCGTCCACCAACCCGGGCGTCGAGGACATGGGCCTGGACGCGCTCCGCGCCCACCTGCAGCAGCTCGACGACGGGCAGTGCCCCAAGTACTCGCCCTACAAGGGCAAGCAGGCCTGCAACCCGATCAACATGGACCTGAGCGAGTACACCTTCGTTCCGGACCAGCCGAGGCTCTGGTGCGCCAACACCACGGCGACGGACGTGGACGTCACCTGCGGACGTCCGCCCAAGAACTGACACGACCCACCATCGGGTGACCGTCGGGGCCGGTGAGGATCACCTCACCGGCCCCGATTGGCATCCGGGCTGCTCCATGTGGCAGTATGTCCAAGTTGCTCGGTTGAGTGCCGATGCTGCGCGCCTCCCGCCGGGAGGACTGGAAGCGAGTCCCACCTACTCGTCGTTCCCGTGATGGCCGTCAAGCGTGAGTTCTACGCCACGGCAGCTGCGGGGCGAAAGTACGGGAATCTTCCGGGAAGCGTGTGCGGGGCCTCAATCCGGCACCCCCCACCCCAGAAGTTCTAAACCGACGAGTTATTTCGCCGGTTTTTTACAAGCGCGAGTGCGACACGCCCGAGCGCGGGGGTCGGAGGGAAGTCGAGAAGCAATTAGACAGAAGGACTACTGAGTAGCCATGGCGGGACAGAAGATCCGCATCCGGCTCAAGGCCTACGACCACGAGGTCATCGACTCCTCGGCGAAGAAGATCGTCGAGACGGTGATCCGTACTGGTGCGCAGGTCGCAGGCCCGGTGCCGCTGCCCACTGAGAAGAACGTGTACTGCGTCATCCGCTCGCCGCACAAGTACAAGGACTCGCGCGAGCACTTCGAGATGCGCACTCACAAGCGTCTGATCGACATCCTCGACCCCACGCCGAAGACGGTTGACTCGCTGATGCGTCTCGACCTGCCGGCTGGCGTCGACATCGAGATCAAGCTCTGAGAGGCGCACCGAAGATGGCTAAGCAGATTAAGGGCATCCTGGGCGAGAAGCTCGGCATGACCCAGGTCTGGGACGAGAACAACCGGGTTGTCCCGGTGACCGTCGTCAAGGCTGGGCCCAATGTCGTGACCCAGGTCCACACCGCCGACAGCCCGGCCGGCTACGACGCCGTCCAGATCGGCTTCGGCGAGATCGACCCCCGCAAGGTGAACAAGCCCCTCGCGGGCCACTTCGCCAAGGCCGGTGTCACCCCCCGCCGCCACCTGGTCGAGCTCCGTACCACGGACGCCTCCGAGTACACCCTCGGCCAGGAGATCACCGCGGAGCTGTTCGAGGCGGGTGTCAAGGTCGACGTGACCGGCACCTCCAAGGGCAAGGGCTTCGCCGGTGTCATGAAGCGCCACAACTTCCGGGGCCTCGGCGCCGGTCACGGTGTGCAGCGCAAGCACCGCTCGCCCGGCTCGATCGGTGGCTGCGCCACCCCGGGTCGCGTGTTCAAGGGCGTGAGGATGGCCGGCCGGATGGGCCACGAGCGTGTGACCACCCAGAACCTGACCATCCATGCCGTTGACGCGGAGAAGGGGCTGCTCCTGATCAAGGGCGCAATCCCGGGCCCGAACGGCGGCCTCGTCCTCGTCCGCACCGCGGCGAAGGGGCTGTGAGGATATGAGCACCATTGACATCCTGTCGCCCTCGGGCGACAAGACCGGCAGCCTCGAGCTGCCGGCCGAGATCTTCGACGCGAAGGTCAGCGTTCCGCTGATGCACCAGGTCGTCGTGGCGCAGCTCGCTGCGGCCCGTCAGGGCACCCACAAGACCAAGACTCGTGGCGAGGTCCGCGGTGGCGGCAAGAAGCCGTACCGCCAGAAGGGCACCGGCCGCGCCCGTCAGGGCTCGACCCGTGCGCCGCAGTTCGCCGGCGGTGGCGTCGTGCACGGTCCCGTGCCGCGTGACTACTCGCAGCGGACCCCGAAGAAGATGATCGCCGCCGCCCTGCGCGGTGCGCTCACCGACCGGGCCCGCCACAACCGCATTCACGTCGTCACCGACGTGACCGCGACCGAGGCGCCGTCGACCAAGGCCGCCAAGGGTCTGTTCGGCAAGATCACCGAGCGCAAGAACATCCTCCTCGTCGTCGAGCGTGCCGACGAGCTGGGTCTGAAGAGCGCCCGCAACCTGCCGCACGTGCACATCCTGGACGCCGGTCAGCTGAACACCTACGACGTGCTCGTCTCCGACGATGTGGTCTTCACCCAGGCCGCCTTCGAGCGTTTCGTGGCCGGTCCGGCCGCGTCCGCCAAGGCCGTGGCTGCTGAGGGCGAGCTCGAAGGGAGCGCCGCCTGATGGCTGCAGAGATCACGAGCAAGACGTTCACGGACCCCCGTGACGTCCTGGTGAAGCCGGTCATCTCCGAGAAGAGCTACAGCCTTCTCGACGAGAACAAGTACACGTTCATCGTGTCGCCGGGCGCCAACAAGACCCAGATCAAGCAGGCCGTCGAGGCGGTCTTCTCGGTCAAGGTCGAGGCTGTCAACACGATCAACCGTCAGGGCAAGCGCAAGCGCTCCAAGACGGGCTTTGGCAAGCGCAAGGACACCAAGCGCGCCATCGTGACGCTGGCCGAGGGCAACCGCATCGACATCTTCGGTGGTCCGGTCTCCTAACGGAGATCGTGATCGTCGATAAGGACGAGGACGAGAGAGCCAAATGGGCATCCGCAAGTACAAGCCGACTACGCCGGGCCGTCGTGGCTCCAGCGTGGCCGACTTCGTAGAGATCACGCGGTCCACGCCGGAGAAGTCGCTGGTTCGCCCCCTGCACAGCAAGGGCGGCCGTAACAACGCCGGTCGGATCACCGCTCGCCACCAGGGTGGCGGCCACAAGCGCGCCTACCGCGTGATCGACTTCCGTCGTCACGACAAGGACGGCGTGCCGGCCAAGGTCGCTCACATCGAGTACGACCCGAACCGCACCGCGCGCATCGCGCTCCTGCACTACCTGGACGGCGAGAAGCGCTACATCATCGCGCCGCGCGGCATCGCGCAGGGTGACCGGATCGAGAACGGCGCTGGCGCCGACATCAAGCCGGGCAACAACCTGCCGCTGCGCAACATCCCGGTCGGTACCACCATCCACGCGGTGGAGCTGCGTCCCGGTGGCGGTGCCAAGCTGGCCCGCTCCGCCGGGTCCGGCATCCAGCTGCTGGCGCGTGAGGGCAAGATGGCGCACCTGCGCATGCCCTCCGGTGAGATCCGCCTGGTCGACGCGCGCTGCCGCGCGACCGTCGGCGAGGTCGGCAACGCCGAGCAGTCGAACATCAACTGGGGCAAGGCCGGCCGTATGCGCTGGAAGGGCGTCCGCCCGACCGTGCGTGGTGTCGCCATGAACCCGATCGACCACCCGCACGGTGGTGGTGAGGGTAAGACCTCTGGTGGCCGCCACCCGGTCTCGCCGTGGGGCCAGAAGGAGGGTCGTACCCGTCGCCCGAAGAAGGCGTCGGACGCTCTCATCGTGCGCCGCCGCAAGACCAACAAGAAGCGCTAGGAGCAGGTCAGATGCCGCGCAGTCTCAAGAAGGGCCCCTTCATCGACGGCCACCTTCTCAAGAAGGTGGACGCGCAGAATGAGGCGGGTACCCAGAACGTCATCAAGACCTGGTCCCGTCGCTCCGTGATCTTCCCGGCCATGCTCGGCCACACGATCGCGGTGCACGATGGCCGTAAGCACGTCCCGGTGTTCGTCACCGAGTCGATGGTCGGCCACAAGCTCGGCGAGTTCGCGCCGACGCGCACGTTCCGCGGTCACGTCAAGGACGACCGCAAGTCGAAGCGTCGCTAGTCGCCAGCGAGATTACCGACTCAATGACTTACACCAGCAAGGGGACAACCATGGAAGCCAGGGCCCAGGCGCGGTACATCCGCGTCACGCCCATGAAGGCCCGCCGCGTGGTGGACCTCATCCGTGGCCTGAACGCCACGGAGGCCCAGGCGGTCCTGCGTTTCGCTCCGCAGGCCGCCACCGTGCCGGTCGGCAAGGTGCTCGACAGCGCCATTGCCAACGCCGTGCACAACTACAACCACAACAACGTGGACGACCTCGTCATCAGCGAGGCGTACGTTGACGAGGGTCCGACCCTGAAGCGGTTCCGTCCGCGCGCCCAGGGCCGTGCCTACCGGATCCGCAAGCGGACCAGCCACATCACCGTGGTCGTCAGCAGCAAGGAAGGGACCCGGTAATGGGCCAGAAGGTTAACCCGCACGGGTTCCGCCTCGGCATCAGCACGGACTTCAAGTCCCGCTGGTACGCCGACAAGCTGTACAAGGACTACGTCAAGGAAGACGTTGCCATTCGTCGCATGATGACGAAGGGCATGGAGCGCGCCGGCATCTCCAAGGTCGAGATCGAGCGCACCCGCGACCGCGTCCGCGTCGACATCCACACCGCTCGCCCCGGCATCGTCATCGGTCGCCGTGGCACCGAGGCCGACCGCATCCGCGGCGACCTCGAGAAGCTGACCGGCAAGCAGGTCCAGCTGAACATCCTCGAGGTCAAGAACCCCGAGCTGGACGCCCAGCTCGTGGCTCAGGGCGTCGCGGAGCAGCTGTCCTCCCGCGTGTCGTTCCGCCGTGCCATGCGCAAGTCGATGCAGGGCACCATGAAGTCCGGCGCCAAGGGCATCAAGGTCCAGTGCTCCGGTCGTCTCGGCGGCGCCGAGATGAGCCGTTCGGAGTTCTACCGCGAGGGCCGTGTGCCGCTGCACACCCTGCGCGCGAACGTCGACTACGGCTTCTTCGAGGCCAAGACGACCTTCGGCCGCATCGGTGTGAAGGTCTGGATCTACAAGGGCGACGTCAAGAACATCGCCGAGGTCCGCGCTGAGAACGCCGCTGCCCGCTCGGGCAACCGCCCGGCCCGTCCCGAGGGTGGTCGTCCCGCCCGCGGTGGCGAGCGCCGTGGTGGCGAGCGCGGTGGCCGTGGCCGTCGCCCCGCCGCTTCCGAGGCCCCCGCGGCCCCGGTCGCCGAGGCTCCGGCTGCCGAGAACACCGGAACGGAGGCCTGACCCCAATGCTGATCCCCCGTCGGGTCAAGCACCGCAAGCAGCACCACCCGAAGCGCCGTGGCGCTGCCAAGGGTGGCACCGAGCTCGCCTTCGGCGAGTACGGCATCCAGGCCGTCACCCCGGCCTACGTGACGAACCGGCAGATCGAGTCCGCTCGTATCGCCGTCACCCGTCACATCAAGCGTGGCGGCAAGGTCTGGATCAACATCTACCCGGACCGTCCGCTCACCAAGAAGCCGGCCGAGACCCGCATGGGTTCCGGTAAGGGTTCGCCCGAGTGGTGGATCGCGAACGTGCACCCGGGTCGGGTCATGTTCGAGCTGTCGTACCCCAACGAGAAGGTGGCTCGTGAGGCGCTGACCCGCGCTGCTCACAAGCTCCCGATGAAGTGCCGGATCATCCGGCGCGAGGCAGGTGAGAGCTGATGTCGGCCGGCACCAAGGCTGCTGACCTCCGCGAGCTGGACAACGAGGGTCTCGTTGCCAAGCTCCGTGAGGCCAAGGAGGAGCTGTTCAACCTCCGCTTCCAGGCGGCGACCGGGCAGCTCGACAACCACGGACGGCTCAAGCTCGTCCGTAAGGACATCGCGCGGATCTACACCCTGATGCGCGAGCGCGAGCTGGGCATCGAGACGGTGGAGAGCGCCTGATGACTGAGAACACCAACGAGACGCGCGGTTTCCGCAAGACCCGTGAGGGTCTCGTCGTCAGCGACAAGATGGACAAGACCGTCGTCGTCGCCGTCGAGGACCGCGTCAAGCACGCTCTGTACGGCAAGGTCATCCGCCGTACGAACAAGCTGAAGGCGCACGACGAGGCGAACGCCTGCGGCATCGGCGACCGGGTCCTCCTGGCGGAGACCCGCCCGCTGTCCGCGACGAAGCGCTGGCGCGTCGTCGAGATCCTCGAGAAGGCCAAGTAACGAAGTTGATGCGGTACGGCCGTATGTGCACCAGGCCCCTCGTGGGCGCTGGTGTGAGCAGCGGCCGGCCCGTCAGCTCTCGTTGACGATCAGGAGAAAGCTGTGATCCAGCAGGAGTCGCGACTGCGTGTCGCCGACAACACGGGCGCGAAGGAAATCCTTTGCATCCGCGTTCTCGGTGGTTCCGGTCGCCGCTACGCCGGCATCGGGGACGTCATCGTCGCGACCGTCAAGGACGCGATCCCCGGCGGTTCGGTGAAGAAGGGTGACGTCGTCAAGTGCGTCGTCGTCCGTACCGTGAAGTCGCGTCGTCGTCCGGATGGCTCGTACATCCGTTTCGACGAGAACGCCGCGGTCGTTCTGAAGAACACCGATGGTGACCCCCGTGGTACCCGCATCTTCGGCCCGGTGGGCCGCGAGCTGCGTGACAAGAAGTTCATGAAGATCATCTCGCTTGCGCCGGAGGTGCTCTAACTCATGGCGAACAGCATGAAGATCAAGAAGGGTGACCTGGTTCAGGTCATCACCGGCAAGGACCGCGGCAAGCAGGGCAAGGTCATCCAGGCCATGCCCGCCGAGAACAAGGTCCTGGTCGAGGGTGTGAACCGGGTCAAGAAGCACACCAAGCCGGGCCCGGGCACTCAGGGTGGCATCGTCACCGTCGAGGCCCCGGTGCACGTCTCCAACGTCCAGCTGGTCGTGGAGAAGGACGGCAAGAAGGTCGTCACCCGCGTTGGCTACCGCTTCGATGACGAGGGCAACAAGATCCGCGTTGCCAAGCGAACCGGTGAGGACATCTGATGTCTGAGACGACTGTTGAGAAGGTGACCCCCCGTCTCAAGGAGCGTTACAACTCCGAGATCAAGGGTCAGCTGCAGGAGCAGTTCTCGTACGAGAACGTCATGCTGACGCCCGGCCTGGTCAAGGTCGTCGTCAACATGGGTGTCGGCGAGGCCGCCCGTGACAGCAAGCTGATCGAGGGCGCGATCCGCGACCTGACCGCGATCACCGGTCAGAAGCCGGCCGTGACCAAGGCTCGCAAGTCCATCGCGCAGTTCAAGCTGCGCGAGGGCCAGCCGATCGGCACGCACGTCACCCTCCGTGGTGACCGCATGTGGGAGTTCCTGGACCGTCTGGTTTCGCTGGCCCTGCCGCGAATCCGCGACTTCCGCGGCCTCTCCCCGAAGCAGTTCGACGGCCGTGGCAACTACACCTTCGGTCTGACCGAGCAGGTTATGTTCCACGAGATCGACCAGGACAAGGTCGACCGTCAGCGCGGTATGGACATCACCGTCGTGACCACCGCTCAGACCGACGACGAGGGCCGGGCGCTCCTGCGTGCTCTGGGCTTCCCGTTCAAGGAGGCGTGAGCCAATGGCGAAGAAGTCCCTCATCGCGAAGTCCGAGCGCAAGCCGAAGTTCGGCGTCCGGGCCTACACCCGGTGCCAGCGCTGCGGCCGTCCGCACTCGGTGTACCGCAAGTTCGGCCTGTGCCGTGTCTGCCTCCGTGAGATGGCGCACCGCGGCGAGCTGCCGGGCGTGACCAAGAGCTCCTGGTAATCCAGGCGCTTTAGGCACCCAGCGAAGCAGAGGTGCCCGATCCCACACCGGCCCGTTTTGGGCCTGCCGTACGGATTCCCGTAAGGTAGTGGGGTCGGGCCCCCTGCCACGGCTTCCCCATGGATGTTCGTGGCCCTTTACGGAGGGCTCGCACCCAGTCTTACGACGTCGCAGGTCCCCTGCGCTTGTGCCCCTACCGCACTCGGAAGAGTGCGGGAGGGGGACCTGGCGCGGAGAAACCGCGGCGAGAGAGGCCTGAGGCCATCATGACCATGACCGACCCCATCGCAGACATGCTCACGCGTCTGCGTAACGCGAACTCGGCGTACCACGACACCGTGGCGATGCCGGCCAGCAAGATCAAGGCGCACGTCGCCGAGATCCTGCAGCAGGAGGGGTACATCTCCTCCTACAAGGTTGAGGAGCCCGTCGAGGGCGAGGTCGGCAAGAAGCTGACCATCGAGCTCAAGTTCGGCCCCAACCGTGAGCGCTCCATCGCCGGCATCAAGCGCATCAGCAAGCCGGGTCTGCGCGTTTACGCAAAGTCCACCAACCTGCCGAAGGTTCTCGGCGGCCTGGGCGTGGCGATCATCTCCACGTCCTCCGGCCTCCTGACCGACAAGCAGGCCGCCAAGAAGGGCGTAGGCGGAGAAGTCCTCGCCTACGTCTGGTAATTCGGGAAACGGAGGTACAGCAATGTCGCGCATTGGACGGCTGCCCATCCAGGTCCCCGCTGGCGTGGACGTCACCATCGATGGCCAGGCGGTCTCGGTGAAGGGCCCGAAGGGCTCCCTCACCCACGTCGTCGCCGCGCCGATCGAGATCGGTAAGGGCGAGGACGGCACGCTGCTCGTCACCCGCCCCAACGACGAGCGTCTGTCGAAGGCCCTGCACGGCCTTTCCCGCACGCTGGTGGCGAACATGATCACCGGCGTGACCGCGGGCTACCGCAAGTCGCTGGAGATCAGCGGTGTCGGCTACCGAGTTCTGGCGAAGGGCTCCGACATGGAGTTCCAGCTGGGCTACAGCCACCCGATCCTCGTCGAGGCGCCCGAGGGCATCTCCTTCGTCGTCGAGTCGGCCACCAAGTTCCACGTGGACGGCATCGACAAGCAGAAGGTCGGCGAGGTCGCCGCGAAGATCCGCAAGCTGCGCAAGCCCGACCCGTACAAGGCCAAGGGTGTCAAGTACGCGGGCGAGGTCATCCGCCGCAAGGTCGGAAAGAGTGGTAAGTAAGCGATGAGTGTCTCTGTCAAGATCGGCAAGGGCAACGCCTACAAGAGCGCCGCTCGCAAGCGCCGCGCGATCCGCGTTCGCAAGCGCGTCGTCGGCACCGAGGTGCGTCCGCGTCTCGTCGTGACGCGCTCGAACCGTCACATGGTCGCCCAGGTCATCGACGACGCCAAGGGTCACACCCTGGCGTCGGCGTCCACCCTCGACGTGTCCATCAAGGGCGCCGAGGGCGACAAGACCGAGCTGGCCAAGAAGGTCGGGAGCCTGGTCGCCGAGCGCGCCAAGGCCGCCGGCATCGAGTCGGTCGTCTTCGACCGCGCGGGCAACCGGTACGCCGGCCGCATCGCCGCCCTGGCGGACGCGGCCCGCGAGGCCGGGCTCGACTTCTAAGCCGCTCGTCGACTCTGTCGGCGGACGTAATCGAGAGAGGTAATTCCAATGGCTGGACCCCAGCGCCGCGGTAGCGGCGCCGGCGGCGGCACCGGTGGCGAGCGGCGTGACCGTAAGCGTGACGACCGGGGCAACGCCCCCGCCGTCGAGAAGACCGCTTACGTCGAGCGCGTCGTCGCGATCAACCGTGTCGCCAAGGTTGTCAAGGGTGGTCGTCGTTTCTCCTTCACCGCGCTGGTCGTGGTGGGCGATGGCGATGGCACCGTGGGTGTTGGTTACGGGAAGGCGAAGGAGGTTCCGGCCGCCATCGCCAAGGGTGTTGAGGAGGCCAAGAAGAACTTCTTCAAGGTCCCCCGTATCCAGGGCACCATCCCGCACCCCATCCAGGGTGAGAAGGCCGCCGGCGTCGTGCTCCTGAAGCCCGCCGCCCCCGGTACCGGTGTTATCGCCGGTGGTCCGGTGCGCGCCGTCCTGGAGTGCGCCGGCATCCACGACATCCTGTCGAAGTCGCTCGGCTCGGACAACGCGATCAACATCGTGCACGCCACCGTGGCTGCTCTGAAGGGCCTCGTGCGCCCCGAGGAGATCGCCGCTCGTCGTGGCCTGCCGCTGGAGGACGTGGCCCCCGCTGCTCTGCTGCGGGCGCGTGCTGCTGGGGTGAGCGCCTGATGGCTCGCCTGAAGATCACGCAGACCAAGTCGTACATCGGCAGCAAGCAGAACCACCGTGACACCCTGCGTTCGCTTGGTCTCAAGCGCATGCACGACGTCGTGGTGAAGGAGGACCGTCCCGAGATCCGCGGGATGGCCCACACGGTCCGTCACCTGGTGACGGTTGAGGAGGTGGACTGATCATGGGCGAGAACCCGATCAAGATCCACAACCTGCGTCCCGCCCCTGGTGCCAAGACCGACAAGATCCGTGTCGGTCGTGGTGAGGGCTCCAAGGGTAAGACCGCTGGTCGTGGTACCAAGGGCACCAAGGCCCGCTACCAGGTTCCGCAGCGCTTCGAGGGTGGCCAGATGCCCCTCCACATGCGCCTGCCGAAGCTGAAGGGCTTCAAGAACCCCTTCAAGATCACCTTCCAGGTGGTCAACCTCGACAAGCTGGCCGAGCTCTACCCGCAGGGTGGAGAGGTCACCGTCGAGGGTCTCGTCGAGAAGGGCGCGGTTCGCAAGAACTCGCTCGTCAAGGTGCTCGGCACCGGCGAGATCTCGGTTGCCCTGCAGGTCTCGGTGGACGCCGTCTCCGGCACCGCCGCCGAGAAGATCAAGGCCGCCGGCGGTACGGTCAACGAGCTCATCTGAGCCCGCTGACACTCCGGCTTCGAGCCCCGCACCTCCTTCGGGAGGTGCGGGGCTCGTGCCGTTCCCGGGCCGTGCGGGACCGTTCGGTTCCGGACGGCCGGGTGCTCGTTCTTTTGTGTGGCAAACCCGGGCATCCCGTACCCCGTGAGTGGGGGAGGGGCCGTACGCGCTTCTTCCGAGTGGCCGCGCACTGTTAGAGTCCGTGGAGTTCCCTTGTAGGCTGCGCGTAGGCTCGCCTGTGCCGTCTGTACGGGAGCCCGAACCGCAAACTCCCCATTCAGGACCGACCCTCCCGCCGACGACGTGCGGGAGGCGCAGGAGGCACCGTGCTCAGTGCGTTCGCGCGGGCGTTCCAGACGCCCGACCTGCGCAAGAAGCTGCTGTTCACGCTGGGCATCATGGTGCTGTTCCGGCTGGGCTCGCACATTCCGATCCCCGGCGTGAGCTTCACGGCCGTGAACGAGTGTGTGAAGGCGACAAAGAACAACGGCCTCTTCGGGCTCGTCAACCTGTTCAGCGGTGGCGCGCTCCTCCAATTGACGATCTTCGCGCTCGGCATCATGCCGTACATCACGGCGAGCATCATCCTCCAGCTCCTCACCGTCGTGATCCCGCGACTGGAGATGCTGAAGAAGGAGGGCCAGGCCGGCCAGGCGAAGATCACCCAGTACACCCGCTACCTGACCATCGCGCTCGCCGTGCTCCAGGGCACCGGCATCGTCGCGACGGCCTCCAGTGGCGCGCTGTTCTCGGGCTGCCCGGTGGCCAACCAGATCGTCCCGGACACCGGAGTGTTCCGGATCGCGGTCATGGTCCTCACGATGACGGCCGGCACCACGGTCATCATGTGGCTGGGTGAGCTGATCACCGACCGCGGCATCGGCAACGGCATGTCGCTGCTGATCTTCACCTCGATCGCGGCGCAGTTCCCGACCTCGATGTGGGCGATCAAGACCGGCGGCACCATCGGCGGCGGCTGGGTCGAGTTCCTCTCCGTGGTCGCGGTCGGCATCATCGTCGTGATGCTGGTCATCTTCGTCGAGCAGGCCCAGCGCCGGATCCCGGTCCAGTACGCGAAGCGGATGATCGGCCGCCGGGCGTTCGGCGGCACCTCGACCTACATCCCGCTCAAGGTGAACCAGGCCGGTGTCATCCCGGTCATCTTCGCCTCGTCGCTGCTCTACATTCCCGCCCTGGTGGTCCAGCTGACCAACAGCCAGGCGGGCTGGGCCACGTGGATCCGGACGAACTTCGTCAAGGGTGACCACCCGATCTACATGGCGACCTACTTCCTGCTGATCGTCTTCTTCGCCTTCTTCTACGTCGCGATCTCCTTCAACCCCGAAGAAGTTGCCGACAATATGAAGAAGTATGGTGGGTTCATCCCGGGCATCCGGGCCGGCCGGCCGACGGCCGAGTACCTGAACTACGTGCTGACCCGAATCACGTGGCCGGGTTCGCTCTACCTGGGCCTGATCGCGTTGATCCCGATGATCGCCCTGGTCGCCTTCGGACAGCAGACCGCTTTCCCGTTCGGCGGCACCAGTGTGCTCATCGTCGTCGGCGTCGGACTCGAAACTGTGAAGCAGATCGAGAGCCAGCTCCAGCAGCGCAATTACGAAGGGTTCCTCCGCTGATGCGTATCGTCCTCGTTGGTCCTCCCGGGGCCGGGAAGGGTACTCAGGCGCACCTGCTCGCCAAGACCCTGTCCATTCCCCACATCTCCACCGGAGACCTGTTCCGCGCCAACATCGGTCAGGGCACCCCGCTGGGGCTCGAGGCCAAGAGCTACATGGACGCGGGCCGTCTGGTACCGGACGAGGTCACCATCGGGATGGCCAAGGACCGCATGCTCCAGGAGGACGCCGTGAACGGCTTCCTGCTGGACGGCTTCCCCCGCAACCTCGGCCAGGCCGAGGCGCTCGACGAGTTCCTCGCCGAGCAGGGCATCAAGCTGGACGGCGTGCTGGACCTGGAGGTCCCGGAGGACGAGGTCGTCAAGCGGATCGCGGGCCGTCGCCTGTGCCGCAACGACGGTGGCCACGTCTTTCACGTGGACTACAACCCGCCGAAGGCCGAGGGCGTCTGCGACGAGTGCGGCGGCGAGCTGTACCAGCGCTCGGACGACACCGAGGACAAGGTGCGTACGCGCCTGGAGGTCTACCACACCGAGACCGAGCCGATCATCGGTTACTACAAGGAGCAGGGTCTCCTGGTGACCATCCCGGCCCTCGGCAAGGTGGACGAGGTCACCGCCCGCGCGATCGAGGCGCTGAAGCAGGACAGCTGAGTCTCTCGGCGAACGTACGACGGTACGGCCGGGTCGCCCGCCCAGCGGGTGGCCCGGCCGTTTCGGCGTCGTACGGTGGTAGGGCAGTGGTAATCCGGACTTGGAAGGCGTGACCAGATGGTGGAGATCAAGACCCCCGAGCAGATCGCGAAGATGCGAGCGGCCGGGCTGGTCGTCGCCGAGGCCCTCAAGGCCTGCCGCGAGGCGGTCGCTCCGGGGGTGACCACCCAGGAGCTCAACGACATCGCGGACAAGGTCATCACCGACCACGGCGCCACCTCGAACTTCCGCGCCAACCACGGCGGTCTCTGGTTCCCCGGCGTGATCTGCGCCTCGGTGAACAACGAGGTCGTGCACGGCATCCCGGGCGAGCGGGTGCTGCAGGAGGGCGACCTCATCTCGATCGACTGCGGCGCCATCCTGGACGGCTGGCACGGCGACGCGGCGATCAGCGTGGCGGTCGGCGAGGTCCGCCCCGAGGTCGAGATGCTGAGCCGGGTCACAGAGGGCTCGATGTGGGCCGGCATCGCCCAGATGAAGAAGAACAACCGCCTGGTCGACGTCTCCAAGGCGATCGAGGGCTTCATCCGCCGCCAGCCGCTGCCGCCGAAGGGCAAGTGGGGTATCACCGAGGGCTACGGCGGCCACGGCATCGGCACCGCGATGCACATGGAGCCCCACGTGCTGAACTACGTCGAGCGCGGCCGCGGCAAGGGCCCCAAGCTGGTCCCCGGCACCGTGCTGGCGATCGAGCCGATGGTCTCGCTGGGCACCCCGCACACGACCGTCCTGGACGACGAGTGGACGGTCGTCACCAACGACGGCACCTGGGCCTCGCACTGGGAGCACTCGGTGGCCGTGACCGAGCAGGGCCCGCTGGTCCTGACCGCCTTCGACGGAGGCCGGGCCGAACTGGCCAAGCTGGGCATCACCGCAGCTCCGGACCCGCTCGCGTAGTCGTCGCGGCGCCCGAGCGCCGCTGCTGACAAGGGATCAGAGCCCTGGAGGTTTGGACCTCCAGGGCTTTTGTCCTATTTTTATCGACTGGCAGTGGTCAGCTGCCGCCCGACCGGTTTACGAGCGATGCAGGAGTGAGCACGTGCTCAAGGGATTCCGCGACTTCATGATGCGCGGCAACGTCATCGACATGGCGGTCGGTGTGGTCATCGGTGCCGCGTTCACCGGGGTGGTGACCGGCTTCGTGTCCGCCTTCCTCACCCCGCTGGTGGGCGTGGTGGTCGGTGCGGCCGGCGACTTCAGCTCGTACAAGGCGACGGTGGCCGGGGTCACCTTCCCGTACGGCCAGTTCCTCAACGTCCTGATCGCCTTCGTCATGACCGCCGCGGTGCTCTACTTCTGCGTGGTGCTGCCGATCACCAAGGCGACCGCGCGCTACCTGCCGAAGAAGCCGAAGGCCCCCAAGCGCCCGTGCCCCGAGTGCCTCACCGAGATCCCCGAGGCCGCCCGCCGCTGCTCGGCCTGCACCGCGCACGTCCAGCCGCTGACGCTCTCCGCCGGGGTCTGACGCCGCCGGTGTGACGGGTGCCGCTTTCCGGGGCCCCCGTTTTGGTCCACCGGAAACGCTGGCGTAGGATGGACCGTCGGCTCACTCGTAGCGTGCTTCAGCGCGCCCTCTTCCCCTCGGGGACGGGGTGAACCCAGGTTCGCACGAGCGTTCCGCATACGGTAGCCGGTCCCGGAAGGTGGATCTCGCAGTTCATGGCTAAGAAGCAAGGCGCCATTGAGATCGAGGGCACCGTGATCGAGTCTCTTCCGAACGCGATGTTCAAGGTCGAGCTGCAGAACGGTCACAAGGTCCTCGCGCACATCAGTGGCAAGATGCGCATGCACTACATCCGCATCCTGCCGGACGACCGGGTCGTCGTGGAGCTCAGCCCCTACGACCTCACGCGCGGCCGGATCGTCTACCGCTACAAGTAAGAACGTCAGATCTAGACCCGGAGAACCTGAAGCATGAAGGTCAAGCCGAGCGTCAAGAAGATCTGCGACAAGTGCAAGGTGATCCGCCGTCACGGCCGGGTCATGGTGATCTGCGACAACCTGCGCCACAAGCAGCGCCAGGGCTGATCGCTCTCCAGCATTTCTCGTAGTACTTCGCGCGACGCGAAAACGTCATAAGCGGGCTACCCGATCCGTCCCTTCGCGGACGGACTGCCGCCCCCGGTAAGAGGCCGGGGCTCCCTCACCGTGAGGTGTCGGAGTAGGTAGCACGCAAGACCTCTGAAGAACCACAGGAGCCTTGAATGGCACGCCTCGCCGGCGTTGATCTCCCCCGTGAGAAGCGGATCGAGATCGCCCTTACGTACGTGTACGGCATCGGCCGTACCCGCGCCCAGCAGACCCTCGCCGAGACCGGTGTCAGCCCGGATGTCCGCGTTCGCGACATCTCCGAGGACGACCTGATCAAGCTCGGCCAGTACATCGACGCCAACTACACGGTCGAGGGTGACCTCCGCCGTGAGGTGGCCGCCGACATCCGCCGCAAGGTCGAGATCGGCTGCTACGAGGGTCTGCGTCACCGCCGTGGCCTGCCGGTCCGCGGCCAGCGCACCCACACCAACGCGCGTACCCGCAAGGGCCCGCGTCGCGCGATCGCCGGCAAGAAGAAGCCGGGCAAGAAGTAGTCCGTCCCGTCACCGGACATCCCTCCGGCCCGCGGGTCAGCGGACCGACCACCTCAGTAGGAGAACAGACTTATGCCCCCCAAGGGTCGTCAGGCTGCCGGCGCGAAGAAGATCCGCCGCAAGGAAAAGAAGAACGTCGCTCACGGCCACGCGCACATCAAGAGCACGTTCAACAACACCATCGTTTCGATCACCGACCCCGCGGGCAACGTGATCTCCTGGGCCTCCGCCGGCCACGTCGGCTTCAAGGGCTCGCGCAAGTCCACCCCGTTCGCCGCGCAGATGGCCGCCGAGGCCGCTGCCCGTCGCGCGCAGGAGCACGGCATGCGCAAGGTTGACGTCTTCGTGAAGGGTCCGGGCTCCGGCCGCGAGACCGCGATCCGTTCGCTCCAGGCCACCGGCCTGGAGGTCGGCTCGATCCAGGACGTCACCCCCACCCCGCACAACGGCTGCCGTCCGCCGAAGCGCCGCCGCGTCTGACGCAGCGCCTTCGGGCACGCTGGGTTCTGTTTTAAACCTCGTACGGGCTCCCACGTAGTGAATAGTCACTGCTTTCGGGAGCCCGTACGCTTGGTCCTGTCGGCATCAAATAGTGGGTGCCGAAGACAACTGGAGGAACGCCCCCATGCTTATCGCTCAGCGCCCCTCGCTGACCGAAGAGGTCGTCGACGAGTTCCGCTCGCGGTTCGTGATCGAGCCGCTGGAGCCGGGCTTCGGCTACACCCTCGGCAACTCGCTTCGCCGCACGCTCCTGTCGTCGATCCCGGGTGCCGCTGTCACCAGCATCCGCATCGACGGCGTCCTGCACGAGTTCACCACCGTGCCGGGCGTCAAGGAGGACGTGACCGACCTCATCCTCAACATCAAGCAGCTGGTCGTCTCCTCGGAGCACGACGAGCCGGTCGTGATGTACCTGCGCAAGCAGGGCCCGGGTGTCGTCACCGCCGCCGACATCGCCCCGCCGGCGGGTGTCGAGGTGCACAACCCCGAGCTGGTCCTCGCCACGCTCAACGGCAAGGGCAAGCTGGAGATGGAGCTGACCGTCGAGCGCGGTCGCGGCTACGTCTCCGCCGTCCAGAACAAGGCCTCCGGCCAGGAGATCGGCCGCATCCCGGTCGACTCGATCTACAGCCCCGTGCTGAAGGTCACCTACAAGGTCGAGGCCACCCGTGTCGAGCAGCGGACCGACTTCGACAAGCTGATCGTCGACGTCGAGACCAAGCCCGCCATGCGTCCGCGCGACGCCATGGCCTCGGCCGGCAAGACCCTGGTGGAGCTGTTCGGCCTCGCCCGCGAGCTGAACATCGACGCCGAGGGCATCGACATGGGCCCGTCCCCGACGGACGCCGCCCTGGCCGCCGACCTGGCGCTGCCGATCGAGGAGCTGGAGCTCACCGTTCGGTCGTACAACTGCCTCAAGCGCGAGGGCATCCACACCGTGGGTGAGCTCGTCGCCCGCTCCGAGGCCGACCTGCTCGACATCCGCAACTTCGGTGCGAAGTCGATCGACGAGGTCAAGGCGAAGCTGGCCGGCATGGGCCTGGCCCTCAAGGACAGCCCGCCCGGGTTCGACCCGACCGCCGCCGCCGACGCCTTCGGCGCCGACGACCTGGACGACGCGGGTTACGCGGAGACCGAGCAGTACTGAGAGACTTGACCGCGGGGGCGGTTCTCCGGAACCGCCTCCGCTGTCGTGAAAGTCGTGCGGGCACCGTGCCCGTACGCCCGCTGCGGTACCTGGTACGGCCGCAGTCGGAGATTCGAGGAGTAATTCCATGCCGCGTCCCACCAAGGGTGCCCGCCTCGGCGGCGGCCCGCACCACGAGCCGCTGCTGCTCGCCGGTCTGTGCCGGGAGCTGTTCCAGTACGGCCGCATCACCACGACCGAGGCCAAGGCCCGTCGGATGCGCCCGCTGGCGGAGAAGCTGATCACCAAGGCGAAGAAGGGCGACATCCACAACCGTCGTCTGGTTCGCAAGACGATCACCGACATCGCCGTGCTGCACACCCTCTTCACCGAGATCGCGCCGCGCTACGAGAACCGCCCGGGTGGTTACACCCGTATCACCAAGATCGGTCCCCGTCGTGGCGACAACGCCCCGATGGCCGTGATCGAGCTGGTCGAGGCGCTGACCGTCGCGCAGACCGCCGTCGGCGAGGCCGAGGGCGCCACCAAGCGCGCCGTCAAGGAGGCCGACGAGGCCGCTGCCGTCGAGACCAAGGCCGCCGAGGCCGAGGCCGCCGAGCAGGCCTGACACCTGTAGGTGTAGTGCGGGCCCGTTCTCCCATTCGTGGGGGAGCGGGCCCGTTCCTTCTGTCTGGAGTGGATTGTGGTCAACGATTGCGCCGAGCAGCCGCCGGTGAAGGACGGACCGGCGGACGGGTACGTCCGGGTCCGCCTCGACCTCGCCTACCAGGGCGCCGAGTTCTCCGGCTGGGCCCGGCAGAAGGGCGGCCGGCGGACGGTCCAGGAGGAGATCGAGAGCGCGCTGCAGATCGTCACCCGCAGTCCGGAGCTGTTCCCGCTGACCGTGGCCGGCCGTACCGACGCCGGGGTGCACGCCCGCGGCCAGGTCGCGCACGTCGACCTGCCGGCCGAGCTGTGGGAGGCGCACCGGGACAAGCTGCTGCGCCGGCTGGCCGGCCGGCTCCCCGGGGACGTCCGGATCTACCGGGTCGGCGAGGCGCCGGCCGGGTTCGACGCCCGCTTCTCGGCGATCTGGCGGCGGTACGCGTACCGCGTCGCCGACCACCCGGGCGGGGTGGACCCGCTGCTGCGCGGCCACGTGCTCTGGCACGACCGCCCGCTGGACGTGGACCGGATGAACGCCGCGGCGAAGCTGCTGCTCGGCGAGCACGACTTCGCCGCGTACTGCAAGAAGCGCGAGGGCGCCACCACCATCCGCACCCTGCTGGAGCTGCACTGGGACCGGGTCCCGGTGGACGCCTACGCCGCCCAGGAAGGCTCGCTCGCGGTCGCCACCGTCCGGGCCGACGCCTTCTGCCACAACATGGTCCGGGCGCTGGTCGGCGCGATGCTGCTGGTCGGCGACGGGCACCGGCCGGTGGAGTTCCCCGGCGAGGTGCTGGCGGGCGGGGTGCGCAACTCCGCGGTCAACGTGATCCGGCCGTACGGGCTGACGCTGGAGGAGGTCGGCTACCCGGCGGACGACCAGCTGGCCGAGCGCAATCGCCAGGCCCGGCGGATGCGCACCCTGCCGGGGCAGCCCGTCGGGTAATCCGTTTTGGCCATGGGCGTCCGCTTGGGACAATCGCTCCCATGGGACACGTCGAAATTTCGCACCTTGAGTACTACCTGCCGGACGGACGGGTGCTGTTCGACGACGCGTCCTTCCGGGTCGGCGAGGGCGCCGCGGTCGCCCTGGTCGGCGCGAACGGCGCCGGCAAGACCACCCTGCTGCGGATGATCGCGGGGGACCTCCAGCCGCACGGCGGCTCGGTGACGATCAGCGGCGGGCTCGGCGTGATGCGCCAGTTCGTCGGCACCACCGGCCGCGAGGACCAGCGGTCCACCCCGGGCGCGCTGCCGGCCGACGCCTCGGTCCGCGACCTGCTGGTGTCGGTCGCCCCCGAGCGGATCGCGGTGGCCGCCCGCGCGGTGGACGCGGCCGAGCTGGCGATGATCGCCCAGGACGACGAGAAGACGCAGATGGCCTACGCCCAGGCGCTCTCCGACTGGGCCGACGTCGGCGGCTACGACTACGAGACCGACTGGGACGTCTGCACCATGGCGGCCCTCGGCGTGCCCTTCGACAAGGCCCAGTGGCGCGGCCTGAACACGCTCTCCGGCGGTGAGCAGAAGCGGCTCGTCCTGGAGACGCTGCTGCGCGGCCCCGAGGAGGTGCTGCTGCTGGACGAGCCGGACAACTACCTGGACGTGCCGGGCAAGCGCTGGCTGGAGGAGGCCATCAAGGCGACCTCGAAGACCGTGTTGTACATCTCACACGACCGCGAGCTGCTCTCCCGCACGGCGGAGAAGATCATCAGCGTGGAGTCCGGTGCCGCCGGCAGCAGCGTCTGGGTGCACGGTGGCGGCTTCGACTCCTTCCACGAGGCCCGCAAGGACCGGTTCGCGCGCTTCGAGGAGCTGGGGCGGCGCTGGGACGAGGAGCACGCCAAGCTCAAGAAGCTGGTGGTGACCCTGCGCCAGGCCGCATCGGTCAGCCACGCCCTCGCCACCCGCTACGCGGCCGCGCAGACCCGGCTGAAGAAGTTCGAGGAGGCCGGCCGGCCGGAGGAGCCCCCGCGCGAGCAGAGCATCACCATGCGGCTCAAGGGCGGCCGCACCGGCGTGCGCGCGTTCACCCTGGAGCAGTTGGAACTCACCGACCTGATGCAGCCCTTCGACCTGGAGGTCTTCTACGGCGAGCGGATCGGGGTGCTGGGCGCCAACGGCGCCGGCAAGTCGCACCTCCTGCGGCTGCTGGCCGGCGACGAGACGGTCGCGCACACCGGCGGCTGGAAGCTCGGCGCCCGGGTCGTGCCCGGCCACTTCCGGCAGACCCACGCCCACCCGGAGCTGTTCGGCCGTACCGTCCGCTCCATCGTCGAGGAGGAGCACGCGCTCAGCCGCGGCGCCGCGATGGGCGCGCTGCGGCGGTACGAGCTGGACCGCCAGGAGGAGCAGAAGTTCGAGTCGCTGTCCGGCGGGCAGCAGGCCCGGCTGATGATCCTCAAGCTCGAACTCTCCGGTGTGACAGCCCTGTTGCTCGACGAGCCGACCGACAACCTGGACCTGGAGAGCGCCGAGGCGCTGCAGGCCGGGCTGGAGGCCTTCGACGGCACCGTGCTGTGCGTCACCCACGACCGCTGGTTCGCCAAGACCTTCGACCGCTTCCTGGTGTTCGGGGCCGACGGCCGGGTGTACGAGTCGCCGGAACCGGTCTGGGACGTGACCCGGGTGGAGCGCGAACGCTGAGTGACGGCGAGGGGGGTCCACGTCGATTTTTGACCCCTTCCCGTCGTGCCGGTAACCTGGACGCTTGATGTGCGTATTGGCTCGCTCTATCTCACGTGAGAGGTCGGTACGCCGGAGACATCAGGTCGACGACCAGCGGTCCCCCTTGAATTGCGTCCAAGGTTGACCAGGCTGCTCTTCCGTCCGGGTGCTCCTGTCAGGACTCACTCACTGAAAAGCGAAGGCTACGACCGTGCGTACGTACAGCCCCAAGCCCGGCGACGTCCAGCGTCAGTGGCACGTCATCGACGCGACCGACGTCGTGCTCGGCCGCCTGGCTTCCCAGGCCGCCAACCTCCTCCGGGGCAAGCACAAGGCGATCTACGCGCCGCACGTTGACACTGGTGACTTCGTCATCATCATCAACGCCGACAAGGTGCACCTGTCCGGTAACAAGAAGACCCAGAAGCTGGCCTACCGCCACTCGGGCTTCCCGGGCGGTCTGCGCTCGGTGCGCTACGACGACCTGCTGGCGAACAACCCGGAGAAGGCCGTCGAGAAGGCCATCAAGGGCATGATCCCCAAGAACAGCCTGGGCCGCCAGATGCTCTCGAAGCTGAAGGTCTACTCGGGCGACCAGCACCCCCACGCTGCCCAGCAGCCGGTGCCGTTCGAGATCACCCAGGTCTCGCAGTAATTCGGCCACCAAGCCCCCCATCACTGAAAAGAGCTGAGGAACACCGTGGCCGAGACCACTGAAACCCTTGAGGTCGACTTCGACGAGGCCGCCGAGGCCGTCGAGGGCGAGTACACCTCCGAGGAGAGCTACACCTCCGAGTCCCTGGCCGGCCGCTTCGGCGAGGCCATCCCGGGCGCCGGCCTCGGCCGTCGCAAGGAGGCGATCGCCCGCGTGCGCATCGTCCCCGGCACCGGCCAGTGGAAGATCAACGGTCGCACCCTTGAGGACTACTTCCCCAACAAGGTGCACCAGCAGACCGTGAACGAGCCCTTCAAGCTCCTCGAGCTGGACGGCCGTTACGACGTCGTCGCCCGCATCAGCGGCGGCGGCGTGTCCGGCCAGGCCTACGCGCTGCGCCTCGGCGTGGCCCGTGCCCTGAACGAGGCCGACGTGGACAACAACCGCGGCGCGCTGAAGAAGGCCGGCTTCCTGACCCGTGACGCCCGCGCCGTCGAGCGCAAGAAGGCCGGTCTCAAGAAGGCCCGCAAGGCGCCGCAGTACAGCAAGCGCTAATCGCGTCCCAGGGGGGCGTCCGCCCTGGCGGCGCCGCCCCCCTGGTGTTGCGCAACCGTCGCCCCGGAGTACCACGTGTACTCCGGGGCGACGCGTTCCCCGGCTACTGTGCGGCGGCCGGGATCATCGGTTGGGTTCCGAGCAGTGGTGATGGAGGACGGGACAGTGGGACGACTCTTCGGTACGGACGGCGTACGCGGGGTGGCCAACCAGGGCCTGACGGCGGAGCTCGCGCTCGGGCTGTCGGTCGCGGCGGCGCACGTGCTCGGCGAGGCCGGTGCCTTCGACGGCCACCGGCCGGTCGCGGTGGTCGGCCGTGACCCGCGTGCCTCGGGAGAGTTCCTGGAGGCCGCCGTCATCGCCGGTCTGGCGAGTGCCGGAGTCGACGTCCTGCGGGTCGGCGTCCTGCCCACCCCGGCCGTGGCCTACCTCACCGGCGCGCTCGGCGCCGACTTCGGCGTGATGCTGTCCGCCAGTCACAACGCCATGCCGGACAACGGCATCAAGTTCCTCGCCCGCGGCGGCCACAAGCTGGACGACCGCATCGAGGACGCGATCGAGTCCCACTACCGCAAGCACACGCTCGGCGAGGAGGACTGGAACCGTCCGACCGGCGCCGCCGTCGGCCGGGTCCGCGAGTACACCGAGGGCTTCGACAAGTACGTCGCCCACCTGATCGGCGTGCTGCCCAACCGCCTGGACGGCGTCAAGGTCGTCATCGACGGCGCCCACGGCGCGGCCGCCTACGTCGCCCCCGAGGCCTTCGCCCGGGCCGGCGCCGAGGTCGTCCACACCCTGGGGGCCGAGCCCACCGGCCTCAACATCAACGACGGCGTCGGCTCCACCCACCTGGACCGGCTGCGCGTCGCGATGAAGGAGCACAAGGCCGACTTCGGCATCGCCCTGGACGGCGACGCCGACCGCTGCCTGGCCGCCGACGCCGAGGGCGACGAGGTGGACGGCGACCAGATCATCGCCATCCTCGCGGTCGCCATGAAGGAGGCCGGCACCCTGCGCGGCAACACCGCGGTGGCCACCGTGATGTCCAACCTCGGCTTCAAGCTGGCAATGGAGCGCGAGGGCATCGAGCTGGTGGAGACCGCCGTCGGCGACCGCTACGTGCTGGAGGCCATGAAGGAGCACGGCTTCGCGCTGGGCGGCGAGCAGTCCGGCCACGTCATCCTGCTGGACCACGCCACCACCGGTGACGGCACCCTGACCGGCCTGATGCTGGGCGCCCGACTGGCCGCCACCAAGCAGCCGCTGGCCGACCTGGCCGCCGTGATGACCCGGCTGCCGCAGGTCCTGATCAACGTCAAGGGCGTCGACAAGTCCCGGGTGAAGACCAGCACCGAGCTGGCCGCCGCGGTCGCCGCGGCCGAGGCCGAGCTGGGCTCCACCGGCCGGGTGCTGCTGCGGCAGTCGGGCACCGAGCCGCTGGTCCGGGTGATGGTCGAGGCCGCCGACCCGGTGCAGGCCGAGGCGGTCGGGCAGCGGCTGGCCGAGGCGGTCCGCACCCACCTGGGCTGAGCCCGTACACCCCGAACGCCCAGAGGGCCCCCGCCGGGTTCCGGCGGGGGCTCTCTGTCGGGTCGTCAGAGTTTGCGCAGCAGCGCCCGGCGGACCTTGTGGTCCGCCCCCTTCTGCAGGATCAGGGTGGCCCGGCCGCGGGTCGGCAGCACGTTCTCCAGCAGGTTGGGCTTGTTGATGGTGCGCCAGACCTGTCGGCCGTACTCCATCGCCTCCTCCTCCGGCACCTCGGTGAAGCGGAGGAAGTAGGAGTTCGGGTCCTGGAAGGCGGTCTGCCGCAGCTTGCGGAAGCGGTCCAGGTACCAGTGCTCGATGTCGTCGGTCCGGGCGTCGACGTAGATCGAGAAGTCGAAGTAGTCGGCCACCGCGAGGCGGGTGCGCCCGTCGCTGCCGGGCAGGGCCGGCTGGAGCACGTTCAGGCCCTCGACGATCAGGATGTCCGGGCGCTCCACGGTCAGCCGCTCGTCCGGCACGATGTCGTACACCAGGTGCGAGTAGACCGGCGCGCTGACGCGCTCCTTGCCCGCCTTCACGTCCGCCACGAAGCGCATCAGCGCCCGGCGGTCGTACGACTCGGGGAAGCCCTTGCGGGCCATCAGGCCGCGGCGGCGCAGCTCGGCGTTGGGCAGCAGGAAGCCGTCGGTGGTGACCAGTTCGACCCGGGGGTGCTCGGGCCAGCGGGCCAGCAGCGCCTGGAGGAGGCGCGCGGTGGTCGACTTGCCGACGGCGACGGAGCCGGCCACGCCGATGATGAACGGGGTCCGGGTGCGTTCGGTGTCCGGGGTGTCCAGGAAGGTGCCCAGGGTGCCGCGCAGTTCGTGCGTGGCATGGATGTACAGGTTCAGCAGCCGTGACAGCGGCAGGTAGATGTCGCGCACCTCGTCGAGGTCGAGAGCGGTGCCCAGACCGCGCAGCCGTTCCACCTCCTCGGCGGTCAGAGGCAGCGGCGTTCGCTCGCGCAGCGCGCTCCACTCGGCCCTGCTGAGGTCGACGTAGGGGGACGGCGACGGGCCGGGCGTGGTGTCGCCCCGCGTACAGAGTTCGGTCAGCACATGCTCCATTGTGAGCCGTAGCGGCGTTCACGGTGGTTGTGGTGTCGGTCACGCAGCGTTCTCGCAAGGCGGGAATACGGCCACAGAACCGCCCTTATGCTGGCACGCATGTGCGGAATTGTTGGATACGTGGGCGCGCAGTCCGCCCTCGACGTAGTAATCGCAGGCCTGCAGCGCCTGGAGTACCGGGGTTACGACTCGGCCGGTGTCGCGGTGCAGGTACAGGACTCCGACGGGCAGTGGAGCCTGTCCACCGACAAGCGGGCCGGAAAGCTCGCCAACCTCGAGAAGTCGCTCGCCGAGGCCCCTCTGCCCGGCAGCACCACCGGCATCGGCCACACCCGCTGGGCCACCCACGGCGGCCCGACGGACGCCAACGCCCACCCGCACCTGGACGACGACCTGCGGGTCGCCGTGGTGCACAACGGCATCATCGAGAACTTCGCCCAGCTGCGGGCCGAGATCGCCGAGCGCGGCCACACCCTCCGGTCCGAGACCGACACCGAGGTCGTCGCCCACCTGCTGGGCGAGTCGTACCAGGGCGACCTCGCCGAGGCCATGCGGGTGGTCTGCCGCCGGCTGGAGGGCGCCTTCACCCTGGTCGCCGTGCACGCCGACGCGCCGGACGTCGTCGTGGGTGCCCGCCGCAACTCGCCGCTGGTCGTCGGCCGCGGCGAGGGCGAGAACTTCCTCGCCTCGGACGTCGCCGCCTTCATCGCGCACACCCGCGAGGCGATCGAGCTGGGCCAGGACCAGGTCGTCGAGCTGCGCCGCAGCGGCGTGACCGTCACCAACTTCGACGGCACCCCCGCCGACGTGCGTGAGTACCACGTCGACTGGGACGCCTCCGCCGCCGAGAAGGGCGGCTACGACTACTTCATGCTCAAGGAGATCGCCGAGCAGCCGAAGGCCGTCGCCGACACCCTGCTCGGCCGGATCGGCACCGACGGCCGGCTCACCCTCGACGAGCTGCGGATCTCTGACGCCGACCTGCGGTCGGTCGACAAGGTCGTCATCGTTGCCTGCGGCACCGCCTTCCACGCCGGCATGATCGCCAAGTACGCGATCGAGCACTGGACCCGCATCCCCTGCGAGGTCGAGGTCGCCTCCGAGTTCCGCTACCGCGACCCGATCATGGGCCCGGGCACGCTGGTCATCGCCATCTCGCAGTCCGGCGAGACCATGGACACCCTGATGGCCCTGCGGCACGCCCGTGAGCAGGGCGCCAAGGTGCTGGCGATCTGCAACACCAACGGCTCCACCATCCCGCGCGAGTCGGACGCCGTGCTGTACACGCACGCCGGTCCGGAGGTCGCGGTCGCCTCCACCAAGGCGTTCCTGACCCAGCTGGTCGCCTGCTACCTGGTCGCCCTCTACCTGGGCCAGGTGCGCGGCACCAAGTGGGGCGACGAGATCTTCGCCGTCATCAAGGAGCTCGGCGACGCGCCGAAGCAGCTCGAGCAGGTGCTGGAGACCATGGAGCCGGTGCGCGAGCTGGCCCGCTCCCTGGCCGACGCCCGCTCGGTGCTGTTCCTCGGCCGCCACGTCGGCTTCCCGGTGGCCCTGGAGGGCGCGCTCAAGCTCAAGGAGCTGGCGTACATGCACGCCGAGGGCTTCGCGGCGGGCGAGCTCAAGCACGGCCCGATCGCGCTGATCGAGGAGGGGCTGCCGGTCGTGGTGGTCGTGCCCTCGCCGCGCGGGCGGTCGATCCTCCACGACAAGATCGTCTCCAACATCCAGGAGATCCGGGCCCGTGGCGCCCGCACGATCGTGATCGCCGAGGAGGGCGACGAGGCCGTCGTGCCGTACGCGGACCACCTGATCCGCATCCCGGTCACCCCGACCCTGCTCCAGCCGCTGGTCTCCACCGTCCCGCTCCAGGTCTTCGCCTGCGAGCTGGCCACGGCCAAGGGCCACGAGGTCGACCAGCCGCGCAACCTGGCGAAGTCGGTCACCGTCGAGTAGGCCCGTGCCCGCCGGTGACGGCGCCCCTACGGTGGCTGTGTCCTACCGCAGGGGCGCCGTCGTGCTTCCTGCGGGATAGCGTCGGCGGTAGCCGACCGCTGGAGGAGCGCCGTCATGCGTCATGCCCACCGTGTGGAAGCCGTCCGGGCCGCCGAGGCCGTGCTGATGGCGCGGCTGCCGGAGGGCACGCTGATGCAGCGGGCGGCCGTCGGGCTGGCGGCGACGTGCGCGCGGCTGCTGACGCGGCGTCGGGGACGGGTGTACGGCAGCCGGGTGGTGGTGCTGGCGGGCAGCGGGGACAACGGGGGTGACGCCCTGTACGCCGGAGCCGCGCTGGCCCGGCGCGGGGCGCGGGTGACGGCGGTGCTGCTCGCGCCGGAGCGGGCGCACCCGGGCGGGCTGGCCGCCCTGCGGGCGTCCGGCGGACGGGTGACGGCGGAGCGGGACGTCGGCCTGGCCGACTTCTCGCGCGCGGACCTGGTGCTGGACGGGATCGTCGGCATCGGCGGCCGGGGCGGGCTGCGCCCCGAGGCCCGGCCGTACACGGAGGCCGGGCGGCGCGGGGTGGTGGTCGCGGTGGACCTGCCCAGCGGGGTGGACGCCGACACCGGTGAGGTGCCGGGCGCGGCGCTGCGCGCGGACGTCACGGTCTGCTTCGGCACGTACAAGCCCGGGCTGCTGGTCGACCCGGGTGCCTCGTACGCGGGCGCCGTGCAACTGGTCGGCATCGGGCTGGAGCCGCCGGAACCGGACGTGACGGCCCTGCAGCACGCGGACGTGGCGGCGCTGCTGCCGCTGCCGGGCGCGGAGAGCGACAAGTACCGGCGCGGGGTGGTCGGGGTGGCGGCCGGCTCGGCGACCTACCCGGGGGCGGCGCTGCTGGCCGTCGCCGGGGCGCTGCGGGGCGGCGCGGGCGCCGTCCGGTACGTGGGCGCGGCGGCCGAGGAGGTGGTGCGGCGCTTCCCGGAGACGCTGGTCACCGAGGGCGGACCGGCCGGGGCCGGGCGGGTGCAGGCCTGGGTGGTCGGGCCGGGCGGCGGAGAGGGGGCGCGGCAGGCGCTGACCGAGGCACTGGCGAGCGACGTCCCGGTGTTGGTGGACGCGGACGGGCTGACCGAGCTGGGCCGGCTCGGCCCGGCCGCGCTGGCCGGCCGCACCGCGCCCACCCTGCTCACCCCGCACACCGGCGAGGCCGCCCGGCTGCTCGCGGGCGCCGACGGCACCCCGCCGCCGGCCGCCGACGACCTGGCCGCCGCCCGGCTGGCCACCGCCCGCCGGCTGGCGGCCGTCTACCGCGCGACCGTCCTGCTGAAGGGCTCCACCACGGTGGTCGCCGACCCGGGCGGCGCCGTCCGGGTGAACCCCACCGGCACCTCCTGGTTGGCCACCGCGGGCAGCGGCGACGTGCTGGCCGGGCTGGCGGGCTCGCTCCTCGCGGCGGGCCTGTCGCCGCTGGACGCCGCCTCGGTGGCCGCCTACCTGCACGGCCTGGCGGGCCGCGAGGCGGCGGGGGCGCCGGGCGCGCCCGTGACGGCCCTGGCGGTGGCCGAGGCACTGCCCGCGGTCTGGCGGGCGGTCCGGGAACGCTAGCGGTGCGGCGGGCGGCCGGGGAGAGCCGGCGGTGCGGCGGATCGCCTGGGCGAGTCGGCGGAGCGGAACCGAACGCTCCGCTGCCGGCGTCCGAGCAGGCGGTGACGAGCGGTTCACCGCAGGTCCGTGCGGTGGGTGAGGCCCGGTCGTCGGCCGCCGCGCCGATGGGCCGTTCGGCGAGGACTCCGGGACGTCTGGGAGACTGACCCTGATGACAACTGCGAACACGATCGGCACCGCCACCCTCACCGACGGCGTACGGGCCGAGGCGACCATCGATCTCGCCGCCCTGCGCGGCAACCTCGCCGCGCTGCGCGAGCGCGTCGGCAGCGCGGCGGTGATGCTCGCGGTCAAGGCGGACGCCTATGGCCACGGTGCGGTCGAGTGCGCCCGCGAAGCGGTCGCCAACGGGGTCGGCTGGCTCGGCTGCGCGACGCCCGAGGAGGCGCTGGCCCTGCGGGCCGCGGGCATCCGTCCGCAAGACGCCCGGATCCTGTGCTGGCTGTGGACACCCGGCGGGCCGTGGCGCGAGGCGCTCCGCGCGGACCTGGACATCTCGGTCAGCGGCCAGTGGGCGCTGGACGAACTGCTCCCGGCCGTCCGCGAGACCGGCATCCCGGCCCGCGTGCACCTGAAGGCCGACACCGGCCTCGGCCGCAACGGCTGCCAGCCGCACGACTGGCCGCGGCTGGTGGCCGCCGCCCGGCGCGCCGAGGCCGAGGGGCTGCTGACCGTGGTCGGCGTCTGGTCGCACTTCGCGGCCGCCGACGAGCCCGGCCACCCGTCGATCCAGGCCCAGCTGGACTCCTACCGCACCGCCCTGGCCGCGGCCGAGGCGGCCGGGCTGCGCCCCGAGGTGCGGCACCTGGCGAACTCGCCGGCCACCCTGCTGCTGCCCGAGTCGCACTTCGACCTGGTCCGCACCGGCCTGGCCGCGTACGGACTGTCGCCGGTGCCCGAGGTGGGCTCGCCGGCCGACTTCGGGCTGCGCCCGGTGATGGCGCTGGGTGCGCGGCTGGCGCTGGTCAAGGAGGTCCCCGGCGGGCACGGGGTCAGCTACGGCCACCACTACACGACGCCCGGCCCGACCACCCTGGGCCTGGTCCCGCTCGGCTACGGCGACGGCGTCCCCCGGCACGCCAGCGGCACCGGCCCGGTGCAGATCGGCGGCAAGTGGCGCACGGTGGCCGGCCGGGTGGCGATGGACCAGTTCGTCGTGGACCTGGGCGGGGACACCCCCCGGGTCGGCGACGAGGCGCTGCTGTTCGGCAACGGCGAGCGCGGCGAGCCCACCGCCGAGGACTGGGCCCGCGCCTGCGGGACCATCGCGTACGAGATCGTCACCCGGATCGGCGCCCGGGTACCCCGCCGCTACCTGGGCGGCAGCCACGCCGAGGACCCGTCGGCATGACCGAGACACCGACCGGGGACGGAGCGGTCGCGGCGGTCGCCAAGGCGGCCGGCGCGGCCTCCGGGGTGAGCCGGGCGGGCGTGATCGGGATCTCGGTCGGCGTGCTGGCGGCCGGCGCGGCCGCCGGGGTGGCGATCGAGCGGCTGACCGTCGGGCGGGCGATGCGCCGTCGGGCCCGGGTCGAGCTGGACGCGAGCGCCCCGTACGGCTCGCTGCGCGGGCGCCCGAGGACGGTGGCCGCGCCGGACGGCACCGAGCTGTACGTGGAACTGGACGGCGCCGGCTGGGACCTGCCGGACGGTGACATCCACTCGTCCGAGCCGCTGACCGTGGTGTTCTGCCACGGCTACTGCCTCAACCAGGACAGCTGGCACTTCCAGCGGGCCGCGCTGCGCGAGGGCATGCGGCTGGTCTTCTGGGACCAGCGCAGCCACGGCCGCTCCGAGCGCTCCCGCTCGTACCTGGCGGGCGAGCCGGCCGGCATCGACCAGCTGGGCGGCGACCTCAAGGCGGTGATCGACGCCGTCGCGCCGACCGGGCCGCTGGTGCTGGTGGGCCACTCGATGGGCGGCATGACCGTGATGGCGCTGGCCGACCAGCACCCCGAGCTGTTCCGGGAGCGGGTCGCCGGGGTCGCCCTGATCGGCACGCTCGCGGGCGACTGGAACCAGGTGAACCTCGGCCTGCCCAAGGCCGGCGCGAAGCTGTTCAAGAAGGTCGCGCCCGGGATGGTGAAGCTGCTGGGCCGCCAGGTCGACCTGGTGGAGGCCACCAGGCGGCTGGGCTCGGAGGTGACCGCCGTCTTCTACAGGAGGTTCTCCTTCGGGAGCCGGGACGTCGACCCCGGCGTGGTGCGCTTCGCCGAGCAGCTGCTGGACGCCACCGCGATCGACGTGGTCGCCGAGTTCTACCCGGTGTTCGGCGCGCACGAGAAGTACGAGGCGCTGGCCGCCCTGCGCGGCCTGCCGGCCCTGGTGCTGGCCGGGACGAAGGACCTGCTGACGCCCTCGGCGCACAGCGAGGCGATGGCCGAGCGGCTGCCGGGCGCCGAACTGGTCCTGGCCGACGGTGCAGGGCACCTGGTGATGCTGGAGCGCCCGGAGCTGGTCGACCGCGAGCTGGCACTGCTGCTGCGCCGGGCCACCGACTTCGCCGGGGCCGCGCCGCTGCCCGGGGCCGTCCTCGACCTGGCCCGCGGACCGGCCGCCGAGAGCGCTGCCGAGCCCGCTGCCGGGACCGCTGCCGGGACGGCCACCGAACCGGCCGTCGACCCCGCCTGACGCCCCGTCCCGGCACCCGCCCGCCGCACCCGGGGGCGGCGATGTGGCACGGTAGCGGTGGCGGCCGGTGGTCGGTGCGCCGGTACGGACCGAAGGGCAAGACACGCGCATGGGCTCGCACGCCACTCTCACCGTCCCCACCCCGGAGCGGATGGGCCGGCTCGGCCGGGAGCTGGCCGCGCTGCTGCGGCCGGGGGACCTGGTGCTGCTCTCCGGCGAGCTGGGAGCGGGGAAGACCACGCTGACCCGGGGCCTGGGGGAGGGGCTGCAGGTCCGCGGGGCGGTGACCTCGCCGACCTTCGTGATCGCCCGGGTGCACCCCTCGCTGGTGGGCGGCCCGGCCCTGGTGCACGTGGACGCGTACCGGCTGGGCGGGGACCTGGACGAGATGGAGGACCTCGACCTGGACGTCTCGCTGCCGGAGTCGGTGGTCGTGGTCGAGTGGGGCGAGGGCAAGGTCGAGCGACTGTCCGAGGACCGGCTGGAGGTCCGGATCGAACGCGCCCTGGGCGACACCGCCGACGGGGACGACCAGGACCCGCGCCGGGTCCTGCTGACCGGCATCGGCCCGCGCTGGGCGGACGTGGAGCTCGCGAAGCTGGCCGGACAGGAGTAGCCCGCCGGACCGGAGCGGCGGCGGGTCGCGACATCTTGCCGACAGGCTGTCGGCAAGATGTTGCGGGCGGAGTACCGCGCGTGGTGGGATGGGTGCTGCGGTTAGGTCTGCCTAACTAGGGAGGCGCCATGTCGAGCACCACCCCCGCCCCGGAACGCGCCGTCCGCGCCGCCGGGGCCGGAGAGTCCGCCCGCTGCGCTCCGGGGGAGCCGATGCGGGCACTGCTGGCCGCCTGCGCGGCCGCCGAGGCGGTGTCCACCCCGCCCGAGCCGGAGCCGAGACAGGCCGAGGAGCCCGAGGCGAAGACGCCCCGGGCCGCGTGAGATCCGCCTGCGCGTGAGGTCGGCCTGCGCGTGCGGCGCCCTCAGGCGACCACGACCACCTTGGTGTCCTTCGGCGCGAAGTCCCAGAGCAGCTGCCCCTCGGCGCGGCCGCTGCGGATACCGCCGGTCTTGGCCTTCGGGTCGGCGGTCGGGGTCGCGCCGTCCACCGCCGCGCTGAAGCCGAACACCACGCCGGCCTGCTGCGCGAAGCGCACCACGTGCTCGATCTGCCGGCCGTCCGTCCCGGTGGTCGTCGCCGTGCGGCTGTACACCGCGTAGCTGCCAGGAGCCGGCTCGACCGTGCCCGGAACGACCTGGAAGGCGGCCGCGACCTGCGGGATCTTCTTCGGGTCGACCAGCCAGACGTAGTGGCTGCTCACTGAGTAGACCACCCGCGTGCCGGTGCCCGAGGTGGCCGGCAGCGGCGGGACGGTCGGGGTGGCCGAGGCGCTCGGCGCCGCGGCGGTGGCCGTGCCGGCCGCCGTGGTGGTGGCGGCCGAGGGCTTGGGAGCGCCCGCCCGGTCCTGGGCGCCGTTGGCCTGGAAGGCCAGCAGGCTCACCACCGCCAGGGCCCCCAGGGTCAGCCCCGTGACCACCACTCCAGGACCCATCTTCGCCACGTGCCGCTCCCGCTGCCGTCTTTTTACGTACCGCCTTATCGTGCCAGGTCCGTCCGTCGGGGTCGCAGCGCCTCGGATGTGTGTTCCCGGTCGGTACACCTTGCCGATCGGCCGGTCGGCCCAACGTCGGTCTAACCTTGACCCGTGCTGCTGCTCGCGTTCGACACCGCTACCCCCGCCGTCACCGCCGCCGTCCACGACGGCACCGCCGTCCTGGCCGAGGCCCACCAGGTCGACGCCCGACGCCACGGCGAACTGCTGCTGCCCGCGATCGACCGGGTGTTGAGGTCGGCCGGGGTGGACAAGCACCGGCTGACCGGCATCGCGGTCGGCGTCGGCCCGGGCCCGTACACCGGCCTGCGGGTCGGCCTGGTGACCGCCGCCGCGCTCGGCCACGCCCTCGGGCTGCCGGTGCACGGCGTCTGCACCCTGGACGCGATCGCCTTCCAGGCCCGGACCGAGGTCGAGGGCCTGAGCGGGGAGCCGTTCACGGTGGCCACTGACGCGCGCCGCAAGGAGGTCTACTGGGCCTCGTACGACGCCGAGGGCCGCCGCACCGAGGGCCCCGGCGTGGACCGCCCGGCCGAGCTGCCCCCGCAGCACCGCTCCGTCGGCGCCGGCGCGCTGCTGTACCCCGACGCCTTCCCGGGCGCGCACGGCCCCGAGCACGTGTCGGCCGGAGCCCTGGCCGGCTTCGCCGCCGCCGAGCTGGCCGCCGGGCGCGAGCTGCTGCCGAACGTCCCGCTGTACCTGCGCCGTCCGGACGCCCAGGTGCCGGCGGGCTACAAGGCGGTGCTCCCGGCGTGAACCACGGCACCACCCTGCGCCCGATGCGCTGGTGGGACATCGCGCCGGTGATGGAACTGGAGCTGCGGCTCTTCCCCGAGGACGCCTGGTCCACCGGGATGTTCTGGTCCGAGCTGGCCGAGGCCCACGCCGGCGGCACCCGCCACTACACCGTCGCCACCGCCGCCGACGGCGCGATCGTCGGCTACGCCGGGCTGATGGCGATCGCCGGCGAGGGAGACGTCCAGACCATCGCCGTCGACGACCGCCACCAGGGCGGCGGCCTCGGCACGGCGCTGCTCACCGACCTGATCCGGGAGTCCGCCCGGCGCGGCTGCGCCGAGCTGCTGCTGGAGGTGCGGGTGGACAACCCGCGCGCCCAGCGGCTGTACGAGCGCCACGGCTTCGAACCGGTGGGCATCCGGCGCGGCTACTACCAGCCCGCCAACGTCGACGCGCTGGTGATGCGCCTCGACCACCCGAGCCCTGACCGCACTGACCGCACCGACAGCACCGACCCGAAGGACATTGAGGACACCCCCCATGGCTGACGAACCGCTCGTCCTCGGCATCGAGACCTCCTGCGACGAGACCGGCGTCGGCATCGTGCGCGGCACCACGCTGCTGGCCGACGCGGTCGCCTCCAGCGTCAACGACCACGCCCGCTTCGGCGGCGTCGTCCCGGAGATCGCCAGCCGCGCCCACCTGGAGGCGATGGTCCCGACCATCCAGCGCGCCCTGGACACCGCCGGGGTCAAGGCGAGCGACCTGGACGGCATCGCGGTCACCGCCGGCCCCGGCCTGGCCGGCGCGCTGCTGGTCGGCGTCAGCGCTGCGAAGGCGTACGCCTGGGCGCTGGACAAGCCGCTGTACGGGGTCAACCACCTCGCCTCGCACATCTGCGTCGACCAGCTGGAGCACGGCCGGCTGCCCTCGCCGACGATGGCCCTGCTGGTCTCCGGCGGGCACTCCTCGCTGCTGCTCAGCGAGGACATCACCAGCGACGTCCGCCCGCTCGGCGCGACCATCGACGACGCGGCCGGCGAGGCCTTCGACAAGGTCGCCCGGGTGCTCGGCCTGGGCTTCCCCGGCGGCCCGGTGGTCGACCGGACGGCCCGCGAGGGCGACCCCAAGGCGATCGCCTTCCCGCGCGGCCTGTCCGGCCGGAACGACCCCGCGTACGACTTCTCCTTCTCCGGCCTGAAGACCGCCGTCGCCCGCTGGGTGGAGGCCAAGCGCCGGGCCGGCGAGGAGGTGCCGATCGCCGACGTGGCGGCGTCCTTCCAGGAAGCCGTCACCGACGTGCTCACCCGCAAGGCCGTCAAGGCGTGCAAGGACAACGGCGTCGACCACCTGATGATCGGCGGCGGTGTGGCGGCCAACTCGCGGCTGCGCGAGATGGCCCAGCAGCGCTGCGACCGGGCCGGCATCCGGCTGCGGGTGCCCCGGCCGGGCCTGTGCACCGACAACGGCGCGATGGTCGCGGCGCTCGGCGCCGAGATGGTGTGGCGTGACCGCGCGCCGTCCGCCTTCGACCTGTCGGCCGACTCCTCGCTGCCGGTGACCGAGGTCCACGTCCCGGCTGCCGGCCTCGGGCACGAGGACGTCCACGGCCGGGCCTACGACGCCCTCGGCGGCGGCGCCTGATGACCGTCGCCGCGATGTGGGAGGCCCGGGCGGCCGACGGCCGCGCGGCCGAACTCGCCGCCTGGGTACGGGAATCGGCGCTGCCCGCGCTGCGCGGTACGGCCGGTCTGGAGCGCCTCGAACTGTTCTCCGCCCCGGGCGAGAGGGTGCTGCTGATCACCTGGTGGAGCGGCGAGCCGGCGCCGGTCGCCGACCCGCCGGCCGTGCTGCTCGGCCGCCCGGTGCACCGCTGGTCCTTCACCAGCGAGCACGTCGAATAGTCCTGTGCGGGGAACCACGGGCCCGCCGCTACCGTGCATAGCTGAGAGAAAGCTGGACGGAAGCCGGGAGCGCGGTGCGGTGAGCAGGAACGGGCGGAGCAGGACCAGGACCAGGACCTACGCGGCGGGAGCGCTGGCCCTGCTGGCCTTCGCCACCGCGTGCGGTGACAACGGAGGCGGCGGCGCCCCGGCCGCCACCACGGCGCCGCCGGCCGCGCCCCGGCCGACCGGAGCCGCCCCGGCCGGCGGGGGCGCCTCCCCGGGCGCCACCACCGGGGCGGTCGCCGGCGCGGCGGCCTGGGCGAAGTGGAACCTCACCCCGCTCGCGCCCGCCCCGGCGGCGCCCGCCGACAAGCCCGTCAAGCTCGAACGGACCGGCCCGGTGCCGGTGTTCAGCGACGTGAAGACGACCGACAAGGTGGTCTTCATCACCATCGACGACGGCGCCGAGAAGGACCCGAAGTTCGTCGAGATGCTGACCGACCTCAAGGTGCCGATCTCGATGTTCCTGACCAAGGACATCGTCAAGAACGACTACGGCTACTTCAAGCCGCTCCAGGCGCTGGGCAACCACATCCAGAACCACACCGTCACCCACCCGGTGATGAGCAAGCTGTCGCCGGACAAGCAGAAGTCCGAGATCTGCGACGACCAGGCCGCGCTCACCCAGCAGTACGGCACCGCCCCGCTGCTGTTCCGCCCGCCGTTCGGCGACGGCGCCAACACCCCGACGCTCAACACCTCGGTGCAGGAGTGCGGCCCGCGCGCGATCGTGCTGTGGCGCGAATCGATGCAGATCCACGACATGCAGTACCAGGCCGGGGACAAGAAGCTGAAGCCCGGCGACATCATCCTGGCGCACTTCCGCGGCCCCAAGGAGCTCAAGGGCGCCACGATGACCCAGATGTTCGGCGACCTGCTGGCCCGGATCCAGGAGCAGGGCTTCGCGGTGGCCCGGCTGGAGGACTACATCCAGGCCCCCGCCTCGTAGTCCGCGTAGGCCCCGTAGGGCCCCGTAGGCCGCTACGACGCGCGGACCGGCTGCCCCAGCATCATCAGCGGGCCGTGGTCGGTCCGGCTGAGGATCACCGTGACGGTGTTCGGGCCGGAGGGCTTGAGCTGGCGGTGCAGCTCCTCCGGGGTGATCGCCATCCCGCGCTTCTTGATCACCACCGTGCCGACCCCGCGCTCGCGCAGCAGCGCCTTCAGCTTCTTGATGTGGAAGGGCAGCACGTCGGTGAGCTCGAAGGCGTGCGCGTACGGGGTGGCGACCAGCTCGTCCGAGGTCAGGTAGGCGATCTTCGGGTCGATCAGCCGGCCGCCGACCTGCTCGGCGACCTCGGCCACCAGGTGCGCCCGGATCACCGCGCCGTCCGGCTCGTACAGGTAGCGCCCCACCGGGCCGGCCGGCGGGTCGGGCAGGTCGCCGCCGGTCAGGACGGCGCCCTGCGGCAGCAGGGTGGCGCGGTGCGGGTGGGCGGCCTTGGTGCCGAACCAGAGCACCGCCTCCTTGACGTCGCCGTGGTCGGACACCCACTCGGCCTCGGCGTCCGCCGGGACGGCCTCGTGCGGGATGCCCGGCGCGACCTTCAGCGCCCCGATCGGGGCCCGCCGGCCGGCCGCGATCGCCCAGGAGAGCGGCGGGGCGTACGCCTCCGGGTCGAACACCCGGCCGCGCGAGGTCCGCCGGGCGGGGTCGGTGAACACCGCGTCGTAGCCGGCCACGTCCACGTCGGCGACGTCCGCGCAGCGCACCTCGACCAGCTCGGCCAGGCCCAGCGCGGCGGCGTTCGCGGCGGTGGCGGCACAGGCCGCCGGGTCCTTGTCGACGGCCAGCACCTCGATGCCCGCCCGGGCCAGCGCCAGCACGTCCCCGCCGATGCCGCAGCACAGGTCCGCCAGCCGCCGCACGCCCAGCTCGGCGAACCGCCGCGCCCGCCACTCGGCGACGCTGCGCCGGGTGGACTGCTCGACCCCGTTGGGCGTGAAGTACATCAGGTCGGCGTCCGCCCCGAACTTCGCCCGCGCCCGCTGCCGCAGCCGCGCCTGCCCGAAGGCCGCCGACACCAGCTCCGCCGGGTGCTCGCGCCGCAGCCGGGTGGCCAGCGCCAGCTCCTCCTCGGGGGTGAACTCGCGCAACTCGGCGAGCAGGGCCTGGCCCTCGGGCGTCAGCAGCGGCTGGAGGTTCTCGGTGTCCACGGGGCCATTCTCGCGGGTCACAGGCCGGGGTAGTCCGCCATCGCCCAGCCCGGCACAAGGAAGGGCGCCACGGCGGCGGCGGCCGGCAGGACCGCGTACCCGGCACGCCGGGTACGGAAGGCGACGGACAGGGGCACTCCGAGGCCGGCGGCCACGCCGATGAGCAGCCCGACGGGGACGATCACGTCCGCCGCGTCCGTGGCGGCGAAGCCGAGCCGGAGGGTCAGCCAGAACGCGACGAGCGGGATCACCGCGAGCACCGGCAGGAGAACCGCGGAGAGCAGGATGTCGTCGGTGCGGGACGGTCCTACGCGTACCGGGGTATCGGTCATGGCACGAGTGCGTCGAGCGGTCGGCCGGGCGCACATGAGTACGAGTACTCATCCGTCATTCCCGGACCTCACGGGCGCGTCGTTGGCACTCTGGTTGACTGAGTGCTAACACAGGCCTATGGTCGTCCTTGGCACTCCCCACCGGGGGAGTGCTAATGCGAGAACGTGTGTCTGACCCCCGCGACGGCAGACCCGCAGGCTCGCCCTACCCGTTAGAAAACCCCGTAATCTCCGAAGGGGAGCTCGGACGTGACCACCAGCAGCAAGGTTGCCATCAAGCCGCTCGAGGACCGCATTGTGGTCCAGCCGCTCGACGCCGAGACCACCACGGCCTCCGGCCTGGTTATCCCGGACACCGCCAAGGAGAAGCCCCAGGAGGGCGTCGTCCTGGCCGTCGGCCCGGGCCGCTTCGAGGACGGCCAGCGTCTGCCGCTCGACGTCGCCGTGGGTGACATCGTCCTGTACTCGAAGTACGGCGGCACCGAGGTGAAGTACCAGGGCGAGGAGTACCTGGTGCTCTCCGCTCGCGACGTTCTCGCCATCATCGAGAAGTAAGTCGTCCCCGACCCGCCCCGGATCCGTGTCCTTCGTGACAGTGGCCCGGGGCGTGGTTGTTGGTTCACGTAGTTCGGCGGCCGGGCCGGCCGCAGCCCCGAGGGAATAGGGAACATGGCGAAGATCCTGCAGTTCGACGAGGACGCCCGCCGCTCGCTGGAGCGCGGTGTCAACAAGCTGGCCGACACCGTCAAGGTGACCATCGGCCCCAAGGGCCGCAACGTCGTCATCGACAAGAAGTTCGGCGCCCCGACCATCACCAACGACGGTGTCACCATCGCCCGCGAGGTCGAGCTGGACGACCCGTACGAGAACCTTGGCGCGCAGCTCGTCAAGGAGGTCGCCACCAAGACCAACGACGTCGCGGGTGACGGCACCACCACCGCCACCGTGCTGGCCCAGGCCCTGGTCAACGAGGGTCTGCGCAACGTCGCCGCCGGTGCCGGCCCCGCCGCCCTGAAGAAGGGCATCGACAAGGCCGTCGCCGCCGTCTCCGAGCACCTGCTCTCCATCGCCCGCGAGATCGAGGGCAAGGACGACGTCGCCGCCGTCGCGTCCCTCTCCGCGCAGGACACCCAGGTCGGCGAGCTGATCGCCGAGGCGATCGACAAGGTCGGCAAGGACGGTGTCATCACCGTCGAGGAGTCGAACACCTTCGGCGTGGAGCTGGACTTCACCGAGGGCATGCAGTTCGACAAGGGCTACCTGTCGCCGTACTTCGTCACCGACGCGGAGCGGCAGGAGGCGGTCCTGGAGGACCCGTACATCCTGATCAACCAGGGCAAGATCTCCTCCATCCAGGAGCTGCTGCCGCTGCTGGAGAAGATCCTGCAGGGCGGTGCCACCAAGCCGCTGCTGATCATCGCCGAGGACGTCGACGGCGAGGCGCTGTCGACCCTGGTCGTGAACAAGATCCGTGGCACCTTCAACGCCGTCGCCGTCAAGGCCCCGGGCTTCGGCGACCGCCGCAAGGCGATCCTCGGCGACCTGGCCACCCTGACCGGCGGCACGGTCATCTCCGAGGAGGTCGGCCTCAAGCTCGACCAGGTCGGCCTGGACGTGCTGGGCACCGCCCGCCGCGTGACCATCACCAAGGACGAGACCACCGTCGTCGACGGTGCCGGTGACACCGAGGCCGTGGCCGGCCGCGTCGCCCAGATCAAGGGTGAGATCGCCGCCACCGACTCCGACTGGGACCGCGAGAAGCTGCAGGAGCGCCTGGCCAAGCTGGCCGGCGGCGTCTGCGTCATCAAGGTCGGCGCCGCCACCGAGGTGGAGCTGAAGGAGCGCAAGCACCGCCTGGAGGACGCCATCTCGGCGACCCGTGCCGCGGTCGAGGAGGGCATCGTCGCCGGCGGTGGCGCCTCCCTGGTCCACGCCGCCAAGGTGCTGGACGGTGGCCTGGGCCTGTCGGGTGACGAGGCGACCGGTGTCGCGGTCGTCCGCAAGGCGCTGCACGAGCCGCTGCGCTGGATCGCCCAGAACGCCGGCCTCGAGGGCTACGTCATCACCCACAAGGTCGCCGAGCTGGAGACCGGCCACGGCTACAACGCGGCCACCGGCGAGTACGGCGACCTGCTGAAGGCCGGCGTCATCGACCCGGTCAAGGTCACCCGCTCCGCCCTGGAGAACGCCGCCTCGATCGCCTCCCTGCTGCTCACCACCGAGACCCTCGTGGTGGAGAAGAAGGAGGAGGAGGCCGACAACGGTCACGGCCACTCCCACGGTCACGGCCACTCGCACTGAGGTCCGAACCACTGACCGGAGGCCCGGTCCGCACCCCGCGAGGGGTGTCGGGCCGGGCCTGCGGCTGTTACTCGCCCGCTCGCCTCCGGGGCGCTCTGACCCGGTGCCGACGGTCGGCGCTCCCTCGCTCGTGCCTCGCTCCCTCGCTTCTCCCTTTCGGCACCGGCGCGCCCCTTCGGCTCGGGGCGGTTACTCGCCCGCTCGCCCGTGACGCCGCTCGGGGCGGCGCGGCGTGAGGCTTCAATCATCAGTAGAATTTTGCAGAACGCAAAGATTGCCTTATAACTAAGGCATGATCGAGGCCCGCCATCTGCGCGTCCTGCGTGCCGTCGCCCGCACCGGCTCCTTCTCCGCCGCCGCCCGTGAGCTGGGGTGTACGCAGCCTGCCATCAGTCAGCAGATGAAGGCCCTGGAGAAGTCCGTGGACACCCCGCTGGTGGTCCGCTCGGGCCGCGGGATGCAGCTCAGCGAGGCCGGGCGGGTCCTGCTCAAGCATGCCACCGGGATCCTGGCGGGGCTCTCCGCCGCCGAGGAGGAGGTGGCCGCGATCGCCGGACTGCGGGCCGGCCGGGTGCGACTGGTCTCCTTCCCGACCGCGAGTTCCACCCTGGTGCCGCCCGCCGTAGCCCGGCTGCGGGACGGCCATCCGGGGGTGCGCGTGTCGCTGGTCGAGGCGGAGCCGCCGGAGTCGCTGGCGATGCTGCGCGGCGGCGAGTGCGAGATCGCGCTGGCCTTCCGCTACCCGCAGTCCGACGGCGCGGCCGCGCTGCCGGTGTCCGCGCACAGCACCCCCCGCGAGGCGCGGGCCGAGGCCAACCTGGAGGCCCAGCAGCTGTCGGCCGGGACCGACTGGTCCGATCTGGTGGTCACCCCGCTGCTGGACGACCCGCTGGTGGGCCTGCTGCCCGCCGCCCACCCGCTGGCCGGGCGGGGCGGGCCGGTGGAGCTGGCCGAGCTGGCGGGGGAGCAGTGGATCGCCGGCTGCCCGCAGTGCCGGGGGCACCTGGTGGAGCTCTGCGCGGGGGCCGGATTCGAGCCCCGGATCGACTTCGCGACGGACGACTACCCGGCGGTGGTCGGCCTGGTGGCGGCCGGGCTGGGGGTGGCGGTGCTGCCCCGGCTGGCCCTGCAGTCGGTGCGCCCTGACGGCGTGTCGACGGTGCCGGTGCGGACGGCTTCGGGGGCGCCGGCGGTTCGCCGGGTGGTCGCGCTGACCCTGCCGGACCTGGCCGAGGTGCCGGCTGTGGCCTTGATGCTGGAGCGGCTGGCCGAGGCGGCGGGCGCCCGCTGACGGTGGGTGACGGAACTCCCGTAGGTCCCGTACCGACTGTGAGCGGGCTGAGGCGCCGCGAAGAAACGTTTCTTCACGGCGCGTCGTGGAGGCGGGTCTAGCGCTGCGCGACCGCCGGCGGGGCCAGTGGGACCTCCACCAGCCGGTGCCGCGAGCGTCCCAGCATCTCCTCGCGCTCGTCCTCGGTCATCCCGCCCCAGACGCCGTACGGTTCGCGGACCGCCAGCGCGTGCGCCGCGCATTCGGCGATCACCGGGCAGCGCATGCAGACCTCCTTGGCGCTGGCCTCGCGCGAACTGCGCGCGGCCCCGCGCTCGCCCTCCGGGTGGAAGAAGAGCGAGCTGTCCACGCCACGGCAGGCTGCGGAGAGCTGCCAGTCCCAGAGGTCCGCATTGGGACCGGGGAGGCGGGAGAAATCTGCCATGGCTCATTCCCTTCAGAGGCCGTCGGCCGCAGGCCGGGAACTCGGCGGGCTGCTGCCGAGCGGTACGGCGGGGCTTCGATGCACTGGTGTGGACACCTGGAAATATGACTTAAGGCGACTCCATGGACAAGTCACCCACACACTGGCACAACAGTCAATGACCATACGAAAGCTATAAAAACGGGCAAAGTGGGCAAGGGCCTTCGGCGGGCGCGGGCGTGGCAATTGGGTGGCCAACGGGCGCGCGACGCACCGAATCGGTGTGCGGGTCGCACGCCCACCGCGCGCGAGCTGCGGAAAAGTGCGGCGTGTGCACCGCGATGCGGCTGATCGGTAACGAGTCGGCCACGTACAGTGGTGGAGATGGCCCTGAAGGCCGTAACTCATTCGAGTGACGGTCGTTGGAAGTGCGGAGGCGGTTAGCGGGCGTCGGACATCGGGAACGATCGCGGGCAAGTTGGGGCGATCAGCACGGAGTCTGCCGCCGATCGGCCGTGTCGGAGAGGTTCGTACCAGCCAGGAGGCTCAACGTGACGCGGATCAGCTGCGGAGGACGACAGTCATGACTTCCGTTCTCGTTTGCGACGATTCCCCGCTCGCCCGCGAGGCGCTTCGCCGCGCGGTCGCGACCGTACCCGGTGTGGACCGGGTCACCACCGCGACGAACGGGGAGGAGGTCCTCCGCCGCTGGGTGGCCGACCGCTCCGATCTCGTTCTGATGGACGTCCGGATGCCCGGCCTCGGCGGGGTCGAGACGGTCCGGCGACTGCTGTCCGCCGACCCGGGCGCGCGGATCATCATGCTCACCGTCGCCGAGGACCTCGACGGTGTCGCGCTCGCGGTGGCCGCGGGCGCCCGCGGGTACCTGCACAAGGACGCCTCGCGCGCCGAGCTGCGGGCCACCGTCACCCAGGCCCTCGCCGACCCGACCTGGCGGCTCGCCCCGCGCCGGCTGCGCAGCCCCGACATGGGTGCCGCGCCGACCTTGACGGCGCGTGAGATCCAGGTGCTGGAGGGCATGAGCCACGGCCGCAGCAACGCCGAGATCGGGCGCGAGCTGTTCCTGTCCGAGGACACCGTCAAGACGCACGCCCGACGGCTGTTCAAGAAGCTCGGGGCCTCCGACCGCGCGCACGCGGTGGCGCTGGGTTTCCGCTGGGGCCTGGTCCGCTGACCACCGGCGGCGCCGCCGGGTGCGGCGCGCCACCGGTGATCCCCGGGGCGGATGCCGCACGGGCGTGTGACGTTACGGTCCCGAGGTTGCACCATGGAGGAGTGGAGCACCTCGGGGACCAGCGGACAGGCACTGTGGCGAACCACGCAGCCGCAGGACACTCGGCGGACGGCGCGACGGACGGAACCACCGACGGCGGGGCGGGAGGCGGCACGGTGCAGGAGGGGCCGGTGGTGCGCGGCACGCCCTACGGTGCCGCAGCGCATAACGTTCCGGTGCACAACTCCGGACGCGGTGCCGCGTTTTCCCGCTCGACCAGGCACCATGGACCGATGCGCGACGACGTCGCCGGTGCGTCCGGCCAGGCGGACCCGGTGGAGGCCGAGCCCTCCGGCCCGGGTCACGATCCGTCGTACGCCGATTCCGACGGCCCGGGCGGTTCCGGTGCCGACGTCGGACTACGCCGCCCGCCGGTGCTCGGTACGGGCAGCTCGCCGCTGGTGGGCGAGCTGGTCGCGGCCGCCGTGCGCGGCGAGGGGCCGGCGATCGACGCCCTGCTCGCCTATGTCCACCCGCTGGCGCTGCGGTACTGCCGCGCCAGGCTGGTCCGGCTGCCCGGCGGGGCCCGGCACCACGTGGACGACGTCGCGCAGGAGGTCTGCGTCGCCGTGCTCTGCGCGCTGCCCCGGTACAAGGACCAGGGGCGGCCGTTCGAGGCCTTCGTGTACGGCATCGCCGCCCACAAGATCGCCGATCTGCAGCGGGCCGCGATGCGCGGGCCCGGTTCGACCGTCGTCCCGCAGGACGACCTGCCGGAGGTGCCGGACGAGGCGCTCGGCCCGGAGGAGCAGGCGCTGCTGAGCAGCGACGCGGCCTGGGCGAAGGAGCTGCTGTCCAACCTTCCGGCCCGTCAGCGCGAGCTGGTGCTGCTGCGGGTGGCCGCCGGGCTGTCGGCGGAGGAGACCGGCGAGGTGCTCGGCATGTCGCCGGGGGCCGTCCGGGTGGCCCAGCACCGGGCGCTCAGCCGGCTGCGGGCGCTCGCGGAGGAGTCCTCCTGACCTCGGCCGTTCTCGCCGGCTGGCCACTGGGGGTAGCTGTCGGCTGGGGCTGTCGGCTGGGGTTGGGGCAAGCAACGGGGCGGGGTTGTTGTCAAGGGCACACGAGGACACATTCGCGGTGCCAGTACCATGGGGTATCGGCGCCTGGGCGGGTTGCCAAAGTTTCACGGGTGCGCGCGGGGTCCCCTTGGAGGATCCTCCCATTGCACCCGGCTTCGGCGGTCTGCGCGAGTGAGCGATGAATGCGCCCCCACCCTCAGGGCGTGAGCGGATAAGGCCGGCCACGGAAGGTACCCCCCAAATGTCTTACAACGCCGCAGGCGTACCCGAGAAGTTCGCCATGCTCGGGCTCACGTTCGATGACGTCCTGCTGCTGCCCGGGGCCTCCGAGGTGCTGCCGAACCAGGTGGACACGTCCTCGCGGGTCTCCCGGAACGTCCGCGTCAACATCCCGCTGCTCTCCGCGGCGATGGACAAGGTCACCGAGGCGCGGATGGCCATCGCGATGGCGCGCCAGGGCGGCGTCGGCGTGCTGCACCGCAACCTGTCGGTCGAGGACCAGGCCAACCAGGTCGACCTGGTGAAGCGCTCCGAGTCCGGCATGGTCACCGACCCGATCACGGTCGGCCCGGACACCACGCTGGCCGAGGCCGACGCGCTGTGCGCCAAGTTCCGCATCTCCGGCGTGCCGATCGCCGACGAGGCGGGCAAGCTGCTCGGCATCGTCACCAACCGCGACATGGCCTTCGAGTCCGACCGCAGCCGCCAGGTCCGCGAGATCATGACCCCGATGCCGCTGATCACCGGCAAGGTCGGCATCTCCGGCGTCGACGCGATGGCACTGCTGCGCCGCCACAAGATCGAGAAGCTGCCGCTGGTCGACGACGAGGGCCGGATCAAGGGCCTGATCACCGTCAAGGACTTCGTCAAGGCCGAGCAGTACCCGAACGCCGCCAAGGACGCCGAGGGTCGGCTGCTGGTCGGCGCGGCCGTCGGCGCCAGCGCCGAGGCGTTCGACCGGGCCCAGGCCCTGGTCGAGGCCGGCGTGGACTTCCTCGTGGTGGACACCTCGCACGGCCACAGCCACAACGCGCTGGCCTGGATCGCGAAGATCAAGTCGGCCGTCGGGGTCGACGTGGTCGGCGGCAACGTCGCCACCCGCGACGGCGCCCAGGCGCTGATCGACGCCGGCGTGGACGGCGTCAAGGTCGGCGTCGGCCCCGGCTCCATCTGCACCACCCGCGTGGTCGCCGGCATCGGCGTCCCGCAGATCACCGCCATCTACGAGGCCGCGCTGGCCTGCCGGGCGGCCGGCGTGCCGGTCATCGGCGACGGTGGCCTGCAGTACTCCGGCGACATCGGCAAGGCGCTGGCCGCCGGTGCCGACACCGTCATGCTCGGCTCGCTGCTGGCCGGCTGCGAGGAGTCCCCGGGCGAGCTGCTGTTCATCAACGGCAAGCAGTTCAAGTCCTACCGCGGCATGGGCTCGCTGGGCGCCATGCAGTCCCGCGGCCAGGGCCGCTCCTACTCCAAGGACCGCTACTTCCAGGCCGAGGTGGCCTCGGACGACAAGCTCGTCCCCGAGGGCATCGAAGGCCAGGTGCAGTACCGCGGCCCGCTGTCGGCCGTCCTGCACCAGCTGGTCGGCGGTCTGCGCCAGACCATGGGCTACGTCGGCGCCGGCACCATCGCCGAGATGGAGAGCAAGGGCCGCTTCGTCCGGATCACCTCGGCGGGCCTCAAGGAGAGCCACCCGCACGACATCCAGATGACCGTCGAGGCGCCGAACTACTCGACCCGCTGACCGGTCCGTACGGCACGAACCACCGAGGGCCCGCCGCTGCACCGCAGCGGCGGGCCCTCGCCCGTCCGGGGAACGGGCCGTCGGGGCGGGGCCGCCGGTAGTACGGGATACTGGGTGCGGCCGGGGTGACCCGGCGGGCATGAGCAACACAGCAGAAGGGCTCGAAGTGACTGAGATCGAGATCGGGCGAGGCAAGCGCGGCCGCCGGGCGTACGCCTTCGACGACATCGCCGTCGTCCCCAGCCGCCGTACCCGGGACCCGAAGGAGGTCTCGATCGCCTGGCAGATCGACGCCTACCGCTTCGAGCTGCCGTTCCTGGCAGCCCCCATGGACAGTGTGGTCTCGCCGCAGCAGGCCATCGCCATCGGCCGCCTCGGCGGCCTGGGCGTGCTGAACCTCGAGGGCCTCTGGACCCGCTACGAGGACCCGCAGCCGCTGCTGGACGAGATCGCCTCGATCACCGACGCGTCCACCGCGACCCGCCGGCTGCAGGAGGTCTACGCCGCGCCCATCCGCGCCGAGCTGATCAAGCAGCGGATCCAGGAGGTCCGCGACTCCGGCGTGGTCACCGCCGCCGCGCTCTCGCCGCAGCGCACCGCCGAGTTCTCCAAGGCCGTGGTGGACGCCGGCGTCGACGTCTTCGTCATCCGCGGCACCACCGTCTCGGCCGAGCACGTCTCCAGCGGCGCCGAGCCGCTCAACCTCAAGCAGTTCATCTACGAGCTGGACGTCCCGGTGATCGTCGGCGGCTGCGCCACGTACACCGCGGCCCTGCACCTGATGCGGACCGGCGCGGCCGGCGTGCTGGTCGGCTTCGGTGGTGGTGCCGCCCACACCACCCGCAACGTGCTCGGCATCCAGGTGCCGATGGCCACCGCCGTCGCCGACGTGGCCGCCGCCCGCCGCGACTACATGGACGAGTCCGGCGGCCGCTACGTGCACGTGATCGCGGACGGCGGCGTCGGCTACAGCGGCGACATCCCGAAGGCCGTCGCCTGCGGCGCCGACGCCGTGATGATCGGTGCCGCGCTGGCCCGCGCCACCGACGCCCCGGGCAAGGGCTTCCACTGGGGCATGGAGGCCGTCCACGAGGAGCTGCCGCGCGGCAAGCGGGTGGACCTCGGCACGGTCGGCACCACCGAGGAGATCCTCACCGGTCCGTCGCACACCCCGGACGGCACCATGAACCTGTTCGGTGCGCTGCGCCGCGCGATGGCCACCACCGGCTACACGGAGCTCAAGGAGTTCCAGCGGGTCGAGGTGACGGTCACCCCGGCGCTCGACCGCTGAGTCGCGTCCCGACGAAGGCCCCCGCCGACTCCCTGGGTTCCAGGAGTCGGGCGGGGGCCTTCGGGCTGTCCGGGGGCCGGGGGGCGGCTGTCGTCCGTGGGGGTCAGCCGCGGTCGGCGGTGCGGCGGGTGAGGAGGAAGCCGCCGACGAGGGCGATGGCGTAGAAGGCGGCGTCGAGCGGGCGGAGGTCGGCACGCCAGGTCGTCAGGGTGTCGTACAGGAGCCCTCGCGGGCCGGGGCCGTCGGCGTGCACCCGGCGGAGGTGTTCGGTCAGCTGGCCGAGGAGGAGCGCGCCGGCCGCGAGGAGGGCGCCGAGCGGCGGGAGCAGCCGGTTCCGGCCACCGAGCAGGCCGAGCGGGAGGGCGACCAGGCCGGCCGGGGCGATGGCCAGCCAGCCGAGGCTGTCCGCGGCCCGCAGCGGGGCGCAGCCGTAGGCCAGGCCGCCGAGCAGCATGGCGAGGACGGCGAGGGCGACGGCCAGGGCGGTGCGGCGGCGGGGGGTGGTCCGGGGCGCGGGGGTGACCGGGTCGTAACCGGTCACCGGGGCGCCGGGCATGCCGGGCGCCACGTAGCCGTCGGGGGAGGTCGGAGGGGGTGCGACCGAGTAGTGCTGGGCGGTGCGCGGCCGGGCCGAGGGGCCGTCAGTGCCCGGTGCGGGTGCGGTCATGGGCGTCGAATCCCCCCGGAAAAGACGATGAGCTGCCGAACGGTAGCAGTGAATCGAACGGATCTTGGCGAGTTTTCGATCACAGATCGGGCACGGAGCGCCGCACCCGTTCCGGTTCGTCCCAGCTTGGAGCGGGGGGCGGGTGGTCCTGGGCCCCCGGGACAGGGGATGATGGAGGCTTGGGCGTTCGGGCCCGGCCGGTCCGACGCGCCGTCACCACGACCGCCAGCAGCACATGGGGGAACGTTCCGAATGACCCAGGCGAAGGGTTCCACCGGCCGCCTCCTGGCCGGCCGCTACCGCCTGAACGGCGTGCTCGGACGCGGCGGCATGGGCACTGTCTGGCGCGCCGAGGACGAGATGCTCGGCCGGACCGTCGCGGTCAAGGAACTGCGGATGAACGCCAGCGTCGAGGAGGAGGAGAAGCACCGGCTGATCGTCCGGACGCTGCGCGAGGCCAAGGCGACCGCCCGGATCCGGCACACCTCCGCGGTCACCGTCTTCGACGTGGTCGACGAGGACGACCGGCCGTGGATCGTCATGGAGCTGGTCGAGTCCCGCTCGCTGGCCGACGTCATCCGCGAGGACGGGCCGCTCGCGCCCGGCCGGGCCGCCGAGATCGCGCTCGACGTGCTGGGCGTGCTGATCGCCGCGCACGCGCTGGGCATCCTGCACCGGGACGTGAAGCCCTCCAACGTGCTGATCGGCGAGGACGGCCGGGTCGTGCTGACCGACTTCGGCATCGCCAGCGTGGAGGGCGACGCCTCGGTCACCTCCACCGGCATGCTGGTCGGCGCGCCCTCGTACATATCCCCGGAGCGGGCCCGCGGGCAGAAGCCCGGGCCGCCGGCCGACCTGTGGTCGCTGGGCGGCACGTTGTACGCGATGGTCGAGGGGCGGCCGCCGTACGACCGCGGCTCGGCACTGGCCACGCTGACCGCGGTGATGACCGAGGACCTGGTCACGCCGGTGAACGCCGGGGCGCTGCGGCCGGTGATCGAGGGGCTGCTGGAGAAGGACCCGGCCGATCGGCTGGACGCCTCGCAGACCCGGTCGATGCTCAAGCGGGTGGTCGCGGACGCGACCGTGAGGGCCGAGTCGACCACCGAGCACGCGGTGCCGATGGGGAAGCCGGCCGCCGCGGCGGAGTCGAAGGCCGAGTCCGAGTCGAAGCCGCCGGCGGAGGCGAAGCCGCAGTCGGAGCCGGAGCCGAAGAGGCCCGAGGACGGCCGGAAGCGGACCGTGGGCGGGCTGCTGGGGACGGTCCGGGTGGGCAGCCGGGCCCGGGACGAGGAGCCGCCCGCCGCCGCCGTGGCGGAGCCCGTCACGGCGGCGGCGGAGCCGGTGCCCGAGCCGATCCGGCCGGTGACCAGCGAGTGGACCTTGGGCGCGACGCAGGCCGCCGGGGCGAACCCGCGCACCGGCCGGCGACGGCTGGCCATCGCCACCGTGGTCGTGGTGCTGCTGCTGATCGCGGGAGTGGTCGCGGTGGTCCAGGCCCTCGGTGGCGGCACCGGCGACACGAAGGGCGCGGCCACCCACAGCGCGGGCGCCACCACGCCGGGGGCGGCGACCACGGACGCCACGCCGAGCGCCACACCGCCCGCGCCGGAGCCGGCGCCCGCCGGCACCGCCCCCGGGACGCCGGGCACGGACGCCACCACGCCCGCCGCTCCCGTGCCCGCGCAGCCCGCCACCACGCCTGGCGCCACCACGCCCGCGGCTCCCGTGCAGCCCCCGGTGCCCGCCCAGACCCCGGCGCAGCCCGCACCGGGCGGCGCGGTGCCGGCCGGGTACCACGAGTACAAGGACCCGAGCGGCTTCTCGGTCGTGCTGCCGGACTGGCTGCAGCCGAGCAGCTCGGACGCCAACCGGAGGATCTTCAAGAACGCGGCCGACGGCAGCCAGCTGCGGATCGAGTGGACGACCTCGCCGGGCGCCAGCGCCGTCGCCGACTGGCAGGAGTCCGAGCCCGGCCTGCGCGGCCAGGTCAGCAACTACCAGCGGCTGAACCTGTCCGCGATCTCCTACCGGCAGTGGACCAACGCCGCGGACTGGGAGTGGACCAGCGGCACGCCCAAGACGCACTCGCTCAACCGCGGCTTCGTGACCGGGACTCCGGCCAAGTACGGCTACTCGATCTACTGGATCGTCCCGGACGCGGAGTGGTCCGCGCAGGCCCCGGTCCGGGATGTCGTCTTCGGCAGTTTCCAGCCCGCGCCGTAGCCAGCGCTGGGCCCACGGGGGACGGGTTCAGCGGGGACGGGTTCAGCCGATCAGGCGCTGCTTGGCCCGGGTGAACTCGTCCTCGGTGAGCGCCCCGGAGGCGTGCAGGGCGGCCAACCGCTCCAGCCGGCCGACGAGTTGCTCGCCCTCGCCGAGCGCGGCAGGGTCCGTCGGTGCGGCGGCGGCGGCGGGCGCGGCCGGCGGGGCGGTGCGGGCGAGCCGGGCGGACTCCCGTACCTGCTCGGCGAAGACGTCGGCCTTGACCACGTCCTCGAAGCGGTGCGAGCCGGTCAGCGCGACGACCGTCAGCACCTCGCCGTTGAGCTTGGTGCGGGTCACGGTGGCGTCGGTGACGGCGGTGAGCGGAACCGGTACCGGCGGCTTCCCGTCTTTCAGGAAGAGCAGCCGATGGGTGGTCAGCACGAGCATCCCCTTGCGGAAGTGGTCGGGGTGGCGCCCGGCGGTGGAGGCGACCGGCTTCTCGCCGTCGATGACCGTCCCCTCGACCGTGCGGACGGCCTCCGCCCGGTTCGCCTGGTTGTTGTTTCCCGTCACCTTGAAGGCGGTGTCGATCAGATCGGTCCAGTCCATGGGACCGAGCGTAAAGGAGCCGCTCAGTAGGCTGCTCGGTGAGCGAGAGGAACTGGCATGCGAGGCGGCCCCGGGCAGTTGCTGGCGGGACGGTACCGGCTGACGGACCGTCCCGAACCTTTCCGCGCCCAGGCGGTGGACGAGCGGACCGGCGAATCGGTGTTGCTGCGTGCCCTGGAGCTGCCCGCGCTGCTGACCGCCGGTCAGGACCCGGAGGACGTGGCACCCGCCCAGGCGGACCGGCTGGTGCGGCGGGTGGCGGCGGTCGGCTCGGCCGCGCCGGCCGCGCACCCGCGGCTGCTGCGCGGGGTCGGGGCCTTCGTCGAGGGCGAGCTGTTGTGGACGGCGGAGGAGCGGCCGGCCGGGCTGACGGCGGCCGAACTGCTGGTCGGCGGGCCGGTCCCGCCGTACCGGGCGGCCGAGTTGGCGGCGGACCTGGCCGGCGCGCTGCGGGCGCTGCACGGGGCCGGGCTCACGCACGGCAACCTGACCGCCGAGTCGGTGCTGCTCTGCGAGGACGGTGCGGCGATGCTCGGCGGACTGCTCGCCGGGGTGGCGGAGGAGGCGCTGGCCGAGGAGCTCGGCGGGCCGGGCGGACGGCGCCGGTACGACGTACGGGCCACCCTGGTCGGCCCGGTGGCGGAGCGCTGGCCGCTGGACGGCGGCCCGGCGGGCGACTGCTGGGCGCTAGGGGTGCTGGTGCACCGGCTGGTCACCGGCCGCTCGCCGTACCCGGAGGGCGGCGTGCCGGAGCTGGTGACGGCCGTACGGGACGGGCGGCGCGAGCACTCGGCGGTCTGCGGGCCGCTGGGGCCGCTGGTCGAGCGGCTGCTGCAGCCCGACCCGGTGCTGCGGCCGACCGCGGAGGCGGTGTGGCGCGAGTTGGTGGAGCTGCTGGCGGGCGCGCCGGAGCCGGTGGACGAGGAGCGGGTGGCGCGGGCGGTGACGCTGAAGCCGGAGGCGCCGCTGGTGCCGGTGCGGCCGCGCCGGGGCGCCCGGGTCGGCCGACGGGGTGGAAACGCCGGGGGTTCCGGGAAGGCCGGGGCGGGCGACGGCGCCGGTAACGGGCCCGGTGGCGGGGTGAAACCGCCGCGGATACCCCCCTCCCTCCTGGGTCCGCTGCTGGTGGGGGGCGTCTTTGTCCTGCTGGCGCTGGGAATGGTCGCCGTGGTGCTGTTCGCAGGCTGACGGCCCGGGCGGATCCGGCACCGCTGGTCCGGGAGGTGGGCGTGATTACCGAGGGCGGCACCGTACGCCTAATGTGTGCGTGGGATTTGTTCGAACAGTGGTCTGCACCAGGCCATCCGTCGCGGTGACGGCAGGCGGAATGTGTGGGGGAGCGGTCGCGGATGGGCGTGCAGGACCGGCCGGAGGCGGCCGAGGCGGAGCGGTTGCTGGCCGGGCGGTACGAGCTCGGCGAGCGGCTCGGCCGGGGCGGCATGGGCACCGTCTGGCGGGCCTGGGACCGGATGCTCGACCGGGAGGTCGCGGTCAAGGAGCTGACCGTCAACCACCTGCCCGAGGAGGACCTGCAGATCCTGCACACCCGGATGAAGCGCGAGGCCAGCGCGGCCGCGCGGATCAAGCACCCCGGTGTGATCACCGTGCACGACGTGCTGGAGCAGGACGGCCGGCCGTGGATCGTGATGGAGCTGGTCGACGGCCGCTCGCTGGCCGACGTGATCAGCCAGGACGGCACCCTGCAGCCGCGCGCCGCCGCCGAGGTCGGCAGCCAGGTGCTCGCCGCCCTGCACCGCGGCCATCAGCTGGGCGTGCTGCACCGGGACGTGAAGCCGGCCAACGTGCTGCTGGAGCGCGGCACCGGGCGGGTGGTGCTGCTGGACTTCGGCATCGCGAAGTACGAGGGCTCGACCGAGCTGACCCGGCCGGGCGACCTGGTCGGCTCGCCGGACTACCTGGCGCCGGAGCGCGCCCAGGGCGAGCGGCCCGGCCCGGCCTCCGACCTGTGGGGCCTCGGGGCCACGCTGTACGCGGCGGTCGAGGGCCAGTCGCCGTTCCGCCGGGACTCGCCGATCAGCACGCTGGCCGCGGTGGTCGACGAGCCGCTGCCGGAGTCGCGCCGCGCCGGGCCGCTGGGGCCGGTACTGGCCGCGCTGATGGCCAAGGACCCGGCTGACCGGCCGACCGCGGACGAGGTGGCCCGGATGCTGGCCGAGGTGCAGGCCGGGCACACGATGGGCTTCAAGGCCGTCGCGCCGGTGCGGCTGCCCACCCAGTCGGTACCGGTGGTGGACCGCAGAGAGCACCGGGCGGAGGCCGCGGAGGCCCCGGACGGGAGCACCGAGGGCTCCGAGGGGCCGACCGAGCCGCGGGCGTCCGCCGGTGACCCCGCCGCAGCCGCCCCAGTCGCTGCCGTCGCGGCCTCCGGCGTCGTGGCCCCCGCCGTCCAGGACACCTCCGGGGGCGGGGTGGCCGCCGGGCAGGCGCACACCGCGCCCGTCGCGCCGGTACCGCACTCCGTCACGCCCGCGCGCGGCCCGGCCAAGCGCCGCAGCACCGCGAAGATCGTCGCCATCGCGGTGGCCGTCGGCCTGCTGGCGGCCGCGGGGACCTTCCTCGCCACCCAGCACGTGGTGGGCGACGGCTCCGACGACCCGACGCCGACCGGTCCGGTCGAGTCGACCGGACCGGGGCCCAGCAGCGACGCCAGCCCCCCGAGCGCGGCGCCCGACGGCTACCACTGGGTCGACGACCCGGCCGGCTTCCGCTTCCCGCTGCCCTCGGGCACCCCGGCCTGGCAGCGCACCGCCGCGTCCGACAACCAGATCTACTACAGCCCCGACAACAAGACGCACTACCTGCAGTTCGCCGTCACCGTCGGGCAGTCGGTCAAGCCGCTGGAGCACATGCGGCAGATGGAGAGCTCCGTCTCCAAGTCCCTGAAGGACTACAAGCAGCACAAGATGACCAGCGTCGCGGTCAACGGCCACGAGGCGGCCGTCTGGGAGTTCAGCTACGCCGCCCAGGGCGGCGGCCGGCGGCGGGCGATCGAGGCCGAGTTCATCGACGACGACGGCACCAGCTACGCGATCTACTCGTCCAGCCCGGAGCGGGGCAACGAGTGGAACGAGGCCGAGCAGCGCTTCAACGCGGTGCTCCACTACTTCGCGCCGACCCGCTGAGCCGACGGCGCCCACGGCGCCCACGTCGGAACGCTTCGACGGCCGGAACGCTTCGACGGCCGGAGCGTCCGCTTTCGCCCGACTGCGGCAGATTCTTGTTACCGACGGGTACCGGACCGGCCCCCGAAGGCCTAGGCTGCGCCGTATGTCGGACCTCACAGCAGATGCAGTGGCCACCGAACACCCCGGCGCCGGCAACCCGGCGGCCCCCGGCGGCGGCCGGACCGTCGCAGCGGCCGTCCCGCGCTCCCTGGTCGACCGGCTGGCCGCCGGCGTCACCGCCGCCGGCGAGCCCGACCTGGTGGACACCGTCGCCCCGCTGACCGGCGAGCGGCTGGCCGGCCTGCCTCAGTCCACCCCGGCCGACGTCGAGGTCGCCTTCCAGCTGGCCCGCCGCGCCCAGTCGGCCTGGGCCGCGCTGCCGGTGCGTCGCCGCGCCGCCGTCCTGCTGCGCTTCCACGACCTGCTGCTCAAGCGGCAGGACGAGGTGCTGGACCTGATCCAGGCGGAGACCGGCAAGGCCCGACTGCACGCCTTCGAGGAGGTGCTGGCCGTCGCCATGGCCGCCCGGCACTACGGGCGCGCCGCGCACACGTACCTCAAGGACAAGCGGCACGGTGGCGCGCTGCCGGTGCTCACCCACGCGGTCGAGGCCCGCCGCCCCAAGGGCGTGATCGGCCACATCTCGCCCTGGAACTACCCGCTGGAGCTGTCCATCGGCGACGCCCTGCCCGCCTTCGTGGCCGGCAACGCCGTGGTCAACAAGCCCGACACGCAGACCGCGCTGACCGCGCTGTGGGCCCGCGAGCTGCTGGTCGAGGCCGGGCTGCCGGGCGACCTGTGGCAGGTCGTGATCGGCGACGGGCCGGTGATCGGCCCCGCCGTGGTGGAGCACGCCGACTACGTCTCCTTCACCGGCTCCACCCGCACCGGCCGCGACGTGGCCCAGCGCGCCGCCGCCCGGCTGGTCGGCGCCTCGCTCGAACTCGGCGGCAAGAACGCCATGCTGGTGCTCTCCGACGCCGACCTCGACGCCGCCGCCGCGGGCGCCGTACGGGCCTGCTTCTCCTCCGCCGGGCAGCTGTGCATCTCGATCGAGCGGCTGCTGGTGCACCGCTCGGTGGCCGACGAGTTCCTGGAGCGCTTCGCCGCCCGCACCCGGGCGCTGCGCCTCGGCGGCGGCCTCGCGTACGGCGCGGACATGGGCTCGCTGGTCTCCGTCCGCCAGCTGGAGACCACCACCCGGCACGTGGAGGAGGCGGTCAAGGCGGGCGTCACCGTGGTGGCCGGCGGCCGCGCCCGGCCGGACCTCGGCCCGTTCTTCTTCGAGCCGACCATCCTCGACGGCGTCACCCCGGACCTGGCGGTCTGTGCCGAGGAGACCTTCGGCCCGGTCGTCTCCGTCTACCGCTTCGACACCGAGGACGAGGCGGTGGCCGCCGCCAACTCCACGCCGTACGGCCTGAACTCCAGCGTCTGGACCAGGGACCGGCGGCGCGGCCGGACGGTCGCGGCCCGGCTGCGCACCGGGACGGTCAACGTCAACGAGGCCTACGCGGCCGCGTACGGCTCGGTCGCCTCCCCGATGGGCGGCATGGGCGACTCCGGGCTGGGCCGCCGGCACGGCGCCGAGGGCATCCTGCGCTTCACCGAGGCGCAGACCATCGCGACCCAGCGGTTGATGCCGATCGCGCCCTCGTTCGGCCTGGACGACAAGCAGTTCGCCGCCGTGATGACCGGCGGGCTGCGCGCGCTCAAGGCGCTGCGCTTCAGGTAGGCCCCCGCGACAGCCGGGCCCCGCGGTCGTGCGGGGCCCGACTCGTGGTTCCCACAGGCATGTTCATCCCGGCGAAGGAGCGGTGGCAGATGGTGGAGTCCGGCGGTGCGACGGAGTTCGACTACGACGTGGTCGTGGTCGGATCCGGCTTCGGCGGATCGGTCGCGGCGCTGCGGCTGACCGAGAAGGGCTACCGGGTCGCCGTCCTGGAGGCCGGACGGCGCTTCGACCGGGACGAACTGCCCAGGAACTCCTGGGACCTGCCGAACTACCTGTGGGCTCCGCAGCTCGGGCTGTACGGCATCCAGCGGATCCACCTGCTCGCCAACGTGCTGATCCTGGCCGGCGCCGGGGTCGGCGGCGGCTCGCTGAACTACGCCAACACCCTGTACGTGCCGCCGAAGGCCTTCTTCGAGGACCGCCAGTGGCGCCACATCACCGACTGGCAGGAGGAGTTGGCGCCGTTCTACGACCAGGCGCAGCGGATGCTCGGGGTCCGGCTCAACCCGACCGTCACCCCCTCCGACGTCCACCTCAAGGCGGCCGCCGAGCGGATGGGCGTCGGCGACACCTTCCACATGGCACCGGTCGGGGTGTTCTTCGGCGACGGCAAGGACACCGACGGCACGGCCAAGGCGGCGCCCGGCGACGAGGTCGCCGACCCGTACTTCGGTGGCGCCGGCCCGGCCCGCAAGGCCTGCGTGGAGTGCGGCGAGTGCATGACCGGCTGCCGGCACGGCGCCAAGAACATGCTCACCGAGAACTACCTCTACCTGGCGGAGCGGGGCGGCGCGGAGATCCACCCGCTCACCACGGTGGCCCGGATCCGCGAGCTCCCCGGTGCCGACGGGAACCACGGTTTCGCCGTGGACGTGCGCCGCACCGACTCGCGCTCGAAGACGGACCGGGTGAAGGCGGGCGCGCGGACCATCACCGCCGCCCGGGTGGTCGTCGCGGCCGGCACCTACGGCACCCAGTCGCTGCTGCACCGGATGCGCGACGCCGGGCACCTGCCCCGGATCTCCGCCCGGCTCGGCGAGCTGACCCGCACCAACTCCGAGGCCCTGGTGGGCGCGCAGACCACCGACCGGCGCTACGGCACCAAGGCGGACTTCACCAAGGGCGTCGCGATCACCTCCTCGATCCACCCGGACGCCAACACCCACATCGAGCCGGTCCGCTACGGCAAGGGCTCCAACGCGATGGGCGCGCTGTCGATCGCCCAGGTCAAGGGTGGCGGAGCGGTCCCGCGCTGGCTGCGCTACCTGGGCAACTCGGTGCGCCACCCGGTGACCTTCGCCCGCTCGATGAACCAGCGCGGCTGGTCCGAGAAGACGATCATCGGCCTGGTGATGCAGTCGCTGGACAACTCGATCACCGTCTCGCTGAAGAAGGGCCCGCTCGGCAAGCCCCGGCTCACCTCCGGCCAGGGCCACGGCGAGCCCAACCCGACCTGGATCCCCGCCGCTGAAAAGGGCGCCCAGGCGCTGGCCGACGAGATCAACGGCTTCGCGGGCAGCACCGTCGGCGAGATCTTCGACATCCCGATGACCGCGCACTTCCTCGGCGGCTGCCCGATCGGCGACGCCCCCGAGACCGGCGTGGTCGACCCGTACCACCGGCTGTACGGATACCCGGGGATCAGCGTGGTGGACGGCGCGGCCGTCTCCGCCAACCTCGGCGTCAACCCCTCGCTCACCATCACCGCGCAGGCCGAGCGCGCCCTGTCGATGTGGCCGAACAAGGGCGAGACGGACCGGCGCCCGGCGCAGGACCAGGCGTACCGGCGGGTCACCCCGGTGGCGCCGGTGCGGCCGGCCGTGCCGGAGAGCGCGTTCGGCGCGCTGCGACTGCCGCTGCTGCCCGTCCCGGAGGTTCCCGAGAAGCGCGGCTGAAGCCGGTCCGACCCCCCAATCCGCCTGCCCCTGTTCCCGGTTGACATCCGTTCGGGTCCGATGGGATAAACGGGCTCCTTGGGGCAACCCAGGGACTCGTCGAGCGGGGGGAACCGGTCCATGGCCAACTGCGCATCGTGCGGCGCGACTTCGGTGGAGGGGGCGTCGGCGTGCGGCTCGTGCGGGCGGCCGCTCGCGCCTCCGCCCCCGCCCCCGCCCGCCGCGGCCCCGCCCCTGCCGGCCCCGCCTGCGGGGGCCCCGCCTCTGCCTGCCCCGCCTGCCCCGCCCGCGGTGGGCACGTGGGGCGCCGGGACGCCGTACACCCAGCCGCCTCCTGTCCGCCGTCTGCTGACCGGGCCCGACTGGCGCCCGGCGTTCAGGGCGGCCGTCGCGCCGACCGTCGTGCTGCTGATGGCCGCGCTGATCGCGGCCATCCCGGGCGACTACCAGTACGAGTACCGGTTCCGGTCGCCCGACTTCGGCGACCGCTTCGGCGCGACACTGTCGATGGCGCTGAACGCGCTCGGCGCGCCGTTCAAGCTCGGGTACCAGAGCCCGCTGAGCCGGGGCCACGCCGAACGGATGGACATCGTCTTCCGGGTGGCGCCGATGACCGTCACCGCCCTGTGGTGCCTGGCGCTCTGGTTCGGCCTGCGGGCCGGGCTGCGGCGGCGCAAGGCGGTGGAGGGCCAGCTGACCCGGGTCCAGGCCGCCGGTGAGGCGCTGCGCACCGCCCTGGTCCTCGCCGGGGTGACGACGGTGCTCTGGGCGGTCGGCGGTACGACCTGGCAGCCGCAGGACACCTACGACATCCCGGACTACACCGGTACCAGCGGCCAGGACCTGGCCCGGCCGGTGATCACCGCGGGCGCCGGCTGGCCGGAGGCGGTCGGCTGGACCGTGGTGCTGGCCGGACTGCTGGCCTTCACCGTCTACGGCACCGACGCGCTGCGCTGGGCCGCCTGGCGTAGCCGGTCGGTGCGGGGCTGGGCGGTGGCCGCGCTGACCGCCGGCCAGGCGATGGCGCTGTCGGTGGCCCTGTCCGCGACGGCGGCCTTCGTCCTGGTCGCGGCGAACAGCACGAGCGGCGGGCAGACCGGGCTGTCGCTGGCCTTCCTGCCCAACCTCGGCCTCACCCTGCTCGGCTTCGGCTCGGGCGCGACCTTCCAGGCGCACAGCGGCATGACCGGCGGCAAGACGTCCTGGGGCGACCGCAGCGAGGACCTGGACCTCTCCTTCTTCGACCTGCGCGACCAGGTGACCGCCGACTGGCGCTGGGCCGGCCTGCTGGCGCTCGCCGCGGCGGGCCTGCTCGGCTGGACGGCGTACCGGCGACAGCTGGACGCGGCCGACCGGCTGCGCCTGGCGGCGGTGCACGCCACGGCGCTCACCGCGCTGATGGCGGTGGCCGGGGCGATGATGACCCGGACCTCGTCCGTGGCGGGCTGGAGCCGGGCCACCGACACGGCGGTGTCCCAGGAGAACTCGGTCGGGCTGACCTTCCTCACCGTCCTGGCGGCCAACGCGGCCTGGGCGGTGGCCGGCGCGCTGCTGGTGCCGCCGCTGCTGGCGGCGGTCCGCGGCGGGGGCGCGCCGCAGGGCGCTGCTCCGCATCCGCATCCGCATCCGTACGCGCCCGCGCCCGTGCCGCCGGAGGTGCCGTACGGGCCGACGCCGCCGCACGGCGTCCCCGCGCAGGGTGGTCCGGCGCAGGGAGCTCCCGTGCAGAGCGGTCCGCCGCCCGGTGTCCCCGCGCAGGCCGCCGTGCCGCAGGACGGGCCGACCGCCCCCGGGGCCGGGGTGAGCGAGGTGCTGGGCTCGCACGAGGCGCCGCCCACCCCCGCGGCCGGGACTCCGGTCCCCGCCGACGCGCCGCAGGCCCGGGGCGAGGAGTCGGTGGACCCGAGCGTCTGGCGCGAGCACCCCTGAGGTCCGAAGGGTCCGGACGGCACAGGGCGGCCGGACCGGGGGCGGAGGCGTCCGGAACGGGCAAAGGGCCCCGCGGGGGAGCGGGGCCCTTTGTCGTTCAGCACTCGGCGTCAGGGCCGCGCCGGTGCTGGGGTGACGGCGCCGGGGGAGGAGCGCCGTCGTGTCGGTTGGCCTGGGGTCGCGCCCTCGCGGCTCCGGCGCGGGTGGCCGGCGGTCTGGGGCGCGCGCGCTCGTGGAGCGGCAGGTGGCGCGCAGGTCTGCGCCGGTCCCTCGCTCACGGAGCGTGAAGTGAAAACCGCTGTCGCCTGGCTGTGCGGCGGCTGCGGAACGTCGTCGGCGGGCCCTCTCGGTGAGCCGTCAGGTCGCCGGGAGAACCGCTTACAACGAGCATCGTGCTGGACGAGGGGCTCGCTCTGCAACCGATTCGGCACAGTTCGACCCTGTCCATTTGCTGCCAGGGCGACCGCCGATGATCACGGTGCGTAGTGGTTGGGAGGATGCGGCGCACGGGGACGCGCGTAGCGGCGCGGGACGGCCGGGGGCGTGCGCCGGGTGTGCCCCGGATCGGGCCGGGGGTGCGACGGCCGGTCCCGGGCGTCCCCGGACTCCGGCCGTCCCACCTCTCGGCCCAGTCGCGGCCGGGTTCGCTGTCCCCTGCTCGCCGACCGCGGCACCCGCGCACGGTCCCACGGAGCCGCGCTCCCGGCGGAGCCGGGCGGCGGCGCCACATGCGCCGGTGGACTGGGGTGAAGCTCCACGCGTGGTCCTGCAGCCGTACGGCGATGCCCCCGCGGGGGTCGGTCGGCGCGTCTGGCGGACGCGGCGCGGCCGTGCGGTCGTCTGAAGCAACGAATCGCGGCCCCGTCCGGTCACGGTCCTTTGGATGGGCAGACGAGTGAAACCGGACAGCCCGGTAGAATCGGAGCCAGACACCCCACGCCCGTCGCCACCGCAGCCCCGCAGGGGGAGGCGGCTCCGCGTGACACCTCGATACCGCTGCCGGAAGGCCGTCTGTGTCCTCTGCAATTCCCGTCCAGTCCGCGCCGGACAACGACACCGTCCTGGTGGTCGACTTCGGTGCCCAGTACGCCCAGCTCATCGCCCGTCGGGTGCGTGAGGCGCGGGTCTACAGCGAGATCGTGCCGAGCAGCATGCCGGTCGCCGAGATGCTCGCCAAGAACCCCAAGGCGATCATCCTCTCCGGCGGCCCGTCGTCGGTCTACGAAGAGGGCGCGCCGCAGATCGACCGCGCGATCTTCGAGGCCGGTGTCCCGGTCTTCGGCATGTGCTACGGCTTCCAGCTGATGGCCGTGACCCTCGGCGGCACCGTCGACAACACCGGTGCCCGCGAGTACGGCCGCACCCCGCTGACCGTCTCCCGCTCCGGCTCGACCCTGTTCGAGGGTGTCCCCGCGCAGCACTCGGTGTGGATGTCGCACGGCGACGCCTGCTCGGCCGCGCCGGAGGGCTTCATCGTCTCCGCCTCCACCGACGTGGTCCCGGTCGCGGCCTTCGAGAACGACGCGGCCCGCCTGTACGGCGTCCAGTACCACCCCGAGGTGCTGCACTCCGACCACGGTCAGCAGATCCTGGAGCACTTCCTCTACCGCGGCGCCGGCATCGCTCCGACCTGGACCACCGGCAGCGTGGTCGAGGAGCAGATCGCCCTGATCCGCGAGCAGGTCGGCACCAAGCGCGCGATCTGCGGCCTGTCCGGCGGCGTGGACTCCGCGGTCGCGGCCGCCCTGGTCAACAAGGCCATCGGCGACCGGCTGACCTGCGTCTACGTCGACCACGGCCTGATGCGCAAGGGCGAGACCGAGCAGGTCGAGAAGGACTTCGTGGCCGCCACCGGCGTGCAGCTGAAGGTCGTCGACGCCGCCGAGCGCTTCCTGAGCGCGCTGAAGGGGGTCACCGACCCCGAGGAGAAGCGCAAGATCATCGGCCGGGAGTTCATCCGGGTCTTCGAGCAGGCCCAGGCCGAGATCATCGCCGAGGCCGGCGAGCAGGGCGAGTCGGTCGACTTCCTGGTCCAGGGCACCCTGTACCCGGACGTCGTGGAGTCCGGCGGCGGCACCGGCACCGCCAACATCAAGTCCCACCACAACGTCGGCGGCCTGCCCGAGGACCTGCAGTTCCAGCTGGTCGAGCCGCTGCGCAAGCTGTTCAAGGACGAGGTCCGGATGGTCGGCCAGGAGCTGGGCCTGCCGGAGGAGATCGTCCAGCGTCAGCCGTTCCCGGGCCCGGGCCTGGGCATCCGGATCGTCGGCGAGGTCACCGAGGAGCGCCTGGACCTGCTCCGCGACGCCGATGCGATCGCCCGCGAGGAGCTGACCGCGGCCGGTCTGGACCGCGAGATCTGGCAGTGCCCGGTCGTGCTGCTCGCCGACGTGCGCAGCGTGGGCGTGCAGGGCGACGGCCGCACCTACGGCCACCCGATCGTGCTGCGTCCGGTCTCGTCCGAGGACGCCATGACCGCGGACTGGTCGCGCCTGCCGTACGACGTGCTGGCCCGGATCTCCACCCGGATCACCAACGAGGTCCGCGACGTGAACCGCGTCGTCGTCGACGTCACCAGCAAGCCGCCGGGCACCATCGAGTGGGAGTGACCACTCCCGCCGGCCGTTAGACCGACGACCGGAGCCTGAACGGTCGCGCCGTCGTTCCCGTATGGAAGGGAACGGCGGCGCGGCCGTTCGCGGTGCGGGCGCCGTTCCCCGGGTGGGACCTCCCACCGAAAGCGGTCAGGAGCGGGCAGAATGCGGACCGGACCTGTCAGGGAGTGACAGGCCGAGAGGGAAGGTGTGCGGGATGTCGGAGGCCAGCAACTCGGTGCCGGCCGGCGGGGGAGCGGCCGACCGGGCCGACCGGGCGGCGCAGCGGCGGGCCCTCGGGTCCAGGTACGCACTGCTCCCGCTGCGGCTCTTCCTCGGCGTCACCTTCGGGTACGCCGCCCTCGACAAGCTCTCCGACGCGCACTACCTGGCCGGGGCGGGAGACCCGGCCTCCTTCGTCTCCCAGACCCAGGCGGCCAAGGCCGGCGGCAGCCCGATCTCGTTCCTGCTCGGCCCCGCCCTCGACCACCCGACCCTGTTCGCGCTCGCCATCGCCTTCGGCGAGCTGGCGGTCGGCCTCGGCACCCTGTTCGGCCTCTGGGGCCGGGCCGCCGCGCTCGGCGGCGCGCTCCTCAACCTCAGCCTCTGGCTGACCGTCAGCTGGAGCGTCTCGCCGTACTACCTCGGCAACGACCTCGCCTACCTGATGGCCTGGACCCCGCTGGTGCTGGCCGGCACCCCGTACCTGTCGGTGGACGGCTACCTCGCCCGCCGGGCCGGCCGGGACCGCGCGCGGGGGCTGGGCGAGGACCACGCCAGGCGCCGGGCACTGGTGGACGGCGGGATCGCGGCCGTCGCGATCGGCGGGGCCGGGCTGCTCACCGGCTCGCTGACCCGCACCTTCGGCCGGGACAAGGGCGCCGCGCCCAAGCAGTCGGCGGCCCCGGTCTCCGCCGCCCCGGGGCCCGCCCCCACGGTGTCCGCCGCGAGCGTGCCGGTCGGCGGCTCGGCCCAGGTCAAGGACCCGGCCACCGGGGACGCCGTCTACATCGTGCAGCCCACGGCGGGCCAGTACTGCGGCCTCTCCTCGGTGTGCACCCACTCCGGCTGCGCCGTGGACGCCCCGAAGAACGGCCGGCTCTACTGCCCCTGCCACGGCTCCCGGTTCGACGCCGCGACCGGCGCGGTGGTGAACGGGCCGGCGGTCAAGCCGCTGCCGAAGTACACCGTCACCAAGGACGGGGACAAGCTGACCCTGGGCCCGCAGCAGAGCTGAGGCCCAGGGCCGGGGGCTCGCTCGGGAGCGGGAGTCCGGGGGCGGCGACTCGGGGCGGATTACTCCTCGCGGCCGGGGCGGCCGCGCCGGGCCACCGCCGCGACCGCGCCGGCCAGGCCGCCGACGCCGAGCACGATGAAGGTGACCGGGATGACGATCCGCCCGTTCACCGACTGGTCGTTGAGCGCGGCGACCAGGTAGAGCACGGCGAGCACGGTGAACAGTGCGCCCGCGATCAGCGAGAACAGGTCGAGCCGGTGCTTCCTCACTGCTGGACCACCTTGATGTTGCCGAGCCCGATGCCGAGTTCGAGGTTGAGCGTGCCCTTGGAGGCCTGGCCGTCGGCCGGGTCGATCAGATAGCTGTGCCGTCCGGTGCTGTTGCTGCGGTCGCCGGGGACGGTGACGTCGCCGAGGCCGACCCGGGCGGTCACGTTCACCGTCACGTCGGCCGGCACGGTGACGGTCATGTCGCCGGCGCCGAGGTCGACCTTGGTGGCGAGGGTGCCGCCGGCCGGGGCGAGCCCGGACAGGTCCAGCCGGAGGTTGCCCGCCCCCAGGTTGTACCGGTCGTGAAGGTCGGACGCCGCGGTGACCGTCCAGTCGCGATCGCCGACGGCGTTCCTCATCGAGTCCGGCGAGTGGCCGACGAAGGCCAGCGCCAGGGTGAGCAGCAGGCCGGTCGCCGCCAGCTTGCGGGCCCGGCCGAACTTCGCGCCGACCAGCAGGGTCAGGCCGACCACCAGCAGCGCGGCGGCCAGCGCCGTCGCGCTCAGCACGGTGGGGTTGTGGTGGTTCGACGAGGCGGACCAGACCGCGGCGGCCGCGCCGATCGCCAGCAGGAAGCCGAAGAAGCCGAGCGCCGAGCGCTCCCGGGGGTGCCGTACGACGGCGGGCTCGGAGCGGCGCTTCGGGTGCTCCTTGCGCAGCGGGTCGCCCTCGGGCAGGTCGGCGCGCTGCCACCAGGGCTGGGCCGGGCCGCCGACCGGCGGCACCGGGGTGCCGAACGGCGGGGTCGCGGTCGCGGAGGTGGCGCCGTACGGGTTGCGCTCGGGGTGGCGCGGGTCCCACAGGTACCCGCTCGCGCCCGGGGCGGGACTGTCGGCGGGGACCGTTCCGGCGGCCCGGTCGGCGGCGTGCCGGGCGCGGGCAGCCTCGTCCGGCGCCGACTGCGGCCAGAGGTGGCCCTCGGACTCGGACCCGGGCAAGTGGCGGTCGTACGGACCCCCGTGCCGGCGGCCACGCCCCCGGCCGCGGCGGCGGTCCGGGTCGTAGCGCACCGCCAGGAAGACCAGGCCTGCGAGCAGGAGCAGCGGGAACATCTGGTCGCCGTCGCCCATCGAGGAGAAGAACACCCCGGTGCCGATCACGGTCAGCAGCACCGCGCCGACCGACTGGCCGTCCACCCGTCCGGTGAGCACCCGCTGGAGCTCGGTGCGCCCGCCGCGGCCCTTGGACGGGTCGTCGGTCGGGACGATCAGCCAGGCCAGGCCGTACAGGAACAGCCCGAGCCCGCCGGAGAGGCAGAGCACCACGGTGACCACCCGGAAGACCACCGGGTCGATGTCCAGGTGCCGGCCGAGGCCGCCGCAGACGCCTGCGACCACACGGCGGTGCTCGGCCCTGGTCAGCGGCGGGCGTTCCGGCTCCGGCGGGGCGGCGGGCCCGGCCTCCTCGATGCGGGGGTCCTCGGTCATGGACACCATCCTTCCGGCAGGTACGGGTCCGGCCCAACCGGGAGCGCCCCTGCCCGTACCCTGACTTGTCCCTGATACGGGCTAGGGACACACCCTGATGCGCCCGCGGGGCCGCGCGTGGAACCATCGGTGGCGTGGCAGCCCCCGGTACCGACCCCCGAACCATCGCCTCCGACGCCGTGCCGTCGGCCGGCGCCGAGTCCAACGCGTCCGACGGCGGGAAGCCGCCGTACCGCCGGCTCTACCGCAGCCCGCAGGGCCGCATGCTCGGCGGCGTCGCGCACGGTCTGGCGGTGCACCTCGGGCTGCCGGTGCGCTGGGTGCGGCTCGCCTTCGTCCTGCTGTTCTTCGCGCAGGGGATCGGCGCGCTGCTGTACGCCGCGTTCTGGTTCGTGGTGCCGATCGGCATCGGCGAGCCCTCGCAGCGCGGCGGCGCCCAATGGGTGTACCTCAACGGCGTGTTCGTGCCGGCCGCGCCCGGGCTGCAGAGCGGCCTGCTGAGCAAGGGCCCCGCCGGCGGCTGGCTCGGGCGGCTGCGTCAACTGCTCCAGCACACCCTGCAGGGCGAGCCGGTGGCGCCGCTCGCGGAGGGCGAAGCCGCGGCGCCGACCGGCAAGAGCGGACAGGGCGGCCTCGCCCAGCTCGCCGCCCTGGTCATGGTCGTGATCGGCCTGATCGCCCTGCTCAACGTGCTCGGCTGGCAGACCGCCAAGCCGTACACCTGGCCGCTGCTGGCGATCGGCGTCGGCGTCGCGCTGGTCTGGCGGCAGGCCGACGACTCGCGCTGGCAGCGCTGGTTCGGCATCGAGGAGGGCGAGAAGCGGCGCGGCGCCTACACCCGGGTCGGCGCGGGCGTGCTGCTCACGGTGGCCGGCACCATCGCGCTGCTCGCCATGCAGGGCAGCGGTTCCGCGCTCGGCTCGGTCATCGAGGCCTCGCTCGCGGTGCTCGCCGGGGTGCTGGTGCTGCTCGGCCCGTACGGCCTGCGGCTGTGGCAGGACCTCGGCGCCGAGCGCACCGCTCGCATCCGCGCCCAGGAGCGGGCCGAGATCGCCGCGCACATCCACGACTCCGTGCTGCACACCCTGACCCTGATCCAGCGCCGGGCCGAGGACCCCAAGGAGGTGCTGCGGCTGGCCCGCTCGCAGGAGCGCGAGCTGCGGCTGTGGCTGTACCGCCCGGAGGCCGCCGCCGAGGCCACCCCGGACACCATGGCGGAGAGCCTGCGCGCCGCCGTCGCCGAGGTCGAGGACCGGCACGGCGTCCCGGTCGAGCTGGTCATCGTCGGTGACTGCCCGATGGACGAGAGGATCGCGGCACAGATGCAGGCCGCGAGGGAGGCGACCGTCAACGCGGCCAAGTACGGTGGCGGGGGACCGGTCCAGGTCTACGCCGAGGTGGAGGGGAGGACGGTGTCGGTGTTCGTCCGCGACCACGGCCCCGGCTTCGACCCCGACACGGTGCCCGAGGACCGGATGGGCGTACGGGAGTCGATCATCGGCCGGATGAAGCGCAACGGCGGCACCGCTCGGGTGCGGCCGGCGGCGGGCGGCGGTACCGAGGTCGAGCTGGAGATGGAGAGAACGAATGACTGAGGCAGCGCCGATGGGGGTCCCCGCGGCCGAAGGCTCCGGGCGTACCGCGCGGGTCGTCCTGGTGGACGACCACCGGATGTTCCGGACGGGGGTCCGGGCCGAGATCGGCCGCACCGACGTGACCGGCATCGACGTGGTCGGCGAGGCCGACGACGTGGACTCGGCGGTCCGCGTGGTCGCCGAGACCAGGCCCGACGTGGTCCTGCTCGACGTCCACCTGCCCGGCGGCGGCGGCGTCGAGGTGCTGCGCCGCTCGGTCGGCGTGATGGGCGAGCAGGGCGGGGTGAAGTTCCTGGCGCTGTCGGTGTCGGACGCCGCCGAGGACGTCATCGGCGTCATCCGCGGCGGCGCGCGCGGCTACGTCACCAAGACCATCACCGGCACCGACCTGGTGAACGCGATCTTCCGGATCGCCGACGGCGACGCCGTGTTCTCGCCCCGACTGGCCGGCTTCGTCCTGGACGCCTTCGCCGCCACCGACACCCCGCCGGTCGACGAGGACCTGGACCGCCTCACCCAGCGCGAGCGCGAGGTCCTGCGCCTGATCGCCCGCGGCTACGCCTACAAGGAGATCGCCAAGCAGCTCTTCATCTCGGTGAAGACCGTCGAGAGCCACGTCTCCGCCGTCCTGCGCAAGCTCCAGCTGAGCAACCGCCACGAGCTGACCCGCTGGGCCACCGCCCGCCGCCTGGTCTGATCACCCCCGGCGTCGAGCCCGCCCGGTCCGGTTCCTCCGGGCCGGGCGGGCTTGTCGGTGGGTGGCCATAGACTCGGAGTGCCATGAGTAGCCTCTTTGACGACCTTCCGCTCCCCGGTTTCGAGGCACTTGCCGCCGGGTCGAAGCAGCCCGACGCGCCCATCGACGAGGAGCCCCCGCCGTACGAGGACGACGTTCCGTACGACGCGTACGAGGAGGCGATCCCGGACGGGCTGTTCCGGACCGACCACTCCGCCGACGCGGAGCGGGACGCCTGGTACCGCAACGGCGCCGCCCGTACGGTGATCGACCCGGCGCAGCTGCTGGAGGGGATGAACGACCCGCAGCGCGAGGCCGTGCTGCACGCGGGGTCGCCGCTGCTGATCGTGGCCGGCGCCGGTTCGGGCAAGACCCGGGTGCTGACCCACCGGATCGCCTACCTGCTGGGCGCCCGCGGGGTGCAGCCGGGGGAGATCCTGGCGATCACCTTCACCAACAAGGCCGCCGGCGAGATGCGCGAGCGCGTCGAGGCACTGGTCGGCCCGCGCGCCCGGGCGATGTGGGTGTCCACCTTCCACAGCGCCTGTGTGCGGATCCTGCGCCGCGAGTCCAAGCAGCTGGGGTTCACCTCCAGCTTCTCGATCTACGACTCGGCCGACTCGCAGCGGCTGATGTCGCTGGTCTGCCGCGACCTCGACCTGGACCCGAAGCAGTTCCCGCCGAAGTCCTTCACGGCGAAGGTCAGCAACCTCAAGAACGAGCTGATCGACGAGGAGACCTTCGCCGACCAGGCCGCCAACCCGATGGAGAAGAAGCTCGCCGAGGCGTACGCGCTGTACCAGCGGCGGCTGCGCGAGGCCAACGCGCTGGACTTCGACGACATCATCATGACGACGGTGAACCTGCTGCAGGCCTTCCCCGACGTCGCCGAGCACTACCGGCGCCGGTTCCGGCACATCCTGGTCGACGAGTACCAGGACACCAACCACGCCCAGTACATGCTGGTCCGGGAGCTGAGCGGCGGATCCGTCACGGCCGCGCCGAAGCGCACCGCGGACGGGGACTTCGTGAACCCGGCCGCCGCGCACCTCGCCGAGGTGCCGCCGGCCGAGCTGTGCGTCGTCGGTGACGCGGACCAGTCGATCTACGCCTTCCGCGGCGCGACCATCCGCAACATCCTCCAGTTCGAGGAGGACTACCCGAACGCGACCACGATCCTGCTGGAGCAGAACTACCGCTCCACGCAGACCATCCTGAGCGCCGCCAACGCCGTCATCGAACGCAACGCCAACCGCCGTGAGAAGAAGCTCTGGACGGCCGGCGACCACGGCGAGAAGGTCATCGGCTACGTCGCGGACGACGAGCACGGCGAGGCCCAGTTCATCGCCGACGAGATCGACCGGCTCACCGACAAGGGCGAGGCCAAGCCCGGCGACGTCGCGATCTTCTACCGGACCAACGCCCAGTCCCGGGTCTTCGAGGAGGTGTTCATCCGGGTCGGCCTGCCGTACAAGGTGGTCGGCGGGGTGCGCTTCTACGAGCGCAAGGAGGTCCGGGACGTCCTGGCCTACCTGCGGGTGCTCTCCAACCCGGAGGACACCGTGCCGCTGCGCCGGATCCTCAACGTGCCCAAGCGCGGCATCGGCGACCGGGCCGAGGCGATGATCGACGCGCTGGCCGCGCGGGAGCGGATCTCCTTCGCCCAGGCGCTGGCGCGGGTGGACGAGGCGTACGGGATGGCCGCGCGCTCGGCCAACGCCGTCAAGAAGTTCAACACCCTGATGGCCGGGCTGCGCCAGGTCGTCGAGTCGGGCGCGGGTCCGGCGGCGGTGCTGGAGGCCGTCCTGGAGGAGACCGGCTACCTGGCCGAGCTCCAGTCCTCCACCGACCCGCAGGACGAGACCCGGGTGGAGAACCTGCAGGAACTCGCCTCCGTCGCCCTCGAGTACGAGCAGGACCCGGGCGAGCGGCCGGACGCCGAGGAGGACGGCGCGCCGCCGGTCGGCTCGCTGGCCGACTTCCTGGAGCGGGTCGCGCTGGTCGCCGACTCCGACCAGATCCCGGACGAGGACGAGGAGGGGCGCGGCGTCATCACGATGATGACCCTGCACACCGCCAAGGGCCTGGAGTTCCCGGTGGTCTTCCTGACCGGCATGGAGGACGGGATCTTCCCGCACATGCGGGCGCTCAACCAGGTCAAGGAGCTGGAGGAGGAGCGCCGACTCGCGTACGTCGGGCTGACCCGGGCGCGCGAGCGGCTGTACCTGACCCGCTCGGTGCTGCGCAGCGCCTGGGGGCAGCCGGCGTACAACCCGGCCTCGCGGTTCCTGGAGGAGATCCCGGAGACGCTGGTGGAGTGGAAGCGCACCGGGGCGGTGCAGGCGCCGGCCCAGCGCGGCTACTCCTCGGGCTCGTCCTGGGGCAAGTCCTCGTCCGGGGGCGGCAGTTCGCGTTCGTCCTCGGGGTCCTCGTCCTCGTCGTCGTTCTCGGCCTCGGCCTCGCCGAAGGCGGGCTGGGGGCAGTCCGCGCGGCGCGGCGGCAAGGTGGTGGAGCGCGACGGCGTCTCGCTGGCCGTCGGCGACCGGGTCACCCACGACAGCTTCGGGCTGGGCACGGTGGTGGCCGTGACGGGCGTGGGCGACCGGGCGCAGGCCACCGTCGACTTCGGCACGCAGGGGCGCAAGCAGCTGCTGCTGCGCTACGCGCCCGTCGAGAAGCTGTAGCGCTAGCGGGGGTCCAGGCCGTTGGCCAGGAACCACGGCAGCGGGTCGATCGGCCCGCTGCCGGCCGGCCGGATCTCGAAGTGCAGGTGCGGCCCGGTGCTGTTGCCGCTGCTGCCGACGAAGGCGATGACGTCGCCCTGCTTCACCGGCCCCTTGCGGATCTTGTAGCCGCGCAGGTGGCAGTACCAGGCCTCGGTGCCGTCGGACATCTTGAGGACCGACATGTAGCCGTAGAACGGGTTCCACTGGGTGCGGATCGTGCCGTCGGCGACGGCCATGACCTGGCTGCCGCCGTCGACCGGGAAGTCGATGCCGGTGTGGCGGTTGGCCCAGTGGGTGCCCGCCTCGCCGAACAGCTCGCCGAGGCCGTGCTGCGCGACCGGCATGACCACCTTGGGTTTGACCGGTTCCGGGGCCGGCTCGGCGGCGGGCTGCGCGGTCGGGGGGTCGCTCGGCCGGGCGTCGGTGGGCTGGGTGCCGGCCAGCGGTCGGCGGGCGTCGCCGCGCGAGGCCTGGGCCTGGTCGCCGGTCGCGAGGGCCTGCCGCGCCGCGGTCCGGGCGGCGGTGTTGTCCGGGGCGTCGGCCGCCGAGGCCTGCGACGGCACCCGCCCGTCCTGCTCCTGCACCACCGTGACGGCCGCCGCGCCGGCGACCCCGAGCGCGGCCATCGACGGGAGCGCGACCCGCAGCAGCGCCGTCCGGGTGGCCGCCTTGGCGGCACCGCGGCGCTCGGCGCGGGACTGCTCGCGGGCGGCGAGGCGCAGCTGCGCACGGGTCGGACGGGCGGCTGCTTCGGGAGCCATCGGGGGCTGCCTCCTCGGTGGGCCTCGGTCACGGACGTCGTCGGTCGAGGTCGAACAGCCGTGACTGTAGCCGGAAGGCCGACGCTCCGGAAAAACCTCCGGTTGTCAAGGGGGCGCTCGGGGGGTCTGTGGGGAGGTCGGCGGAAGGATGGGTATACCCGCTGGTAGCAAGGCTTGGAGCTGTGACTTTGCCCTCCTCTTGGGAGGGGGCGCGGTCAAGCGGGCCGGGTGGCGCTAACCTCCCCTCAGGTTGGTTATTGACCGTTAACCGCGCCCGTGGCCCACGAAGCCCGGTGGGGTGGTGGACAACGATGTCCAGGAGGCAGTGATGAGTGTGTCGGGGCCGATCCGTGTGGTGGTCGCCAAGCCGGGGCTCGACGGTCACGACCGTGGCGCCAAGGTCATTGCGCGTGCCCTGCGCGACGCCGGTATGGAGGTCATCTACACCGGGCTGCACCAGACGCCCGAGCAGGTCGTCGACACCGCGATCCAGGAGGACGCGGACGGCATCGGGCTGTCGATCCTCTCCGGTGCCCACATGACGCTGTGCGCGCGGGTGCTGGAGTTGCTGAAGGAGCGCGACGCGGCGGACATCAAGGTCTTCTGCGGGGGGATCATCCCGGACGAGGACATCGCCGAGCTCAAGGCGATGGGCGTCGCGGACATCTTCACCCCGGGCACGCCCACCCGGGACGTGGTCGCCTGGGTCGAGGCCAACCTGCGGGCGAGCTGATCCTCGGGTGAGCTGATCGTCGGCAGGACGGGCGGGCCGGTCCCTCGGGGCCGGCCCGCCCTGCCGTTCCCGGGGCCGCTTCGTCACCCGGCCCGCCGGACCGCTCGTCCGGACTGCCCGGCCGGAGGCCCGTTCGGACTGCCCGCCCGGCGTCAGCCCGCCAGCTCCGCGAGCATCGCGGCCCGGAAGCGCAGGGTGCCGGCCAGCCGGGCGAAGGTCTCGGCCCAGGCGGAGTCCGGGGCGGCCCCGGCGGCCAGCTCCTCCACCGCGCCGGCCGTCTCGGGCGCGAGCGCGCGCTCCGTCATCCCGAGCACCCCGCTGTGGCTCCACGGGTACGCGCCGGAGGCGGCGGCCCGGGCCAGGGCGCTCACCACGGCGGTGGACAGCGGCGGCGTCCACGGGGTGGCGCAGGCGCCGAGCAGCTGGAAGGCCTCGCCCAGCCCGTGCACCTCGATGAACGCGGCCGTCCAGGCGGCCCGCTCCTCGGGCGGCAGGACGGCCAGCAGCTTGGCCGGGGCGCCGGTGGCACGCGGGGCACGGGCCCGGCCGGCGCCGCGGGTGGGCGGCACCGGGGCCGGGCCGAGCAGTGCCCGGGCCCAGCCGGCGTCGTGCTGGCGGACGGCGGCGCGCGCCCAGGCCTCCCGCAGGTCGTCGGCCCAACTGCTGCTGGTCTCGTCGATGCTGTCGCCGACCCGCAGGGCGAGCAGCTGTTCGGGCGTCAGGCCGGTGCTCTCCGGCCAGACCGAGAGCGGGGCCGCGGCCACCAGCTCGCCGAACCACCAGGCCCGTTCGCCGCGCCCGGTGGGGGACTTGGGCGCGATGCCGTCGCGCTGCATCTGCGCGTCGCACTCGGCGGGCGGGGTGACCAGCAGGTGCGTGCCGCTCCCGGCGAGGCGTACGGCGGTCCGCGCGCGCTCGCCCATCCGACGCGCCAGGGCGGAGCCGGGCAGGGTGGAGAGCAGTTCGGCGGCGGTCGCGCGGACGTTCTTGCTGCGGTCGCCGAGGGCGGCCTCCAGGAACGGCTCGTCGTCGGGGGAGAGGCCGTCCTGGAGGGAGTCCAGGAAGAGCAGGCGGTCCTCGGCCCGCTCGGTGGACCAGGTGCTCCGCAGCAGCTCCAGGCCGGCGGCCGGGTCCCGGCGGCGCAGCAGCGTGAGGTGGGTGACGCGCTCGGCGAACAGGCCCTCGTGCCACAGCTGGTGGTCGGCGGGGTCGTCCTGCTGCCGGGCCGGCTCCTGGGTGGTGGTGCGCAGCACGAACCGCCAGTCGGGGTTCCGCTCGGCCAGCCAGCGGCCCAGCGGGCCGGCCAGTGCGACGGCGTCGGAACGCAGTTCGCCGCGAGCGCGGGCGGCGTCGAGCAGGCCGGGTATCAGCGCGGCGGGCGGCCGCAGGCCCCGGGCGCGGGCGGTGGCGAGCCACTGCGGCAGCAGCTCGGCCAGGTTGGCCAGGGTGCCGCCGGCGGTGCCGCCGCTGCCGCCGGTGCGGCCGGCCAGCAGGACCGCCAGCCGGCGGGCGGCCGGCTCGGGCAGCTCCGGCCGGGTGTCCTCGGGCGCGGGCGGGCCGGGCGGCTCGGCGGCCGGTACGGGCAGCGCGCCCGCCCGGCGGCGGACGGTGGCGAGGGCGGCCAGCTCCAGCAGGGCGGTGGCCGGGTCGGTCCGGTCCACGGCGTCGGCGAGCGGCAGGGCGGTGGCCGGGAGCGGGCGGCGGTCGGTGCCGAGCAGTGCGCTGGTGTGCAGGGTCTCCCACGGGTCCTGGGTGATCGTCATTCTCGGTGCTCCTAGGAATTGGTGAGGCCGACCGGTCGGTGCCCGGCGGGCCAGGCCGTGACCGGGGCGAAGCCCTGGTGGCCGTACTCGCCGAAGACCGTCAGCGGGCGGCCGGTGGAGACCGCGGCCAGGCGCCACAGCGCCGCCTCCGGGACGGCCGAGGCGCGGACGGGCACGGTGTGGTGGCCGTCCGTCAGGTACCAGCCGTCCGGGGTGCGGACCGGGACGACGTCGGTGAGGACGGTCGGCCAGGTGTCCAGCCACGGGTCGTCGGCGACGGCGGTGCCGTACCCGGCCACCGCCTCGGCGACGGTCAGCCCGGCGGGCGGGTCGGCCGGGCCCGCCTCGGGGGCGCCGTAGCGGGTGCCGAGGACGGCGCGCAGCGGGCGGGCGCCGGGGTGGTAGGCGAGTTCGGCCTCCAGCAGGTGGCCGGTGGGCAGGGCGAGGTCGGGGGCCTGGCCGGGGCGGCCGAAGGCCAGCAGCAGGGCCGGGCGGCCGGTCTTGGCGCCGCGCAGCCAGACCCGGCGGGTGGTGAGCCGCTCGTCGGACGTGTCCCGGCTGCCGAGCACCAGCCAGCGGTCGCGGACGGTGGGGCCGGCCAGCACCTCGGCGGCGTCCAGGGTGTAGCCGACCCGGGCGCGGACGCTCGCGGCCAGCTCGGCGGGCAGCTCGTCGAGCCGGGTGGCGGCGGTGGCGAGCAGGTGGAGCATCGCGTACTCCTCCAGCCGCCGCTCCTGCGGCAGGGCGTCGAGTTCGCGGACCCGGGCGGCCAGGCCGGGGGCCTGCGCGTCGACCATGCGGGCGGCGACCTCCTCCCAGGGGCCGGCGGCGGACTGGTCGGCCAGGCCGTGTCGGATCCGGTCGGCCAGGCGCAGCCGCAGCTCGGCCGCGCCGGCCGCGACCCGGGCGCCGCGCTTCTCGGCCCGGCGGCGGGCGGCCTCCGGGTCGACCGGCGCCGCCGCGCGTTTCTCGGCGCGCTCCTGGCGGGCCCGGAGCCAGTCGGCCGCCCAGTCGGCGGGCTCGGCGGCCGGGACGGCCTCCGGGGAGCCGCTCCACAGCAGGAGGAGTCCGAGCGCGTGCTTGCACGGGAACTTCCGGCTGGGGCAGGTGCAGTTGTAGGCGGGCGTGACGAGTTCGATCACGGTGCGGTACGGCGTGCGGCCGCTGCCCTTGCACTCGCCCCAGACCGCGGTGCCGTCGGCGCCCGTGCCGGACCACGACGCGGGCGAGGAGAGCTTGCCCGCCGCCTTCTGCGATGCGGCGTCAGGTGCCAGGGACAGGACGTGTTCGGTGCTCCAGCGTTCCTCCATGCGACCGACCGTAGGCGGCGGCACTGACAGTGGCTGACTGACCGTCCGGCGCCCTTCCCGGGGTCGGCGGGCGTTGTCAGTGGGACGGTGCAGGGTGGTTCCCACAGGCCGGGACGCCGACCTGGCTCCCCCCGATCATCCTGCCCCGGGGCACCCGTGTGCCCCGGTGGCCGACCTCAAGGAGCCCCCATGACCGACGTTCTGCGGCAGCACGCCGAGGACGCCTTCGCCGGCGAACTGGCCGCCCTGGCCGCGCAGGACGACCGTCCGCGCCCGGAGCGCTGGAAGCTGTCGCCATGGGCCGTGGCGACGTACCTGCTCGGCGGCGAACTGCCCGACGGCACCCGGATCACCCCCAAGTACATCGGCCCGCGCCGCGTGGTCGAGGTCGCCGTGACGACGCTGGCGACGGACCGGGCGCTGCTGCTGCTCGGCGTGCCCGGCACCGCGAAGACCTGGGTGTCCGAGCACCTGGCGGCCGCGATCAGCGGCGACTCCACGATGCTGGTGCAGGGCACCGCGGGCACCCCCGAGGAGGCCGTCCGGTACGGCTGGAACTACGCCCAGCTGCTCACCCGCGGCCCCAGCCCGGACGCCCTGGTGCCCTCGCCGCTGATGCGGGCGATGGCCGACGGCAAGATCGCCCGGGTCGAGGAGCTGACCCGCATCCCGGCCGACGTCCAGGACAGCCTGATCACCATCCTGTCCGAGAAGACGCTCCCGGTGCCGGAGTTGGGCAGCGAGACGCAGGCGGTGCGCGGCTTCAACGTGATCGCCACCGCCAACGACCGCGACCGCGGCGTCAACGAGCTCTCCAGCGCGTTGCGCCGCCGGTTCAACACCGTGGTGCTGCCGCTGCCGGGCTCGCTGGAGGAGGAGGTCGACATCGTCACCCGCCGGGTCGGCCAGCTCGGCCGCTCCCTGGAGCTGCCCGAACTGCCCGGCGGCGCCGAGGAGATCAGGCGCGTGGTGACCGTCTTCCGGGAGTTGCGGGCCGGGATCACGGTGGACGGCCGGACGAAGGTCAAGACCCCGAGCGGCACCCTCTCCACCGCCGAGGCGATCTCGGTGGTGACCAACGGCCTGGCCCTGGCCACCCACTTCGGCGACGGCGTGCTGCGCGCCGGGGACGTGACGGCCGGCATCCTCGGCGCCGTCGTCCGAGACCCGGTGGCGGACCAGGCGGTCTGGCGCGAGTACGTCGAAGGGGTGGTGCGCGAGCGCGACGGCTGGAAGGACTTCTACCGGGCCGCCCGCGAGGTGACGGCATGACCGCGGAGGTCGCTCTCCTCGGCATCCGCCACCACGGCCCCGGCTCGGCCCGTTCGGTGGCCGCCGCGCTGGCGCAGTGGCAGCCGGACGCGGTGCTCGTCGAGGGCCCGCCGGAGGCCGACGGCATCGTCCACCTGGCCGCCGAGAAGGACCTGGTGCCGCCGGTCGCGCTGCTCGCCCACGCGGTGGACGACCCGGCGAAGGCCGCCTTCTGGCCGTACGCCGCGTTCTCCCCGGAGTGGGTGGCGATCCGGCACGCCGTGGAGCACGACCTGCCGGTCCGCTTCATCGACCTGCCCGCCGGGTACGGCTTCGCGCGCGCGCCCGAGGCCACCGCCGGTTCCGACGGCACCGGTGGATCCGACGCCACGGGTGCCGACGACGCCGGCGAGCTGCCCGTCGACCCGCTGGCACTGCTCGCCGAGGCGGCCGGGCACGACGACCCGGAGCGCTGGTGGGAGGACGTCGTCGAGCACCGCGCGCCCGGCACCGACGCGCTGGCCCCGTTCGCCGCCGTCGCCGAGGCGATGGGCGCGCTGCGCGCCGAGGGTCTCGGCGAGTCCCGCCGGGACCTGCTGCGCGAGGCGTACATGCGCCAGCAGATCCGCGCCGCCCGCCGCGCCGGGCACCGGCGGATCGCCGTGGTCTGCGGAGCCTTCCACGTCCCCGCGCTGGAGACGATGCCCACCGTCGCGCACGACCGGGCGCTGCTCGCCGAGCTGCCGAAGAAGGTGCGGACGGACATCACCTGGGTGCCCTGGACGCACCGCCGGCTCTCCCCGGCCACCGGGTACGGCGCGGGCGTGCACTCGCCCGGCTGGTACCACCACCTGTTCACCACCGACGGCGACCCGGTGCCGCGCTGGCTCACCCGGGCCGCCGACCTCCTGCGCGCCGAGGACCACCCGGTCTCCTCCGCCCACGTCATCGAGGCGGTCCGGCTCGCCGAGACCCTGGCCGTCCTGCGCGGTCGCCCGCTCGCCGGGCTGACCGAGACCCTGGACGCCGTCCGCGCGGTGCTCTGCGAGGGCTCGGACGTCGCCCTGGAGCTGGTCCGGGACCGCCTGGTGATCGGCGACGAGCTCGGCGAGGTCCCGGACGCCGCACCCGCGGTTCCGCTGCAGCGCGACCTCGCCCGGCTGCAGCGCTCGCTGCGACTCAAGCCCGAGGCCACGCCGAAGGACATCGACCTCGACCTGCGCAAGGAGATCGACGCGGCCCGCTCCCGGCTGCTGCACCGGCTGCGGCTGGTGGGCGTGGACTGGGGCGTGCCGGCCCGCTCCTCGGTCAACTCGACCGGGACGTTCCGGGAGAGTTGGCGGCTGTGCTGGCAGCCGGAGTTCGCGGTCCGGATCGCCGAGGCCGCCCAGTGGGGCACCACGGTCGAGGAAGCGGCCACCGGAAAGGCGGTCGGCACCGCCCGCGCCGCCGTCGAACTCGCCGAACTGACCGGCCTGGTGGAGACCTGCCTGCTGGCCGGGCTGTCCGGCGCGCTGCCCGCAGTGATGCGGGTGCTCGCCGACTGCGCGGCCCTGGACACCGACGTCGCGCACTTGGCGGGCGCGCTGCCCGCGCTGGTCCGCGCGCTGCGCTACGGCGACGTGCGGGGCACCGACGACGGCGCGCTCGCCGGGGCGGCGGCCGGCCTGGCCGAGCGGATCTGCGTCGGACTGCCGCCCGGCTGCGTCGGGCTGGACGCCGAGAGCGCGGCGGCGATGCGCGGCCGCCTCGACGAGGTGCACGGCGCGATCGGCCTGCTGACCTCCGCCGGGCCGCCGGCCGCCGACGCCGCACCGGACCGGGACGGTCCCGACGGCCGGGGTGACGCTGCCCACCCGGGTAACCCCGCCGCCCCCGCCGGCCCCGACCGGGCACCGGACCCGTACGGCCTGGCCGGCCTGGCCGACCGCTGGGCCGCCGCCCTGCGCTCACTGGCCGCCCGCGAGCCGTCCGGCGGCCCGGCGACCGGCGCCCCGGGCCTGCTCCGCGGCCGGGCCGTCCGGCTGCTGCTGGACGACGGCCGACTCGACTCCGAGGAGGCCGGCCGCCAACTGCGGCTGGTCCTGTCCGTCGCCAACGCCCCCGCGGACGCGGCCGGTTGGGTCGAGGGCTTCCTCACCGGCGGCGGCGCCCTGCTGCTGCACGACCCCCGGCTGCTCGCCCTGCTGGACGCCTGGCTGACCGGGGTGAGCGGCGAGGTCTTCACCGACGTCCTGCCGCTGCTGCGCCGTACCTTCGCCGGGCTGGAGGCGGGCGTGCGGACGACCATCGGCGGCCGGGTCGCGGCCGGTCCGCTCGGCGGCCCCCCGGCGGACCGGGCCCCGGTGGGCGAACTGGACCGCGCCCGCGCCGACGCCGCCGTCCCCGTCGTGGCCCTGCTGCTAGGCATCCGCCCGCGGATCCCCCGGCAGGCCGCCGGCCGCAACACCTGACCCTCGCAGCAGCGGACACACCCGCCGCACCCGACGACCCGCCGCACCCGACGACCGGCCGCACCCGATCACCGCGGTACCCGCTGAAGCAGGAGGACGAGATGGCAGCGCCCACGACCGACGAACGGCTGCGCCGCTGGCGGCTGGTGCTCGGCGGCGAGGCCGACGGCACCGGCTGCACCCTGCGCGGCCGGGACGCCGCGATGGACGGCGCCCTCGGCGCGCTCTACCGCGGCGCGCCCGAGCAGGGCGGCCGGGCCGGCCGCGGCGGCGGGCGGCGCAGCGCGGGGCTGGGCGGTTCGGCCCCGCAGGTGGCCCGCTGGCTGGGCGACATCCGGGAGTACTTCCCGTCCACCGTCGTCCAGCTGATGCAGCAGGACGCGATCACTCGGCTCGGCCTGGACCGGCTGCTGCTGGAGCCGGAGATGCTGGAGGCCGTCGAACCGGACGTCCACCTGGTCGGCACCCTGCTCTCGCTCAAGCACGCGCTGCCCGAGACCACCCGGGAGACCGCCCGGGCCGTGGTCGGCAAGGTGGTCGCCGACCTGGAGCGCCGACTGGCCGACCGCACCCGGGCCACCCTCGGCGGGGCCCTCGACCGCAGCGCCAAGGTCAACCGCCCCCGGCACCGCGACATCGACTGGGACCGGACGATCCGGGCCAACCTGAAGAACTACCTGCCCGAGTACGGCACCGTCGTCCCGGAGCGGCTGGTCGGCTACGCCCGCGCCCAGCGCGCGGTGAAGAAGGACGTCATCCTCTGCATCGACCAGTCCGGCTCGATGGCGCCCTCGGTCGTGCACTCGGCGGTCTTCGGCGCGGTGCTCGCCTCGATGCGCACCCTGGACACCCGGCTGGTCGTCTTCGACACCTCGGTGGTCGACCTCACCGAGCAGCTCACCGACCCGGTGGACGTCCTGTTCGCCACCCGGCTCGGCGGCGGCACCGACATCAACCGCGCGCTCGCCTACTGCCAGTCGAAGATCACCCGCCCCTCCGAGACCGTCGTCGTGCTGATCAGCGACCTGTACGAGGGCGGTATCCGGGACGGCATGCTCAAGCGGGTCGCCGCGATGAAGGCGGCCGGCGTCCAGTTCATCGCCCTGCTCGCGCTCTCCGACGAGGGTGCGCCCGCCTACGACCACGCACACGCCGCCGCCCTGGCCGCCCTCGGCGCGCCGGCCTTCGCCTGCACCCCGGACGTGTTCCCCGAGATCATGGCGGCGGCGATCGAGAAGCGCCCGATCCCGGTGCCCGACCAGGGGGTGTGACGGATTCACCCGGACGTGCGAATCCACCCGATCGGTGGAAGGGGGTTTACCGGGACGCTCTAGGCTGTCTGTGACGGTTCTCACCCATGCCGGGCAGGCCCCGGGCGGAACAGTCCCGTCCCACGGGGATAACCTGCCAGACGGACGTGACGCGCGTGTTGATTGACGTGTGCGCCCGTGGCTGTGTGGGCCGCAAGGCCGTACCTCTGCGTACCCGCACCGCCCCGACGACCCGCAGCGAAGATCCTGCCGTGGCACGCTCGTAGAGACACAATCCGCGACCACGAACAAGGACGAACACACGTGGACCTGTTCGAGTACCAGGCGAGGGACCTCTTCGCCAAGCACGGCGTGCCCGTGCTTGACGGTGATGTCATCGAGACCCCCGAAGCCGCTCGTGCCATCGCCGAGCGCTTCGGCGGACGCGCCGTCGTCAAGGCTCAGGTGAAGGTCGGCGGCCGCGGCAAGGCCGGTGGCGTCAAGCTCGCCGCGGACCCGGCCGATGCCGTCGCCAAGGCCGAGGCGATCCTCGGTATGGACATCAAGGGCCACACCGTTCACAAGGTGATGCTGGCCCAGACCGCGGACATCAAGGACGAGTACTACGTCTCGTTCCTGCTGGACCGCACCAACCGCACCTTCCTGGCCATGGCCAGCGTCGAGGGCGGCGTGGAGATCGAGGTCGTCGCCGAGCAGAACCCCGAGGCGCTCGCCAAGATCCCGGTCGACGCCAACGAGGGCTGCACCCCGGAGAAGGCCGCCGAGATCGTCGCCGCGGCGAAGTTCCCGGCCGAGATCGCCGACCAGGTCGCCGACGTCCTGCAGAAGCTGTGGAAGGTCTTCATCGCCGAGGACGCGCTCCTCGTCGAGGTCAACCCGCTGATCAAGTCCGGCGACGGCAAGATCATCGCGCTTGACGGCAAGGTCTCCCTGGACGAGAACGCCGAGTTCCGCCAGCCCGAGCACGAGGCCCTGGAGGACAAGGCCGCGGCCAACCCGCTGGAGGCCGCCGCCAAGGCCAAGGGCCTGAACTACGTCAAGCTCGAGGGCCAGGTCGGCATCATCGGCAACGGCGCGGGCCTCGTCATGAGCACCCTCGACGTGGTCGCCTACGCCGGTGAGAAGCACGGCGGCGTCAAGCCCGCCAACTTCCTCGACATCGGTGGCGGCGCGTCCGCCGAGGTCATGGCGAACGGCCTGGAGATCATCCTGGGCGACCCCGACGTCAAGTCGGTCTTCGTCAACGTCTTCGGCGGCATCACCGCGTGCGACGCGGTCGCCAACGGCATCGTGCAGGCCCTGGAGCTCCTCGCGAGCAAGGGCGAGAACGTCACCAAGCCGCTGGTCGTCCGTCTGGACGGCAACAACGCGGAGCTGGGTCGCAAGATCCTCGACGACGCGAACCACCCGCTGGTCCAGCGCGTGGACACCATGGACGGCGCCGCTGACCGCGCCGCCGAGCTGGCCAACAAGTAAGGAAGGGGACTTCACACCATGGCTATCTTCCTTACCAAGGACAGCAAGGTCATCGTCCAGGGCATGACCGGCTCCGAGGGCATGAAGCACACTCGCCGCATGCTCGCCTCCGGCACCCAGATCGTCGGCGGTGTCAACCCGCGCAAGGCCGGCACCACGGTCGACGTCGACGGCACCGAGGTGCCCGTCTTCGGCACCGTCGCCGAGGCCATGGAGAAGACCGGTGCCGACGTCACCGTCATCTTCGTGCCGCCGAAGTTCACCAAGGACGCCGTCGTCGAGGCCGTCGACGCCGAGATCGGCCTGGCCGTCGTCATCACCGAGGGCGTTCCGGTGCACGACACCGCCGCCTTCTGGGCGCACGCCGGTGCCAAGGGCAACAAGACCCGCATCATCGGCCCGAACTGCCCCGGCCTGATCAGCCCCGGACAGTCGAACGCCGGCATCATCCCGGCCGACATCACCACCTCCGGCAAGATCGGTCTGGTCTCGAAGTCCGGCACCCTGACCTACCAGCTCATGTACGAGCTGCGCGACATCGGCTTCACCTCGGCCGTGGGCATCGGCGGTGACCCGGTCATCGGCACCACCCACATCGACGCTCTCAAGGCCTTCCAGGAGGACCCGGAGACCGAGATCATCGTCATGATCGGTGAGATCGGTGGCGACGCCGAGGAGCGTGCCGCGGACTTCATCAAGGCGAACGTGACCAAGCCGGTCGTCGGCTACGTCGCGGGCTTCACCGCCCCCGAGGGCAAGACCATGGGCCACGCCGGCGCCATCGTCTCCGGTTCCTCGGGCACCGCCCAGGCGAAGAAGGAGGCCCTCGAGGCCGCCGGTGTCAAGGTCGGCAAGACGCCGTCCGAGACCGCCCGCCTGGCCCGCGAGATCATCGCCGCCCAGGCCTGATCCCGCCCCCGCGCGCAACGAGCGCCCCCGCCCTTCCCGGGCGGGGGCGCTCGCCGCTTTCAGCGGGCTGCTTCGGCGGGCTGCTTTCGGCGCGCCTCCGGCTGCCGGCCTCCGGGCTGCCGGCCTCCTTCAGTGCGCTCTCGGTCCCGTCGTGCAGGGCCGCGGCGACCACAGCGGGCAGACCACCGGACCCTGCGGCGGCGGGGCCTCCGCGCCCCGCGCCGCCGCCGGCAGCTGCCAGCGGGCGACCGCCTGGCTGTGAGGCTCCAGCAGTACTGCCTCCAGTCCCGGCGCCGGGCTGCACCACAGGCTGCTGATGCCGTTCGGCGCCCCGCCCGGCAGCAGCGGCACGCCCGGCTCCTCCGCCTCGGCGGCGGGCAGGCACAGCGAGGGTGCCGGCGGCTCGGGCGGCCGGAACAGCACGGCCGGCCGCACCCCCGCCAGGGTCGCCAGCGCCGCCCCGCCCACCGCCGCCGTCAGCAGGGCCGCCGCGCCCGTCCGGCTCGCCGTCCCCAGCCGGTACCGGGCCCGCAGCACCGGCACCGGCGCCCGGTGCGGCGCCGGGCAGCCGCGCACCGCCGCCCGGTGCAGCAGTCGGCTCAGCCCGTCCGCGAACCCCGGCGCCGCCGGATCCGGCCCCACCAGGTCCGGCACCCACTGCGCCAGCGCCGCCCTGGCCGTCCACACCCGCCCCTCGGCGGCCGCCCGCGTCGACTCCACCTCCACCGCGATCGCCGCCGCCGGCAGCCCCAGCCCGTCGTGCAGCACCAGCGCCCGGCGCTGCGGCCGCGACAGCCGCTTGAGCGCCTTCAGCAGCGCCCGGTCGCGGTCGGTCAGCCGGTCGTGGTCCGGCAGCACCGCCTGCGACTCGTCCGCCGGACGCACCTGGATCCGCCGGTGTGGCAGGCCCCACGCGTGCGCCCGTCGCGGCCCGCCCCGGTGCCACGGCGACAGCGCCAGCTCACACGCCCGCACCCGCACCCACGCCTCCGGATCCCCCGACCGGGCCACCGCCTGCCACCCCCGCCGCGCCTGCCCGAACGCCAGCCGCACACAGTGCACCGCGCGGTGGCGGCAGGCGGTCAGCAGGAACACCTGCTGCACCAGGCGGGTGTGCGCGGTCTCGTACAGCTCCTCGAAGCTCGGCGCCGGGCGGTCGGCGGCGTAGGGCGAAGCCGGTGCGGGGGACGAAGGGTCGCGCCTCTCCGCGGGCCGGCCGCGCCCGCCCGCGGCCGGTGCGGCCGGAGCCGTGTGCGTCATCTCGCCGTGCCCTTCCGTACCGGCGGGCGCCGGGGCGGGCCGGCCGCCGACGGCCGGGGGCTGCTGGTGCTTCGCGGTCGAGGAGTCCTGGGGGGCCTGCGGTCCGTCGCCGGAGGGTGCCGTACGGCTGGCGAGCGGGGGCCGCTGATGCTCCGGAGCCGTGGAACCCTGGGGGTTCTGCGCCAGGTTGTCGTGCTGTGCCGCCTCCTCGTTCCGTCCGGTGCCGGAGGACTGCCGCCGTTCTTCGTCTGCGGCCGAGGCGGCCGGAGTCGCCTGCCCGCCGTCGGCGGCCGGGCGCCCGTGCGCGGCCGCCGACGGCGCCGTGCCGGTGCCGGCGGAGGTGTGCGGCTCCGCGCCGGTCTCCGGTGAGGTGTCGATGAGGTCCGGCCGGGGCGCCTGGTCGGGGAGGGAGGACGGACGCCCGCGCGCGGGCGGGTGCGCCGTGTCTCCGCGCTCTTGGCGGGCGCGCCGCGCCGTCCGGCCGCGTCGGGCGCCGGAGGCGGGGGGTGGCGTGGCGCCCGGCGGCGCTGCCACCACTGCTTGAGGTGCCGGCTGCGCCGCCTGCTCGGCCGTTCGGGTCCGTCCGCCGTCGATCGCCGTCCGGCCGTTGACCGCGGCGGGGCCGAGGGAGGACGGGGTGAGGCCGGCGAAGTTCGCCGGGCGCAGGGGCGGGACGTACGGCAGGGTGCCCGCGGCGCGGGTGATCGCCTCGGCTTCGGTGGGGGCGCCGAGTTTCCGCATGGCGCGCAGGAGGTAGCTGCGGGCGGTGGTGGGGGTGATGCCGAGGGCGGCGGCGGTGTGGGGGAGGTCGTGCCCGGCGGCGAGGTGGGCGAGGGTCTGGGCCTCACGGGGGGTCAGCTTCCGCAGCAGGCGGGCCGCGTCGTGGTCGGCGCCGGCGGGCTCGCGGTGGCGCTTCGGGGTGGGGGAGTCGGCGGTGGGCGGCGTGGTCATCAGACGCTCCGGGCCGGGGCGCCGGCGGTTGGGGGGCAGGGTCTGAAAATGCGCATAAGCCAATAATCTGGGACACGGCGGCGGTTTGCCGCTTCACGGAGCATGGCGAGTCGCCTTGGCACCATGAGGCGCATGACGCAGCTGATGGGCCGTCCGATCCTCGAGGCGCCGGGAGAATTGGGCGGACGCCCCGCGCTGGCCGACCTGTTGGCGGGGGTACGGGCGGCGCTGGTCGGCTTGGCGGGGGTCGGAGTGCCGGTGCTCGGGCTGTGGGTGGTGACGCCGTACGCGGACGACGGCGCGGCCGCTGCCACCCGGTTGGCGGGGGTGCTGTGGCTGCTCGGGCACGGTGCGCCGGTGCTGCGCGGGGATGCGGGCGCCCCGCTGACCGTCACTCCGCTGCTGCTCGGCGTCCTGGCCGTGGTCCGGCTCCACCGGGCGGGTGCCGGGGTGGCGGCGCGGCGCGGGCCGCTGCGCTCGCGCTGGGGCGGCCCGGTGGCGCTATGGGCGGGGTACTGCGCGGTGGCGGTGGCGGTGGCCCTGCACTGCGCGGGCGCCGGGCTGTTCCGCAGCCAGGTGCTGCTGGACGTCCTGGTGGTGGCAGTGGTGGCGGCCCTGGCCACGGCCGCCGGAGTCCGCTCGGCCGACGCCGTCGGCTCCCCGATGGCCCGCTCCCCGATCGCCCGCTCCACGATGGTCGGCTCCCCGATGGCCCGCTCCCCGATCGCCCGCTCCACGATCGTCGGCTCCCCGATGGCCCGCTCCCTGCTGGACCGTCTCCCGCCGTCGTGCCGTCCGACCGGCGGCGCGGCGGTGGTACGGGCCGCGGCGCTGGCGGCCGGGGCCGGGCTGGTCGCGGCGGGCGGGGTGCTGGTGGCGGTGTCGGCGCTGCTGGACGCGGTGGTCGGCGGCGGGCGCGGGATGGCGCTGCTCGGACGCGGGCCCGCCGCGCTGTCGGGCCTGCTGCTGCTCGCGCTGGTGCTGCTGCCGAACGCGGTGCTGTGGGGCGCGGCGTACGCGCTCGGCCCGGGGTTCGTGGTGGGCACCGGGACGGCGGTGTCGCCGGGCGGTACGGCGCTGGGGTCGGTGCCGGAGTTCCCGCTGTTCGCGCTGCTGCCGGCCGACGGCCCGGGCGGCTGGCGGTGGGCGGCGCTGGTGCTGCCGCTGCTGGCCGGGGTGGTGCCGACGGTGTTGTTGGGCCGCGCGGCGGCGGGTCGGCGGAGTCCGGCCGACGGGATCGACGGGATCGAGGGAATCGAAGGGGTCGAGGGGGCTGAGGACCGCGCCGAGCCCTGGCCGCCCGCCGCGACGGTGACGGCTGCGCTGGCGGCGGCCCTGGTGGTGGGGGCGGTGGCCGCCCTGCTGGGCTGGCTGTCCGGCGGGGCGCTGGCGGGCGAGCGGATGGTCTGGCTGGGGCCGGTGCCGTGGTCGACGGGCCTGGCGGCGGCGGGCTGGCTCGCGCTGGTGACCGTCCCGGGCGCCCTGCTCGTACGGCACCGCGCGCTCGCCCCGGCGGAGGGGCAGGGCGCGTACGCCCGGCTCGTGTGGCAGGCGCGCCGGGGTGCGCTGCGGCTGCGTGCCCGTACGCACGCCCTCGTGCTGCGCCTGTCCGGGCCTGCCCGCGAGGCCGCGGACCCGGTCGACTGAAGCCGGACCGGTCGACTGACGGACTGACGGACGGCCGGACTGCCGGGCTACTCGGTGTTCCCGGTGAAGTCCACGTACCACTGCGGCGCGTACCGGTCGCAGTTCTCGGCGCCGACGGCGGTCAGCGAGTCCTGGACGCAGGTGACGTAGTCGCGGTAGTGGTAGCCGAGGCCGATCACCGACGTGGCGACGACGACGGTCATCGCGCCGGTCAGGATCCCGGCGAGCGCGGCCGGGGTGAGCGGGTTCGGCGCCGTGCCCCCGCGGACCGGGCCGACCGCCCCCGAAGGCCCGAACGCCCCCGAAGGCCCGAACGCCCCCGAAGGACCGACGGCCCCCGCAGGGCCGGCGGCCGCGCCCGCGGCACCCTTCGGGCTCCGCAGGGCGCTGATGCCCCAGACGATGCCGAGCACCCCGACCAGCAGGGCGATCCAGTGGAAGCCCGCGAACAGGCAGACCAGCGCGAACGGCCCGGCCAGCGCGGCGTTGCGGGCCCGGCGGTGGGCCGGGTTGGCGGGGTCGAGCCGGGGCGGCTGCGGGGCCGGGGGCCGCTGGCCGGGCCGGCCGTCGCCCTGGCCGGAGCCCCACGGCGGCGGGAGCTGCGGGCGCTCGCCACCCTGGCCGCCGGCGCCGTCCGAGCCCTCGCCGGTCCAGGGGCTGCGCGGCTGCCACGGCTGGTCCGGGGCATCCGTGGGCGGCGGCGCGAAGGGGTTGCGCTCGTCGGTGTCGTCGCCGCTGCTCATGGGTTCAGCCAATCCTTGTCGGTCGGAGCTCGGCCGGAGCTCTGTCGGAACTCTGTCGGAACCCGGTCGAACTCGGCCGGAGCTCGCTCCGAGTCCGGCCTGAGGGTCCCGCGGTCGTCGCGGTCTCGCGGTCGGCGCGGTCTCCCGCGCCCTCCAATGATCCCGCAGCCGTTCGTCGGCCCACCGGCGGCCCGGGCCCCGAGCCCGGTCGGGGCCGTCCGGACGGGGCGGGACCCCGGTGCGGCGGACCCCCGGCCGTGTCTTCGACAGGCCCGGGGAGATCCCCGTCTCAACTACGCGCGTAGCGCCGCCGGGAGGGTTCGGAGGCCGTCCGACCAGCCGTTATCGTGGTGACGGTCAGCAGCTCACATCGGTTCCCGGGGCCCGCGTCGCGGCGGGTTTTCCTGGTGTTCCCCCTCGCTCGACCTGCCGTTCGTAGTGGCCCCACCACCGGTGGACGTACCAGCGCACGGCGCCCGACCTACGGAGAATCGCGCAGTGGCCGCCGCCCCCGCCCAGCACTTCCCTCCCCGTACGCCCGGACCGGCCCGTCTGGTGGTGCTGGTCTCCGGCTCCGGAACCAATCTGCAGGCGCTGATCGACGCGGTCGCGGACCCGGCGTACGGCGCCGAGATCCTGGCCGTCGGCGCGGACCGGGACGGGATCGTCGGCCTGGAGCGTGCCGCGAAGGCGGGCCTGCCGACCTTCGTCCACCGGGTGAAGGACTTCTCCGACCGCGCCGCCTGGGACCGGGCGCTGACCGCCTCCGTCGCCGAGTACGAGCCTGACGTGGTGGTCACGGCCGGCTTCATGAAGATCCTCGGCCCCGAGTTCGTCACGGCCTTCGCCGGGCGGATCGTCAACACCCACCCCGCACTGCTGCCGTCCTTCCCCGGCGCCCACGGCGTCACCGACGCGCTCGCGTACGGCGTGAAGGTCACCGGCTGCACCGTCCACCTGGTCGACGCCGGTGTGGACACCGGGCCGATCATCGCGCAGGGCGTCGTCGAGGTCGTCGACGCCGACCACGCCGATGGCGGCGACGCGCTGCACGAGCGCATCAAGACAGTCGAGCGCAAGCTGCTCGTCGACGTCGTGGGCCGGCTGGCCCGCGAGGGCCACCGCATCGAGGACCGAAAGGTATGGATTCCGGCATGAGTGCCAGCTCCACCACGCCCCCCGTTTCGGAGAACATCCGTCCGATCCGTCGCGCGCTGATCAGCGTGTACGACAAGACCGGTCTGGAGGAGCTGGCCCAGGGCCTGCACGCCGCCGGGGTCGCCATCGTCTCCACCGGTTCCACCGCCGGCCGGATCGCCGCCGCCGGTGTCCCGGTGACCGAGGTCTCCGAGCTGACCGGTTTCCCGGAGTGCCTGGACGGGCGCGTGAAGACGCTGCACCCCCGCGTGCACGCCGGCGTGCTGGCCGACCTGCGGCTGGAGTCGCACCGCGCGCAGCTGGCCGAGCTGGGCGTCGAGCCCTTCGACCTGGTCGTGGTGAACCTCTACCCGTTCAAGGCCACCGTCGCCTCGGGCGCCACCCCGGACGAGTGCGTCGAGCAGATCGACATCGGCGGTCCGAGCATGGTCCGCGCCGCCGCGAAGAACCACCCGTCGGTGGCCGTCGTGGTCGACCCGGCCCGCTACGGCGACGTGCTGAAGGCCGCCCAGGGGGGCGGCTTCGACCTGGCCACCCGCAAGCGCCTGGCCGGTGCCGCGTTCGCCCACACCGCCGCCTACGACGTGGCCGTCGCCTCCTGGTTCGAGGCCGGCTACGCGCCCAGCGACGAGCGTTTCCCCGAGTTCCTGGGCTCGACCTGGGAGCGGCAGAACGTGCTGCGCTACGGCGAGAACCCGCACCAGGGCGCCGCGCTGTACAGCGACGGCACCGGCGGCCTGGCCGGCGCGCAGCAGCTGCACGGCAAGGAGATGTCGTACAACAACTACGTCGACACCGACGCCGCCCGCCGCGCCGCCTACGACCACGCCGAGCCGGCCGTGGCGATCATCAAGCACGCCAACCCGTGCGGCATCGCGACCGGCGCCGACGTCGCCGAGGCGCACCGCAAGGCGCACGAGTGCGACCCGGTCTCCGCGTACGGCGGCGTGATCGCGGTCAACCGCCCGGTCACCGTCGAGCTGGCCGAGCAGATCGCCCCGATCTTCACCGAGGTCGTCGTGGCCCCCGGCTACGAGGACGGCGCCGTGGAGGTGCTGACCCGCAAGAAGAACCTGCGGGTGCTGGTCGCCCCCGGGGCCCCGGCCAACCGCCAGGAGGTCCGCCCGATCTCCGGTGGCGTGCTGCTGCAGGACGCCGACCGGGTGCACGCCGAGGGCGACGACCCGGCGAACTGGACGCTCGCCACCGGCGAGGCGCTCTCCGCCGCCGAGCTGGCCGAACTGGCCTTCGCCTGGCGAGCCTGCCGGGCCGTCAAGTCCAACGCGATCCTGCTGGCCAAGGACGGCGCCTCGGTCGGCGTCGGCATGGGCCAGGTCAACCGGGTCGACTCCTGCAAGCTCGCGGTCGAGCGGGCCGGCGAGCGGGCCAAGGGCGCGTTCGCGGCCTCGGACGCCTTCTTCCCGTTCGCGGACGGCCCGGCGATCCTGATCGCGGCCGGCGTCAAGGCCATCGTCCAGCCCGGCGGTTCGATCCGTGACGAGGAGGTCATCGCGGCGGCCGCCGAGGCCGGCGTGACCATGTACTTCACCGGCGCGCGGCACTTCTTCCACTGATTCCGGACCGAGCCGGACCGAGCCGGTCGCCGGCCACCGAGCCGGCGTGACGCTATGACAGAGCGGCCCGACCCCTCCGAGGAGGGGCCGGGCCGCTCTGTCATACCGGTCGGACCGGTCAGTACCTCGGCCGGTTGAACCAGTTGACGCCGTCCCGGACGCACATGGCGGTGATCCAGATGATGCTGATCGCCAGCCACAGGAAGGCCATCACCAGGCCCACGGCGGTGCCGGCGGAGATGGCGCCCAGCAGGATCAGCAGGCCGACCAGGCCCCCGAGCGAGCCGTACACGATGGTGGTGATCCGGACGGTGTTGCCGCCCTTGCCGAACTTGGCGCCGAGCGTGATGGAGAGCGCGGCGAAGAGCCCGAACAGGACCGCGACGACGATGATGACGCTGGCGGCGGCGTCGCCCATCGCGGTGAACGGGTTGTCGCTGGTCGTCGTGTGCTTGATGGTGTTGGTGGCGTCCTTGGCGGCAGCTCCGATGACCAGGTAGATGATCGTCAGGATCGCCTGCACACCGCCCACGATGAACAGCAGCACCCGCGCGGTCATCACCAGGCCCGGCATCGACGCCGGCGCGGCCGGTGCGTAGCCGTAGGCCGGGGCCTGCTGCGGGTAGCCGTACGCGGCGGGCGGCGCCGGGGGCGCCTGCTGCGGGTAGCCGTAGCCCGGGGCGGCCGGCGGCTGGCCGTACGGGTTGTTCGGGTCGGGCGGATAACTCATGGATGCCTCCGGGCAGTTGCGGGGACGGGGACGGGACGGCGGACGCCCGGTGCCGGTCGGTGAGTCGGGTCGCCGACCAGGTGGGACAGTAGCGGAGCAGGGTGACAGCCCGGCGGCGGTGACGGGCGCCGTCGGCTCAGCAGCGCGGTGAGCGCCGGATCAGTGGAGCCCTCGACGGGCACAGCGCGGGCGGGACGGCGCCGCGACGGCCGGGCTGCTCGGTCTGCTGTGGTCGGCTCACTTGCTCTTTCCCCCGGGTACGCCCCGCCGCGGGACCCGTCGGCCCGTCACCGGGCCGGGGCGCGGCGGGAATGCCCGCTTATCGTGATCCGGACGGCAGCGCCCTGTCCAGCCGGTTCCACGGGCCGGGTCAAGAATGTGGCGCAACCGCAACGTGCGGCGGACCTTCGTGCCCGTCCGGTCACCCGGACCGGACCCGCCGCGAGACCCACCGCGAGACCCACCCGCGGACCCGCTCGAGGACGCGCCGTGCACCCGACCGCGGGTCCGACCGCGGGACGTGGCCGGCCGTGGTACGGCGACCTGCCGCGATCCGGGAGAATGGGGTCATGACTGCCCAGATTCTCGATGGCAAGGCCACCGCCGCCGCGATCAAGTCCGAACTCGCCGCCCGCGTGGCGGCCCTCAAGGCGAAGGGCGTCACGCCCGGCCTCGGCACCGTCCTGGTCGGCGACGACCCGGGCAGCCGCTGGTACGTGAACGGGAAGCACAAGGACTGTGCCGAGGTCGGCATCGCCTCGATCCAGCGCGAGCTGCCCGCCACCGCCAGCCAGGAGGACGTCGAGAACGTCGTCCGCGAGCTGAACGCCGACCCGACCTGCACCGGCTACATCGTCCAGCTGCCGCTGCCCAAGGGCCTGGACCAGAACCCGGTCCTGGAGCTGATGGACCCGGACAAGGACGCCGACGGCCTGCACCCGACCTCGCTCGGCCGGCTCGCCCTGGGCATCGACGGCCCGCTGCCCTGCACTCCGCTGGGCATCGTCGAGCTGCTGCGCCGCCACGACGTCGAGATCAACGGCGCCGAGGTGGTCGTGGTCGGCCGCGGCATCACCGTCGGCCGCTCGATCGGCCTGCTGCTGACCCGCCGTTCCGAGAACGCCACGGTGACCCTGTGCCACACCGGCACCCGGGACCTGAGCGCCCACCTGCGCAAGGCCGACATCATCGTGGCCGCCGCCGGCGTGCCGCACCTGGTCAAGCCGGAGGACGTCAAGCCGGGCGCGGCGGTGCTGGACGTGGGCGTCAGCCGCAGCGAGGGCAAGATCGTCGGCGACGTCCACCCGGGTGTGGCCGAGGTGGCCGGCTGGATCTCCCCGAACCCCGGCGGCGTGGGCCCGATGACCCGCGCGATGCTGCTCAACAACATCGTCGAGGCGGCCGAGCGCCGCGCCGGCATCTGACACCCGAGGGACGGCGAGCATGACTGAACCGCGACCGGCGCGGTCCCGGCGCAGGCCGGTCAAGACCACCGGCATCCTGCCGCCCGAGGGCTCGTCCGCCGCCCTCGGGGGCGACCACGCCCTGCCGGTCCGGCAGTGGCCGATAACGCTGGTCCTGCTGGTGGTCGGCGCGGGCCTCGCGGTCACCTGGTTCGCCGACTTCAAGGACGGCTTCAAGTACGGGCTGCTGATCCTCGGCGGCGGCGTGCTGCTCGGCGCGGTGCTGCGCCTGGTGCTGCCCGAGGTCGGGATGCTGGCGGTGCGCAGCCGCTTCACCGACGTGATCGTGCTGACCTTCCTGGGCGCCTCGATCGTGCTGCTGACCCTGGTCGCGCAGCCGAACCCGTGGCTGCAGATCCCGCTGCTCGACAACATCGGCAAGCTGATGGGCCGGCCCAGGCACTGACCGGCCCGCGCGCCGATCGAACGGCCCCCGCCCGGCTCCCCGTCCTTCGGGAGCCGGGCGGGGGCCGCGGTGCTTCTGTGACGCATCAGCCACGCCCGCGCACGCGGCGTACGCTTCCCTTGCGATAACCTGACGCCGGTCTCTCGATGTCGAGAGACCATCCTCGGCTCCAGTGCGCCGGTGTGCCTGGGGCACCTGGCGATTTGCTGGAGAAGGTAGAAATGACTCGCACCCCCGTCAACGTCACCATCACCGGAGCGGCCGGCCAGATCGGCTACGCGCTGCTCTTCCGCATCGCCTCGGGCCACCTGCTCGGTGCCGACGTGCCGGTGAACCTGCGCCTCCTCGAGATCCCGCAGGGCCTCAAGGCCGCCGAGGGCACCGCCATGGAGCTCGTCGACTGCGCCTTCCCGCTGCTGCGCGACATCGAGATCACCGACAAGCCTGAGGTGGCCTTCGACGGCGCCAACGTCGCGCTGCTGGTCGGCGCCCGTCCGCGCACCGCCGGCATGGAGCGCGGCGACCTGCTGCAGGCCAACGGCGGCATCTTCGGCCCGCAGGGCAAGGCGATCAACGCCCACGCCGCGGACGACATCAAGGTCCTGGTCGTCGGCAACCCGGCCAACACCAACGCCCTGATCGCCCAGCGCAACGCCCCGGACGTCCCGGCCGAGCGCTTCACCGCGATGACCCGCCTGGACCACAACCGCGCCGTCGGCCAGCTGTCCGCCAAGACCGGCGCCCTGGTCTCCGACATCAAGCGCGTCACCATCTGGGGCAACCACTCCGCGACCCAGTACCCGGACATCTTCCAGGCCGAGGTCGCCGGCAAGCCGGCCTTCGAGGCCGTCGGCAGCGACCAGGCCTGGCTGGAGAACGACTTCATCCCGACCGTCGCCAAGCGCGGCGCCGCCATCATCGAGGCCCGCGGCGCCTCCTCGGCCGCCTCGGCCGCCAACGCCGCGATCGACCACGTGTACACCTGGGTCAACGGCACCGCCGAGGGCGACTGGACCTCCATGGGCGTCGTCTCCGACGGCTCCTACGGCGTCCCGGCCGGCCTGATCTCCTCCTTCCCGGTCACCACCAAGGACGGCAAGTTCGAGATCGTCCAGGGCCTGGAGATCTCCGACTTCTCGCGCGGCCGCATCGACGCCTCGGTCAAGGAGCTGACCGAGGAGCGCGACGCGGTGCAGGAGCTGGGCCTCATCTGAGCCCGCTGAGCACTCCGGCGGCCCGTCACCCCTCCCCGGGGCGGCGGGCCGCCGCCGTGTCCGGCCTCGGAGGCCCGCCTCCGCGCACCGGCCGCCCTACACTGGCCCGCTGTGAACGAAACCCTCGGGGACGCCGCGCTCGTCCTCGTCTTCATCCTGCTGGGCGGGCTGTTCAACGTCGCCGAGATCTCGCTGATCTCGCTGCGCGAGGGCCAGATCCGGACGCTGGAGGCGCTTGGCACCCGGCGCTCGGCCCGGGCCGCGCACCTGGCCGCCGACCCCAACCGCTTCCTGGCCGCCGTCCAGGTCGGGGTGACCTGCATGGGCTTCCTGTCCGCCGCCTTCGGCGCGGACACCCTGGCGGGCAAGGTCGCCCCGCTGTTCGTCCGGGCGGGCCTGACCGAGGGCGTGGCCGACGCGATCGCCCTGGTCAGCCTCACCCTGGTGATCAGCTACGCGTCACTGGTGCTCGGCGAGCTGACCCCCAAGCGGATCGGCCTGCAGCGCGCCGAGTCCATCGCGGTCATCGCCGCCCCGGTGGTGGACGTGATGTCGGTCGTGCTGCGCCCGGTGATCTGGCTGCTCGGCCACTCCACCAATCTGATGGTCCGCCTGCTCGGCGGCGACCCGGCGGCCGGGCGCGGCTCGATGAGCTCCGAGGAACTGCGCGGCCTGGTCGCCGCCAACACCGAACTCGGCAGCGACGAGCGGGCGTTGATCGCCGACGTGTTCTCCGCCGGGGAGCGCCAGCTGCGCGAGGTGATGGTCCCGCGCACCGAGGTGACCTTCCTGGATGCCGAGCGCCCGCTGGCCGCCGTACGGCACCAGGCCGACACCTCGCCGCACTCGCGCTACCCGGTGGTCGAGGGCAGCGCCGACGCGGTGGTCGGCTTCGTGCACGTCCGCGATCTGTACGGCGCCCGCGGCGAACAGGCAGCCAAGGTCCGCGACCTGGCCCGCCCGGTCAAGCTGCTGCCCGGCACCAAGCGGGTGCTGGAGGCGATGGGGGAGATGCGCCGCGAGGGCCACCACCTGGCCATCGTGGTGGACGAGTACGGCGGCACCGCGGGGATCGTCACCCTGGAGGACCTGGTCGAGGAGGTCATCGGCGAGATCCGGGACGAGTACGACCGGCCGGAGTCCGCCCCCACCCGTCGGCTGGCCGGCGGCGGCATGGAGCTGGACGGCCTGCTCAACCTCGGCGACTTCGCCGAGGAGACCGGCGTCACCCTGCCCGAGGGCCCGTACGAGACGGTGGCCGGCTGCCTGGTCGCCTCGCTCGGCCGGCTGCCCCGGGACGGCGACCACGTGCGCATCCCGCTGGAGGGCGGCGGCGGGGTGCTGCTGACGGTGGCCAAGGTCGAGGGCCGGCGGATCGCCCGGGTGAGGGTGAGTGCCGTCACACTGGTGGAACCTCCAGGGGCGGACGTTTCCTGAGCGACCGGTGGAACTGGAACAATGGCCCGCATGGTCAACGCAGCGGTCACCGGTCCGGTCAAGGGCCGTCCCCGGGTACTCTCCGGCATCCAGCCCACCTCCGGCTCGTTCCACCTCGGCAACTACCTCGGCGCGGTGCGCCAGTGGGTCGACCTGCAGAAGGACAACGACGCCTTCTACATGGTCGTCGACCTGCACGCGATCACGGTGCCGCAGGACCCGGCGACGCTGCGCGAGAACACCCGGGTCTCCGCCGCCCAGCTGCTCGGCGCGGGCCTGGACCCGGACCACTGCACGCTCTTCGTCCAGTCGCACGTGCCCGAACACGCGCAGCTCGCCTGGGTGATGAACTGCCTCACCGGCTTCGGCGAGGCCTCGCGGATGACCCAGTTCAAGGACAAGTCCTCCCGGTACGGCTCCGAGAGCACCACGGTCGGCCTGTTCACCTACCCGATCCTCCAGATCGCGGACATCCTGCTCTACCAGGCGGACGCCGTCCCGGTCGGCGAGGACCAGCGCCAGCACGTCGAGATCACCCGCGACATCGCCGAGCGCTTCAACACCCGCTACAGCCCGACCTTCACCGTGCCGAAGCCGTACATCCTCAAGGAGACGGCGAAGATCCAGGACCTCCAGGACCCGGCCGTCAAGATGAGCAAGTCAGCCTCCTCGCCCAAGGGCCTGGTGGGCCTGCTGGACGACCCGAAGGCCAGCGCCAAGAAGATCAAGAGCGCCGTCACCGACACCGGCACCGTCGTGTCCTACGACGAGGAGGAGAAGCCGGGCGTCTCCAACCTGCTGCGCATCCACTCCGCGCTCAGCGGCCAGTCGGTCGACCAGCTGGTCGCGCACTTCGAGGGCAAGATGTACGGCGCCCTGAAGACCGAGCTGGCCGAGCTGTTCACCGAGTGGGTCACCCCCTTCCAGGAGCGCACCCGCACCTTCCTGGACGACCCGGCCGAGCTGGACCGGGTGCTGGCGATCGGTGCCGAGAAGGCCCGCGAGGTGGCGTCGGTGACGCTGGAGACGGTGTACGACCGGATCGGCTTCCTCCCGGCCGCCAAGCGGTGACTCCCGTCACACGCCTGCCCGGTGGTGACGACCGTGACCCGCCCTTCGCCGCCGAGCGCCCGGATCCGGCGCGCTCTTCGGCCCAGGGCGGGGAGGTCGTCACCATCGGCGTGTCCGTGAGCGTCCCGGATCCGTACGGCGTGGCGATCCAGGACGCCCGGGCCGGGCACGGCGATCCGCTGGCCCGGTCGATACCGACGCACGTCACCCTGCTGCCGCCGACCGAGGTGCCGGCCGAACTGCTGCCGAAGATCGAGGAGCACCTGGCGGCGGTGGCGGCCGCGCACCGGCCGTTCCGGATGCTGCTGCGCGGCGGCGGGACCTTCCGCCCGGTCTCCCCGGTGGTGTACGTCCGGGTCGAAGAGGGCGCGCAGGAGTGCCGGCTGCTGGAGGCGGACATCCGCTCCGGCCCACTGGCCCGCGAGCTGGCCTTCCCGTACCACCCGCACGTGACGGTCGCCCACGGCCTGCCGGACGAGGTGCTGGACCGGGCGTACGAGCAGGCGCGCGGCTTCCGGGCGTCGTTCCCGGTGCCGGGCTTCGGCCTCTCCCGGTTCGACGCGGACGAGGTCTGGCGGCCCTGGCGGAGCTACTCCTTCTCCTGAGTCGGGGTCCACGACCGACCTCCTGGGTCGGGGTCCACGACCGACCTCCTGGGCCGGGGTCCACGACCGACCTCCTGGGTCGGGGTCCACGACCGGCGCCGGGCTATCCCCCGGCCGGCCGCGGTGCGAGCATCCGGTCGACCACCCGGCGGGCCGCGCCGCCGTCGTCCAGCGCGCAGTGCTCGGCCTGGAAGCGCCGGTAGCGCTCGACGCAGCCGGGCGGTAACCCGGCGCCGCTGTCGGCGAGTTCGCGCAGCGCGCCGAGCAGTTCGGCGGAGGTCGCCACCAGCGGGCCCGGGGCGTTCGACTCGAAGTCGAAGTAGAAGCCGCGCAGGGTGTCGCGGTAGTGCTCCAGGTCGTAGGTGAAGAAGTACATCGGGCGGCCGGTGATCGCGAAGTCGAACATGATCGACGAGTAGTCGGTCACCAGGACGTCCGCGACCAGCAGCAGTTCCTGCGGGTCGGGGTAGTCCCCGCAGTCGTACCGGAAGCCGTCGCCCGCGCCCGGGAGGGGTTCGCGCACGTGCGTGTGCGGGCGGACCAGCAGCACGTGGTCCTTGCCGAGCAGCCGCCGGGCGTGGTCGAGGTCCAGCCGCAGGTCGAGCCGGAAGCCGTCGCCGTCGCCGCGCCGCTGGTCCTCGCGCCAGGTCGGCGCGTACAGCACGATCCGCTTGCCGTCGGGGACGCCGAGCCGGCGGCGGACGGCCGCGGCGATCCGCCCGTCCGGGCGGGCGAGCATGTCGTTGCGCGGGTAGCCGGACTCCAGCACCTCGCCCCGGTAGCGGAAGGCACGCCGCAGGATCGGGGTGGCGAACGGGCTGGGGGAGAGCAGCAGGCTCCACTGCGGGGTCTCCCGGTCGAGTGCCTCCAGGTAGCCGTGGTCGGCCAGCCAGGGGTTCTCGACGTCGTGGGCGATCCGCTTCAGCAGCGAGCCGTGCCAGGTCTGCACGACGACCTGGCCGGGGCGGCGCTCCAGGAAGTCCGGGAAGTGCGTGTTGCCGACCAGGTAGCGGCAGGTGGCCAGCGCCCGGTACCACTCCGGGCTCCAGATCCGCACCGGCGTGATCCCGGCCGGCACCTCGGCCTGTGCGTCGTCGACCACCCACAGGTGCTCCAACGGCGTGCTGCGGCGCACGAGTTCGGCGTGCACCGCGCGCGGGGAGTCGGCGTAGCCGCGGCCGCCGAACACGTCGTACAGCACGGCCTCGCGCAGCGGTTCGCGCCGGGCGGCCGGGTAGTGCTCGGCGCGCTGGCGGTGCTGCGTCCAGGCGCTGCGCTCGGCGGCGCCGAGCACCGGGGTGGAGTCCACCAGGAGGGTGTCGTGCCAGCGGCGCTGCAGCAGGATCCGCTTGCCGCCGGCCGTGGTGGCGGCGGGGACGGCGGGCAGCGCGGCGGGGGCGGCGAGCAGCGGGCGGCCCGGCCCGGAGCCGTCGGCGGGCTCCAGCGCGGCCTCCCAGATGCCCTTGCGCAGCGGCAGCGCGGCGCCGTCCGAGCCGGTGCGGGTGGCGGGCACCCGGGCCAGGAAGCGGCCGTCCGGGCCGGTCTCGACCGGGGTGCGGACCTCGCTCGCGGTGCCGGAGTGCCGCAGCACCAGTTCCAGCCGGTCCGCGGCCGGGTCCGGGCAGTGGCCGCACAGTTCGAAGCCGTCGGCCCGTACCGCGATCCGGTCGACCAGGCCGACCGCGGGCTGGACGCAGACCTGGAGGCGCCCGTCGGCGAGGTGCTTGAGGTAGAGCACGCGGCCGGGGGCGTCGGGCAGCGGGTGCTGGCCGGCCACCGGGCCGCCGCGTTCGTCGAGGCAGAGCTGCTCGGTGCCGCCGTCGGGCCGCAGCAGTTCGGCGTCCCAGTGCTCCGGTTCGCCGCTGCCGCGCCCTGCGGCGGTGAACGGCCGGTACGGCAGGCGGGTGGTGAAGGTGTTCCCGCCGCGGGTGAGCGGCTGCTCGATCACCGCGTCGCTCTGCCGGTGGCGCAGCCGCAGCACGGTGCCGGAGGGGCAGGAGTCGGCGATGCCGCCCAGGTCGAGGTCGACGGCGGTGCGGGCGGCCCGGGTGATCCGTACGGCCGGGCGCTCCAGCCGCAGCCGTAGCCGGCCGTCCTCGAAGTACGGCTGGAGGCGGACGTCGCGGTCCACCCAGCGGGCCGGCGGGTATTCGCCGGAGCCGCACCAGTGCGGGGCGAGGGCGCCGTACTGGCGGCGCACCCGGGCGGCGCGGGGGCGGGTGAAGAGGGTGGTGTCGATCTGCCAGTCGCCGAGCAGCCACCGGCCCTCGCGGCGCAGCCGGCCGGGCACCAGCAGCACGGTGAAGCCGGACCAGTCGTGGTTGTACTCGGGCTGGGCGCTGTCGTCGGTGATCTCGGGCAGCCTGCGGGGCGTGGAGCGCAGGTGCAGCGGGGGCTCGGCCTGGTCCTCGTGGCGCAGGGTCAGCCAGGTCCAGGCGGAGCCGGGGCGGCCGGTGTCCAGTCCCTGGGGGCGGGCGAATCCGGTGAGCTCCAGGCCGCGGCCGTGCCAGCGGGCGCGCAGCAGCCCGAACACCACGTCCTCGTCGTCCGCGGGGCGGGCGGTGGTCACACGGGGAGCGGCGTGCGGCAGGACGAGCCGTGTGAGCACAGGCATGGCAATGGGGCCCTTCGGAATGGAAATTCATATCCCATCCGGAAATGGCACCAAGGTCAACTGCACGCTTTTTCGAATTGCCCGGAGAATTCATTTCCTGGAACATGGGTGCGGAAATGACTCAGGGGTTCGAGAAAATGTCGAATATGGGCTCCGGGAAATGCGGAGGCGCCCGACACCGGTGGTGTCGGGCGCCTCTCGGACCGTTCGCGGTGACTACTCCTTGCGGAGCATCGCGTCGACCACCCGGGCGGCGGCCTTGCCGTCGTCCAGGTCGCAGTACGCCTCACGGAACGCGGCGGCCTTGTCCGCGAACTCGGCCGCGACCTCGTCCACCCGGCCGAGCGCGGAGACCAGCTCCTCGGAGGTGGCCAGCAGCGGGCCGGGCGCCTCCGCCTCGAAGTCCAGGCTGAATCCGCGCAGGTTGTCCCGGTAGTGCTCCAGGTCGTGGGTGAAGAAGAACATCGGCTTGCCGGTCGACGCGAAGTCGAACACGCTCGACGAGTAGTCCGTCACCAGCACGTCGGCGATCAGCAGCAGCTCCGCCATGTCGGGGTAGCTGCCGACGTCCCAGATGTAGCCGTTGCCGGCACCCGGGATCTGCCCGCACATCACGTTGTGCCGGCGCACCAGCAGCACCTGGTCGTCGCCGAGCGCGGCCTTCGCCGCCTCCAGGTCGATCCGCAGGTCGATCTGGTAGCCGCCCTGCGGCCGGCGCCGGTCCTCGCGCCAGGTCGGCGCGTAGAGCACGACCTTCTTGCCCTCGGGCAGGCCGAGCCGCTCCCGGACCTGCTCGGCGGTCTTGTCCCGGTCGGCCGCGAACAGCAGGTCGTTCCGGGGCGCACCGCTCTCCAGGATCTCGCCCTTGAAGTCGAAGGCGCGCCGCAGCACCGGGGCCGCCCAGCTGCTGCCGGCCACCAGCAGGCTCCAGTTCGGAACCTCCCGGGCCAGGGACTTGAGGTAGTTGGAGTCGGTGAACCAGACCTTCTCGAAGTCGAAGCCGACCTGCTTCAGCGGGCTGCCCTGCCAGGTCTGCAGAACGACCTGGCCGGGGCGGCGGACGAAGAAGTCGGGCAGGTGGGTGCTGGTGACGATGTACTTGGCGGTGGCCAGCGCCTCGAACCACTCCGGGCTCCACAGCCGGACCGCCGACGCGCTCTGCGGCAGCTCGACCTGCATGTCGTCGCTGCCCCACAGGTGCTCCAGCGCCAGACCGCGGCGGACCAGCTCCTCGTGGACCGCCCGCGGCGAGTCGGCGTACATGCTGCCGTTGCCGGCGTTGTACAGCACCGTGTCGCGCACCGGCAGCCGGCGGGCGGCCGGGTAGTCGACGCTGCGCAGCTGGCGCTGGCGGTAGCCGGACCGCTCCTCGGGCAGCAGCGCCGCGTGCGCCTCCAGCGACAGGCCGTCGTGGTGGCGGCGCTCCAGCACGATGCGCTTGCCGCGGGACTCCACCTCCAGCGGCAGGGCGGCGAAGCAGACCGGGGTGACCTGCGCGGAGGCGTCGGTCAGCTTCTCGACCGGCGCGCCGACCTGGCGGAAGTAGACGTCCCAGGTGCCCTTGGCGAACGGCACCCGGCCGGCGAACGAGGCCGTCGGCACGGCGGGCAGCGCGGTGCGGAACCGGCCCTCCGAGATCTCCACCGGGTAGACGTGCTCCTCCTCGCGCCAGTTGTGCCGGACCACCAGCTCCCAGAGGTGCGCGCCGGGCAGCGGGAACGAGCCGCTGAGCAGGAAGCCGTCGGCGCCGCGCGAGGACACCTCGTCCACCAGCGGCTGCAGCAGCTGGTCGGAGAACTGCAGGTAGCCGCTAGGGGAGGGCTTGGAGTACAGCGCCCGGCGCAGACCGGCCGGGGCCTGCGGGTTCAGCGGCAGGTGCAGCTGCTCGGGCGCGTTGCGCTCGTCCCAGACCAGCCGGACGACGCTGCCGTCAGCCAGCAGCAGCGCGGTGTCCCAGCGGTCGCGGGCGCGCTCGGCGGCCACCGGGTCCAGCTCGGCCCAGGCCTCGCGGACGGCGGTCAGCTCGGCGACCTGGAAGGACGCGGTGAAGGGCTGCAGGGAGCCGACCGGCGCGTCCAGCTCCAGCGGGACGTCCAGGGTGCGGTCCGACTCGACGTGGGTGAGCTGCAGCCGGGCCCCGGCGAAGCTCGGGCCGGAGCGGGCCGCGCCCGAGACCTCCACCCGGCCGGCGTGCGCGGCCAGGCCGGTCACCCGGGCCTTCACCGTCTCGACCCGCAGGTAGACGAAGCTGTCCCGGACCCACGGCATGATCCGCACGTCCGGCTCGACCCAGTGCGAGGGGATGTACTGCGCGGTGTCGCTCCAGCCGGCCGAGATCCGGCCCTTGTACACCCCGCCCTTGCCCGCGCCGGCCACCAGGAAGCGCCAGTGCCCGTCCTTCCACTGGCCGCGGTGCTTGAGCTTCTTCGGGTCGAGGGAGACGGAGAAGCCGGACCAGTCGCAGCTGTACAGGTCGTGGTTGCAGCTCGCGGTGGCCTCGGGGCTGTACGTGGTCTTCATCGGCACCGCGATCACCCGGCGGCCCTTGGTCTCGCGCAGCACCAGGGTGCGGACCATGTCGTGCTTGTTGGCCGCGCCCAGCTGCTCCGGGTACGCGTGCCCGGTCAGCTGCAGCTTCCCGCCCACCCAGGCGCTCTCGTACAGCCGGCTGCGCATGACCAGCGAGTTGTCCAGCTTGAGCACGCCGGACGGCACGCTCTTGCGCCCGCCGCGCAGGAACGGGTAGTCGGCGTACGGGCGCAGCAGACCGCGGGCCTGGACACCGCCGCCGCTCTCGCCCTCGTACTTGATCTGCTCGACCAGCTCGTCCACCCGGCCCGCCAGGGTCAGGTGGAACTTCAGCCGCAGCGGCGCGCGCAGCTTGCGGACCTGCTCGGGGCCGATCGCCCGGAGCAGCCGGCTGACGTTCTGCACGTAGGCGTCCCGGTACTCCTTGTCGCCGTCCACGACGGACCAGAAGAACATCGGGATCTCCTCGACGAGGGTGTTCTCGTCGTAGGAGCGCAGGTACTGGGCGAAGCGCGGCTCGGTCTGCTTCTTCAGCCACTCGCGGACCAGCTCGACCGAGGCCACGCGGTCGATCAGGCCCTTCGGGTTGGTGCGCATCTGCGTGATCGACATCTCGCCGACCTCGCGCTCGCGCCAGTGGTAGATCGGCTCGGAGAGCACGTCCACGCTCTTGGCCAGGTAGTGGTGCGGGACGCTGACCGGGGCGTCCTCGTACAGGATGCCCTCGGGGTACAGGATGCCCGCGGCGTCGAAGAAGGAGCGCCGGTACACCTTGTTCCACGCGGTGCGGTCGGTGACCAGCGCCGGGACCTCGGTGATGTGGGTTTTGAGCTTGGTCTCCTTGAACGGCTTCACGTGGCCGCCGGACTGGTAGTAGCCCACGGCGCGGAAGCGCAGCACGTTGCCGGTGCAGAAGTCCGAGCCGGTCTCCTCCAGCGTGTTGATCATCAGCTCGTACGCGCTCGGCGGCATCGAGTCGTCACTGTCCACGAAGCACAGGAACTCGGAGTCCGGGTCGATGTGCCGGATGCCGGTGTTGCGGGCCGCGCCGAGGCCCTTGTTCACCTGGCGGACCAGCCGGAAGCGCGAGTCCTTGGCCGCGTACGCCTCGGCGAGGGCCGCGCTGTCGTCCTTCGAACCGTCGTCGACCATGACGCACTCGAAGTCCGTGAAGGTCTGGGCGGCGATCGAGTCGAGGCACTCGACGAGATAACGCTCGACGTTGTAGATCGGAACGACGATGGAGAGGCGGGGAGCCATCGGCTACGCAGGCCTTTCTGGGGAAGGAGCGTGGCAGCCCGGTGGGGGCCTGACCGCACTTTGATCGGTGCGTACGTGCGACCCGATCCTACCTCTGGGCCAGGGCCCTCCCCGGGGGCCACTACGCTGGGCCCGTGCCCCGCTTCAGCGTTGTCGTCCCCGTGTACAAGGTCCAGGACTACCTCGCCGAGTGCCTCGACTCGGTGCTCGGCCAGGACGGCCCGGACCTCGAACTGATCGCGGTGGACGACCGCTCCCCGGACGCCTGCGGCACGATGCTGGACGAGGCCGCCGCCGCCGACCCCCGGGTCCGGGTGCTGCACCTGCCGGAGAACGTCGGCCTCGGCCGGGCCCGCAACGCCGGCCTGGACGTCGCCGGCGGGGACTACGTGATCTTCCTCGACAGCGACGACACCCTCACCCCCGGCCTGCTCAAGGCCATCGACGAGCGGCTCGCCGCCACCGGCGACCCGGACGTCCTCGTCTACGACTACGCCCGCACCTACGTCGACGGCCGGACCACCCGGGCCGCCTCCGCCCACGTCTTCGGCGCCGCCTCCCCGGACGTCTTCGACCTCGCCGCCCGCCCCGACCTGCTCGACCTCCTCCAGGTCGTCTGGAACAAGGCCTACCGCCGCGACTTCATCACCGAGCAGCAGCTGGTCTTCCCCGCCGGCTACTACGAGGACACCCCCTGGACGTACCCGGCGCTGCTCGCCGCGAGCCGGATCACCCTCCTCGACCGGATCGGCGTGCACTACCGCCAGCGCCAGGAGGGCGGCAACATCCTGGCCACCGCGAGCCGCAAGCACTTCGACGTCTTCGCCCAGTACGACCTGGTCTTCGCCTTCCTCGACCGCCGCCCCGACCTGGACCACTGGCGCCCGGTCGTCTACGGCCGGATGCTGCACCACCTCAACACCGTGGTCTCCAAGCCCGGCCGGGTCCCGCCCGGCGACCGCCGCGAGTACTTCCGCCGCGCCGCCGCGCACTGCACCCGGCTGCGCCCCGCCGGCTACCGCCCGCCGGCCGGCGTGGACGGCGTACGCACCGAGCTCCTCAGCCACGGCCGCTACGGCGCCTACCAGGCCGTCCGCGCCGTGGCGAAGGCCCGCCGCCTCGTCAAGCGGTAGGCAGGTCAGCCTGATTCGGGCCCGCGCCTGAGGGCCATTCGGGGGACGGGCCGGTATAACCGGTCGGGTGGACTTCCTGACTCGCCTTCCGGCCATCGGCCCGCTCGTCGCCCGGGTGCTGCGCAGCCGCCCGTACCGGGTGTACGAGTACTTCTCCGCCGCCCGCGGCAACCGGCTGGCCGGCGCCGTGACCTTCTTCGGCTTCCTGGCCCTCTTCCCGCTGCTCACCGTGGGCCTGGCGGTCGCCGTCGCGACGCTCAGCGACAGCCGGGTGCACGACCTGCAGACCCGCATCTCCGACCAGCTGCCGGGCCTCTCGGACGCGCTCAACCTGCCGTCCCTGGTGGCCAGCGCGGGCGCGGTCGGGGTGGTCGGCGGGGCGCTGCTGCTGGTCTCCGGCCTCGGCTGGGTGGACACCATGCGCACCTCGATCCGGGACCTGTGGCAGCTCCCCGACGAGGAAAGCAACCCGGTGCTGCGCAAGGCCTGGGACGTCGTGGTGCTGGGCGGCCTCGGCCTGGTGTCGCTGTTCTCCCTCGCCGCCTCCGCCGCCGGGACGACCCTGGCCGGGCGGATCGCCGGCGCGATCGGCCTGGGCAGCGGTTACCTGCTGACCGGCGTCGGCGTCCTGATCGCCATAGGGTGCGACACCCTCCTGTTCGCCTACCTGCTGGCGCCGTTCCCCGGAATCACCGGCCAGCGCCGCCGGGACCTCCTGCAGGGCGCGCTGATCGGCGCGGTCGGCTTCGAACTGCTGAAGCTCCTGCTCGCCTCCTACCTGGGCTCGGTCGCCGGGCGGAGCCTGTACGGGGCCTTCGCCACGCCGGTCGCGCTGCTGCTGTGGATCAACTTCGTCTGCCGGCTGCTGATGTACTGCGTCGCCTGGACCGCGATGGCCGACCCGGCGGCCGCCCGGGAACGGACCAGGGCGCACGGACGGGCCCTGCTGGAGGCCGCCGACGAGGCGGAGGCGCAGGCCGAGAAGGCCGCGGCGCGCCCGGAGAAGGCCGAGGCACACGCGGAGAACGGCAAGGCGCACGCCGAGAACGGCAAGGCCCGGTCCCAGGACTGAGACCGGGCCCGCTCGCTCGACGGGCGGTCAGCCGGCGGAGCGGCGCCGCCGCAGGACCAGCGCGCCGTACCCGACCCCGACCCCGGCCAGCACGACGGCCGACCAGCCGACGAGGCCGAGCCCGTCATCCCCGGCAGCCGCGGGCGCGCCCGCGGTGGCGGGCCCGGTGGCGGCGGGGGAGGGGTGCGGCGGCGGCGCGGGCGCACCGGCCGTGCCGCCGGCCTGGCCCGTCGGCTCGGCGCCACCCGGCGGGACCTCGTCGACCAGCTTGCCGACCGGCTGGACCTTGCCCGCCGCGGCGAAGCCCCAGTCCAGCAGGGCGGCCGTCTCGTCGTACACCTTCTGGTAGCTCGCCGGGTGCATCACCGTCACCAGCAGGGTGCGCCCGTCACGCTCGGCCGCCCCGACGAAGGTCGAGCCGGCGTTGGTGGTGGTGCCGTTCTTCACCCCGATCAGCCCCGGGTACTTGCCCAGCAGCCGGTCGGTGTTGGCGATCCCGAAGCTGCCGCGCTGGCCGGTGTTCTTGTCCACGGCGCCCGGGAACATCGCGTCCCGGGTGGCGCAGTAGCTCCGGAAGTCCGCGTTGCGCAGGCCGGCCCGGGCGAACAGCGACAGGTCGTACGCCGAGGAGACCTGGCCGTCCATGTCGTAACCGTCCGGGGAGACCACCCTGGTGTCCTTCGCCTGCAGCGCCTCGGCGCGCGCCTGCATCTCCGCGACGGTCTGCTGGACGCCGCCGTTCATGTGCGACAGGACGTGCACCGCGTCGTTGCCCGAACTCAGGAACACCCCGCGCCACAGGTCCTCGACCCGGTACTCCAGGTTCTCCTTGATGCCGACCAGGCTGCTGCCGGCGCCGATCCCCTGGATCTCCTCGTCGGCGACCTTGTGCACCGCGTTGCGGTCGAACTTGGGCAGCACGGTGTCCGCGAAGAGGATCTTCAGGGTGCTCGCCGGAGGCAGCTTGAGGTGCGGATTGTAGGACGCCAGCACCTCGCCTGACATCGCGTCGGAGACTATCCAGGACTGGCCGGTGAGGTCGCCCGGCAGCGCGGGGGCGCCCGCCAGCGGGGCGACCTGCACCCCGGGGTTCCCCAGCCGCTCGCCGCCGACCGCGGCCGACGGTGGCGGCTGCTGCGGGGCCGCGACCGCCACCGGGGCGACGAGGAGGACCGGGAGGGCCGCGGTGACCGCGGCGCACAGACGCGCGAACGTGTGAGGGGGTGTGGGCACCAGCAGACCGTACCCATTCCCGACCCCGGGCGTCCGCCACTCCGGGCCCGTCCTCCGCAGGAGGGGCCCGCCGTACGCCGATCGGCGGCCCGCGCATACTGGGGACGCACACCACCTTCACACCCCCGTCGAGGACCACCCATGAAGCTCAGCCGCCGCACCTCCTGGTTCCTGACCGCCTTCGGGGTCTGGTCGATCATCATCTGGACCACCTTCGTCAAGAACCTGTGGAAGGACTCCGGCGGCCAGGCCTTCACCAACGGCGACCACTCCCAGCCCACCGCCTTCTTCTGGGTCCACCTCCTCCTCGCCGTCACCTCCTTCGCCCTCGGCATCGCCGTCGGCACCATCGGCCTCCGCGGCCTCCGCGCCACCCGCCGCACCCCGGCCACCGACTGAAATCCCCGTTGCCGCTGTCAGTCCCCGCTGGCAGGATCGCCACCGCTCGTGCACGTATCGAACAGATCCGCAGACAAGGGTGGGGAATCCTGATGAAGCACGCATATCCGCGCAGGCTCGGGGGGCTGGCCGCGGCGACCGTGGCGGCGGGCCTGCTCGCCACGCCGACGGCGGCGGTGGCCGACACCGCGCCGGACACCACGAGCCCGACGGTCACGGTCTCCTCGCCCGACTTCCCGGCGGGCGGCCCCGCCGCCAAGTACGCGGGGCAGAAGGCGACCTTCGTCCTCAGGACGGCCGACCCGGCCCCGCCCGGCGGGACGGCCTCCGGGGTCGCGTGCGTCCGGTACGGCTGGGGCTACCTCGGGGTCTCCTCCGGCTGCGACGCGCCGGGGTCCGTCCGTCCGGACGCCGACGGCACGGTCACCGTGAACCTCACGATCCTGAACTGGGGCACCAACACCCTCAACGTCGAGGTGACGGACCGCGCGGGCAACACCGGCCGGGCGGGCTTCACCTTCTCCGCCCCCTCGAACCCCAACCCGCCGACGACCCTCGGTGACGTCGACGGGGACGGTGTCGCGGACATCTTGCTGCCGGACGCCCAGGGCAACCTGCAGTACATCGGCGTGAACGCCTCCGACACCACGCCGGCTTCGACGGTCCGTGCGGCCATCGCGCCCGATCGCACCAGCTGGGCCTCGTACCAGGTGGCGCACCGCGGCTGGACCGACCACGCGCCGTCCGCGGACGACTTCTTCGTCCACAAGCCCGGCCAGGGCTACCTCTACCTGTACCGGAACCTCGACTACGGCTCGTTCGGCCAGATGTGGTCCGGCGCCGAGCGGTCGACCGAGTGCGTGGACGGCACCGGGACGGTCGTGGCCTGCCCCGCCGACTATGCCCGCGACTGGTCGAAGGCGGACCAGCTGGTCGCGTTCGGCCCGACCGGCGAGGACTTCGGGCCGTCGCTGCTGACCCTGGAGAACGGCAACCTCTGGCTGCACGCCGGGGGCGACTTCGCCTTCGGCTACCAGCAGGCCCGCAAGCTCACCACCACCGGCACCTGGAACGGCTACGACCTGATCGCCCCCGGCCCGGACGCGGCCGGCGACCTCGCGCTCTGGGCGCGTGACCGGGCCACCGGTGAGCTGCATGCCTACCCCGTCCCGAAGAAGGCCGACGGCACCTTCGACTTCTCCGCCCTCGCCGCCCCGCCGGCGAACGTGGTGGCCACCGGCTTCACTGCCGCCGCCTACCCGACGCTCGGCAGCTCGGGCGACGGTGACGGGGACGGCAAGCCGGACCTGTGGGCCGTCACGGCCGACCGGCACCTGGTGACCTTCGGCGGCTGGGCCGCGCCGAAGGACCTCGGCGCGCTGCGTTAGGGGAACGCGAAGGCCCCCGTCCGATCCGGGGATCGGGCGGGGGCCTTCGCGGTTTCAGGCGGGGGTCAGAAGCGGCGGGTGACCAGCGCCCGCTTCACTTCCTGGATCGCCTTGGTGACCTCGATGCCGCGCGGGCAGGCCTCGGAGCAGTTGAAGGTGGTGCGGCAACGCCACACGCCTTCGCGGTCGTTGAGGATCTCCAGGCGCTGCTCGGCACCCTCGTCGCGCGAGTCGAAGATGAAGCGGTGCGCGTTGACGATGGCGGCCGGGCCGAAGTACTGGCCGTCGTTCCAGAACACGGGGCAGGACGACGTGCACGCGGCGCACAGGATGCACTTGGTGGTGTCGTCGAAGCGCTCGCGGTCCTCGGCGGACTGCAGGCGCTCGCGGGTCGGCTCGTTCCCCTTGGTGATGAGGAACGGCATGACGTCCTTGTACGCCTGGAAGAACGGGTCCATGTCCACGACGAGGTCCTTGAGGACCGTGAGGCCCTTGATGGCCTCGATCGTGATCGGCTTCTCCGGGTCGACGTCCTTGATCAGGGTCTTGCACGCGAGCCGGTTGCGGCCGTTGATCCGCATGGCGTCGGAGCCGCAGATGCCGTGCGCGCAGGAACGGCGGTAGGTGAGGGTGCCGTCCTGCTCCCACTTGATCTTGTTGAGCGCGTCCAGGACGCGCTCCTTCGGGTCCATGGTGAGCTGGTAGTCGACCCACACCGGGTCCGGGTGCTCCTCCGGGTTGAACCGGCGGATCCGGAAGGTGACGGTGATCAGCTGGACACCGCCCGCCTCGACCGCGTCCAGAGCGGCCGAGTGCTTCTCCACAGTCGGAGTGCTCATCAGTACTTACGCTCCATCGGCTGGTAGCGGGTCGTGACGACCGGCTTGTAGTCGAGGCGGATGGAGGTGGTGCCGTCGGCGGCCACCTCCTGGTACGCCATGGTGTGCTGCATGAACTTCACGTCGTCACGGGTCGGGAAGTCCTCGCGGTAGTGGCCGCCGCGGGACTCCTCGCGGGCGAGCGCGGAGACGGCGAGCACCTCGGCCAGGTCGAGCAGGTTGCCCAGCTCGACGGCCTCCAGCAGGTCCGTGTTGTAGCGGAAGCCCTTGTCCTGGATGGCGACGTGCTTGTAGCGCTCGCGCAGTGCGGCGATGTCCTCGACGGCCTGCTTCAGGGTGGCGCCGGTGCGGTAGACCATGGCGTTGGCGTCCATGGTCTCCTGCAGCTCCTTGCGGATCTGCGCGACGGACTCGGTGCCGGTGGACTCGCGGAGGCCGTCGACCAGGGCCTGGACCTTCTCGGCCGGGTTCTCGGGCAGCTCGGTGTAGTCCACGGTCTGCGCGTAGTCGGCGGCGGCGATGCCCGCGCGCTTGCCGAACACGTTGATGTCCAGCAGCGAGTTGGTGCCCAGGCGGTTGGCGCCGTGCACGGACACGCAGGCGACCTCGCCGGCCGCGTACAGGCCGGGGACGACGTCGGTGTTGTTGCGCAGGACCTCACCCTCGACGTTGGTCGGGATGCCGCCCATGGCGTAGTGCGCGGTGGGCTGGATCGGGATCGGGTCCGTGTAGGGCTCGATGCCGAGGTAGGTGCGCGCGAACTCGGTGATGTCGGGGAGCTTGGCGTCGAGCTGCTCCGGCGGCAGGTGGGTGAGGTCCAGGTAGACGTGGTCGCCGTCCGGACCGCAGCCGCGGCCTTCGCGGATCTCGGTGTAGATCGCGCGGGAGCAGACGTCACGGGACGCGAGGTCCTTCATGACGGGGGCGTAGCGCTCCATGAAGCGCTCGCCGTCCTTGTTGCGCAGGATGCCGCCCTCGCCGCGGGCGCCCTCGGTGAGCAGGATGCCCATGCGCCAGATGCCCGTCGGGTGGAACTGGAAGAACTCCATGTCCTCCAGCGGCAGGCCGCGGCGGTACACCAGGGCCTGGCCGTCACCGGTGAGGGTGTGGGCGTTGGAGGAGACCTTGAAGAACTTGCCGGTGCCGCCGGAGGCGAACACGACCGACTTGGCCTGGAAGACGTGGATCTCGCCGGTGGCCAGCTCGTAGGCGACGACGCCGGCCGTCCTGCCCTCGTTGATCAGCAGGTCGAGGACGTAGAACTCGTTGAAGAACTCGACGCCGTGCTTGACGCAGTTCTGGAACAGCGTCTGGAGGATCATGTGGCCGGTGCGGTCGGCCGCGTAGCACGAGCGGCGGACCGGGGCCTCGCCGTGGTTGCGGGAGTGACCGCCGAAGCGGCGCTGGTCGATGCGGCCCTGCTCGGTGCGGGAGAAGGGCAGGCCCATCTTCTCCAGGTCGAGGACGGCGTCGATGGCCTCCTTGCACATGATCTCGGCGGCGTCCTGGTCGACCAGGTAGTCACCGCCCTTGACCGTGTCGAAGGTGTGCCACTCCCAGTTGTCCTCTTCGACGTTGGCGAGGGCGGCGCACATGCCGCCCTGGGCCGCGCCGGTGTGGGACCGGGTCGGGTAGAGCTTGGTCAGGACGGCGGTGCGGCTGCGCTGCGTGGACTCGATGGCCGCGCGCATGCCGGCGCCGCCGGCGCCGACGATGACGGTGTCGTACTGGTGAATCTGCATGGGGGGTTAACTCGCCTCTGGCCTCTGCCGATGGTCGATGGTGCTCGCGGCTCAGATGTTGGGGTCGAAGGTGAAGATCACCAGGGTGCCCAGCAGCACGGTGAAGACCGTGGCGGTACCCATGAGTCCCTTGAGCCAGAGCCGGGTCGAGTCCTTCTCGGCGTAGTCGTTGATGACCTGACGCATGCCGTTGGCGCCGTGCAGCATGGCGAGCCAGAGCATCAGGAGGTCCCAGCCCTGCCAGAACGGCGAGGCCCAGCGGCCGGCCACGAAGGCGAAGCCGATCTTGGAGACGCCACCGTCGAGCATCAGCATGATGATCAGGTGGCCGAGGATCAGGGCGACCAGGACGACACCGGACAGGCGCATGAAGAGCCAGGCCAGCATCTCGAAGTTGGTGCGGGTGCGGCGCGGGGTCTTCTTGGTCCGCTGGCGCGGCGGCTCGATGACGAAGGCGTCGGCGGGGTTGCCGGTGCCGAGGCCCTTGCCGGTGTGCGCCTGCTTGGAGGGGACGACGATGGCGTCGGAGATTTCCGTGGACATGTGTCAGCTCACTTCCCGAACCAGGAGATCAGCGTGTGCTGCAGGATCCCGTAGAAGGAGCCGGCCATCAGGAGCACCCAGACTCCGACCACGGTCCAGAGCATCTGCTTCTGGTACTTCGGGCCCTTGGACCAGAAGTCGACCGCGACGACGCGCAGGCCGTTCAGGGCGTGGAACAGGATGGCGGCCACCAGGCCGTACTCCATCAGGTTCACGAGGGGAGTCTTGTACGTCTGAATGACGGTGTCGTAGGACTCCGGCGACACTCGCACGAGGGCGGTGTCCAGGACGTGGGCGAACAGGAAGAAGAAGATGAGGACGCCGGTGACTCGATGAGCCACCCAGCTCCACATGCCTTCCCGGCCGCGGTACAGCGTTCCAGCCGGCACGGAAAAACCCTCCGGAAGCGGATTGGGGGCTCGGCCGGCTTCGGTGTCGGTCAGCCCGGCCGGGTACGGTCCACCGGCCGCGAGCATCCTATCGACGCCTTCTCCCGTGCCGCCTCCGGGGGCCCCAGGTGTGATCAATCAGGCACTTCTGGCCTAGTGGGGCGGGAACCGGGGCGGAGTTCGCCACTCCGAGTGGCGACATGGTCGCGCCCCGCACATGAGGGTGCGGGGCGCGGCGGTCAGGCTTCATTCGCAATTCACCCGTACGGGCGGTTTCGCCCCCCGGATGTGCGGCGGGCGGGGGGCGGCTCAGTGCGCTCCGGCCTCCGAATGGGTGGCGACCAGGTGTTCCAGCCGGGTCAGGGCGATCCGGCGGAGCTCGTCCGCCGCGATCAGCCGCTCCTCGTCCGGGTCGTTGGCCAGTCGGATGCGGATGGAGGAGAGCACGGTGTCGAGCATCTCCTCCGGGGCGACGCTCTCCAGGCAGACCACGAAGACGTGGCCGAACCGGGCCTCGTACGCGGCGTGCGCCGCCCGCAGCGCGGTGTGCGCGGCCTGGCTGCCGGGAGCCCGCATGCCGAGCAGCGGCTGCGGCATCCAGCTCTCGTCCGCCAGCGCCTCGGCGAGGTCGGCCGGGCGGAGGTCGTAGGAGGCCTCGCTGGCGGCGGCCAGCAGGGACTCTATGTCGGGGTACGGCCGGTGTGCGGTGAGCCGCAGGGCCCAGCGGCGGCTGCCGCAGCAGGCCAGGAGGGCCTCCTCGGCGGCGCCGGCGTCGGCCTCGTTGAAGCGGTGCAACCCGAGGAGGGTCGGCTCTGTTCTGACGTCGAGCCGCTGTGACGGGATGTCGCTGGCCAGCGGGTCCTCCTCGTGAGGGCGGGAAGGTGCCGGTGAAGCAGGGGTGGTGAAGCAGATGAAGTATGGGGCTGCGGAGAGGCGCTCGGCGCCGGTGGGGCAGCGTCTCAAAGGTAGTTGAGGCGTCATCAGTTGGGGAGGGCGCGCGCCGAATTCATCCGGACGAGCTATCAAGTTGTGACGTTGACACCTTCGCGTCAGCGCCCTCCCCGCGTTCATCTGCTAATCGCACGGCCTGCCGGGCCGCCCGGGCCAAGGTGCGGGCTCAGGTGCGGGCTCAGGTGCAGCGGGTGCCCGCGGCCGGCATGGTGCCCTCGGTCAGGTAGGCCTCCATGGCCCGGTCGATGCAGGTGTTGCCCTTGCCGAAGGCGCCGTGGCCCTCGCCGACCCGGGTGAGCAGGGTGGCGTTGGCGAAGCCCTTGGCCAGGGACTCGGCCGAGGCGTACGGGGTGGCCGGGTCCCCGGTGGAGCCGACCACCAGGATCGGGGCGCTGCCCTCGGCCCGGACGGTGTGCGGCTTCTCCTGGGTCTTGAACGGCCAGTAGGCGCAGCCGGGCTCGCTGTAGTCGTCCACCGTGACGCCCTTGGACAGCAGCGGCGCCTCGGCGAGCAGCCGGTCCACCGCGGCCCTGGCGTGTTCGGGGGTGGGCGCGGGGCGGGCGGTGTCGGCGCAGCCGATCGCGGCGTTGGCCTCCTCCATGGGGCTGTAGTGGCCCTTCTCGTCGCGGCCGTCGTACTCGTCGGCGAAGGCCAGCAGCAGGTCCCCGCGCTTCATCGTCATCGCCATGCCCAGGCCGGCCCGCAGGTACTGCCAGGAGGTCTTCTCGTCGCCGTAGAGCATCTGGATGGTGCCGGTCCAGGCCAGGTCGCGGCCGAGCTTGCGGCCGTCCTTGGCGGTCAGCGGGCTGTCGTGCAGGCTGTCCAGGAAGTCGGCGGCCTTCTTGGCGGCCGCGTTCCGGTCCTTGCCGAGCGGGCACTCGGCGGCGTGGTTCTCGACGCAGTCGGCGGCGAAGCGCTCGAAGGACTTCTCGAAGCCGACCTGCTGGTCGACGCCGTGGTCCAGGCTGTCCTCGGCCGGGTCGACGGCGCCGTCCAGGATCAGTCGGCCGGTGTTCTGCGGGAACTCCTCGGCGTAGAGCGCGCCGAGGTAGGTGCCGTAGGAGATGCCCAGGTAGTTGAGCTTCCGGTCGCCGACGACGCCGCGCAGCACGTCCAGGTCGCGGGCGGTGTTGCGGGTGCCGACGAAGGGCAGCAGCTTGCCGGACTTGGCCTGGCAGGCGGCGGCGTGGTCGGTGGACTGCTTGATCTGCGCGGCCTTGCGCTCGGCCGGGTCCAGCGGCTCGTCCAGCTGGTTGACGGCGTCGTGCTGCTTGTCGTCGTAGCAGACGACCGGCGAGCTGCCGCCGGTGCCGCGGGGGTCGAAGCCGATCACGTCGAAGCGGTTGTGCAGGGCGCCGACGAAGTCCTTGGCGCCGTACTCGACCATCTCGACGCCGGAGCCGCCGGGGCCGCCCGGGTTGACCATCAGCGAGCCGATCCGCTGGTCCGGCTTGGCGGCCGGGTACTTGATCAGCGCGAGGTCGATCGCGTCGGTGGCGGGGTTGGCGTAGTCGAGCGGGACGTGCAGCTTGCCGCACTTCATCCCGGAGGTGTCGATCTTGGCCTTCTCGGCCTGGGGGTCGGCCGGGCAGTCCGCCCAGGTGATCTGCTGGCCGTAGAAGGGCTTGAGGGCCGGGTCGGCCTCACCGGTGGCCTTGGCGGTCGGCGCCGGGGTGGCCGTGCCCGAGGCGGCGGCGGGCGCGGAGGTGCCGGCGGCCTTGTCCTGGGCCGGCTTGGCGGTGTCGTCGCAGGCGGTGGTGAGGAGGAGGGTGCCTGCCGCCACGGCGGTCAGCAGGACTCGTGGGCGGGCGGCCCGGAAGGTTCTCATCGCACGTGTGTACCACTGGGTGGTGACGCGTTCGATCATGGCCCTCCCGTGCCGAGTCGATCGGTCGCCTCCGGGCGCCCGCCCGGCCCGGTCAGCCCCGGTGGACCTTGTGGTTGGCGGCCTGCGCCCGGGGGCGGACCACCAGCAGGTCGATGTTCACGTGCGAGGGCCGGGTGACCGTCCAGGCCACGGTGTCCGCGACGTCCTCCGAGGTCAGCGGCTCGGCCACGCCCGCGTACACCGCGGCCGCCTTCTCCTCGTCGCCGCGGAAGCGGGTGATCGCGAAGCCCTCGGACTTCACCATGCCGGGCGCGATCTCGATCACCCGGATCGGCTCTCCGCACAGCTCAAGCCGCAGCGTGGCCGCGATGGTGTGCGCGGCGTGCTTGGCGGCGACGTACCCGCCGCCGCCCTCGTACGCGGTCAGCGCGGCGGTCGAGGAGAGCACCAGCACCGTGCCGTCGCCGGTGGCCCGCAGGGCCGGCAGCAGCGCCTGCGTCATGTGCAGCACGCCGAGCACGTTCACCTCGTACATGGCCCGCCAGTCGGCCGGGTCGCCGTGCTCGACGGTCTCGGCGCCGATCGCGCCGCCGGCGTTGTTCACCAGGACGTCCACCCGGCCGACCTCGGCCGCGAAGGCGTCCACGGCGGCCCGGTCGGTGACGTCCAGCGGGTACGCCCGGCCGCCGATCTCCTTGGCCAGCGCCTCGATCCGCTCGGTGCGGCGGGCGGTCACCACCACGTCGAAGCCCTCGGCCGCCAGCCGGCGGGCGGTCGCCGCGCCGATTCCACTGCTGGCACCGGTGACCACGGCCACCTTCTGCTCGGTCATTGCCACTCCCTGGGGCTCATCGGTCGTTCACCCGATCATCTCAACCGCGTCGGCGCCCCGGCCGACCGCCCGCGTCCTACATTGCGAGGACCCGTGCCCGCCGATCCCCTGGAGGGACCCATGGCAGCCGATCCGCGCCGCGCCGAGTCGGGCCGCGCCCCGGAACCAGCCCGGCTTTCCGAATCAGGCCTCCCGATCGAGCCGCTGTACGGCCCCGAGGCACTGGCCGGCTGGGACCCCGCGACCCGCCTGGGCCGCCCCGGGGAGTACCCGTACACCCGGGGCGTCTACCCGACCATGTACACCGGCCGGCCCTGGACGATGCGCCAGTACGCGGGCTTCGGCACCGCCGCCGAGTCCAACGCCCGCTACCGGCAGCTGATCGCGGGCGGCGGCACCGGCCTGTCGGTCGCCTTCGACCTGCCCACCCAGATGGGCTACGACTCGGACGCCCCGCTCGCGGCCGGGGAGGTCGGCAAGGTGGGCGTGGCGGTGGACAGCGTCGAGGACATGGCGGTGCTGTTCGACGGCATCCCGCTCGGCGAGGTCTCCACCTCGATGACCATCAACGCGCCCGCCGCCCTGCTCCTGCTCCTCTACCGACTGGTGGGCGAGGCCCAGGGCGTGGCGCCGTCGGCGCTCACCGGCACCGTCCAGAACGACGTGCTGAAGGAGTACATCGCCCGCGGCACGTACATCTTCCCGCCACAGCCCTCGCTGCGGCTGGTCGCCGACGTGTTCCGGTACTGCCGGGCCGAGATCCCGCGCTGGAACACCATCTCCATCTCCGGCTACCACATGGCCGAGGCCGGGGCCGACCCCGCGCAGGAGATCGCCTTCACCCTGGCCAACGGCATCGCCTACGTCCGGACCGCGATCGCCGCCGGGATGGCCGTGGACGACTTCGCGCCCCGGCTCTCGTTCTTCTTCGTGGCCCGGACGACCCTTCTGGAGGAAGTGGCCAAGTTCCGTGCCGCGCGCCGGATGTGGGCCAGAGTCATGCGCGAGGAGTTCGGCGCGCAGGACCCGCGCTCGCAGATGCTGCGCTTCCACACCCAGACCGCCGGGGTGCAGCTCACCGCCCAGCAACCCGAGGTCAACCTGGCCCGGGTCACCGTGCAGGCGCTCGCCGCGGTGCTCGGCGGCACCCAGTCGCTGCACACGAACAGCTACGACGAGGCGATCGCGCTGCCCACCGAGAAGGCCGCCCGACTCGCCCTGCGCACCCAGCAGGTGCTCGCCCACGAGAGTGACGTGACCGCCACCGTCGACCCGTTCGCCGGGTCGTACGCCGTCGAGTCGCTCACCGACGAGGTGGAGGCCGCCGCGCTGGCGCTGATGGCCCGGATCGAGGACCGGGGCGGTGCGGTGGCCGCGATCGAGCAGGGCTTCCAGAAGGGCGAGATCGAACGCACCGCCTACCGCGTCCAGCAGGAGACCGACTCCGGCGAGCGGACCGTGGTCGGCGTCAACCGCTTCCGGATGGACACGGAGGAGCCGTACCAGCCGCTGCGGGTGGACCCGGCGATCGAACGGCAGCAGGCCGGCCGGCTGGCCCGGCTGCGGGCCGACCGCTCGGCCGGCGCCGTCACCCGGGCCCTGGACGCGCTGCGCCGCACCGCCGAGGGGCCGGACAACGTGCTGTACCCGATGAAGGAGGCGCTGGCCGCCCGGGCCACCGTCGGCGAGGTGTGCGACGCGCTGCGCGAGGTGTGGGGGACGTACGCCCCGGTGGAGCGCTTCTGAGATCCGCGGTTCCGGGATTCGCCTGAACGGCCGTCAACGGCCGGTCGCCGTTCAGGACGTGGCGGCCGTGACCACCGGCCGGTGTGATCGTTGCACAGGGCAAGCAACCCGGGGAAGGCGGCTGAAACGAGATGTCATACCCACCTGTCCGGCCGGTATGCGCCCATCTGGGGACTAATTTTCCGGAAGTCGGGCCAAAACCCCCCAACAGGCCTACGCTTGGGGAGATGAACCGTCCTGAGCCCGCTCAGCCGGGCGCCACTCTCGCCGCCGCACGCCCCGCTGTCGAACTGCGCGACCGGGTCAGGGCGCTGGAGCCCGAGCTGATCGCCTTCCGCCGTGATCTGCACCGGCATCCGGAACTGGGTCGACAGGAGTTCCGTACCACCGGGCTGCTGCGCGACCGGCTGGTGGCGGCCGGCCTCGAACCCCGGGTGCTGCCCGGCGGCACCGGCCTGCTCGTCGACATCGTCCCGGCCGGCATCGCCCCGGGCGCCGAGTTCCTGGCCTTCCGCGCCGACATCGACGCGCTGCCGATCGACGACGCCAAGACCGACGTGCCGTACCGCTCGACCGTCCCCGGCCGGGCCCACGCCTGCGGCCACGACGTGCACACCTCGGTGCTGCTCGGCGCCGGCCTGGTGCTGGCCGAGGCCGCCCGCACCGGTGAGCTGCGCCGACCGGTCCGGCTGATCTTCCAGCCGGCCGAGGAGGTCATGCCGGGGGGCGCGTTGGACGTGATCAAGGCCGGCGGGATGGACGGCGTCGGCCGGATCTTCGCGGTGCACTGCGACCCGAAGGTGGAGGTCGGCCGGATCGCCCTGCGCACGGGGGCGATCACCTCGGCCTGCGACCGCCTGGTGCTGCACCTGGACGGCCCCGGCGGGCACACCGCCCGCCCGCACCTGACCACCGACCTGGTGACCGCGGTGGCCCGGATGGCCGCCGACCTGCCCGGCGCGCTGGCCCGCCGGATGGACCCGCGCTGGGGCGTCAGTCTGGTCTGGGGCCGGATCGCCTCCGGCTCCGCGCCCAACGTCATCCCGCAGCACGCCGAACTGGAGGGCACCGTCCGCTGCCTGGAGCTGGACGGCTGGCGCGAGGCGCCGGACCTGCTGCACGAGCTGATCGCCAAGCTCGCCGAGACCTACCGGGCCAAGTGGACGCTGGACTACCACCGCGGGGTGCCGCCGGTGGTCAACGAGGCGGTCTCGGTCGCGCAGCTGGACGAGGTGATGCACGCGCGATTCGGGCGCGAGGGTTCTGTGGTGGTCGAGGGCACCGAGCAGAGTCTGGGGGGCGAGGACTTCTCCTGGTACCTGGAGCACGCCCCGGGCGCGCTGGCCCGGCTGGGCGTCCGAGCCCCCGGTGACACCACCGTCCGTGACCTGCACCAGGGCCGGTTCGACGTGGACGAGCGGGCGATCGGCATCGGTGCCGAGCTGTTCGTGGCGCTGGCGCTGGAGGCGGACGGCGACCGAGGGAACGGCTGAGGGAGCAGCTGAGCGCGCGACTGGGGCCGCCTCCGCGGGCCGGGTGGCCGACACGTGGGCGGATCGTCGGGATCCGGGGTTCGGGAACGGTTCCGTAAACTGGGCCGAACCAATCTCGGATCACCGTCCGTGGAGGAGGAAAGAGTCTCGGGGCGGGCGTCAGACCACGGTTTGATAACAACCCGAATGCTCTGGCACCCCGTAACACAACCGTGTTCTACGCGCGTTACGGTGGCGTCCGACCACGCCAAACGGTTGCGTGTCAGAAGGAGAAACTCCCTTGCGCCGTTCAATGAAGCTCGCCGCGGTTGTGCTCTCGGGTTCCCTGGGCATGGCCTCGCTCGCCGCTTGCGGCGCAAAGAGCACCGACAGCACCTCTTCTTCCGCCTCGGGCGACGGTTCGCTCAAGGTCGGCATGGCCTACGACATCGGCGGCCGCGGCGACCAGTCGTTCAACGACTCCGCCGCCCGCGGTCTCGACAAGGCCAAGGCCGACCTGGGTGCCTCCGTCACCGAGGCCGAGGCCAAGACCGGTGAGGCCGAGGCCGACAAGGAGACCCGCCTCAAGAACCTGGTCGACGCCGGCTACAAGACCATCATCGCGGTCGGCTTCGTCTACCAGCCGGCGGTCAACAAGATCGCCAAGGACAACCCGAACGTGAAGTTCGCGATCATCGACTCGAACGACAAGGACCAGCCGTCCAACGTCACCTCGCTGCTCTTCGCCGAGCAGGAGGGTTCGTACCTGGCCGGTGTCGCCGCCGCCAACAAGTCGAAGGCCCACCACATCGGTTTCATCGGTGGTGTGCAGTCCGAGCTGATCAAGAAGTTCCAGGCCGGTTACGAGGCGGGTGCCAAGTCCGTCGACCCGAACATCGTGATCGAGACCACCTACCTGACCACGCCCCCGGACTTCACCGGCTTCAACTCGCCCGACAAGGGCAAGGAAGCCGCGCAGGGCCAGCTCGACAAGGGCGCGGACATCATCTACTCCGCCGCCGGCTCCTCCGGCAACGGCGCCATCGAGGCCGTCGCCAACAAGCAGGGCGCCCTGGCCATCGGTGTCGACTCCGACCAGGCCGCCCAGCCGGCCCTGGCGAAGTACAAGAACAGCATCATGACCTCGATGGTCAAGAACGTCGACAACGCGGTCTACGCGTACATCGACTCGGTCAAGAAGGGCAACGCCTTCACCGGGATCAAGCTCTTCGACCTGAAGGCCGACGGTGTCTCCCTCGCCACCACCGGTGGCAAGATCGACGACATCCAGGACAAGCTGAAGGCCGCCGCCGACGCCATCAAGAGCGGCGCCACCACCATCCCGACCGCGCCGGCCAAGTAAGGCCGCGCGTCTCGGACGCGACAGCGCCTGCCGCCTGCCCGGCAGCGCGATGATCGACACAGTTCACGGGAGGGGCCCGGCAGGGTGCGCTCAACGCGTACCCCCGGGCCCCGTTCCGTCCCCCCGTTTCCCCCCTTGGCCCTCCGAGCGCAACGACGCGCCTCCAGACCACCAGGAGACCGCCATCACCGCATCCGACCCCGTCCCCCTGCGCAAGGACGGCACCCCCAGCGCGGGGACGGCGACACCGGCCGTCGAACTGCGCGGCATCACCAAGCGCTTCCCCGGTGTCGTGGCCAACCACGACATCAACCTCACCGTCCGCACCGGCACCGTGCACGCCCTGATGGGCGAGAACGGCGCCGGCAAGTCGACGCTGATGAAGATCCTCTACGGCATGCAGAAGCCGGACGAGGGCACCATCGCGATCAACGGCGAGCAGTGCGAGTTCAACACCCCCGGCGACGCCATCTCCCGCGGCATCGGCATGGTGCACCAGCACTTCATGCTGGCCGACAACCTCACGGTGCTGGAGAACGTCGTCCTCGGCGGCGAGAAGATCCACGGCATCGGCGCCAAGGCGAAGGCGAAGATCAAGGAGATCTCCGACCAGTACGGCCTGGGCGTGCGCCCGGACGCCCTGGTGGAGGACCTCGGCGTCGCGGACCGCCAGCGCGTCGAGATCCTCAAGGTGCTGTACCGCGGCGCCAAGATCCTGATCCTCGACGAGCCCACGGCCGTGCTGGTCCCGCAGGAGGTCGACGCGCTGTTCGACAACCTGCGCGAGCTCAAGTCCGAGGGCGTCACCGTCATCTTCATCTCGCACAAGCTGCACGAGGTGCTGGCGGTGGCCGACGCGATCAGTGTCATCCGGCGCGGCACCACGGTCGGCGACGCCGACCCGAAGGCCGTCACCGCCCGCCAGCTCGCCGAGATGATGGTCGGCGCCGAGCTGCCCTCCCCGGAGAGCCGCGAGTCGACCGTCACCACGGCCGAGATGCTCGACGTCAAGGACCTGCGGATCGCCAAGACCGACGCCGAGGGCATCGAGCGCGTCGTCCTGGACGACATCTCGCTGCGCATCCACAAGGGCGAGATCCTCGGCATCGCGGGTGTCGAGGGCAACGGTCAGGCCGAGCTGGTCGAGGCCATCATGGGCATGCTGCCGCTGGACGGCGGCACCGTCACCCTGGACGGCAAGGACCTCTCCGGCACCCTCACCCGGTCCCGTCGCGAGGCCGGCATCGGCTACATCCCCGAGGACCGCCACAAGCACGGCCTGCTGCTGGAGGCCCCGCTCTGGGAGAACCGCATCCTCGGGCACGTCACCGAGGAGCCCAACTCCAAGGGCGTGCTGCTCGACCCGTCCGCCGCCCGGGTGGACACCCGCCGGATCGTCGAGCAGTACGACGTCCGCACGCCCGGCATCGAGGTCACCGCGGCCTCGCTCTCCGGCGGCAACCAGCAGAAGCTGATCATCGGCCGCGAGATGAGCCACCAGCCCAAGCTGCTGATCGCCGCCCACCCCACCCGCGGTGTGGACGTCGGTGCGCAGGCCCAGATCTGGGAGCACATCCGGGTCGCCCAGCGGGAGGGCCTGGCCGTCCTGCTGATCTCCGCCGACCTGGACGAGCTGATCGGCCTCTCCGACACCATCCGGGTCATCTACCGCGGCCGCCTGGTCGCCGACGCCGACCCGGCCACCGTGACCGCCGAGGACCTGGGCACCGCGATGACCGGTGCGGCCAGCGGCCACATCGAGTCCGAGCCGGAGGCGCTCGCCGAGGCGCACGCCGTCGCCGCCGAGGGCACCGAGGCCGAGGACACCCCGGCCGACGGCACCGACCCGTCCGACACCGCCGACGACCCGCAGGCGGGGGAGTAACCACATGACCAGTCCCAACCCCGCCGCCAAGCGCAGTCTGGCGCAGCGGATCAGCGTTGAGCGGATCGTGCTCGCACTGGCGGCGCCGGTGCTCGCGGTCGTGCTCTCCGTCGCGATCTGCTCCGTCCTGCTGGCGACCTCGGGCAAGAACCCGTTCGACGCGTGGAACGTGATGATCACGTACGCCACCAAGTCGGACGGTCAGGTGGCCATCCTCAACCGGTCCACCACGTACTACCTGGCCGCCGCGGCCGCCGCGTTCGGGTTCCGGATGAACCTGTTCAACATCGGCGTCGAGGGCCAGTACAAGGTCGCGGCGCTGTTCGCGGCGTACGTCGGCGCGCAGGTCGACCTGCCGGCCTTCATCCAGATCCCTCTGCTGCTGGTCACCGCCATGCTGGTCGGCGGCCTGTACGCGAGCATCGCCGGTCTGCTGAAGGTCTACCGCGGCGTCAGCGAGGTCATCTCGACCATCATGCTGAACTCGATCGCGATCGCGATCGTGGGTCTGCTGCTGGCCCCGGGCATCTTCGCGCCGAAGGTGAGCGGCACCAGCAACTCGATCCAGACCGACCCGATCTCGCAGTCCAGCCACTTCTTCGGCATCGAGACGGCCGGCGGCGTCCTCTGGGGCTTCGTCTTCATCGCGGCCCTGGTCGGCGTGGCCTTCCAGTTCACCCTTTCCCGCACCCGCTTCGGCTTCGACCTGCGCGCCACCGGCCGCTCGGAGAGCGCGGCGACGGCGTCCGGCGTGAACGTCAAGAAGATGGTGATCACCTCGATGGTGGTCTCCGGCGCGATCGCCGGTCTGATCGGCATGCCGGAGCTGCTGCAGAACTCGTTCAACTACGGGCAGAGCTTCCAGCCCGGCCTCGGCTTCCTCGGCATCTCGATCGCCCTGCTGGGCCGGAACAGCCCGATCGGCATGGTCTTCGCGGCCCTGCTGTTCGCCTTCCTGGACGCCACCGGTTCCCAGCTGCCGCTGCAGGGCGGCTTCCCGTCCGAGATCGTCGCGGTCATGCAGGGCACCATCGTCATCTGCGTCGTCGTCGCGTACGAGCTGGTGCGCCGCTACGGCCTGAAGCGCCAGCAGCAGAAGGTCGGCGCCGAGCTCGCCGCCCAGCTCGCGGCCACTGAGAAGAAGGAGGTGTCCGCGTGAGTACGGCCACTGCCGCTCGTCCGAAGGCGCCGGGCGCGCCTGCGAAGAAGCGCAAGCTGTCCTGGCCGGTCGTCCTGCTCCTGATCGCGGGCGCCCTGGTGCTGTTCTCCGCCGTGGGCATGGCCACCGGCAACCACTCGCTGACCTCCTCCGGTCAGGTCACCGCCGCGCTCAGCGCCGCCGTGCCGATCGGCATGGCCGGTCTCGGCGGTCTCTGGTCCGAGCGGGCCGGTGTGGTCAACATCGGTCTCGAAGGCATGATGGTCGCCGGCACCTTCTGCGGTGCCTGGGCCGGTTACCTGGTCAACCCGTGGGTCGGCCTGCTGGCCGGCATGCTCGGCGGCGCGCTCGGCGGTCTGCTGCACGCGATCATCACCGTCACCTTCGGCGTCGACCACATCGTCTCCGGCGTCGGCATCAACCTGCTGATCCCCGGCATCTGCGCGTACGTCAACCGGATCTACTACAAGGACTACATCTCGGCCGGTGCCGGGGCGAACCAGTCCCCGCCGGCGGATCCGCTGCCGTACATCACCATTCCGGGGCTGTCCTCGGGCCTGAGGAGCATCGAGAACCACCACTGGTTCTTCGTCTCGGACGTCGCCGGCGTGCTCGGCGGCCTGGTCACCAACATCTCGGTGGTCGTGCTGCTGGCCGGCGCGCTGATCGTGGTCAGCTACTTCGCGCTCTGGCGCACGGTGTTCGGCCTGCGGCTGCGCTCCTGCGGTGAGAACCCGACCGCAGCCGAGTCGCTGGGCGTCAACGTCTACAAGTACAAGTACCTGGCGGTCATCGCCTCCGGCGCCTTCGCGGGCCTCGGCGGTGCGTACCTCTCGCTGGTCGCCGCGCACTTCTACAAGGACGGCCAGACCCTGGGCCGCGGCTTCATCGGCCTCGCCGCGATGATCTTCGGCAACTGGATGCCCGGCGGTCTCGCCATGGGCGCCGGTCTGTTCGGCTTCACCGACAGCCTCCAGCTGCGCGACCCGGGGTCGGTGCACGTGCTGATCCTGATCGTCGGCATCGCGATGATCCTGCTCGCCCTGTGGCAGCTTTACCGGCGCAAGTACACCGCGACGGTGATCTACTTCGTCGTCGCCGGCGGCCTGATCGCCTGGTACTCGCTCACCGACCAGGTGCAGCGTCCGCTGATCGTCGCCACGCCGTACCTGATCACCCTGATCGTGCTCTCGCTGGCCTCGCAGCGGCTGCGGATGCCGAAGGCGGACGGTCAGATCTACCGCAAGGGCGAGGGCAAGTGACCGCCCCCACGCCTTCCGCGATCGACTGGGAGCGGCTGCGCGAGGCGGCGCGCGAGGCGATGGGCCACGCGTACGCCCCGTACAGCAAGTTCCCGGTCGGCGCGGCCGCGCTGGTGGACGACGGGCGGGTGGTCACCGGCTGCAACGTCGAGAACGCCTCGTACGGGCTCGGGCTGTGCGCCGAGTGCGGGCTGGTGTCCGCGCTGCACGCCACCGGCGGCGGGCGGCTGACCGCGTTCACCTGCGTGGACGGCGCCGGCGAGCTGCTGATGCCGTGCGGTCGCTGCCGCCAGCTGCTGTACGAGCACGGCGGACCGGAGCTGCTGGTCGACCTGGCCTCGGGCGTGAAGCCGATGAGCGAGGTCCTGCCCGACGCGTTCGGGCCGGAGCGGCTCTAGCATCGCCGTTTGTTACGCGCGTAGAGTGTCGCGAGTGGGCCGTAACCCGGTCATCTCGCGGCACTCTACGCATTTGACGCTTTAGAACCCTTCTTGGAGCACGCATGGACGCCATCTCCGTCATCAGGACCAAGCGCGACCGCGGAGAGCTGAGCGACGCTCAGATCGACTGGGTCATCGACGCCTACACCCGCGGCGAGGTCGCCGACGAGCAGATGTCCGCCCTGGCCATGGCGATCCTGCTGAACGGCATGCAGCCGCGCGAGATCAGCCGCTGGACCGACGCCATGATCCGCTCCGGCGTGCGGATGGACTTCTCCTCGCTGCCGCTGCCCACCAGCGACAAGCACTCCACCGGCGGCGTCGGCGACAAGATCACCCTCCCGCTCGCTCCGCTGGTCGCCGCCTGCGGCGCCGCCGTCCCGCAGCTCTCCGGCCGCGGCCTCGGCCACACCGGCGGCACCCTGGACAAGCTGGAGTCCATCCCCGGCTGGCGCGCCCTGCTCTCCAACGAGGAGATGATGAACGTGCTCCGCGGCGCGGGTGCGGTCATCTGCGCGGCCGGCGACGGCCTCGCGCCCGCCGACAAGAAGCTGTACGCGCTGCGCGACGTCACCGGCACCGTGGAGGCGATCCCGCTGATCGCCTCCTCGATCATGTCCAAGAAGATCGCCGAAGGCACCGGCGCGCTGGTCCTCGACGTCAAGGTCGGCTCCGGCGCGTTCATGAAGAACCTGGCCGACGCCCGCGAGCTCGCCCGCACCATGGTGGGCCTGGGCACCACCGCCGGGGTCAACACCGTCGCCCTGCTCACCGACATGTCCACCCCGCTCGGCCTCACCGCGGGCAACGCGCTGGAGGTCCGGGAGTCCGTCGAGGTCCTGGCGGGCGGCGGCCCGGCCGACGTCGTGGAGCTCACCCTCGCGCTCGCCCGCGAAATGCTCGCCGCGGCCGGCGTGCACGGCAAGGACCCGGCCGACGCACTGCGCGACGGCTCCGCGATGGACCACTGGCGCCGCATGATTGTCGCCCAGGGCGGCGACGTGGACGCCCCGCTTCCGGTCGCCCGCGAGCAGCACGTCATCCCCGCGCCCGCCTCCGGCGTGCTCACCGAGCTCGACGCCTACGCCGTCGGCGTCTGCGCCTGGCGCCTGGGTGCCGGCCGCGCCCGCAAGGAGGACCCGGTCCAGGCCGGCGCCGGCGTCGAGATGCACGCCAAGCCCGGCGACACCGTCGTGGCCGGCCAGCCCCTGCTGACCCTCCACACCGACACGCCCGAGCGCTACGACTACGCCATCGAGGCCCTGACCGGTGGCATCGAGGTCTCCCCGGCGGGCACGGCGTTCACCCCGAACCCCATCGTGCTCGACCGCATCGCCTGAGCGATGTGAGGGCTGCTCACGTACGCCGGGTCAGGCGTACGTGAGCAGCCCGGTGGTGTCGAGGGTCCAGGGGCCGACGGCGATCTTGTCGCCGAAGACGAACTTCTCGCGGGACTCGTAGCCCAGCTCGGAATGCACGATGCCGGTGCCGGTGCGGGGATCGACGATCAGGTAGAACGGGATACCCATGGCCGAGTAGTCGCGGACCTTGTTGTGGTAGTCGTTCTCGGGATTGGAGGCGGACACGATCTCCACCACGAGTACTACCTCGTGCGGGAGAACCGCTCGCTGCTCGCCCTCCAAGGTCGCCTCGGGGAAGACCATCAGATCCGGGTTGCGCAGCTGACCGAGTCCGGCGTCCTGCAAGTCCGCACCGTGGTAAGCGATGTGACCCGGGTGAGTGGACGGCAGCTGGGCGTTGAGCTGTCGGGCGATGCGCAGCACGGCGAGCTCGTGGCGCTTCACCGGCGACATCATCATGACGATATGACCGTCGGCGATCTCAATCTTCCCTATCCCCGGCACCTTCGGCAGCTGATCCGCGATCTCAAGCAGCCTGGTGTACTCAGCAGGATCGATGCTCATGTCCCGGAGTCTATCGGCGGAGGCTGTCAAGCGTCCGCGACCGTTCGTCTCGTGATGTGCGCCTGGTGGGTCGCGTAGAGGGTGACGGCGGCGGCGAGGGTCATGGCGGTGAGGCCGACGGTGGCGGCGCCGGGCCAGCCGGTGGCGTGGTAGGCGTCGGCGCCGAGGGTGCCGCCGAGGCTGTTGCCGAGGTAGTAGGCGATCAGGTAGAGGGCGGAGGCCTGGGCGCGGCCCTCGGTGGCGGTGCGGCCGACCGCCGAGGAGGCGGTGGCGTGGCCGGCGAAGAAGCCGGCGGTGATCAGGACCAGGCCGAGCAGGGCGCAGGCCAGGGACTCGGCGAGGGAGAGCAGCAGGCCGGCCGCGGTCACGCCGACGGAGACGTAGAGGGCGCCGCGGCGGCCGAGGCGGGCGGAGAGGCGTCCGGCCGCGGCGGAGGTGCCGGTGCCGACCAGGTAGACCACGAAGATCGAGGCGGCGATCGACTCCGGCAGGTGGAACGGCGCGGAGATCAGCCGGTAGCCGATGGTGTTGTAGACCGCGCCGAACACGGCCATGAACAGCATCCCGAGTGCGTACAGCCGGACCAGCAGCGGGTCGCGCAGGTGCCGTCCGACGGTGCGGGCGAGCGCGCGGGCGTCCACCGGGGCGGGGGTGAAGTGCCGGGCGGCGGGGATCAGCAGCCGGAAGACGAGCGTGGCGAGCAGCGCGAGGGCGGCGGAGGCGGCGAGGCCCCAGCGCCAGCCGAGGGCGGCGGCGGTCCAGCCGGAGAGCAGTCGGCCGCCCATGCCGCCGATGCTGTTGCCGGCCACGTACAGGCCCATCGCGGAGGCCAGGGCGCTGGGGTGGACCTCCTCGGCGAGGTAGGCCATGGCGGTGGCCGGCAGCCCGGCGAGGGCGGCGCCCTGGAGGATCCGCAGGGCGACGAGGGTGGTGAGGTCCGGCGCGAAGGGCAGCGCGAGGGCGAGGACGGAGGCGGCGAGGGTGGAGGCCGTCATCACCCTGGTGCGGCCGTACCTGTCGGAGAGGGCGCTCGCCGGGAGCAGGCCGAGGGCGAGTCCGAGGGTGGCGGCGGAGGCCGTCCAGCTGGCCTGGCCGGGGGTGAGGTCGAGGTCGGCCGAGAGGATCGGCAGCAGGCCCTGGGTGGAGTAGAGCAGGACGAAGGTTGCGACTCCGGCGGCGAACAGGGCGAGGTTGGCGCGGCGGAAGGCGCGCTGGCCGGGGCGGTGGCGGTCGTCCGCGGTGAGGCGGGTGGGGGCGGCGGCGGGGGCATCCGGGGAGGTGACGGATGCCCTGGTATCGGCGGGCTGCATGACATCGACCGTAGGCCCGTTGTCGTTGATGCGTCCAATGCATGAAGCAGGGATGATCGATGCACTGGCGTATGAGTCGAGGTGGTGGCGGGATGGCGGGTTCGGAGTCGGTGGACGGCGGGGAGCGGTACCGGGCGGCCGAGTTGGGGCCGGAGGAGCCGGCCGTCCTGCTGGCGCCCCGGCTGGCGCAGTTCGCGGCGGTGGCCCGGCTGGAGCACGTGACGCAGGCGGCCGGGCTGCTCGGGGTGCCGCAGCCGACGCTGTCGCGCGCGGTGGCCCGGCTGGAGGAGGAGCTGGGGGTGGAGCTGCTGGCCCGTCAGGGCCGTACGGTCCGGCTGACCAGGGCGGGCCGGCTGCTGCTGGCCTCGGTGGAGCGGGCGCTGGCCGAGGTCGAGCGCGGCGCGCAGGCGGCCCGGGCGGAGGCGGACCCGGAGGTGGGGCTGGTGGCCTTCGGCTTCCTGCACACGATGGGGCCGGACGCGGTGCCGGCGCTGCTGCGCGGCTTCCGCGCGGCGCACCCGCGGGTGCGCTTCCAGCTGGTGCAGGACTACGGCGCGGCGATGCTGGAGCGGCTGCGGGCCGGCGAGCTGGACCTGTGCCTGGTGGCGCCGCTGCCGGACGACCCGGCGTTCGCCGCCCGCCCGCTGGACGAGCAGCGACTGCACCTGGTCGTCCCGGCGGACCACCGGCTGGCCGGGCGGCGGCGGATCCGGCTGGCGGAGGTGGCCGAGGAACCGTTCGTCGGGCTGGAGCAGGGGTACGGGCTGCGGGCGATCACGGACGGCTTCTGCGCGGAGGCGGGGTTCGTCCCCCGGTTGGCCTTCGAGGGGGAGGAGGCGGAGACGCTGCGCGGGCTGGTGGCGGCCGGGCTGGGGGTGGCGCTGCTGCCGCCGGCCCTGGTGCCCCGGCCCGGGGTGGTGGAGCTGGAGGTGACGGCGCCGCGCACCCGGCGGGCGGTCGGGCTGGCCTGGGCGGCGGGGCGGCCGCTGACCCCGCCGGCGGAGGCGTTCCGGGACTTCGTGCTGTCCCGGCGCGGTCGGCTGCTCCAGCACGACTGAGGTCGTCGGCGGGGTGTTCCACGGTGGTCGGCGCCCCTGCGGAACGGCGCGCGCTTTTGGCGGATCGTATGGACCGGTCGGTGGAATTCCGGGGGGAGTTTGGACCATCCGGTGGTGTTCCCGGTGGTGGGTCTACGCGCGTAGGGGCTATATTTCCGCAATGGAAAAGCAGATCCCCGTCACCACCGCGGGCACGGGCCCGCGCATCCCCACCGCCGACCAAATCCGCCGCGCGCCGAAGGTCCTCCTGCACGACCACCTGGACGGCGGGCTGCGCCCGGAGACCGTGGTCGAGCTGGCCGCCGCCGTCGGCTACCAGGGACTCCCCACCACCGACCCCAAGGAACTCGGCGAGTGGTTCCGTGAGGCCGCCGACTCCGGCTCGCTGGTCCGCTACCTGGAGACCTTCGCGCACACCTGTGCCGTGATGCAGACCCGCGAGGGCCTGATCAAGGTCGCCGCCGACTGCGCCGAGGACCTGGCCGCCGACGGTGTCGTGTACGCGGAGGTCCGGTACGCCCCCGAGCAGCACCTGGAGGCCGGCCTGACCCTGGACGAGGTCGTCGAGGCCGTCCAGGAGGGCTTCCGCCTCGGCGAGGCCAACGCCCGCGAGGCCGGGCACCGGATCCGGATCGGCACGCTGATCACCGCGATGCGGCACGCCGCCCGCTCGCAGGAGATCGCGGAGCTGGCCAACCGCCACCGGGACCAGGGCGTCGTCGGCTTCGACATCGCGGGCGCCGAGGCCGGCTACCCCCCCACCCGCCACCAGGCCGCCTTCGACTACCTCAAGGGCGAGAACAACCACTTCACCATCCACGCGGGCGAGGCCTTCGGCCTGCCGTCGATCTGGGAGGCCCTGCAGTGCTGCGGCGCCGACCGGCTCGGCCACGGCGTGCGGATCGTCGACGACATCACGGTGGGCGAGGACGGCTCGGTCGAGCTCGGCCGACTGGCCGCGTACGTGCGCGACAAGCGCATCCCGCTGGAGATGTGCCCGACCTCCAACCTCCAGACCGGCGCCGCCACTTCGTACGCCGAGCACCCGATCGGGCTGCTCAGCCGGCTGAAGTTCCGGGTCACCGTGAACACCGACAACCGGCTGATGAGCGGCACCAGCATGAGCCAGGAGTTCGGGCACGTGGTGGAGGCCTTCGGCTACACGCTGGGGGACCTGGAGTGGTTCACCGTGAACGCCATGAAGTCCGCGTTCCTGCCGTTCGACGAGCGACTGGCGATGATCAGCGACGTGATCAAGCCGGGCTACGCCGAGCTGAAGTCGGAGTGGCTGTTCAGCGGGGGCGCCGGCGGCAACTGAGCCGCGGGGCGAACGCGTTTCCGGCCGTCGGATGAAAGACCGGTTCTGGCAAGGATTTGCCGTTCATCCGACTACTCACTCGAGTGAGTGAACGCCCTTTGGTTCTCGCGCGACCGGCTCACTACGGTGTGCCAGTCATTGCCGATCAGGTGCGGTGGCGGCCACCCGGCCGCCGAACCCGCGCCGCGTCGTCGGCCACCGACGAGGACCCAAGGGGACGAACCATGAAGCAGGCTCTCAAGGCCGCCGGCACCGCGGCGCTCGGCATCGCCATCGCGGCGGTCGGCGCCGGCACCGCCTCCGCCGACGCCGCCCCGGCGCCCGGCGGCCTCGGGCTGCCCACCGGCGCGGTGACGAACCCCGCGGTGACCGGGGCGGTCACCGACACCGCCGCCAAGCTGCCCGGTGGCGACAAGGTCACCGGCACGCTGGGCACCCTCGCCCCGACCGCCGGCCACGCCGCCCCGGCCGCGGAGGCCCCGCTCGCCGGCGTCACCCAGCAGCGCGCCGCCGTCCCGACCGTCCCGGGTCTCGACAAGACCCCCGTCGGCGGGCTGACCGGCGCCCTGCCCGGCCTGCCGGGCCTCGGCGGCTGATCCGAGCCGCCGGCACGACGACGGGCCGCCCGCCCCCGGGATCACCGGGGACGGGCGGCCCGTCGTCGTCTTCACACCGCCCGGTCTCACGGCTCCTGGGGGAGGAGCAGCCAGAGGGCGAGGTAGAGCAGGAACTGAGGGCCGGGCAGCAGGCAGGAGAGCAGGAAGATCAGCCGGACGGTCCACGGGGTCAGCCCGAAGCGGGCGGCGATCCCGGCGCAGACGCCGGCGATCACACGGTTGTGGCGAGGACGGGCAAGGCGAGCGCTCATGCTCCCACCTCGCTGCGCTCGGCAGGGGCCTTCGCCCCTGCGCACCTCTTGATGGTTCGCTCGCTTTGCTTGCTCATGATGGTCTCCTGATCTGCTCCGCACGGTGGCGGCCCGGTCCGGTCGGTCCGGCGGGCATACGTCCATACTCCGCCGCCGCGGCCCCGAAGTCCTCAGCCCGCCAGGTGATTCCGCACCCCGACGGGTCACCGGGGAGACGTAGTCGGATGTCGGGGTCGTCCTCAGGGTGACCCTGAGGATGGCCGACCGTTCCGAAGCCCCTCACCCTCCCGTCACGGGCGCGTGGAAACGGCTCGGTATGATGCCGCAGTCGCTGGTGGTCGGGGAGCGGAACATCGGCGCGCCATCGCTAGGAAATGGCCTCTCACGCAAGCGATTTCACGTTCTGTTGGGCTCTGTCCGAATTCTCTCGTGGGGTTGAAATTGCGCACTCGGCATCGCAGATTCCTGGCCGCGACCGCCGTCGTCACGCTGGCTTCGGGTGCGGCTGCCGTCGAGGCCCCGACCGTCCTCGCCGCCTCGGTGGTCGTCGCGGCCGCCCAGGGCGCCGAGGCCCAGTCCTCACCGGTCACGGCGACCCTTTCGGGCCTGCCCGGCACCGTCAAGGCGGGCGGCGCGCCGGTGGAGTTCACCGCGACGCTCAAGAACACCGCCGACCACCAGATGGACGTGCCCCTGGCCACCTTCGTCATCGGGGACACCGGTACCGGCACCAAGCAGAGCCAGTTCACGCTGGAGTACCAGGCGCCCGGCGGCACACAGTGGCAGGACGCCAGGGCGGACACCGCGAGCGTCGGCGCCGTCTGGGAGCTCAACCAGCCCGCCGTGCCGCACCTGGCGGCGGGCGCCGAGGCCGTCTACCGGCTGCGGCTCACCGTCGCCGCCGACGCCCCGGCCGGCCGGGTAACGCCGGGCTTCACCGCCGTCGTCTCCGACCCCGCCCTGCCGCCGGAGCAGCGCATCTCCCAGGCGATGAGCGGCTACTCGGGCCTGGTCATCGCCCCGTCCGTCACGCCGACCACCCCGGCGCCCACGCCGGCCGCCACGGCGGACGCCAGGCTCGACGGGGTGCCCGCCGCGTTCAGGGCGGGCGGCGAGGCGAAGCCGTTCAAGCTGGTCTTCACCAACAACAGCGGCAAGGACCTCCGCCTGCTGCCCGCGATCGTGTTCCAGGGGGCGACCGAACTCCCCTCCGAGACCGTCATATTCGAGTTCCGGACGGCCGACGGCAGATGGCTGGAGGGCACCCCCGGCGGCAACTCGGAGCACCCGGGCTGGCTCTACCTGGGGCTGCGGACCGGCGACAGGAACGCCGATGTCATCGCCCTGGCGAAGGGCGAGAGCCGCACGATCGACGTCCGGCTGTCCTTCACCAAGGACGCCCCGGTCGGAGCCCAGTCCCTGGCGGCCCTCGCGGGCAGCCTGCCCGGTGCGGGCGAGAACGGGGCCGAGGCGTCCAGCCCGAAGGCCGGCATCACCATCGAGGCCCCGGCGGGCGCCACCGCCACGCCGACCCCCAGCTCCCCGGCCACCCCGACACCGACCGCGACCCGGCCGGCCACCGCCCCGGTCGTCCCGGTCGTCCCGATCACGCAGGCCACCAGCGAGGCGCCGAGTCCGGCGGCGGGCGGCTCGCCGGTGGTCGCCGTCGCGGCCCCGGCCGCGGACGCCGGACTGGCCTCCACCGGTGGCGGCACCCGAACGAAGCCGATGGCGATCACCGGTGCGGTCGCGATCGCCCTCGGGCTGGGCACGCTGGTCGTGGCGCGCCGCCGCAGGAAGGCGTAGCGCGCCACCGGGCGCCGACCCCGGACACGGACCCCGACAGGCCGGAAGGCCCGTCCGTCATCCGCTGCGGAGCGGGGACGGGCGGGCCTTCCGGCGTTCGTACGGCGGGTGCGGACCCGGTCAGCCGGCCGGCTGCTGCGGCGGCTGCGGCTGGGCCGGCGGCGCGGGCTGCGCGTACGGGTTGTCCGCCACCGGCTGCGGCGGGACACCCGGCTGGTACGGCGCGGCGGCCGGCGGCGCGGCCTGGTGCGCGGCCGGCGGGACGGGAGCCCCGCCCTGCGGCGGCACGGGCGCGCCCGGCTGCGGGGCGTTCGGGTTGTACGGCGCGTTGGGGTTGTACGGCGCCTGCGGGGCGTTCGGGTTGTACGGCGCCTGGGGCGCGTTGGGGTTGAACGCGGCGGCGGCCTGCGCGGCCGCCTGCTGCTTGGCATTGCTGCGCTCGGTGATCGCCTTCACCGAGTAGACGATCATCGCGACCGGCAGGATGAAGACCTTGAAGAAGATGTAGTACGTGCCGCCCTCGAAGACGAACACGAGGTAGTAGGCGTACCCCAGGAATCCGAGGCCGATGAGGACGTTGAGGACGCGCAGACCGGTCTTCAGACCGCCGGCGACGGCCCCGAGGCCGACCATGATGACGCCGCTGAGCGCCAGCAGGACGGCGTACCAGGAGAACAGCGGCTCAGCGCCGAAGTCGAGATTGTTCAAGGGGGGTTTCCTGTGGGAGGGAAGAATCAACGGCTGAACCGTTTGGGGACGAGAGCGCACAGTACTGGAGGCGGCTGACATTCGTCGTCGCCTTTGCATCACGGTGTCGTTGCGCTCTTCCGGAACGGCAATTGACGAGGTGGGAAATGACTGATTATGAGGTGCTGCGGGTCTTTTGCGGGCCCGGTGGGGGGTACGGGAACGCGCTCGGCGTCGTGCGCGACGGCGCCGCCGTGCCGGAGCGGGCGGACCGGCAGGAGATCGCTCGCGAACTCGGCTTCAGCGAGACGGTGTTCGTCGACGACCCGGAGCGCGGGGAGATCGACATCTACACGCCGACGCTGCGCCTGCCCTTCGCCGGCCACCCGTGCGTGGGCGCCGCCTGGGTGCTCGGGGTGGACCGGCTGGTCACGGCCGCCGGCGTGGTGGGCGTCCGGCGCGAGGGCGGGCTGACCCGGATCGAGGCCCGGCCGGAGTGGGCCCCGCCGCGGACGCTGCGGCAGTACGGCTCGGCGGCCGAGGTGGAGGCGCTGGAGGTGCCGCCGCCGGGGGAGTGGATCTACGCCTGGGCCTGGCAGGACGAGGCGGCCGGCACCGTCCGGGCGCGGGCCTTCCCCGGGCGGGGTGACGGGATCGACGAGGACGAGGCGACCGGCGCGGCCGCCCTGCTGCTGACCGCGCGGCTCGGCCGGGCGCTGACCGTCACCCAGGGCCGGGGCTCGCAGCTGATGACCGGGCCGCGCCCGGGCGGGCTGATCGAGGTCGGCGGCCGGGTGGTGCCGGCGCCGGCTCAGCGGGCGGGCGGCGTCGGCTCCGCGTAGGCGCGCGGGCGGGCGGCGGGCGCGACGGCCGCCACCCGGCCGACGGCGGCGGCCGGGACGGTCACCGGTGGGACGGCCAGGACGGGCACCCGGGGCGCCCGCGGCCGCCGTTCCCGCAGCAGGTGCCGCAGGCCGGGGACCAGCGCGAGGTGGACGGCGGCCACGCCGATCACGGCGAACAGGATGTGGTCCACGTTGAGGACGTGCCCGGGCGTCCAGGAGGAGAGGAACTCCAGCCCGGTCGCCAGCAGCGCGGAGGCGCCGGTGGTGCGCAGGAAGGAGGGCAGCCAGGGGGCCCGGAGGCGGCCGCCGGCCAGCGGCAGCAGGACGCCGAGCGGGGCCAGCAGCAGGAGTTCGCCGACCACCTGCCAGGCGGTGGAGGACCGGAGCGAGGCCAGCGGGGTCAGGTTGGCGTCGTACACCCAGGCCACCGGCAGCGGTCTCAGCACCAGCCAGAGCACCAGTGCCAGGTGGCAGGCGAGGCCCGCCAGCCCGGTCTGCCGGAGGGATCGGTGGACGGCCGCCGCCGGCCTGCTCTCGGTCCCCGCGCCGGAACGCTCGTCGCGTGTCCTGGTGCCATCTCGCTGCACGGGGGGAAGGACGTGAGCCGGTGGCACGGCGGTTCCACGCCGGGCGTGAACATTCCCGAACACGCCCCCGGCACTCCCTGCTACTTACACGGAGCGGCCGTCGGCACCGCGCTGAACACGTTGTCCGGGGGCGGGCTGCCCGGCACCACCGGCGTGGGCGACGGGCTCGGGCTCGCGGCGCCCTTGGAGGCACCGCGGGCCGGGGTCACGGCCGGCGCGGGGCCGGGCGGGGTGACCAGCGCGGTCGGTATGTGCGGGGTGGTCGGGCAGGCCGTGCGGCTGGCCGGGGCGCCGCCGTCGACCGGTACGGCGGTCGGCCGGATACCGCAGCCGGAGGCCAGTGCGAGCAGGAGCAGTACGCCGGCGGTACGGCGCAGGGTGGTACGGGCGGGGGCGGTCACGTGGCGTCCTTGTCCTCTACGGCGTCGCGGGCGGGGCCGCGCTCGGCCTCCCCCGCGGACGGCGGAGGCGGCGGTGTCAGCGGCAGTGTCAGGGTGAACACCGCGCCGACCTCCCCGTTCGCCGCCGTGATCGTCCCCCCGTGTATCTGCGCGTTGGCCATCGCGATCGACAGCCCCAGGCCGCTGCCCTCCGAGCGGGCCCGCCCCCGGTCGGCCTTGTAGAACCGGTCGAAGACGTGCGGCAGCACGTCCTCCGGGATGCCCGGGCCGCTGTCGGAGACCTCGACCACGACCGAGTCCGCGGCCTGCCGGACCCTGACCCGCACCGGTGAGCCGCCGTGCTTGAGCGCGTTGCCGATCAGGTTGGCGAAGACCACGTCGAGCCGGCGCGGGTCGACCACGGCCAGGATGCCGCGCGGGGCGTCCACCTCGACCGCGTCGTACCAGGCCCGTCCGTCGATGCAGGACATGATCAGGTCGGCGATGTCCACCTCGTCGGCGACCAGCCTGGCGGTGCCCGCGTCGAAGCGGGTCACCTCCATCAGGTTCTCCACCAGGTCGGACAGCCGCCGGGTCTCGCTGACCACGAGCCGGACGGCCGGCTCGATCATCGGGTCCAGCGACTCGGCCTCGTCCTCCAGGATGTCGGTGACGGCGGTCATCGCGGTCAGCGGGGTGCGCAGTTCGTGCGACATGTCGGCGACGAACCGCCGGCTCTGCGCCTCGCGCGCGCTCAGCTCCTCGACCTGCTCGTGCAGCGACTCCGCGGCCCGGTTGAACGTCCTTGCCAGGTCGGCGAGTTCGTCCGAGCCCTCGACTTCGAGCCGGGTGTCCAGGTGCCCCTGGCCGAGGCGCCGGGCGGCGTCGCCGAGCCGCTTGACCGGCCGCAGCACGGTGGCCGAGGCGGCCTGGGCGAGCAGCGCCGAGCCGATCAGCGCGAGCAGGGTGGCGATGGCCAGCGACCAGCCCAGCGTGTTGAGGTCGGCCCGTTCGTTCTCCAGCGACTTGAACATGTACGCCGTCGGGCCGCCCGGCACCACCTTGGTGCCGCCGATCACGAACGGTCGGCCGTCCAGGTTCTGCCGCTGCCAGTACAGGTGGTACGGGTACGGGTTGCTCTCGGTGACCTCGCGGGGCTTGGCGACGGTGGACTGCAGCGCGGTCGGCACGTCGGCCAGCGTGAAGTGCGCGGGATCGGAGGACGTCGAGGGGCACTCCGGGTGCGTCGGATCGACCACCACGACGTCGTAACTCAGGCCGGAGCTGGCCACGTTGGACGCCAGTTCGGCCAGCTCCGGGCAGCCGGCGTTCAGCGGCAGCTCGGAGACGTTGCGGCTGAGCGAGACCCGGAAGTCGTTCAGCGCGGTGTCCTGGGCGCGCTTGAGCACCGCGTCGCGGTTCAGCCAGTACGCGATGCCGGAGGCCGAGACGGCGGCGAGCAGCGCGACCGCCGCGAACACCGCGATCAGTCGCACCCGTAGGGAGCGCAGCCGGCGCCACCGGCCCGCCGGGAAGCGCCGGGCAGTCGTCTGATGGTCAGTCACAGGAGCCTGTCGTGGGTACGGGAGTTCAGGAGTCGGACGGGCGCCGGTTCGGGCCGGCCGGTCAGGCCGGAGGGTCCAGCCGGTAGCCCACCCCGCGCACGGTGCGGATCAGCGTCGGCGCGGACGGCACGTCCTCGACCTTGGCCCGCAGCCGCTGCACACAGGCGTCCACCAGGCGCGAGTCGCCGAGGTAGTCGTGCTCCCAGACCAGCCGCAGCAGCTGCTGGCGGGAGAGCGCCTGCCCGGGGCGGCGGCTGAGTTCCAGCAGCAGCCGCAGCTCGGTCGGGGTGAGCTGGAGGTCCAGTCCGTCCTTGGTGACGGTCATGGCCGCCCGGTCGATCACCACGCTGCCGTACGCGGAGGAGTCCGAGCTCTCCCGTTCGCCGCGGCGCAGCACCGCCCGGATCCGCGCATCCAGCACGCGCGGCTGCACCGGTTTCACCACGTAGTCGTCGGCGCCGGACTCCAGGCCCACCACCACGTCGATGTCGTCCGAACGGGCGGTCAGCAGGATGATCGGCAGCTGGTCGGTGCGCCGGATCCGGCGGCACACCTCGAAGCCGTCGATTCCGGGCAGCATCACGTCCAGCACGATGAGGTCGGGCCGCTGCTCCTTGAAGAGCCTCAGACCGTCCTCGCCGGAGGCGGCGGTGGCCACGCGGTGGCCCTGGCGGGTGAGGGCGAGTTCGAGGCCGGTCCGGATGGCGTCGTCGTCCTCGATCAGTAGGAGGAAAGGCACGGCCCCATTTTGGCCCACCCGCAGCCCCGAATCACCCCCCGGATCACTCACGGCCCGTTCGGGAACCGGAAGGACCGCCACCGGCGTCCGGTACGGAGGGAGGCGGACCGGGACGAAAGGCCCCCGCCTGTGACACCCCTGTGACAGTCGGCGGACAGCGCCATCACAACCGGCGGGCAGGATTTTCCATGTCGCCGCAGGACAGCGGGCCGCAAGGCCGGCTGAAAGGCGGCAACCGGAACCGCTCGTACCGAACCAAGGGGGCGCACGATGAACGCCATGCTTCAGACCCGGACCAACCCGGCTGTACGCACCGCGCGTTCGTCAGCGACCACCCACCGGACCCGGTACGAGGTCAGGACCGACGAGAACTCCGGCGCCGTGACCGTACGGGGGTGCGCGCACAGCACCGGTGGAAACCCTGGCGCCCGTCGGGTGAGCGGCGGCGGCAGGACGGGGGAGCTGTACGGAATCGGCCGACTGGGGAGTGCGGTCGACTCCGCCAACACCCTCACGCTGCGGGGGATCCTCCCCGTCCGCGTCGAGGGCACGGACGCCCCCGGGGGGAACCGGGGGACCGGGGGGAACGGTCTGCGGACGGTCGGTTCGGGGGAACCGTCCGGTCGCGAGGCCGCCGGTGCGACGCTGCTGCGGCTGAACCCCGCCGCGGCCCGCACCACCGAGGCCGGGCAGGGAGGCGCGCAGGGGGAGCACTCGGCCGCCGCGGAGGACCACATCACGGAGTTCACCGCGTACGTGCGCGAGCGCCGCGCTTCCCTGTACGCCACGGCCTACCACCTGACCGGTGACCGCTACGAGGCCGAGGACCTGCTGCAGAGCGCGCTCTTCAGCACCTACCGGGCCTGGGGCCGGATCACCGACAAGGCCGCGGTCGGGGGTTACCTCCGCCGCACCATGACCAACCTGCACATCTCCGCCTGGCGGCGCCGCAAGGTCAACGAGTACCCGACCGAGGAGCTGCCGGAGACGGCCGGCGACACCGACGCGATGGGCGGCACCGAGCTGCGCACCGTGCTCTGGCAGGCGCTGGCGAAGCTGCCGGAGAACCAGCGGACCATGCTGGTGCTGCGGTACTACGAGGGCAAGACCGACCCGGAGATCGCCGACGTGCTGGGGATCAGCGTCGGCACGGTCAAGAGCAGCATCTGGCGCGCCCTGCGCCGGCTGCGCGACGACGAGCACCTGAACAAGTCGGGCGACACCGTCCGGGCGTTCGGCGAGCTGGTCGCGTAACGAAGGACTCCCGTCGGGGGACGGGAAGCGAACGGTCACGGTCCGGGGACAGCGGCTCGGGGGAGCATGTCCGTGGGGGAGCCCGAGGACCGTTCGGGAAGGCGACGGGCCCGGTGCGGGGGAGACGCACCGGGCCCGTCGTTTTCTGCTGTCCGCACCCGTTCCGGCGGCTCCGGCGGTTCAGGGCCGCTGTGGGCCGCTGTGGGCCGGCTCAGGCCGCGGAGAGCTCCGCCGGCCGGGCCGCGGCGCGGATCCGCCGCTCGGCCTCCGGCCCCGCGCACGCGTACGAGCCGAGCGTGACCTGCCGCCCGACGATGGACCGCTCGGCCCGCATCAGCCGGAAGCCCCGGCGCAGCAGCACCGGCAGCGACTTGCGGCCCTCCCGGACATCCCGGCGCAGCCGGCGCCAGGCCGTGGTGAGCGCGCCGTTGCGCAGGCACAGGGCGTCGCCGAGCAGGCCCTCCTCGGCGCACTCGGCGGTGATCTCGGCGGCGAAGATGCCCTCCGCGATGAACGCGCAGGCGCCGTCCAGCTCCAGGGCGTGGGTGCCGACCCGGCCGTTGTCCGGGATCGAGTACACCGGGACGTCCGTGCGGCCGTGCTCGTGCAGGGCGCGGATGGCGGCGACGGCCTGGTCGCGGTGCCAGGCCAGCGGGGAGTCCCAGTCGACGGCACCGTCCGGCAGCCGGGGCAGCGTGGGGTCGTCCCCGTCCTTGTAGAAGTCGTCGAGCTGGAGCACCGGCAGGCCGCTGCGCTCGGCGAGCGAGGACTTCCCCGACCCGGAGGGCCCGGAGAGCAGGATCACCCGGGCATGCGCGGCCGGTGCGGGGTTCAGGGGGGAGTCACTCACGGGACACCAGTCTGACGCATCCCGGCCCGTTGCCGAAACCGGTCGGTCCGGACTTCTGCTGTGACGGCCGGCCGCGCGGGCCGGTGTCGTACGGCGGCGGAACGCCGACGGACCCGCGCCAGGGGGGAGAGGCGCGGGTCCGTCCAATGACCGTCCGGGCCCCGGGGGGGGTAGGGCACTGGGGACGGCCAGCTTGTGGAGTTGTCACCCCGAGGGGCGAGGGTCAGATACCCATCGGGTGCCAGACCGTCTTCGTCTCGAGGAACGAGAGTAGCCGGTCGGTACCGGGCGCATTGGTCCAGTCCTGGGCGAACGGGTCCAGCTCCGGACGGACTACCCGCTTCAGGGTATCCGCGGCGGCCGCTTCCAGCGCCTGCGCCGCGCCGGGGCCGTCGGCGGCGATGGCTCCGGTGAGGTCCACCGCGTTGACGTCCTGGTGCGAGGCCAGGGTGGGCGCGATGTCCGCGGTCTTGCCTGAGATGATGTTGACCACGCCGCCCGGGACGTCCGAGGTGGCCAGCACCTCGCCCAGCGACAGCGCGGGCAGCGGGGCGTCCGCGGCGGCCGCGACCACGACCGTGTTGCCGGTGGCGATCGCCGGGGCGATCACCGAGACCAGGCCGAGCAGCGAGTGCCCGTACCCGGCCTGCGGGGCGACGATCCCGACCACGCCGGTCGGCTCCGGGGTCGACAGGTTGAAGTACGGACCGGCGACCGGGTTGGCGCCGCCCGCGATCTGGGCGACCTTGTCCGTCCAGCCCGCGTACCAGATCCAGCGGTCGATCGCGGCGTCCACCAGCGCGGCGGCCTTCTTCGGGCCGATGCCCTCGGAGAGGGCCACCTCGGCGGCGAACTGCTCGCGTCGGCCCTGCAGCATCTCGGCCACCCGGTACAGCACCTGGCCGCGGTTGTACGCGGTGGTGCCGGCCCAGCCCTTGACCGCGGCGCGGGCGGCCAGGACGGCGTCACGGGTGTCCTTGCGGGTGCCCAGCGGGGCGTTGGCGAGCCACTCGCCGGTGGAGTCGGTCACCTCGTACACCCGCCCGCTCTCGGAGCGCGGGAACTTCCCGCCGACGTACAGCTTGTAGGTCTTGAGGACGTCAAGACGCGCGAAGGTCGTGTCAGACATCGAGGTAGGCCTCCAGACCGTGGCGGCCACCCTCGCGGCCGTAGCCCGACTCCTTGTAGCCGCCGAACGGCGAGGTCGGGTCGAACTTGTTGAAGGTGTTGGCCCAGACCACGCCGGCCTTGAGCTTGTTGGCCGCCCAGAGGATGCGCGAGCCCTTCTCCGTCCAGATGCCGGCGGAGAGGCCGTACGGGGTGTTGTTGGCCTTCTCGATCGCCTCGGCGGGGGTGCGGAAGGTCAGCACCGACAGGACCGGGCCGAAGATCTCCTCCTGGGCGATCCGGTGGGCCTGGCTGACGCCCATGAACAGGGTCGGCTTGAACCAGAAGCCGGTGCCCGGGAGTTCGCAGGCCGGCGACCAGCGCTCGGCGCCCTCGGCCTCGCCGGCGTCGGTCAGCGCGGTGATCCGGGCCAGCTGCTCGGCCGAGTTGATGGCGCCGATGTCGGTGTTCTTGTCCAGCGGGTCGCCGACCCGCAGGGTGGACATCCGGCGCTTGAGGGCGTCCAGCAGCTCGTCCTGGATCGACTCCTGGACCAGCAGGCGCGAGCCCGCGCAGCAGACGTGGCCCTGGTTGAAGAAGATGCCGTTGACGATGCCCTCGACCGCCTGGTCGATCGGCGCGTCGTCGAAGACGATGTTGGCGGCCTTGCCGCCCAGCTCCAGCGAGAGCTTCTTGCGGGTGCCGGCCAGCTGCTTGGCGATCGCACGGCCGACCGGGGTGGAGCCGGTGAAGGCGACCTTGTTGACGTCCGGGTGCGCGGTGAGCGCGGCGCCGGTGCGGCCGTCGCCGGTGACGATGTTGACGACGCCCTTCGGCAGACCGGCCTGGCGGCAGATCTCGGCGAAGCGCAGCGCGGTCAGCGGGGTGGTCTCGGCCGGCTTCAGGACGACCGTGTTGCCGGTCGCCAGCGCGGGCGCGATCTTCCAGGCCAGCATCAGCAGCGGGAAGTTCCACGGGATGACCTGGCCGGCCACGCCGAGCGGCTTCGGGTTCGGGCCGTAGCCGGCGTAGTCGAGCTTGTCGGCCCAGCCCGCGTAGTAGAAGAAGTGCGCGGCGACCAGCGGCAGGTCGACGTCGCGGGTCTCGCGGATCGGCTTGCCGTTGTCGATCGACTCCAGCACGGCCAGCTCGCGGCTGCGCTCCTGGATGATCCGGGCGATCCGGAACAGGTACTTGGCGCGCTCGCTGCCCGGCAGCGCCGACCAGTCGGCGAAGGCCCTGCGGGCGGCGGCGACCGCGCGGTCCACGTCCTCGTCGGTGCCCTGGGCGAACTCGGCGAGCACCTGCTCGGTGGCCGGGTTGACCGTCTTCAGGGACTCGCTGCCGGAGGAGTCGACGAACTCGCCGCCGATGAAGTGGCCGTAGGAGGTGGCGATGTCGCCCGCGGCGGCGGGGGACTCGGGGGCCGGGGCGTAGGCGAAGAGGCCTCCGGCGGGCTTGGCCGCGGGCTCCTCGATGTTCTTCTTCTTGGCCATGGTGATCAGTCCACCGTCACGTAGTCGGGGCCGGAGTAGCGGCCGGTGGCGAGCTTCTGGCGCTGCATCAGCAGGTCGTTGAGCAGGCTGGAGGCGCCGAAGCGGAACCAGTGCGGCGTCAGCCAGTCGTCGCCGAGGGTCTCGTTGACCATCACCAGGTACTTCATGGCGTCCTTGGTGGTCTTGATCCCACCGGCGGGCTTCACGCCGACCTGGACGCCGGTCTGCGCGCGGAAGTCGCGGACCGCCTCCAGCATCAGCAGGGTGACCGGCGGGGTCGCGTTGACGGCGACCTTGCCGGTGGAGGTCTTGATGAAGTCGGCGCCGGCCAGCATCGCCAGCCAGGAGACCCGGCGGACGTTGTCGTAGGTCTGCAGCTCGCCGGTCTCGAAGATCACCTTGAGGTGGGCGGAGCTGCCGTCGGGGCGCTTGCACGCCTCCTTGACGGCGACGATCTCGTTGAAGACGTCGTAGTAGCGGCCGGAGAGGAAGGCGCCGCGGTCGATCACCATGTCGATCTCGTCGGCGCCCGCGGCCACCGCGTCGGCGGTGTCGGCGAGCTTGACCGGGAGGGCGGCGCGGCCGGCCGGGAAGGCGGTGGCCACCGAGGCGACCTGGATGTCGGTGCCCCGCAGGGCGGCCTTCGCGGTGGCGACCATGTCCGGGTAGACACAGATGGCGGCGACGCGGGGGGTGGTCGGGTCGGTCGGGTCGGGGGTCCTGCCCTTGGCGCACAGCGCGCGCACCTTGCCGACCGTGTCCGCGCCCTCCAGCGTGGTCAGGTCGATCATGGAGATCGCCAGGTCGATGGCGTACGCCTTCGCCGTGGTCTTGATCGAGCGGGTACCGAGAGTGGCGGCACGCGCCTCCAGGCCGACCTGGTCGACGCCGGGCAGGCCGTGCAGGAAGCGGCGGAGCGAGGCCTCGGACGCCGCAACGTCCTGAAGGCCGCTGCCCGCAACGCCGGGGGCATTGGCTGCAACAGTGGACATAGTCACCAGACCAGCATATCTACGCGCGTAGCCGTCCGCTAGGGTGGCGGCCTTTCGTGGCCGGACCGAGACCTCCGGGTGAGGGGCATGGGGCAGAATCGACGCCATGACCGATTCCGACGGCAAGCCCCACCAGGGCCCGGCCGCCCCCGCCGGGGAACCCGAGTACGCGGACCGCGTGTACCGCTCCGTCCCCGGCGTGATCTCCGGCGTGTTCCTGCTCGCCGTCGCCGCCTGGCTCATCGGCGACGCGGCCGTGACCGGCACCGGGAAGACCCCGTACGTCGCGCTCGCCGCCGTACCCGTGTTCGCCCTCCCGGTGATCGCCTACACGCTGCGCCCGGTCGTGCGGGCCTCCCGCAGCCGACTGGTGGTGCGCAACCCGTGGCGGACCATCACCGCGCCGTGGGCCTCGGTGGACGCCCTGCGCGCCGGCTACTCGGTCGAGCTGCTCGCGGGCGGCAAGAAGTACCAGGTCTGGGCCGTGCCGGTGTCACTGCGGCAGCGCAAGCGCGCCACCCGCGCCCAGAGCCGCAGCATCGCCGAGCACGCCTCCCGGACCGGCCTCGGGATGGGCCTCGCCGCCCGGACCAACCCCGTCGTCCAGGGCTCCCCGGACCCCACCCGCGCCTGGTCCGACCAGGTGACCAACGTGCTGCAGGAGATGGCCGAGCGCAACGCCACCCGCCCCGACGCCGCGGGCCCGGTCGTGGTGCGCTGGTGCTGGTGGCTGATCGCCCCCGCCCTGCTCGGCCTGCTCGCCCTGATCACGGTCATCGCCGTCTGAGGCCGACCCACGGACACGAAGGGCCCGCCGGTCACCGGCGGGCCCTTCCGTATGCGAGATGCGTCAGGCGGTGATGCCCGCGGCGGCGGCGAGGTCCTGCTTGATGGTGGCGAGGAGGGCGGCGGCGCGGTCGCGGGTGCGGGCGAGGTCGGCGGCGGTGGCGACCGGGAGGACGACCTCCAGGTAGCACTTGAGCTTGGGCTCCGTGCCGGAGGGGCGGACCACGATGCGGGCCGAGCGGACCGCCTCGCCGGCCAGGTAGTAGCGCAGGCCGTCGGTGGGCGGCAGGTCGGCGGAGCCGGCCGCGAGGTCGTCGGCGCGGGTGACGGTCAGGCCGGCCAGGACGGTCGGGGGCTGCTCGCGCAGGCGGCGCATGGCGTCGGCGATCAGCGAGAGGTCCTGGACCCGGACCGAGAGCTGGTCGGTGGCGTGCAGGCCGTGTTCCAGCGCCAGGTCGTCCAGCAGGTCGGACAGGGTGCGGCCGGACTTCTTGAGGGTGGCGGCGAGCTCGGCGACCAGCAGGGCGGCGGTGATGCCGTCCTTGTCCCGGACACCCTGCGGGTCGACGCAGTAGCCGAGCGCCTCCTCGTAGCCGTAGCGCAGGCCCTCGGCGCGGGAGATCCACTTGAAGCCGGTCAGCGTCTCGGCGTAGCCCAGGCCCGCCGCCTCGGCGATCCGGCCGAGCAGGGTGGCGGAGACGATGGTGGTGGCGAAGGTGCCCTCGGCCTTCTTCGCGACCAGGGCCGAGCCGAGCAGTGCGCCGACCTCGTCGCCGCGCAGCATCCGCCAGCCGGAGGTGCCGTTGCCGCTGCCGGCCGCGTTGCCGTTGGTGGGGACGGCCACCGCGCAGCGGTCGGCGTCGGGGTCGTTGGCGATCACGATGTCCGGGCCGACCGAGGCGGCGGTGCGGAAGGCGAGGTCCATCGCCCCCGGCTCCTCCGGGTTGGGGAAGGCCACGGTCGGGAAGTCCGGGTCGGGTTCGGCCTGCTCGGCGACCACGGTGGGCGCGGGGAAGCCGGCCTGGCGGAAGGCGGCGACGAGGGTGTCGCGGCCGACACCGTGCATGGGGGTGTAGACGACGTCGAGTTCGCGCGGGCTGTGCGGGTCCACGATGGACACGGCGCGGGCCAGGTAGGCCTCGACGACGTCCTCGCCGAGCACCTCCCAGCCGTCCTCGGCGCGCGGGACCTCGTCCAGTGAGCCGATCGCGTCGATCTCGACGGCGATCCCGGCGTCGGCCGGCGGGACGATCTGCGAGCCGTCGCCCAGGTAGACCTTGTAGCCGTTGTCCTGAGGCGGGTTGTGGCTGGCGGTGACGGTGACGCCGGCGGCCGCGCCCAGGTGGCGGACGGCGAAGGCGAGCACCGGGGTGGGGAGCGGGCGGGGCAGCAGTGCGGCGCGCAGGCCGGCGCCGACCACCACGGCGGCGGTGTCGCGGGCGAAGTCGTACGACTTGTGGCGGGCGTCGTAGCCGATGACGACCAGGTCGCCCAGGCCCTGCTTCCGGACGTAGGAGACCAGGCCGGCAGCGGCCCGGATCACCACGGCGCGGTTCATCCGCATCGGGCCGGCGCCGAGTTCGCCGCGCAGGCCGGCGGTGCCGAACTGGAGGCGGTCGGCGAAGCGCTCGGCGAGTTCCGCCCAGGCGATCTTGCTGTCCGACTCGGCGTCCGGGCCCTCGGCCCGGGCCAGCAGGGCGCTGAGCTCCTCGCGGGTCTGCGCGTCGGGGTCCTCGGACAGCCAGGCCCGGGCCCGGGAGAGGAGGTCGGTGGTGGGTGCCTGCGTCATCGCTGCCTGCTCCATCGGGAAGTTCGTCGGTTGTCGACCGGGGGGTTCCGCAAAGAGGGGGTACGCATGCGGACGGGGCCCGCGGGCGGGTGTGATCAGCGGATCACGGCCGGCCGTGGGCCCCGTCGCTCATGCATTGTGCGCCTGGTGGGCGTCAGATCCGCTCAAGGACCTTCGCCAGCAGCTCGCCCATGCGCTCGGCGGAGGCCTTGCCGGCCTCCAGCACCTCTTCGTGGTTGAGGGGCTCGCCGGTCATGCCGGCCGCCAGGTTGGTGACCAGGGAGATGCCGAGGACCTCGGAGCCGGCCTCGCGGGCGGCGATGGCCTCCAGGGTGGTGGACATGCCGACCAGCTCGCCGCCGATCACCCGGGCCATGTTGACCTCGGCCGGGGTCTCGTAGTGCGGGCCGCGGAACTGCACGTAGACGGCCTCGTCCAGGGACGGGTCGACCTCGTGGCAGAGCGCGCGCAGGCGCTTGGAGTACAGGTCGGTGAGGTCGACGAAGTTGGCGCCGACGATCGGGGAGTCCGCGGTCAGGTTGATGTGGTCGCTGATCAGGACCGGCTGGCCGGGGGTCCAGCCCTGGCGCAGGCCGCCACAGCCGTTGGTCAGCACGATGATGCCGCAGCCGGCCGCGGCGGCGGTGCGCACGCCGTGGACGACGGTGGCCACGCCGTGGCCCTCGTAGTAGTGGTTGCGGCCGAGGAAGATCAGCGCGCGCTTGTCGCCGATCTTCACCGAGCGGATCTTGCCGGCGTGGCCGGCGACGGCGGGGGCGGGGAAACCGGGCAGGTCGGTGACCGGGAACTCGGCCACGGTCTCGCCCAGGGCGTCGGCGGCCGGCACCCAGCCGGAGCCCATCACCAGGGCGACATCGTGCCGCTCGGCACCGGTCAGCTCGCGCAGGCGCTCGGCGGCGGCCTGGGCGGCGGCGTAGGGGTCGGCGGAGACGACCGACTGAGGAGAAGCGTTCACGGGACCGAGGATAGACGGGAATCGGCTACGCGCGTAGAAAATCCGCTGCGGCATGCCGGATTGTTACCCGGTTGACCCGAAAACACAGCTCGGTGGCGCCATCCGGGTGACAGGTCCGTCGCTTTCCACAGTCGCGTCGGCGGATCGGAGTCGTTTCGCGCCGCGCTGCCCCTTCGCGTACGTGCCGTTGTCGCCGAGCCGCGCCGGGGGCCCGGGCGGACACCGGCGACGGCCGGTCAGCAGGGACGGCGGCGCAGGTCCATGACGTAGTCGTGCGGGGCACCGGCGCTCTCGGCGGCGTCGGCGACCAGGCCGAGGTAGCGGGCCGCGGGCAGACCGCCCTCGTAGTCGTTGAGCACGTACGTCCAGACCGGGATGGAGCCGTCCAGGGTCTGCGCGCGGAGCTTGATCTTGCGGTAGATGCCGAGCTGGACGCCCTCCCAGCGGTCCAGGCCGTCCTCGTCCACTGGCGAGACGTCGTACAGCGAGACGAAGACCTGGTCCTTCTCGTCCTCGACGACGGTGGCCAGCGAGCCCTCCCAGCCGAGCTGCTCGCCGCCGAAGGTGAGCCGCCAGCCGTCCAGCCACCCCGTGCCGCGCAGGGGGGAGTGCGGGGCTCGGCGGGTCATCTGCCGGGCATCGAGGTTGGTGGCATACGCGGCGTAAAGGGGCATGGGGGGAAGCGTAGCCCGGGCGGCGCGCGGACCGGGCTACCGGACGGAGGTACGGAGGCCGGACCCCGGCGTGGCGGCGCTCTCGGCGTGCGGGACAATGGGGAGCGTGACTCGGATCGTGATCATCGGTGGCGGACCCGGCGGCTACGAGGCGGCCCTGGTCGCCGCACAGCTCGGCGCGGAGGTGACCGTCGTCGACCGCGACGGTCTGGGCGGATCGGCGGTGCTCACGGACTGCGTTCCGTCGAAGACGCTGATCGCGACCGCGGAGGTGATGACCACCTTCGACAGCTCGTACGAGGAACTCGGCATCATCGTCGCGGACGACACGCCTCCCAACGAGCAGGCCGCCAGGGTCGTCGGCGTGGACCTGGGCAAGGTCAACCGCCGTGTGAAGCGCCTGGCGATCGCTCAGTCCCACGACATCACCCAGTCCGTCACCCGGGCCGGCGTCACCGTGCTGCGCGGCCGCGGCCGGCTCGGCACCGGCGGGCAGGCCGCCGACGGCTCCCGCGAGGTGCTGGTGGACGCGCCGGACGGGGCCGTGCACTCGCTGCGCGCCGACGCGGTGCTGATCGCCACCGGCGCCCACCCGCGCGAGCTGCCGGACGCCCAGCCGGACGGCGAGCGGATCCTGACCTGGACCCAGGTGTACGACCTGGAGGAGCTGCCCCGCGAGCTGATCGTGGTCGGCTCCGGTGTGACCGGTGCGGAGTTCGCCGGCGCGTACCAGGCGCTCGGCTCCAAGGTCACCCTGGTCTCCAGTCGCGACCGCGTGCTGCCGGGCGAGGACCCGGACGCCGCCGAGGTGCTGGAGGACGTCTTCCGTCGCCGCGGCATGAACGTGATGGGCCGTTCGCGGGCCGAGAGCGTCAAGCGGATCGGCGACCGGGTCGAGGTGACCCTGGCCGACGGCAAGGTGATCGAGGGCTCGCACTGCCTGATGGCGGTCGGCTCGATCCCCAACACCTCCGAGATGGGCCTGGAGGAGGCCGGGGTCAAGCTCAACGACTGGGGCCAGATCCAGGTCGACCGGGTCTCCCGCACCACCGCCCCCGGCGTGTACGCGGCCGGCGACTGCACCGGCGTCTTCATGCTCGCCTCGGTGGCGGCCATGCAGGGTCGGATCGCGATGTACCACGCGCTCGGTGACGCGGTGCAGCCGCTGAACCTCAAGACCGTGGCCTCCAACGTCTTCACCGACCCGGAGATCGCCACCGTCGGCTACACCGCGGCCGACGTGGAGTGCGGCAAGATGGACGCCGTCGTGGTCAAGCTCCCGCTGCGCGGCAACCCGCGGGCGAAGATGCAGGGCATCCGGGACGGCTTCGTGAAGCTGTTCTGCCGTCCGGGCACCGGCATCGTGGTCGGCGGCGTGGTCGTCGCGCCGCGCGCCAGCGAACTGATCCACCCGATCTCGCTCGCGGTGGACGCCAATCTGACGGTCGAACAGGTGGCCAGCGCCTTCACCGTCTACCCGTCCGTCTCCGGCTCGACTGCCGAGGCCGCCCGGCAGCTGCACATCCGCAAGCGGGCCGACGGCGAATCCTGAGCGTCCGGCGCACAGTTGAGGGGCGGCTGCCGATCGGCGGCCGCCCCTCGCGCATGAGTGATCGTCACCCGGACGGCGGGCGCAGTCCCGGGCTGTTGACGGCGCGTATTGTACGGTCACGCGCCGCTCGTGCGTGAGCAATTCCCGCTACTAGCAGCAAACGCCTGAAAGCAGACGGTCACGCAGGTTACCGTCGGTTCTGTGTTTGCTGCAGAACGTCGCCAGTTGATCCTCGAAATGGTGCGCGCCAACGGAGCGGTCTCGCTCCGGGAGTTGGCCCGCGTCGTCCAGACCTCCGAAGTGACCGTGCGCCGTGACGTGCGGGCCCTGGAGGCAGAAGGGCTCCTCGACCGCCGGCACGGCGGCGCGGTGCTCCCCGGCGGCTTCAGCCGCGAACCCGGTTACCCGCAGAAGACCCACCTGTCCGCGGCGGAGAAGAGCGCCATCGCGGACCTCGCCGCCGGCCTGGTGGAGGAGGGCGACGCGGTGGTGGTCGGTGCCGGCACCACCACCCAGGAGCTGGCCCGCCGGCTGGCACGGGTGCCGGGTCTGACGGTGGTCACCAACTCGCTGCTGGTCGCCCAGGCACTGGCACACGCCAACCGGGTCGAGGTGGTGATGACCGGCGGCACCCTGCGCGGCTCCAACTACGCGCTGGTGGGCAGCGGTGCGGAGCAGTCGCTGCAGGGGCTGAGGGTCACCAAGGCCTTCATCTCCGGCAGCGGGCTGACCGCCGAGCGCGGGCTGTCGACCGCGAACATGCTGTCCGCGAGCGTGGACCGGGCCATGGTGCTGGCGGCCGCCGAGGTCATCGTCCTCGCCGACCACACCAAGCTCGGCGCGGCCGGCATGTTCCAGACCGTCGCCACCGAGACCATCACCCGGCTGGTCACCGACGAGCAGGCCGCCGCGGACGACGCCACCGCCCGCGAACTGGACGCGCTCGCCGACTGCGGGGTGCAGATCGACCTGGCGCCGATCGGGGCGGCCCCGAGCGGCGACGCCCCGGTGCACGGCACCGGCAGCGGGCCGGTCCACCAGACCCAGCCCGGCCCGATGGCCCGCCGCCCGGGCCCGCCCCCCGGCGGCGCCCCGCTGCCCGGCCAGCGCCGCCCCGGCGCCCACGGCGGCCCGGGCGGGATGCCGGTCCGGCTGGCCGAGATGGGCCTGCCGCGCGGGCGCTGAGCAGCCCGGCCGCAGCGGCGCGGAGAGCCGCAACCGGCGCACAAAGCGACCGGTCCGCACACCCCGAAGGGCGTACGGACCGGTCGGTGCCCGACGGGGCGGGTCAGTCCTTGATCTCGCAGAGCGCGGCGCCGCTGCTGACGCTCGCGCCGACCTCGGCCTTGAGGCCGACGATGGTGCCCGCCCGGTGGGCGTTCAGCGGCTGCTCCATCTTCATCGCCTCCAGGACCACGATCAGCTCGCCCTCGGCGACGACCTGGCCCTCCTCCACGGCGACCTTGACGATGGTGCCCTGCATCGGCGAGGCCAGGGTGTCACCGCTGACGGCCGAACCGGCCTTCTTGGCGCCCGCCCGGCGCTTGGCCTTGGCGGCGCCCGTCGCACCGGCCGCCGGGGCCGTCGAGACGCCCAGCGAGGACGGCAGCGAGACCTCGATCCGCTTGCCGCCGACCTCGACCACGACGGTCTCCCGGCCCTCGGCCTCCTCGCCGTCGCCGGCCGCACCGGCGAACGGCGGGATGGTGTTGTCGAAGTCGGTCTCGATCCACCGGGTGTAGACCGTGAACGGCTCGTCGCTGCCGTGCACCTCGGGCGCGAACGCCGGGTCGGTGACGACCGCCTGGTGGAACGGGATGGCGGTGGCCATGCCCTCCACCTTGAACTCGGTCAGCGCGCGGCGGGCCCGCTCCAGGGCCTGCTTGCGGTCGCGGCCGGTGACGACCAGCTTGGCCAGCAGCGAGTCCCAGGCCGGGCCGATGACCGAGCCGGTCTCCACGCCGGAGTCCAGGCGCACGCCCGGGCCGGACGGCGGGGCGAACAGCGTCACGGTGCCGGGCGCGGGCAGGAAGCCGCGGCCCGGGTCCTCGCCGTTGATGCGGAACTCGAAGGAGTGGCCGCGCACCTCCGGGTCGTCGTAGCCGAGCTCCTCGCCGTCGGCGATCCGGAACATCTCGCGGACCAGGTCGAGGCCGGTGACCTCCTCGGTGACCGGGTGCTCCACCTGCAGACGGGTGTTGACCTCCAGGAAGGAGATCGTGCCGTCCATCGCCACCAGGAACTCGCAGGTCCCGGCGCCCTCGTAGCCGGCCTCCTTCAGGATGGCCTTGGACGCCCGGTACAGCTCGGCGTTCTGCTCGGGCGTCAGGAACGGCGCGGGCGCCTCCTCGACCAGCTTCTGGTGGCGCCGCTGCAGCGAGCAGTCACGGGTGGAGACGACCACCACGTTGCCATGCTTGTCGGCGAGGCACTGGGTCTCGACGTGCCGCGGGTTGTCCAGGTAACGCTCGACGAAGCACTCGCCGCGACCGAAGGCGGCGACCGCCTCGCGCACCGCGGAGTCGTACAGCTCCGGGATCTCCTCCAGGTTGCGGGCGACCTTGAGGCCGCGACCGCCGCCGCCGAAGGCCGCCTTGATGGCGACCGGCAGGCCGTTCTCCCGGGCGAAGGCGACGACCTCGTCGGCGCCCGAGACCGGGTCCGGCGTACCGGCGACCAGCGGGGCACCGGCGCGCTGCGCCACGTGCCGGGCGGTCACCTTGTCGCCGAGGTCGCGGATGGCCTGCGGCGGCGGGCCGATCCAGATCAGACCCGCGTCGAGGACGGCCTGGGCGAAGTCGGCGTTCTCCGACAAGAAGCCGTAGCCGGGGTGGACGGCGTCCGCGCCGGAGTCGGCGGCCGCCTTGAGGACCTTGGCGATGTCCAGGTAGCTGGTGGCGGGGCTGTCACCACCCAGCGCGTAAGCCTCGTCGGCCGCGCGGACGTGCAGCGCATCCCGGTCCGGCTCGGCGTAGACGGCGACGCTGGCGATACCGGCGTCCGAGCAGGCACGGGCGACGCGGACGGCGATTTCCCCGCGGTTGGCGATGAGCACCTTGCGCACTGTGGCTCCCTTCTTGAACCTCGTTGAGTTTATGGATTCCTGGGCAGTACCGGCGAGTAGCCCCCGGTTGTGAACTATCCCACACGCTCGGTGATGGGATCCGGCGCCCCGATACCGGCCGGTACGAAGACTCCGCAGGTCGCGACCGGTGGAGCCGGAGCGGTAGGGGCCACGGGGGGTGACGCAGCGGCGGCGTGGCGGGACGGTGGCGTCGGCCACAGTCTCGCGGGGCCGTGGGCCACGGTCTCACACCGCCCGCTCAGGCGGCGCCGGAGCGGGCGGCGGGCCGCTGCAGCGCCTCGGCCGTCACATCGGCCACCAGCTCCACCATGTCCGGCCCGTACGCCTTCGGATTGACCACCCGCAGGACCAGCGCGAAGGTGCCGTTGCGGCCGTGCTTGCGGGCGAGTTCGCGGTGGTGCGCGACCAGGTAGCGCACGCCGGCCTGGTTGGCGGTGCCGGTCTGGCCGGAGACCAGGAACACCGGGCGCCCGCCGTCCGGGGTGGCGATCCGGGCCAGCAGGGTGTGCGCCTGGTCCTGGTCGGCGGTGAAGTCCCGGTCGCCCACCACGAGCACGTTGCTGCCCGGGTCGGGGCCGGAGGTGAGCATCGCGCCCGGCAGACCCCAGGCCAGGTGGGCGGCCATCCGATCGTTGCTGACCGGGCCGCCGAGGCAGAGCTCGGTCTTGGCGCCCAGACCCCGGTGCGCGGAGTCGTGCGCGACCAGCTCGGGCCGCGCCCCGCACTCCTCGACCAGCCCGGCCAACCACATCAGGGCGTAGGCGTCCCGGCGGGTCACGGTGGTCGCGTGCGAGCCCGCGCCGATGCTGCGCGGCACCACGATCAGGCACTCGCTGTCGGCGGGCAGCCCCAGGAACTCCCGCACCCGCTCGACCCGGCGGCGCCGCCGCAGGGCCTGGGCCAGCCAGCTGAGGCCGGCGCTGATGGCACTGGCCACCAGGCCCAGCACCACGTTGAGCACGCTGTCGGTCATCGCCGCGTTCCCTCCCCGTTCGAAACGCCCGTCAGCTTAGAGGGCCAACGGGAGGAAGCGGCAGGTCACTTGGTCCACAGATCGGTGATGCGCACGTCCAGGTCGGCGAGCAGGCGGCGCAGCAGCGGCAGGGAGAGGCCGATGACGTTGCCCGGGTCGCCGTCGATGCCGTCGACGAACGGGGCCGAGCGGCCGTCCAGGGTGAACGCCCCGGCCACGTACAGCGGTTCGCCGGAGGCCACGTACGCGGCGATCTCGTCGTCGTCCGGGGTGCCGAAGCGGACGGTGGTGGAGGCGGTGGCCGAGGACTGCCGACCGGTCACCGTGTCGATCACGCAGTGGCCGGTGCGCAGCACCCCGGCGCGGCCGCGCATCGACTGCCAGCGGGCCAGCGCCTCGGTGGCGTCGGCGGGCTTGCCGAGCGCCTGCCCGTCCAGCTCCAGGACGGAGTCGCAGCCGATCACCAGCTCGCTGCCGGTGAGTTCGGCGGCGACGGTCTTCGCCTTGGCCTCGGCCAGGACGAGCGCGAGCTCGGCGGGGGAGGCGGCGCTGATCGCGTCCTCGTCGACGCCGCTGACCACCACGCGCGGGTCGAGACCCGCCTGGCGCAGCAGCCCGAGGCGGGCGGGGGAGGCGGAGGCGAGGACGAGGGCGCGCTGGTCGGTCATGCCCACCAGCGTAGGGGGTGCCGGTGTCCGCCGTTCAGGTGAACGACCGGGCGATCATGATCAGGACGGCGCCGACCAGCACCAGGGCGGCGAGCACCCGTCCGGCCCGCTGCATCCGCTCCTGCATCCGACGGGCCTCGGGCGAGGGCTCGTCGCGGGGGTCTGACCAGAGCACCCGTCCAGAGTGCGCCGCGGCCGGGCCCGGGCGCCTGAGTATCCGTACTCAGGTTTCGGGCAATCCGGGCGGGCAACGGCGCACGACCGCCCCGAGCCGAAGGGGCGCCCCGAGCAGCGTCACGGGCGAGCGGGCGAATAGCAGCGCAGGAAGTCGGACGGGCCGACTTCCTGCGCCGCGTACGGTCGGTTCAGCGTGCCCAGCCCGACGTCCGCCAGGCGTGGACGCCCGGGTGGACGGCGGGGCGGAGCAGGCGGGAGCGGTCGTTCCAGGGGGAGGCCGGGCCGACGCCGGCCTGACGCGCCGCCTCGGCGGCGGCCTGCGCGGCGGCGGCCCGGGCCTGGACCACCGCCAGAACGGTGGCCAGCTCCTCGGGGGTCGGCTGCCCGTGCAGCACGTGGATCGGGGACATGGCTGGTTCTCTCCCGACAGGGATGGGGCCTACAGGGGGATGTTGCCGTGCTTCTTCGGCGGCAGCACCTCGCGCTTGCCGCGCAGCGCCCGCAGGCCCCGGACGATGTGCCGGCGGGTCTCGCTCGGCGCGATGACCGCGTCCACGTAGCCGCGCTCGGCCGCCAGGTACGGGTTCAGCAGGGTGTCCTCGTACGAGGCGATCAGCTCGGCCCGCTTCTCCCCGGCGGTGCCGGACGCCTCGGCCTCGGCGATCTCCCGGCGGTGCAGGATGTTGACCGCGCCCTGCGCGCCCATCACGGCGATCTGGGCGGTCGGCCAGGCCAGGTTGAGGTCGGCGCCGAGGTGCTTGGAGCCCATGACGTCGTACGCGCCGCCGAAGGCCTTGCGGGTGATCACGGTGATCAGCGGGACGGTGGCCTCGGCGTAGGCGTAGATCAGCTTGGCGCCGCGGCGGATGATGCCGTCCCACTCCTGCTCGGTGCCGGGCAGGAAGCCGGGCACGTCCACGAAGGTCAGCACCGGGATGTTGAACGAGTCGCAGGTGCGGATGAAGCGGGCGGCCTTCTCGCTGGCGTTGATGTCCAGGCAGCCGGCCAGGTCCATCGGCTGGTTGCCGACGATGCCGACCGACTGGCCCTCGACCCGGCCGAAGCCGGTGATGATGTTGCCCGCGAACAGCGGCTGGGTCTCCAGGAACTCGCCGTCGTCGACGATGTGCTCGATCACCTTGTGCATGTCGTACGGCTGGTTCGCCGAGTCCGGCACGATCGTGTCGAGTTCGAGGTCGTCCTCGGTGACCGTGAGGTCGGCCTGCTCGGGGTAGGACGGCGGGTCGCTCAGGTTGTTGGAGGGCAGGTACGAGAGCAGGCTCTTGACGTACTCGACCGCCTCCTTCTCGTCCGAGGCCAGGTAGTGCGCGTTGCCGGACTTGGTGTTGTGGGTGCGTGCGCCGCCCAGTTCCTCCATGCCGACGTCCTCGCCGGTGACGGTCTTGATCACGTCCGGGCCGGTGATGAACATGTGCGAGGTCTGGTCGGCCATCACCACGAAGTCGGTGATCGCGGGGGAGTACACCGCGCCGCCCGCGCACGGACCCATGATCAGCGAGATCTGCGGGATGACGCCCGAGGCGTGCACGTTGCGGCGGAAGATCTCGCCGTACAGGCCGAGCGAGACCACGCCCTCCTGGATCCGGGCGCCGCCCGAGTCGTTGATGCCGATGACCGGGCAGCCGGTCTTCAGCGCGAAGTCCATCACCTTGACGATCTTCTCGCCGAAGACCTCGCCGAGGGACCCGCCGAAGACGGTGAAGTCCTGGGCGAAGACCGCGACCTGGCGGCCGTCGACGGTGCCGTAGCCGGTCACCACGCCGTCACCGTACGGGCGGTTCTTCTCCTGGCCGAAGTTGGTCGAGCGGTGCCGGGCGAACTCGTCGAACTCCACGAAGGAGTCCTCGTCGAGCAGCTCCACGACCCGCTCGCGGGCGGTCAGCTTGCCCTTGGCGTGCTGCTTCTCCACGGCCTTGGACGAGCCGGAGTGCACCGCCTCGTCCAGCCTGCGCCGCAGGTCGGCGAGCTTGCCCGCGGTGGTGTGGGGGTCGTACGACGCCTCGGTCATCCGGTGGCTCTCCCTGATCCATGGCCGCGACCTGTTCGATTGCGCGCGGACCGGGTGGTGGGGGCCCGCGCATGAGGGCAGGGCGGCGCTACGAACTACCGCTGGGTAGCGTAGCGAGCGCGGAGGGCCATCCGTCATGTCCTGGCGTTATGGCCATCGACACAGTTTGGTTGACGGCCGTTCTGCGGGACGATGGGGCGGCCTACGTCCCATGCCGGCACCCACCACCTAGGGTTTCCCCCATGGACGCCCCCGACACCCCCCGCCGCAGCGGACTGCGCGGCTTCGGCCACACCGGACCGTCGCCCTGGACCGACCTGGACCGTCCGCCGCTCGACGAGAAGGCGCTGCGCCACGACCTGCTCGTCCCGGGCGGCCTCTGGACCTCCCTGGACGTCGTCACCGAGACCGGCTCCACCAACAGCGACCTCGCCGCCCGGGCCAAGGCCGGCGCCGCCCAGGGCGCGGTGCTGGTGGCCGAGGCGCAGAGCGCCGCGCGCGGCCGGCTGGACCGGCAGTGGACCGCCCCGGCCCGCTCCGGGCTGTTCCTGTCGCTCCTGCTGCGTCCCGAGGAGGTGCCGGTCGAGCGTTACGGCTGGCTGCCGATCCTGGTCGGGGTGGCCGCGGCCGCCACGCTCGGCCGGGTCGCCGAGGTCGAGGTCGGGCTGAAGTGGCCCAACGACCTGCAGGTGGAGATCGACGGCGCGGAGCGCAAGGTCGGCGGCATCCTCACCGAGCTGGCGGGCGGCGCGGTCGTCGTCGGCCTCGGCCTGAACGTCTCGCTGCGGGCCGACGAGCTGCCCGTGCCCACCGCCGCCTCGCTCGCGCTGGCCGGCGCCGCCACCACGGACCGGAGCACCCTGCTGCGGGCCCTGCTGCGCGAACTCGCCGGGCTGTACCGCGAGTGGACGGCCGCCGCCGGCGACCCGCACACCAGCGACCTGCTGCGCGCCTACGTGGACCGCTGCAGCACGCTCGGCCGCCAGGTGAAGGTCCACCTGCCCGGCGACACCGAGCTGACCGGCGAGGCGGTGGCGATCGACGGCGACGGGCGGCTGGTGGTTCGTACGCCCGACGGAGCACGCCGGGCGGTCGGCGCGGGCGACGTCGTCCACGTGCGCCCCGAACCCCGCTGAACGGCAGTCTTCACTTCTCCTTGACTCGGGCGGATGCCCCGGATCCGGTGATTCCGTGCGAACATTCCACCTGGCAACGGTGTGAGGCGCGCCACTGCCCGCCCGGGTGGCGGGCGGCGGGCCCGGACAGGTAGGACACGAGGCGAGTGCGGCGACCGCACGGGGACGGACCGGTGGCAGAGGACGGCAGCAGCGGCGCGACGGCGGGCAGCCACGACCCCACGGTCGCGCTCGAACTGGAACGCCTGATCCTGGACGCGCCACGCCGTTACACGCCGTACCAGGCCGCGCGCGCCGCCGACGTCCCGATGGAGCTGGCCACCCGGTTCTGGCGTGCCATGGGCTTCCCCGACATCGGCCAGTCCCGGGCACTCACCGACGGCGATGTGATCGCCCTGCGGCGGCTGGCCGGGCTGGTCGAGTCCGGGCTGCTGAGCGAGTCGATGGCGATCCAGGTCGCCCGCTCCACCGGCCAGACCACGGCCCGGCTGGCCGGCTGGCAGATGGACACCTTCCTGGAGAACCTCACCCAGTCCGTCGAGCCCGGGCTGACCCGGGCCGACGTCGCCTACCCGCTGGTCGAGCTGCTGCTGCCGGAACTGGAGCAGTTCCTGGTGTACGTCTGGCGGCGCCAGCTGGCCGCCGTCACCGGCCGGGTGGTGCAGGCCGCCGAGGACAACGAGATCACCAGCGGGCGGCTCGCCGTCGGCTTCGCCGACCTGGTCGGCTTCACCCGGCTGTCCCGGCGGCTGGAGGAGGAGGAGCTCGGCGAACTCGTCGAGACCTTCGAGAACACCTGCTCCGACCTGATCGTCGGCCAGGGCGGCCGGGTGATCAAGACCCTCGGCGACGAGATCCTCTACGTCTCCGAGGACCCGGCGACCGCCGCCGAGATCGCGCTCGGCCTGGTCGAGGCACTCGCCGGGGACGAGGCCATCCCGCCGCTGCGGGTCGGCATGGCCTTCGGCACGGTCACCTCGCGGATGGGCGACGTCTTCGGCACCACCGTCAACCTGGCCAGCCGGCTCACCTCGATCGCGCCCAAGGACGCGGTGCTGATCGACGGCGAGTTCGCCGCCGCGCTGGAGCAGAACGGCAGCGTCGCCCCGGCCGACTCGGAAGGGCCAGGCCTGGCCGAGGCACTGTCGGCCGCCGCCGGGATGCCCGCCTCCGGGCTGCCGATGCCCGCGCCGGACACCGGCGCCCGCTTCCACCTGCAGCCGATGTGGCGGCGGCCGGTGCGGGGGCTCGGGCTCGTCGAACCGTGGCTGCTCACCCGGCGGCTGTAGGCGGAGTAGCGGCGTAGCCGGCCGTGTGCGGGGTGGCGGAATAGCCGGCCGTAGGCGGGGTAGCCGGGGGCACGGGAAGGGCTCCGTCGGCCGTCTCCGGGTGCCGAACGGTTGAAACCCGTACGGTCTGGCGTGGGTCCATCCGGGCAAACGGGGCATAACCGAGCGAAACCGCCATAGTCTTGGTGCAAGCGGCCGGTCGGGTGCGCCCGGCCGACGGGGGTCCGGCAGGACCGAGCACAGGGAGCGAGGCGAGCCGGTGAGCAGTGAGGCGATCATGACGGACCGCGGCTGCGACTGCGGTGGCTCGCGGCACCGCGACCCGCTGCCCGACCTGAGACTGCAGTCCGTGGTCGAGCTGGCCCAGGACATGGCCGGCGCGCTCACCCCGCTGGAAGCCGTCCGGGCCGCCGCCACCCGCGCCACCGAGGCGCTCGGCGCCACCATGGCCGCCGTCTCGGTCTGGGACCGCGAATCCGGTCGGCTGCGGGTCCTGGTCAACCACGGCGACCTCGCCCCCGGCGAGGAGGAACTGCCCGAGGACGAGTCCTACCCCGTCGCCGACTTCCCCGAGATCGTCACGTACCTGGAGGAACGCTGGACCACCGGGCGCCTGCCGCGCGCCTGGCTGCAGAGCGCCGAAAGCAGCGAACCGCACACCGGCCACGCGCACCCGACCGCCGGTGCGTACTGCCAGGAACGCGCCGCGGCGCTGCGCCGGCGCGGGCGGGCCTGCTGCGTGGTCGCGCCGATCGTGCTGCACGGGCAGGCCTGGGGCGAGCTGTACCTCGCCCGGTCGATCGGCATGCCCGAGTTCACCGACGCCGACGCCGACCACGCGACCCTGCTCGCCGCCCAGGTCTCGGCCGGACTCGCCCAGACCGAGCGCCTCGCCGACCTGCGCAAGCTCGCCTTCTCCGACCCGCTCACCGGCCTCGCCAACCGGCGCGCCGTCGACGCCCGGCTGGAGAGCGCGCTGGAAGCGCACAACCGGGACAACACCGTGGTCTCGCTGGTCGTCTGCGACGTCAACGGGCTGAAGCGGGTCAACGACCAGCTCGGCCACGAGATGGGCGACCGGCTGCTGGAACGGTTCGCCCACCAGCTCTCGCTGGCCGCCGCCAAACTCCCCGGCAGCCTCGCCGCCCGGCTCGGCGGGGACGAGTTCTGCCTGCTCGTGGAAGGGCAGAAGGCCGACGAAGTGGTCGCCGTCGCCGAGGAGCTGTGCGCCCGCGCGCTCGCCCTGTCCGAGGGCGAGGGCGTGGCCTGCGGCGTCGCCTCCACCGGAGACTCGATCGGGCCCGTCACCACCCCCGACCGGCTCTTCCGGCTCGCCGACGCCGCCCAGTACCGGGCCAAGGCCGCCCGCGCCGCCCACCCCGTGGTCGCCGGACGCAGCCACGGCCCCGGCTTCTCGCCCGACCCCACCGTGCTGCTCGCCGACGCCGCCGACCCCCACCACCGGGCCGACGGGCGGCGCGGCGCGAACGGACGGGCCGGCGCCGGCGACCGGCGGCGGTTCCGCGGCGCCGCCCACAGCGCCGACCCCGGCCAGCTGCTCACCGCCGTCCTCACCGCCCTCGACCAGGCCGCCGCCGCCCGCGCCGTCCACCCGGCCGACACCCTCGGCAAGCTCGCCGTCGTCGCCGAGACCTCCGCCCGGCTGCTCGACGCCGTCGGCTGGTGGATCTCGTACGTCCCGCCCGGCTCCCACCTCATGCGCACCGCCCAGCACGCCGTCTACCGGATGACCAGCGGCCCCAGCAGCACCCGCGCCGAGACCCAGCGCGCCCAGATCGAGGCCCCCGACGCCGTCTTCGACCTGCGCCACTACCCGATGACCCGCCGCGCCGTCCGCGGCGGCGCCTTCGCCCTCCGGGCCGGTGCCGTGGGCAACGACCCGGCCGAGGAAGCCATGCTCGTCGTCTCCGGCTACCGCGGCATGGTCGCCGCCGGCGGCCAGAACCCGGCCGGCGGCTGGCTCGTCGAACTCTTCGCCGACGACGCCACCCTCCCCCTCGGCCAGGCCGCCTGCGCCATGCGAGCCCTGGTCGCCGTCTCCCTGGCCGGCGCGGCCTCACCGCCGGTGGTCTGAGCGGGGAAGCGGTTTCGGCGGGAGCGTGCTTCGGTCGCCACTGATGACGTGGCGGCCCGTTGACGGCGCGTACGGCGGCCCCGGGCGGGGGTGCCGAGGCCGTCTTCGGTGGTCCGCCGCTGTCGTGTGCCGGTTTGGTGACCGGTGGGTCGCGGGTGCGTCGCGGTTGGGGGCCGGGGGTGCCGTGGCCGGGTGGGGCGGTGGGAGGGTGGGTGGCCGGTCGAGCGGGAGCGGGAGCGGGGGCGGTCGTGGGCAGACGGTTGGTGGGTGCGGCGGTGGCCGGGATGCTGGTGCTCGGGGGCGGGGTGGTGGTGGCCGCTCCGGCGTCGGCGGTGCCGGTGGTGGGGACGGCGGGGGCGGTGCGGACGGCGCCGGCGGTGCCGCGGGTGCGCGACGGGGCTCGGGTGCACCGGATCACCCAGGTCTCCGGGTCGAAGTCGAAATCGAAGTCGAAGACGAAGACGAAGGTGAAGCGCGGCTTCCTCCACGGCTTCTTCCACGGCTTTCTCGGGTGGTTCACCACGGTCCTGCTGGCCGTCCTGCTGATGACCCTCCTGGTCGTCCTGTGGGTCAGGCGTTCGAACCGCCCGCAGTCGTAGGCGGGTTGAGGGCCCGCAGGACGGCGTCGACCAGGCGGTCGGCGTGCTCGTGGGTGAGCGGGCCGAGCCGGTACTGCCAGCGGTAGTAGAGCGGGCCGTAGACGAGTTCGACGGCCAGGTCGAGATCGGTGTCGGGGGCGATCTGGCCGGCCTCGCGGGCGCTGCGCAGCCGGTCGCGGGTGACCTCCAGCAGCGGGTCCAGGAGGCGGGTGCGGTAGTCGGCGTGCAGCGCGGGGTCGGTGATGATCTCGGCGATCATCGTGCGGTAGGTGCGGTCGGTGGCCGGGTCGGCGAGTTCGTCGGTGGTGGGGCGCAGGACGGTCCGCAGGTCGGCGGCGAGGTCACCGGTGTCGGGGAGCGCGAGGCTGCCCTCGTACTCGCTGCCGGCGAGGAAGGCGTCGAAGACGACGGCGCCCTTCGAGGGCCACCATCGGTAGATGGTCTGCTTGCCGACGCCGGCCCGGGCGGCGATGGCCTCGATGGTCAGCTTGCGGTAGCCGACGTCGGCGACGAGTTCGGCGGCGGCGGCGAGGACGGCGGTGCGGGCGCGCTCGCTGCGGCGGGCCGGATCGGGGGCGGTTCCGGATGTCATGGGAAAAAGTCTATGCGCAATGACGAGACGAGACGTATTGTCTTCTCAAGCTCTTGCGAGACGGTCCGTCTCGTCTCATCCGCTGTTCCGGAGGTGCCCATGACCCGCCCCGCACGCCCCGCACACATCCTGATGGTCTCCGTCCCGGCCCACGGGCACGTCAACCCCAGCCTCGCCGTGATCACCGAGCTGGTCGCCCGGGGCCACCGGGTCAGCTACGTCAACGACCCGTCCTTCCGGGAGATCGTCGAGTCCACCGGCGCGGCCTTCGTCCCCTACCCGACCAAGCTGCCGCTCGCGGACGACCCGGACGGCTGGCCGGAGGACCCGGTGGCGATCCAGGACGTGTTCCTGGACGACACGCTGTCGATGTGGTCCGCGATGCTGGAGGCCTTCGAGGGCGACCGCCCCGACCTGGTGCTCTACGACATCGCGGGCTTCGCCGGGCGGGCGCTCGGCGAGCGGCTGGGTGTGCCGGTGGTGCAGCTGTCGTCCACCTTCGTCGGCTGGGACGGCATCGAGGAGGACCTGGCCGAGGTCTTCGAGGCGACCCGCAACGGCCCGGGCGGCCCCGAGCACTACCGGCGGTTCGCCGAGTGGCTGGCCGAAGCCGGCACGGTGGAGCGCGACGTCGAGGCCTTCAAGGGCCGCCCGGAGCGGTGCGTCGCGCTCGTCCCGCGCGCGCTCCAGCCCAACGCCGACCGGGTCGACGACCGGCGCTTCAGCTTCGTCGGGCCCTGCTTCGGCGACCGGGCCCACCAGGGGGAGTGGCGGCGGCCGGCCGGTGCCGAGAAGGTGCTGCTGGTCTCGCTGGGCTCGGCGTTCACCCACCATCCGGCGTTCTACCGGGCCTGCGTCCAGGCCTTCGGCGACCTGCCGGGCTGGCACACGGTGCTGCAGGTCGGCGAGCACACCGACCTGGCCGAGCTCGGCGAGGTGCCGGACACCGTCGAGGTGCACCGGTGGGTGCCGCAGCTGTCGGTGCTCGCCCAGGCGGACGCCTTCGTCACCCACGCGGGTATGGGCGGCTCCAGTGAGGGGCTGTTCCACGCGGTGCCCATGATCGCGGTGCCGCAGGCCGTCGACCAGTTCGCCAACGCGGACGCGCTGGTGGGACTCGGCGTCGCCCGTCGGCTGGACACCGACCGGGCCACCCCGGAGGCGCTGCGCGCGGCGCTGCTGGAGCTGGTCGGCGACCCGGCGGTGGCCGAGCGGCTGCGGGAGCTGTCCGCCGCCGGGCGGGCCGAGGGCGGCACCGCCCGGGCGGTCGACCTGATCGAGGCGGAGCTGAGGTGAGCCGGGACGGGGGCCGCCGCGTGCGGCGCGGATCCGGGCGAAGGAGAATCCGGATGACGAACACCTGTTGTCATATTCTCATTCACCTGATGTGATGGTGTATATGGATATGCACAGTGCTGTGGCCCCCGACGCTCCGCTGGTCCTGGTCGGCAAGGCCGACGTCAGCGCCGAGGACGTTCTGGCCGTCGCCCGGGGCAACGCCCGGGTCGAGATCGGTCCCGACGCGCAGGCCGAGATGGCGGCCGCCCGCGCCCGGATCGACGCCCTCGCGGCCGAGCCGCGCCCCGTCTACGGCGTGTCGACCGGCTTCGGCGCGCTCGCCGTGCGGCACATCAGCCCCGAGCTGCGCGCGCAGCTGCAGCGGTCGCTGGTGCGCTCGCACGCCGCCGGCATGGGCCCGGTGGTCGAGCGCGAAGTGGTTCGCGCGCTGGTGTTCCTGCGGATGAAGACGCTGGCCTCCGGCCGTACCGGTGTGCGCCCGCTGGTCGCCCAGACCATGGCCGCCCTGCTCAACGCGGGCATCACCCCGGTGGTCCGGGAGTTCGGCTCGCTCGGCTGCTCCGGCGACCTCGCGCCGCTGTCGCACTGCGCGCTGGTCCTGATGGGCGAGGGCACCGCCACCGGCCCGGACGGCGTGGAGAAGCCCGCCGCCGAGCTGCTCGCCGCCGCCGGCATCGAGCCGGTCGAGCTGCTGGAGAAGGAGGGCCTGGCCCTCATCAACGGCACCGACGGCATGCTCGGCATGCTGGTGATGGCCATCGCCGACCTGCAGCGGCTGTTCACCACCGCCGACATCACCGCCGCGATGACCCTGGAGGCGCTGCTCGGCACCGAAAAGGTGCTCGCCCCCGAGCTGCACGCCCCGATCCGCCCGCACCCGGGCCAGGCGCTGAGCGCCGCCAACATGCTGGCCGTCCTCAAGGACTCCGGCCTCACCGGCCACCACCAGGACGACGCGCCGCGGGTCCAGGACGCTTACTCGATCCGCTGCGCCCCCCAGGTGGCCGGCGCCGGCCGCGACACCCTGGCCCACGCCCGGCTGGTCGCCTCCCGCGAGCTGGCCGCCTCGGTGGACAACCCGGTGGTGCTGCCGGACGGCCGGGTGGAGTCCAACGGCAACTTCCACGGCGCCCCGGTCGCGTACGTGCTGGACTTCCTCGCCATCGCCGCCGCCGACCTCGGCTCGATCTCCGAGCGCCGCACCGACCGGATGCTCGACAAGGCCCGCTCGCACGGCCTGCCGGCCTTCCTGGCCGACGACCCGGGCGTGGACTCCGGCCTGATGATCGCCCAGTACACCCAGGCGGCGCTGGTCAGCGAGAACAAGCGGCTCGCCGTCCCGGCCTCGGTCGACTCGATCCCGTCCTCCGCGATGCAGGAGGACCACGTGTCGATGGGCTGGTCGGCCGCGCGCAAGCTGCGCCAGGCCGTCGAGAACCTCGGCCGGATCCTCGCCGTCGAACTCACCGCCGCCGCCCGCGCGCTGGAGATCCGTCAGCAGGCCGACTCGGCCGGCCGGATCGCCCCGGCCACCGCGGCCGCGCTGGCCGTCGCCCGGGAGGCGGGGGTCGGCGGCGCCGGCCGCGACCGCTTCCTCTCGCCGGACCTGGAAGCGGCCGCGGCGCTGGTCGCCTCCGGCGAGCTGGTGCGCGCGGTCGAGCAGGTCACCGGCCCGCTGGCCTGACGCACCCGCGGTCGGACGCGCCTGCCGTCCGACGCCCCTCGGCGCGGGGTGACCGGGACTCAGTCCCAGTCGCCCCGCGGACGGCGCTCCTCGCGGTGGCGGCGATCGCCGAACGCGGCGGCGACGTTGACCCCGACGATGCCCGCCCAGCAGACCAGCAGACCGGCGAAACCGGAGCCGCTCGACGGGTCGGTGGCGATCGCCGTCAGCGGGATGCCGAGTGCCATCGAGGCCACCGCGAGCCCGGTGCCGGAGCGCCTGCCCCAGCCCTGGCGGCGGGGGCGCTGGTGGCGGTCGGGGTGCGAGCGCGGCTCGTAGTCGTCCAGCCTCTGGGCCACCGAGCGCTCGACCCGGGCGTCCAGCCGGGCGTCCAGGCGCTTCATGAAGGAGTCGACGAGCTCGTCCTCGTACTCCTTGCCGAGCTCCTTGCGGGCCTGCAGGGTGGCGTCGAGGTCGCGCCGCAGGTCGTCCTGGCGAGTGTCCATGGGGGACAGCGTGGCGCGGCGGCCCCGCCCGGTCCACCTGTTCGCGGGGGGAATCCGGGCGGACTCAGGGACAAATCAGGGTTACCCCGAGCCGCGGACCGTCCCCGGCCCTCTCCGCTCCTGTCCGACCCCCGGGACGTCCCACGAGGCGTTCCGCCGTACGAGACGTCTTTGCCAGGCGCGGCCCGCTGCTGCACAGTCGTCGTCCGAACCGCTCGCACCCGGAGGTACCGCTGATGACCGCCACCGACGAGACCGGCAGCGTCGGCCCCTCCGCCCGGCTGCTCCAGCTGTTCGAGGGCCACCGGCTGACCCCGACCCAGCGTCGGATCGCGCACTCGCTGGTGCGGCACGCCACCGAGGCGCCGTTCCTGTCCAGTGTGGAGGTCGCCGAACTCGCGGGCGTCAGCCAGCCGTCCGTCACCCGGTTCGCGGTCGCGCTCGGGTACGACGGCTACCCGGCGCTGCGCAAGCAACTGCGCGAGCTCGGCGGGGGAGAACCGGCCGCGCCGGAGACCCCGGACGACGCGGTGCGCAACGAGCACCAGCAGGCCGTGCTCGCCGAGATCGCGCACCTGCGCCACCTCGCCGAACTCCTCGCCGACCCGGAGCCGATCATCCGGGCCGCCCGGATGCTCGCCGCCTCCCGCCCGCTGCCGGTGCTCGGCCTGCGGGCCGCCTCGGCGCAGGCGCGCGGCTTCTCGTACTTCGCCGCCAAGGTGCACCCGGACATCCGGCTGCTGGACGAGGGCGGCAGCATGCTCGCCGACCGGCTGGAACAGGCCGCCGCGGCCGGGGCCACCGCGTTGCTCTGCTTCGCGCTGCCGCGCTACCCGCGGGAGCTGATGGACGCGCTGACGGTGGCCCGCGAGTGCGGGCTGACGGTGCTCACCGTCGCCGACAGCGCGTTCGCGCCGGTCGCCAAGCTCTCCGACCTGATGCTGCCGGCCGCCGTCGGCACCGGGCTGGTCTTCGACACCGCGTGCGCGCCGATGATGCTCGGCCGGGTGCTGCTGCAGGCCATGTGCGACGAACTCCCCGGTGCCGAGGCCCGGTTGGAGGCGATCGAGCAGTCGGCGACGGCGCGCGGCCTCTTCCTGGAATAAGCCCGGCTCCCGGAACAAACGCGGCCCGGAATGGGCGCGGCCGGAATAGCCGTCACGAACCCGGGCATCCCCTCCTACAGGGGGTGCGCCCATGCGCGTGATCCACGAGATGAAGTTCGTCGCCCGCCTGTCCTCTGGTGCCGACGAATGGTCCTGCCCCGCCTGCGGACGCCGCGTCACCCTGCGGCGCCTGCCCGAACCCGAACTGACCGTCCTCGACCCGGGCGACGAGTCGGCCGTGCACGTCGGCGTCGTCGAAGCCGACGCCCGGGCCGGCGCGGCTGCCGAGAAGTACGGCCTCGGCCCCGTCCAGAACATTCCCCGCCCGCCGTCCCCGCCCGCTCCCGACGACGCCGACCGCCGCTGGCTCGCCGAGATCGGCATCGACTGGGACGGCGACGCGGCGGCCTGACTCAGCTGCGGGGGGCGTACAGCGGGAGCCGGGACGTGTCCAGTTCGGCCGGCAGCGGTGAGGTCAGCGGGACGGGCTCGCCGTACTTGCCGTGCAGCACGCCCTGGTACTCGCCGTCGCGAGGGTGGGTGTGGAGGGTCCAGGCGCCCTGGCGGGGATCGACCGCGAGGAGGACCGGCACGCCCGCGATCGCGTACCAACTGGTCTTGGCGGCGATGTGGCTGACACGCTCAGAGGTTGAGACGACCTCCACGGCCGGCTCGACGTCGTGGGGGTCTGCCAGCCAGTCGTCGTCGTCCTCCCAGTCGGACGGCAGGACGACCAAGTCGGGTGTCGCGTAGTCCTCCGCGTCGTCGGGCATGTTGATCGACGAGACCTCATAGGCGCCGAGACCGGCCGGAAGTTTGTCGTCGAGCTGGCGGGACAAGCGCTTGACGGTCCCCGCGTGCTTACCGCGGAGAGTCGGGGACATCAGCAGCGTTCCTCCGATGATCTGGACGCGAAGTCCCGTGCGCTGTTCGATCTCCTCCGCCACATCCCGGAGTCTGCCGGGCCGCACGCTGATGGCCGTCATCGTGTCCTCCGCTCCCTGGAGCTGGGCCGAGCGGCTGGTGTTCGCCGCGTTCAGGCTAGCGCGCCAAGTCGGCGGATGCCGGGGCTGATCGGATTGTTCCGGGGTCTGGTCGAAACCCTGCTGTTTAGTTATATTCAGTCGAGCAGAGCTTGAATGAATCCATCCGCAGGAGGCCGGGACTATGGTGCAGCAGGCGAGCGGTCCGCGTGAGGTGCGCGCGGCGCGTGGTACGGGACTCACGACGCAGGGGTGGCAGCAGGAAGCCGCCCTGCGGATGCTGATGAACAACCTCGACCCCGAGGTGGCCGAGCACCCGTCGAAGCTGGTCGTGTACGGCGGCACCGGCAAGGCCGCGCGGGACTGGCGCTCCTTCGACGCCATGGTGAAGACGCTGCAGGGCCTGAAGCAGGACGAGACCATGCTGGTCCAGTCCGGCCGACCGGTCGGCGTGATGCAGACCCACGAGTGGGCGCCGCGCGTGCTGATCGCCAACTCCAACCTCGTCGGCGACTGGGCCAACTGGGAGGAGTTCCGCCGGCTGGAGAGCCTCGGGCTCACCATGTACGGCCAGATGACCGCCGGCTCCTGGATCTACATCGGCACCCAGGGCATCCTCCAGGGCACCTACGAGACCTTCGCCGCCGTCGCCAACAAGCGCTTCAACGGCACGCTGGAGGGCACCATCACCCTCACCGCCGGCCTCGGCGGGATGGGCGGCGCCCAGCCGCTGGCCGTGACCATGAACGGCGGCGTGGCGATCTGCATCGACTGCGACCCGTCCCGGATCTCCCGCCGGATCGAGCACCGCTACCTGGACGTCGAGGCCAAGGACCTCGGCCACGCTCTGGAGCTGGCCACCGCCGCCCGCGACAAGAAGCAGCCGCTCTCCATCGGCCTGCTGGGCAACGCCGCCGAGCTCTTCCCGCAGCTGCTCGCGATGGACGCGCCGATCGACATCGTCACCGACCAGACCAGCGCCCACGACCCGCTCAGCTACCTGCCGGTCGGCGTCGCCTTCGACGACATGGCGGACTACGCCGCCGCCAAGCCCGCCGAGTTCACCCAGCGCTCGCGCGAGTCGATGGCCGCGCACGTCGAGGCGATGGTCGGCTTCCTGGACCGCGGCGCCGAGGTCTTCGACTACGGCAACTCGATCCGCGGCGAGGCCCAGCTGGCCGGCTACGACCGCGCCTTCGCCTTCCCCGGCTTCGTCCCCGCGTACATCCGCCCGCTGTTCTGCGAGGGCAAGGGCCCGTTCCGCTGGGCGGCGCTGTCCGGCGACCCGCAGGACATCCACAAGACCGACAAGGCCGTCCTCGACCTGTTCCCGGAGAACGAGTCGCTGGCCCGCTGGATCAAGCTGGCCCAGGAGAAGGTGCACTTCCAGGGCCTGCCCGCGCGCATCTGCTGGCTCGGCTACGGCGAGCGCGACAAGGCCGGCGAGCGCTTCAACGACATGGTCGCCTCCGGCGAGCTGTCCGCGCCGATCGTCATCGGCCGCGACCACCTGGACTGCGGCTCGGTCGCCTCCCCGTACCGGGAGACCGAGGCGATGCTGGACGGCTCGGACGCGATCGCCGACTGGCCGCTGCTCAACGCCATGGTCAACGTCGCCTCCGGCGCCTCCTGGGTCTCCATCCACCACGGCGGCGGCGTCGGCATCGGCCGCTCGATCCACGCTGGCCAGGTCACCGTCGCCGACGGCACCGCGCTGGCCGGGGAGAAGATCCGCCGGGTGCTCACCAACGACCCGGGCATGGGCGTCATCCGGCACGTCGACGCCGGCTACGACCGGGCCACCGAGGTCGCCGCCGAGCGCGGGGTCCGCGTCCCGATGGGTGAGCTGTGACCTCCGGTTTCGAAGAGATGTGGGCGGAGCTGCTCCCCGTGGGCCGCTCCGCCTCCTCCGGCGGCTACCGCCGGTTCGCCTGGAACTCCGCCGACGCCGAGTGCCGCGCCTGGTTCGAGCAGCAGGCCCGCAGCCGCGGCCTGGCGTACGAGCTGGACCGCAACGGCAACCAGTGGGCCTGGCTGGGCGACCCGCAGGCCGGCGGGGCCGTCGTCACCGGCTCGCACCTGGACTCCGTCCCGGACGGCGGCGCCTTCGACGGCCCGCTCGGGGTGGTCTCCTCCTTCGCCGCGCTGGACGAACTCCGCGCCCGGGGAACCGAGTTCACCCGGCCGCTGGCGGTCGTCAACTTCGGTGACGAGGAGGGCGCCCGGTTCGGCGTGGCCTGCATCGGCTCCCGGCTGACCGCCGGGGTGCTCTCCCGCGAGGCCGCGTACGAGCTGCGCGACGCCGCCGGCGTCCGGCTGCCCGACGCGATGGAGAAGGCCGGCTACGACCCGACCGGGATCGGCGCGGACGACGACCGGCTGGCCCGGATCGGCGCCTTCGTCGAACTCCACGTCGAGCAGGGCCGCTACCTCGCCGAGGGGCAGCCGGTCGGCGTGGCCGGCGCGATCTGGCCGCACGGCCGCTGGCGGTTCGACTTCCACGGCGAGGCCAACCACGCCGGCACCACCCGGATCGAGGACCGCCGCGACCCGATGCTGACCTACGCCAACACGGTGCTCGCCGCCCGCAAGAAGGCGAAGCAGGCGGGTGCGCTGGCCACCTTCGGCAAGGTCGCGGTCGAGCCCAACGGCACCAACGCGATCGCCTCGCTGGTGCGCGGCTGGCTGGACTCCCGGGCGGCCGACGAGCGCACCCTCACCGCGCTGGTCGCCGAGATCGAGCAGGCCGCCGCCGAGCGCGGCGGGCGCGACGGCGTCCGGGTCGAGCTGACCCGCGAGTCGTACACCCCCGTGGTGGACTTCGACGGCCCGCTGCGCGACCGGCTCGCCAAGCTGCTGGACGCCCCGGTACTGCCCACCGGCGCGGGACACGACGCCGGGATCCTGGCGTCCGCGATCCCGACCGCCATGCTGTTCGTGCGCAACCCCAGCGGCGTCTCGCACTCCCCGGCCGAACACGCCGAGGTGGCGGACTGCCTGGCCGGGGTCACCGCCCTCGCCGACGTACTGGAGGACCTGGCGTGTCAGTGACCTCAGCGACCTCACCGTCCTCAACGGCCGCGGTGACCGCGGTGAGCTACTGGGCGCAGCACGCCTGGCTGCCGCACCCCAACGGGCCGGTGGTCGAGCGGGACGTGCTGATCGCCACCGGCCCCGGCGGCCTGATCACCTCGGTGACGCCGGACAGCGGGCCCTGCCCGCCCGGCGCCGTCCGCCTCGACGGGCTGCTGCTGCCCGGCCAGGCGAACGCCCACTCGCACGCCTTCCACCGCGCGCTGCGCGGGCACGTGCAGGTCGGCTCCGGCACCTTCTGGACCTGGCGCGACACCATGTACCGGTTCGCCGGCGCGCTCGACCCGGACAGCTACCTGGACCTCGCCACCGCCGTCTACGCCGAGATGGCGCTGGCCGGGATCACGGCCGTCGGCGAGTTCCACTACCTGCACCACGCGCCCGGCGGCGCCCGCTACACCGACCCGAACGCGATGGGCGAGGCGCTGATCGAGGCCGCCGCCCGGGCCGGCATCCGGATCACCCTGCTGGACACCTGCTACCTGTCCGCCGGCTTCGGCGCCGAGCCGACCAAGCCGCAGCAGCGGTTCGGCGACGGCGACGCGCAGGCCTGGGCCGAGCGGGCGGACGCGCTCAAGCCGCGCGAGCACGCCCGGATCGGCGCCGCCATCCACTCGGTCCGGGCCGTCCCGGCCGAGCAGCTGGGCACCGTCGCGCAGTGGGCGGCGATGCGCAAGGCGCCGCTGCACGTCCACCTGTCCGAGCAGACCGCCGAGAACGACGCCTGCCTCGCCGCGCACGGCGTCACCCCGACCCGGCTGCTCGCCGACCACGGCGCGCTCGGCCCACGCACCTCGGTCGTGCACGCCACCCACCTCACCGACGAGGACGTCAAGCTCCTCACCGACTCCTCCACGACCGTCTGCATGTGCCCCACCACCGAGCGGGACCTCGCGGACGGCATCGGCCCGGCCCGCCGGCTCGCCTCGGCGGGCTGCCCGATCACCCTGGGCAGCGACAGCCACGCGGTCGTCGACCCGTTCGAGGAGGCCCGCGCGCTGGAGCTGGACGAGCGGCTGCGCACCCGCACCCGCGGCCACTGGACGGCCAACGCGCTGCTGCGGGCCGGCACCGAGGACGGGCACGCCTCGCTCGGCTGGCCGGAGGCCGGGCGGATCGAGGCCGGGGCGCTCGCCGACTTCACGGTGATCGCGCTGGACTCCGTCCGCACCGCGGGCCCGCCGCCCCGGCTCGGCGCCGAGATCGCGGTCTTCGCGGCCTCGGCGGCGGACGTGCGGCACGTGGTGGTCGGCGGCCGGCACGTCGTCCGGGACGGCGCGCACCAGCTGGTGGCCGACGTTCCGGGGGCGCTGCGGTCCGCCATCGGCGCGCTGGACTACTGAGCCCACCTCCCCAACTCCCCTCGGAAGGCCTTGTCTTGAGCACCAGGACCACCTTGATCACGGGCATCGGCAGCCTGGTCACCAACGACCCCGGGCAGGGCGCCGGGCCGCTCGGCCTGCTGACCGACGCGGCCGTGGTGCTGGACGGCGCCACCGTCGCCTGGGTCGGGCCGGCGGCGCAGGCCCCGGGCGCGGACGAGCGCTTCGACGCCGAGGGCCGGGCCCTGCTGCCCGGCTTCGTCGACTCGCACGCCCACCTGGTGTTCGCGGGCGACCGCACCGCCGAGTTCAACGCCCGGATGTCCGGCCAGGCGTACACGGCGGGCGGGATCCGCACCACCGTGGCGGCCACCCGGGCCGCGAGCGACGCCGAACTGGACGCCAACCTGGACCGGTTCGTCCGGGAGGCGCTGCGCCAGGGCACCACCACCATCGAGTGCAAGTCCGGCTACGGGCTGACGATGGCGGACGAGGCCCGGGCGCTGCGGATCGCCTCGCGGCACACCCCGGAGACCACCTACCTGGGCGCGCACGTGGTCGCCCCCGAGTACGCCGAGGACCCGGCCGGGTACGTCGACCTGGTCACCGGCGAGATGCTGGACGCCTGCGCCCCGCACGCCCGTTGGGTGGACGTGTTCTGCGAGAAGGGCGCCTTCGACGGCGACCAGGCGCGGGCGATCCTGACCGCCGGCATCGAGCGCGGCCTCACCCCCCGGGTGCACGCCAACCAGCTCTCGTACGGGCCCGGCGTGCAGCTCGCCGTCGAGCTGGGGGCCGCCTCGGCGGACCACTGCACCCATCTGACGGACGAGGACGTGGCGGCGCTGGCCGGGTCGGGGACGGTCGCGACGCTGCTGCCGGGGGCGGAGTTCTCCACCCGGGCCGAGTACCCGAGCGGGCGCCGACTGCTGGACGCGGGGGCGGTGGTGGCGTTGTCCACCGACTGCAACCCGGGCTCCAGCTTCACGAGTTCGATGGCGTTCTGCATCGCGGTCGCGGTGCGGGAGATGGGGATGACGCCGGACGAGGCGGTCTGGGCGGCCACCGCGGGCGGCGCCCACGCGCTGCGGCGCACCGACGTCGGCGTGGTCGCGCCCGGCGCCCGGGCCGACCTGCTGCTGCTCGACGCGCCCTCGCACGTCCACCTGGCCTACCGGCCTGGCGTGCCACTGACGGCCGCGGTCTGGCGGGCGGGCGTCCGCGAGGTCTGACCTGCGGTCGGTGGGAGGCTCCCGCGCCCCCGGGGTGGCGGGCGCGGGAGCCTTTCGCTATTCCGAGGCCTGCTGTCCGGGTCCGGGTGTGTCATCCGAGGCCAAGGAGCGCCGGAGGAAGTCCAGTTCGTGCCTCAGCAGGTGCTCCACCACCGCCTCGTCGCTCGGCCGGTGGCCGGTGGCGGCGAGCGGCAGGACCTCGTGCGGGCGGCCCGCGGCGAGCAGGGCCCGGGAGAGCCGCAGGGTGTGGGCGGGGAAGACGTTGTCGTCCGCGAGGCCCTGGATCAGCAGCAGCGGGCGGCGCAGCTTCGGCGCTTCGGCGATCAGGTCGCCGGCGTCGTAGTGCTCGGGGTGCTCGTCGGGGTGGCCGAGGAACCGTTCCTGCCAGTGGGTGTCGTACATCCTGTGGTCGGTGGGGGCGGCCCCGGCCGAGGCGGCGTGGAAGACGTCGGGGCGCCGAATCACCGCGAGGGCGGCGAGGAAGCCGCCGTACGACCAGCCGCGGATGGCGACCCGGTCGAGGTCGAGCAGTCCGGGCCGCAGCCGGGCGGTCTCGTGCAGGCCGTCGATCTGGTCCTCCAGAGCGGGGCCGGCCTTGTCGCCCCAGATCGTCTTGTCCCAGCGTGGGCCGCGTCCGGGGGTGCCGCGGCCGTCCACCACCAGCACCGCGAAGCCCTGGTCGGCGAACCACTGGGACACCTGCTCGTGCCAGGCGCCGCCGGTGGTGACCTTCTGCATGGCGGGCCCGGCGTACGGGTCGAGTAGGACTGGCAGCGGGCCGTCGGCGGGGCGGTGGCCGGTGGGCAGGTAGAGCGCGGCGCGCAGTTCGCGGGGGCCGAGGCGGAGCAGTTCGGGGCGGGAGGCGAGCACGGGCGGCTCCGCGTGCGAAACCAGCGGGAGCGCCGGACGCCCCTCGCGCAGGACGGTGGTGCGGCCGCCGGGGGAGCGGGTGGTGAGGACCAGCGTTCCGCCCCGCGCGACCCCGTCGTGCAGGCCCGGGCCGCTGCTCAACTGTCGTATGCCGTGGCCCGGTTCGTACGTCCAGAGGTGAGTTTCGGTGGGCTCCTCGGAGGCGGTGAACAGCACCTGCTCGCCCTCTGTCCCGAGGACGGCCCGCAGTTGCAGCCCGGCCGGGGTGACGGGCTTGCCGTCGACAGTCAGGTGCCGGGTGTCGCCGTCGTCGGCGGTGTCGACCAATGCCCCGCCCGCTGTCCGGACCGGCAGGCCGGGGAGCAGTTCGACCCAGTGCGGGTCCGTTCGCTCGGCGAGCACCCGGATGGCGCCGTCCGCCCCGATCGCCAGGGTGCGGACGGTGCGTTGGTCACGGCTCTGCACGGCGGCGTACGGGCCGTGGCCGTCCCAGCCGGCGGCGGTGAGGTACTCGAAGGCGGTGCGGTCCCAGCGGACCTCGGTGCGGCTCCCGTCGAGGCCGAGCAGCCACAGCGAGACGCCGGCGTTGGCGGTGCCGGCCGGCGGGTAGCGGATGGCGCGCGGCGGTTGCCGCGGGTCGGCCGGGTCGGTGAGGAACCAACGGGTGACCGGGCGCTCGTCGACCCGGGCGACCAGCAGGGCGCTGCCGTCGGGGGACCACCAGTGGCCGTCGGTGCGGTACATCTCCCCGGTGGCGACGTACTCGGCGAGGCCGTAGGAGACGTCCTCGGCCTCGGGTTCGGCGAGCGCCCGGTCGTCCGCACCGTCGACGCCGACCACCCGCAGGGCGCCGCCGCTGACGTAGGCGATCCGGCGGCCGGTCGGGTCCAGCCGCACCTCCTGCGGCTCACCGGCGGCCGGGACGGTGCGGACGGTGCCGTCGGCGGTGTCGGCCAGCCACAGCGCGCCGTCCAGTGCGAAGGCCGCGTACCGTCCGTCGGCGTCGGTGCCGTACGCCGTGATGCCGGTGGTGGCGCCGAGGGCGGCCGGGTCGGCGATCAGTCGTTCCCCGCCGCCGTCGGTGTCCAGGGCCCAGAGGCAGGTGAGCGGGTCGGTGCCGTCCCGGCCGCGCAGGAACAGCACGGTGGCGCCGTCGGCGGACGGCTGCGGCCGGGTGGGGGCGCCGAGGGTGAACCGGCGGGTGCGGGCCAACTGACGGGGGAGCGAGTCGGTCGTCATACCGGGCACCGTAGGCATGGCCGGCCCGGTCCCGTCGGGGGAACGGGGGAAAACGGCCGGGGCCGCCGTGGATCTCAGGAATCCACGGCGGCCCCGGAGTCGTGAGCCGATCGTCAGTGCATCAGTGCATCAGTGCACGTCGGGTCAGTGCACGTCGCCCATGAGCTTGACGACCTTCTTGCGGTACATCGCCAGCGCGATGCCGGCGAGGATCGCCATGGCGCCCTGCACCGCGAAGTACGCGGTGCCGCCGACCACCTTGTCGCCCAGCACCAGCTGGAAGATGGCGGCGACGCAGTCGCCCGCGGTGACCGCGAGGAACCAGACGCCCATCATCTGGCTGGCGTACTTGGTGGGCGCCAGCTTGGTGGTGACGGACAGGCCGACGGGGGAGAGGGTGAGCTCACCGACGGTCTGGACCAGGTAGACCATGGCCAGCCACAGCGGGGTGACCTTGGCGCCGCCGGAGGCGGAGGCCATCGCCAGCATCATGACGATGAAGGAGGCGCCGATCATCAGCAGACCGAAGGCGAACTTCATGGTGGTGCTGGGGTTCTTCGACCGACGGGCCAGGGCGACCCAGATCCAGGCGAAGACCGGGGCCAGCGCCATGATGTACAGCGGGTTGAGCGACTGGAACCAGCTGGACGGGAAGTCGAACCCGAGCAGCGTGGACGCGGTGTGCTCGTCGGCGAAGATGTTCAGCGTCGAGCCGGACTGGTCGTAGATCATCCAGAACACGGCGGCGGCGACGAAGAACCAGATGTAGCCGCTCATCTTGGACTGCTCGGCGGCGTCGAGGTCCTTGTCGCGCTTCACCTTGGCGAAGACGAAGACCGGGATCGCCAGGCCCGCGATGGACAGCGGCCAGATCGCCCAGTTGATGGTGAAGTGGCCGGTGACGGCGACGATCACGTAGAAGGCGGTCGCGACGGCCAGCCAGATGCCGGCCTTGGTGAAGATCTTCCGCTTCTCGTCCGCGCTGATCGGCGAGGTGACGACGTTGCTCTTCGGGCTCAGGTGGCGGGTGCCCAGCAGGAACTGGCCCAGGCCGAGCGCCATGCCGACGCCGGCCAGGGCGAAGCCCAGGTGCCAGCTGACGTTCTGGCCGACGGTGCCGATGACCAGCGGGGCCGCGAAGGCGCCGAGGTTGATGCCCATGTAGAAGACGGTGAAGCCACCGTCGCGGCGCGGGTCGTTCGGGCCGTCGTAGAGGTGGCCGACCATCGTCGAGATGTTGGCCTTGAGCAGGCCCGAGCCGATCGCGATCAGGGCGAGGCCGACGAAGAACGACGCGCTGAACGGGACGGCCAGCAGGAAGTGGCCGATCATGATGATCGTGCCGCCGACCGCGACGGTCTTGCGCGCGCCGAGGAAGCGGTCCGCGATCCAGCCGCCCGGGAGGGCCAGCAGGTAGACCATGGCCGTGTAAACGCTGTACACGGCGGCGGCGACCGCCGCCTTCATACCGAGCCCGCCGTCCGTGATGGAGGCGGTCATGTAGAGCACCAGCAGGGCGCGCATGCCGTAGTAGCTGAAGCGCTCCCACATCTCGCTCATGAAGAGAGTGGCGAGGCCTCGGGGGTGACCGAGGAAGGTCTTGCCGCTGGGAGAGGCCGACGTAACGTCGGCGTCCAGGGTCGTAGACGCCATGTGTAGGGGTTCCTTGCCTGACAGCGTCCGCCTAGGGGGGTGGCGGCGGACGTGGACGAAACCACTCTACGTGGCGATATTCGGCTCTATCAGATGACAAAAGCCACGAATTAGGTATGGCAATGGCAAAGAGATCAACAGATCTTCCCGATCGATCCATGGTAGATGCGGTTATCCTCCTTCGGATTCAAGATCCAGTAGGGGATTCTTCGCTGAACCGGCGGGCCGCAACGCTCTGTTGAACTCAGTCGGATGCCCGTATAACGATCACGCTCTGTGAACTACCTCACAGGGCGTACGGGCTTACCCCGGCGGACTACCATCACCCCATGACCTGTGTGCTGCTTGCCGAGGACGATCCGGCGATCTCCGAACCGCTCGCCCGGGCCCTGCGACGCGAGGGCTATGAGGTGCTCGTCCGCGAGGACGGTCCGACCGCACTGGCCGCCGGCCTCACCGAGGAGGTCGACCTCGTCGTCCTCGACCTCGGCCTGCCCGAGATGGACGGCCTGGAGGTCTGCCGCCGCCTGCGTGCCGACGGCAAGAGCTGCCCCGTCCTGGTGCTCACCGCCCGCGCCGACGAGGTGGACACCGTGGTCGGCCTGGACGCCGGCGCCGACGACTACGTCACCAAGCCCTTCCGCCTGGCCGAACTGCTCGCCCGCGTCCGGGCCCTGCTCCGGCGCGGCAACGTCGACCAGCTCACCACCGGCGCGCACGGGGTGAAGATCGACATCGAGTCCCACCGCGCCTGGCTCGGCGACGAGGAGCTCACCCTCTCCGCCAAGGAGTTCGAGCTGCTGCGCGTGCTGGTCCGGGACGCCGGCCGGGTGGTCACCCGCGAGGAGATCATGCGCCAGGTCTGGGACACCACCTGGTGGACCTCCACCAAGACCCTGGACATGCACATCTCGTGGCTCCGCAAGAAGCTCGGCGACGACGCGGCCAACCCGCGCTACATCGCCACCGTGCGCGGAGTGGGGTTCCGGTTCGAGAAGAATTAGCCCCCGTACGGAGATCGGGACCGGGCCACAGCCGGTGAAGCGGAACACCTCGGGGAGCGGCAGCGTGAAACGCCGGATGATCAACTCGCTGCTGGGCGTCGTCCTGGTGGTCGTCGTGGTGTTCTGCGTGCCGCTCGCCCTGGTCGAGAAGCGCACCATCGTCAACTCGGCCCAGGACCGGGTGGACGCGGCCGCCGTCCGGGTGCTCGCCCTGGTCGAGAGCCGGATCGGCGCGAACGAGGGCGTCACCAACGAGCGGGCCTTCGAGAGCCAGGTCACCGAGGGCACCTACGTCGAGGTGCAGATCCCCGGCCAGCAGGTGCTCTCGGCCGGCCAGCGCCCGGCGGGCAGCCACCTGCTGAAGGCCGTCGAACGCGGCAACAGCGGCGAGACCGTCACCGTCGAGCAGTCCCGCGAGGACGTCGACCACGAGATCGCCAACAACCTGCTGCTGCTCGGCGTGGTCGCCCTGCTCGCCGTCCAGGCCGCCGTGGCGCTCGCCGTCTGGCAGGCCAAGCGGCTCGCCCGCCCGCTCACCGACCTCGCCGAGACCGCCGAACGGCTCGGCTCCGGCGACCCGCGCCCGCGCGACCGCCGCTACGGGGTGCCCGAACTCGACCGGGTCGCCGAGGTGCTGGACACCAGCGCCGAGCGGATCGCCCGGATGCTCACCGCCGAGCGACGGCTCGCCGCCGACGCCTCGCACCAGCTGCGCACCCCGCTCACCGCGCTCTCCATGCGACTCGAGGAGATCACCGCCCTCGCCGAGGACCCGGAGACCGTCAAGGAGGAGGCGACCATCGCCCTCCAGCAGGTCGAGCGGCTCACCGACGTCGTCCAGCGGCTGCTCACCACCCAGCGCGACCCGCGCAGCCCCACCGCCGTCGCCTTCGACCTGGACGAGGTCATCAAGCAGCAGGTGGAGGAGTGGGGCCCGACGCTGCGCGAGAAGGGCCGGGTGCTCTCCCTGGAAGGCCTGCACGGGATCACCGCGGTCGGCACCCCGGGGACGGTCGCCCAGGTGCTGGCCACCCTGATCGAGAACTCCCTGATGCACGGCGCCGGGACGATCACCCTGCGGGTCCGGCCCTCCGGCACCTCGGTCGTGGTCGAGGTGCAGGACCAAGGCGCCGGAGTGCCGCCGGACCTCGGCAACCGGGTGTTCGAGCGCGCGGTCAGCGGCCGCAACTCCACCGGCATCGGCCTCGCCGTCGCCCGCGACCTCGCGGAGGCGGACGGCGGGCGGCTCGAACTGCTCTCGCTGAAGCCCCCGGTGTTCGCGATCTTCCTCGGGCGCAGCCACGAGGACTGAGCTTGAGGACCGAGCACGAGGACCGAGCACGAGGACCGAGCACGAGGACCGAGCGGGGTCGCCGGTCGGGGTTCGCCGGGGCAGGGTCAGGCGCCGGGCAGCACGCCGAGCTGGCGCATCAGGCCCATCACGTCCCACTGCCACCAGCCCTCGCAGATCTTCCCGTCCCTGAAGCGGAAGGTGGTCGTGCCGCGTCCGACCACCGACTTGCCGGTGTTCGGTACGCCCATGAAGTCGGCCTTCTGGGTGGCGTGCCAGGTCCACCGGGTGGCCACCTCGTCGCCCTCGGCGATCTGGCCCTCGGTGTCGAAGGTGAAGTCGAAGGCGCCCAGGTAGTTGCCGCAGCGCTCCCGGAACGCGGCCGGGCCGACCGCGTCGCTCTCGCTGCCGTAGTCGTGGTCGCGGTAGTCGGCGGTCATGCACTCGTCGATGATGTCGAGGTTGCCGGCCGACAGCCCTTCGAGGACCCGGCTCGCGGTGGCCTTGTTGAACCGCGCGTCGCGGACCACGTCGAGGTCGGTGAAGGTCGGCGGCGCGTCGCAGAGCGCCACCATCTCCCGGAAGATCCGGTCGGTCTCGGGCAGGTGGGAGTTCTTCATCGCCTCCTCGTAGGAGGGGAACTCCACGATCTCCACCACGTGCTTGGTGTCGGAACGGTCGGTGCCGACCACCGCGTGCGAGGCGGTCCGCTTGCCCCGGGTCGCCTCGACCCAGGTGTCCATCAGCTGGTTGAGGTCGTCGAGCCTGTCGGTCTGGCAGTCGATGATCTGGACGAACGTCATGGCGAGCCTCCTGACCCCCCGGCCGTGATCGTTCGCTGACCGCGCTCGCCCTCGGTCACCACTCTCCTCCGCCGGCGGCGCAGACAGCAAGCCCCGGCGGCCGGATCGGCCTGCCGGGGCTGCGGGGTCTGTGCGGTCCGCGGGGTCTGGGCGTGGTGCGCGTGGCCCGCGGGGGAGGGCTACCGGTCGCGGGGCCTATTCGGCCTTGGCGTAGCGGATCTGCTCGGCGGCCAGCATCAGCTCGGCCTGGGCGGCCAGCTCCTGGCCGCTGGCGGTGCCCGCCGTCTGCTGGGCCGGCAGCTCGACCGGCTCCGGCTCGGCCTTGAACACCCAGGTGCGGTAGGAGACGAAGCGGAAGACGGTGGCCACCGCGAGGCCGATCACCTTGGCGCCCAGCTGCTCGTAGTGCGAGTCCAGCTTCAGCACGTACACCGAGAAGCCGAGCACGCCGGTCTCGATCAGCATGCCGATGCCGCTGTAGACCAGGAAGAGCGTGATCTCCCGCTTGCGGGAGGCGGCGTCGCGGTCCCGGTACAGCCAGTAGCGGTAGCCGAGGTAGTTGGTGGCGATCGCGATCACCGTCGCCGCGATGTTCGACCGCACCGAGGCCAGGTACAGGCCGTTGATGCAGACCCAGAAGACGGCGAAGTTGACCACCACGCCGCTCAGGCCGACGATGCCGAACTTCACGACTTCGCCCTTGAGCCCACGCAGTTTCTGCGCGAGTGAGGGTTTCGAAGCTGCGGTCGTCGCCATACCGGACTGCCTCCATGTGCCTGCGGGTCGAAAGGGCTGATCGCAGCGGCGCGGCCGCCCCTTGAGCCCTGCGTGCACGCACATGATCTGACCGCGTAGACCAGGACCTGGCCGTCCAGGCTACCCGCTTCCGCCGAACGGCTCAGCCGCGAGGCCCCCGGGTTGACATCTACGCGCGTCCGCTTCCGAGGGCCCACCAGCGGCTCCACCACCCCCGACCGGCCCGGATATCCTGGCGGCGTGACTTCCCCGGGCAATGTGAATTTTCCAGTGGTGGGCATGATCGGTGGCGGGCAGCTGGCCCGCATGGCACACCAGGCGGGCATCCCGCTCGGGGTCAGGTTCAAACTCCTCGCCGACACGCCCCAGGACTCCGCCGCGCAAGTGGTCTCCGACGTCGTCCTCGGCGACTACCGCGACCTCGACACCCTGCGCCGCTTCGCCGCGGGCTGCGACGTGGTCACCTTCGACCACGAGCACGTCCCCACCGAGCACCTGCGGGCCCTGGAGGCCGACGGCATCGCCGTCCGCCCCGGCCCGGACGCGCTCGTCAACGCCCAGGACAAGGGCGTGATGCGGGCCAAGCTGGACTCCATCGACGTGCCCTGCCCCCGCCACCGGATCGTCGCCGACCCGGCCGACGTCACCGCGTTCGCGGCCGAGGGCGAGGGCTACCCCGTCGTCCTGAAGACCGTCCGCGGCGGCTACGACGGCAAGGGCGTCTGGGTCGTGGACAGCGAGCAGGAGGCGCAGGCCCCGTTCCTGGCCGGCGTCCCCGTGCTGGCCGAGGAGAAGGTCGACTTCGTCCGCGAGCTGGCCGCCAACGTGGTCCGCTCGCCCAGCGGCCAGGCCGTCGCCTACCCGGTCGTGGAAAGCGTCCAGGAGAACGGCGTCTGCGCCGAGGTCACCGCCCCCGCGCCGGACCTCGACCCGGCCCTGTCCGACGAGGCCCAGCAGCTTGCCCTGCGGATCGCCGGCGAACTCGGCATCACCGGCCACCTCGCCGTCGAGCTGTTCCAGACCCGCGACGGCCGGATCCTGGTCAACGAGCTGGCCATGCGCCCGCACAACTCCGGGCACTGGACCCAGGACGGCGCCGTCACCTCGCAGTTCGAGAACCACCTGCGGGCCGTCCTCGACCTCCCGCTCGGCGACCCCCGGCCGCGCGCCAAGTGGACCGTCATGGTCAACGTCCTCGGCGGCGACTACCCGGACATGTACCACGCCTTCCTGCACTGCATGGCCCGCGACCCCGGGCTGCGGATCCACATGTACGGGAAGGACGTGAAGCCCGGCCGCAAGGTCGGCCACGTCAACGTCTTCGGGGACGACCTCGAAGACGTCCGCGAGCGCGCCCGCCACGCGGCCGCCTACCTGCGAGGAACGATCACCGAATGAGCGCCTCCGCCCAGCCCGTCGTCGGCATCGTCATGGGCTCGGACTCCGACTGGCCCGTCATGGAGGCCGCCGCCCAGGCCCTCGACGAGTTCGAGATCCCCTACGAGGTGGACGTCGTCTCCGCCCACCGGATGCCGCGCGAGATGGTCGCGTACGGCGAGAACGCCCACAAGCGCGGCCTGAAGGCGATCATCGCGGGCGCCGGCGGCGCGGCCCACCTGCCGGGCATGCTGGCCTCGGTCACCCCGCTGCCCGTCATCGGCGTGCCGGTGCCGCTGCGCTACCTGGACGGTATGGACAGCCTGCTGTCGATCGTCCAGATGCCGGCCGGCGTCCCGGTGGCGACGGTCTCGGTGGCCGGCGCGCGCAACGCGGGCCTCCTCGCGGTGCGGATGCTCGCCGCCTTCGACCCCGAGCTCACCGAGCGGATGACCGACTTCCAGGCCGAGCTGAACAGCCAGGCCACCGAGAAGGGCAAGAAGCTCCGGGCCAAGGTGGCCGGTTCCTCCTCCTTCGGCTTCGGCAAGTAACCACGGTCGCGGCGGTGGGGTAGAACAGCTCGCATGACTTCCGAGACGGACTCCCCCACCCCGCTGGACCGCGCCCGCGCCCTGCTGCGCACCGCCCCCGTGGTGGACGGCCACAACGACCTCCCCTGGGCGATGCGCGAGCAGGCCGGGTACGACCTCGGCGCGCTCGACCTCGCCGCCGACCAGAGCGACCGCCTGCACACCGACCTCGCCCGCCTCGCGGAGGGCGGGGTCGGCGCGCAGTTCTGGTCCGTCTACGTCCCCGCCTCGCTGGCCGGCGACCACGCGGTGAGCGCCACCCTCGAGCAGATCGACTTCGTCCACGCCCTCGTCGAGCGCTACCCCGACCGGCTCCGCCTGGCCCGCACCGCCGCCGACATCGAGGCCGCCCGCGCGGAGGGCCGGATCGCCTCCCTCATGGGCGCCGAGGGCGGCCACTCCATCGACTGCTCGCTCGCCACCCTGCGCGCCCTGTACGAGCTGGGCGTGCGCTACCTGACGCTCACCCACAACGACAACGTGCCGTGGGCCGACTCCGCGACCGACAAGCCGGTGGCCGGCGGGCTGACCCGCTTCGGCGAGGAGGTCGTCCGCGAGATGAACCGGCTCGGCATGCTGGTCGACCTCTCGCACGTCTCCGCCGACACCATGCGGGACGCCCTGCGGGTCACCGAGGCGCCGGTGGTCTTCTCGCACTCCTCCGCCCGCGCGGTCTGCGACCACCCGCGCAACATCCCCGACGACGTCCTCGCCCAGCTGCCCGCCAACGGCGGCGTGGCGATGGCCACCTTCGTGCCCAAGTTCATCCTGCCCGCCGCCATCGAGTGGACCCTCGCCGCCGACGACAACATGCGCGCCCACGGCTTCCATCCGCTGGACACCACCCCGCCGGCCATGGAGCGGCATTACGCCTTCGAGGCCGAACACCCGCGCCCGATCGCCACCCCGGCCACCGTCGCCGACCACCTCGACCACATGCGCGAGGTCGCCGGCATCGACCACATCGGCATCGGCGGCGACTTCGACGGCACCGCCTTCCTGCCGGACGGCCTGGACTCGGTGGCCGGCTACCCCAACCTGGTCGCCGAACTCCTGCGCCGCCACTGGTCGGAGGCCGACCTGGCCAAGCTCACCTGGCACAACGCCGTCCGCGTCCTGCGCGACGCCGAGTCCGCCGCCACCTCACTGCGCGCCGGCCGCCGCCCGTCCATCGCCACCATCGCCCAGCTGGACGGCGCGAACTCCTAGGCCCCGTCCCCGTCCAGCAGCGGGATCTCGAGGGCCGGGCACTTGTCCATCACCATGGCGAGCCCGGCCTCCCGGGTCCGCCCGTACGCGGCCTCGTCCACCACCCCGAGCTGGAACCACACCGCCTTCGCCCCGACCGCCACGGCCTGGCCGGCCACCTCCCCGGCCAGCGCGCTGTTCACGAACACGTCCACCACGTCGACCGCGAACGGGATTTCGGCGAGCGAGGCGTAGCCCTGCTCGCCGAGGACCGTTTCGGCCCTCGGGTGCACCGGCACGATGCGCTTGCCGTAGCGCTGCAGCACCCGGGCCACGCCGTAGGCGGCCCGGGCGGTGTTGTCGGAGAGGCCGACCACGGCCCAGGTGTCCCCGGTGCCGGTGAGGATCTCGCGGACCGTCGCGTCGTCGCCGTAGCTCGTCATGCCGGTTCCAACGACGTTCGGGGACGCGGGATTCCGGCCAGGGCTCAGGCGTCGAAGGCCCGGAGCCTGACCCGGGCCGTACCGTCGTCGTCGCCTTAGGTGAACATGTTCAATTCGGTTGCCCGAATCGGTTGCCCGAAAAAGGCGCCCGCCCCCGGGTTCGGGGGCGGGCGCCGGGGGCTCAGGGGTTCAGCTGGGGCGGCCGAGGGCACGGTAGGTCCAGCCGGCGGCGCGCCAGGCGTCGGCGTCGAGGACGTTGCGGCCGTCGAGGAGGCGGCGCTCGGCGACCACGGCGCCCAGCTCGGCCGGGTCCAGCTCGCGGAATTCGGCCCACTCGGTGAGGTGGAGGACGACGTGGGCGCCCTCGGCGGCCTCCAGGGCGGAGCCGGCGTAGGTGAGCGAGGGGAACATCTTGCGGGCGTTGTCGACGGCCTTCGGGTCGTAGACGGTGACCTGGGCGCCCTGGAGCTGGATCTGGGCGGCCACGTTGAGGGCGGGGGAGTCCCGGATGTCGTCCGAGTTGGGCTTGAAGGCGGCGCCGAGGACGGCGACCCGCCGGCCCAGGAAGCCGCCGCCGCACTGCTCGCGGGCCAGCTCGACCATCCGGGAGCGGCGCCGCATGTTGATCGAGTCGACCTCGCGCAGGAAGGTCAGCGCCTGGTCGGCGCCGAGCTCGCCGGCCCGGGCCATGAACGCGCGGATGTCCTTGGGCAGGCAGCCGCCGCCGAAGCCGAGGCCGGAGTTGAGGAACTTGCCGCCGATCCGCTCGTCGAAGGCCAGGGCCTTGCTGAGCTGGGTGACGTCCGCGCCGGCCGCCTCGCAGACCTCGGCCATCGCGTTGATGAAGGAGATCTTGGTGGCCAGGAAGGAGTTCGCGGCGGCCTTGACCAGTTCGGCGGTCGCGTAGTCGGTGACCACGAACGGCACCCCGGCCGCGATCGGCTCCGCGTACACCTCGCGCAGCAGCCGCTCGGCCCGCTCGCTCTGGGTGCCGACCACGATCCGGTCCGGCCGCAGGGTGTCCTGGACGGCGAAGCCCTCGCGCAGGAACTCCGGGTTCCAGGCGAGTTCGGCGCCCTCGCCGACCGGCGCGAGCGCGGCCAGCCGCTCGGCCAGCCGGGCCGCCGAACCGACCGGGACGGTGGACTTGCCGACCACCAGGGCCGGGCGGGTCAGGTGCGGTGCGAGCTCGTCGATCGCGGTGTCGACGTACGACATGTCGGCGGCGAACTCGCCCTTGCGCTGCGGGGTGTTGACGCAGACGAAGTGCACGTCGCCGAACTCGGCGGCCTCCTGGGCGGAGGTGGTGAACCGCAGTCGCCCGGTCGAACCCTCGTGCCCGGCCACGTGCTTGAGCAGCAGCTCGGACAGCCCCGGCTCGTACATCGGGACGCGGCCGGCGGTGAGCATGGCGATCTTGTCGGGGTCGATGTCCAGGCCCAGCACCTCGAAGCCGAACTCGGCCATCGCGGCGGCATGCGTGGCGCCGAGGTAGCCGGTGCCGATCACGGAGATGCGGAGGGTCACGGGTTCTCCCTGGAGGCGGACTCGACCGGCCTGGATGCGGACCCGACCGGTACGGACGCCCCCGATGCTATCCGTCCTGCCCGGGCGTGCAGGGATCGGCCGCACGCCCGGGACGCTAGGCAGCCGCAGGTCGGAGCCCTAGGATTGCTACTGAACGGTAGTTAACCCCGGATTCGACGTCGATCGGACCGGTTCGATCGGGCCGGATCCGGCTTCGCCGGGCTTCGGTCACTGGACGACGAGGCAGGCATCATGGCGGGCAGCGCAGGGGCAGCTGACTTCGATCTCTTCCGTATCTCCGAGGAGCACGAGATGCTTCGTGAGGCGGTGCGTTCGCTGGCCGAGGCGAAGATCGCTCCGTTCGCGGCGGAGGTGGACGAGCAGGGGCGGTTCCCGCAGGAGGCGCTGGACGCGTTGGCGGGCAATGACCTGCACGCGGTGCACGTGCCGGAGGTGTACGGCGGTGCGGGTGCGGACGCGTTGGCGACGGTGATCGTGATCGAGGAGGTCGCGCGGGTGTGCGCGTCGTCGTCGTTGATCCCGGCGGTGAACAAGCTGGGGTCGCTGCCGGTGCAGCTGTCGGGTTCGGAGGAGCTGAAGGCGAAGTACCTGGGGGCGCTGGCGCGGGGTGAGGGGATGTTCTCGTACTGCCTGTCGGAGCCGGAGGCGGGTTCGGACGCGGCGGGGATG